>CANQXG010000004.1 GCA_947627735.1 uncultured Oscillospiraceae bacterium | reverse complement strand
GACCGGGTGAGCCTGGAGGTGTTCCGGGGCTGCATCCGGGGCTGCCGGTTCTGCCAGGCGGGCCACACCAACCGGCCCGTCCGGTCCCGGAGCGCCGAAACTTTGCTGCGGCTGGGGAAGGAGACCTTGGAGAACACCGGCTATCAGGAGTTGAACCTGTCCAGCCTGAGCACCAGCGACTACCGGCAGCTGGGGGCGCTGTGCGACGGGCTGCTGGACTACTGCCGGCCCCGGGGCATCAGCCTGAGCCTGCCCAGTCTGCGGGCGGACAACTTCTCCATGGACATCATGCAGCGGGTTCAGCAGGTGCGCAAAAGCGGCCTGACCTTCGCGCCGGAGGCGGGGACCCAGCGGCTGCGGGATGTTATCAACAAAAATGTCACCGAGGAGGACCTGCTCAACTCCTGCCGCATCGCTTTCGAGGGCGGCTGGAACAGCGTGAAGCTGTACTTCATGCTGGGCTTGCCCACGGAAACGGACGAGGACGTGCTGGGCATCGCCGAGCTGGCGAAGAAGGTGTTCTGGACCTGGAAGCAGCACGCCGCCAACAAGAGCCGGGGCGTGCGCATCACGGTGAGCACCTCCGAGTTCATCCCCAAGCCCCACACCCCCTTCCAGTGGGAGGCGCAGATCAGCCGCCAGGAATACCTGCGGCGGGTGGGTCTGCTGACCGACGCCCTGTCCAGGACGAAGTCCGTCACCTACAACTGGCACGACGCAGAGATGAGCCTGGTGGAGGCGGCCCTGGCCCGGGGCGACCGGCGCGTGGGTGCGGTGGTCGAGGAGGTCTGGCGCCGGGGCGGCCGGCTGGAGAGCTGGAGCGAGTATTTCTCCCTGGACCGGTGGCTGGATGCTTTCGCCGCCTGCGGGCTGGACATCGACTTTTACGGCACCCGGGAGCGGCCTCTGGACGAGCTGCTGCCCTGGGAGCACATGGACTGCGCCGTGTCCCGCCGGCATCTGGAGCGGGAGAGGGCGCGGGCTTATGAGGGCGTGCTCACCCCGGACTGCCGGGCGGGCTGCGCCGGCTGCGGGGCGGCCAGCCTCTTGAAGGAGGGCGTGTGCCGTGGATAAGCTGCGACTGAAGTTTTCCAAGACAGGCCGGGCGGTGTACATCTCCCACCTGGACCTGATGCGCACCATGCAGCGGGTGTTCTCCCGGGCGGGGGTGGCGCTGAAATACTCCGAGGGGTTCAACCCCCACGCCAGGATATCCATCATCCTGCCCCTGTCCGTGGGCACGGCCAGCCTTTGCGAGTACATGGACTTCGCCCTGACGGAGGACCGGGATCTGGCCGCCCTGCCGGCGGCGCTCAATCCCTATATGCCCGAAGGGATAGAGGCCCTGGAGGCCTACGAGGCCCCGGGGAAGGGGTCGGAGCTGCGCTGGCTGCGGCTGGCCGGCGTGATGAAGGGAGGCCGGGACGCCGCGTTTTATCGGGATTTCTTCGCCCGGGAGTCCATTTTGGTGGAGCACCGGGCCAAGCGGGGCGTGCGCACCGACGACATCGCCCCGTCCATTAAGCTGGCCCGGTTCACGGACGCAGCCGACGGGGTGGAGGCAGAGCTTATCCTCCACGCCCAGGAACCCACGGTCAGCCCGGAGCTGATGATGGCGGCCCTGGGCCAGGACGGGCCGGCCTATTTCCGCTTCACCCGCCTGGAGGCGTACCGGGAGGACATGACCCGCTTCCGGTGATAAAAATGCAAAAAATGCTTGCATATCCAGATAAAATATGCTATTATACCCGAGCATGTTAATGCGTCTATCAGGGCGGTCCGCTGCCGGATGAGCGTTATTCCCGGTATGAACGTCTATTTAAGGAAGGTTTTTGCCATGGATCTCATCAATGCGCTGACCCAGCAGTATATGAAGCCGGAGCTTCCGGAGATGAACGTGGGCGACACCGTCCGCGTCACCGTCCGGATCAAGGAGGGCAACCGCGAGCGTAACCAGGCGTTCGAGGGTACCCTGATCGCCAAGAAGCACGGCGGCATCAACGAGACCATCACTGTGCGCCGCATCTCCTACGGCGTGGGCTGTGAGAAGGTCTTCCCGGTGCACTCTCCCACCATCGTGAGCGTGGACACCGTCCGCAAGGGCAAGGTCCGCCGGGCGAAGCTGTACTACCTGCGTGACCGGGTGGGCAAGGCCGCCAAGGTCCGGGAGAAGCTGTAAAGAGCGCGTCAAAACCGAACGGGAAAGAGGCGGGAGCCTCTTTCCCGTTTTTATGTTCAAAAATGAACACAAATCTCCTTGCGCCGGGCCGCCGGGCGTGATACAATGAAATCGCATCCGGCCCCGGCCGGACGACGACACGCAAGGAGGATACGATTTATGGCAGGAACGAGAAACAACTATTTCCGGACCAGTGACGATGCGATCCTCTATTTTGAGGACCACAGTCCCGAGAAGGGAAGTCCCATCGTGCTGGTGCCCGGCTTCTGCTGCACCACCCGTTTTTTTGAGAACAACCTGGAGGCGCTGGCGGAGCACCACCGGGTCATCAGCTTCGACCCCCGGGGCCAGGGCTGCTCCTCCAAGGGCCTGCAGGGACACACTATCGCCCGCAACTGCACCGACATCAAGGAGCTGCTGGACTATCTGGACGTGCGCGGCGCGGTGATGCTGGGCTGGTCCATGGCCGGCCAGTTTATGGTGAAGTACTTCGACATGTTCGGCGCCTACCGCATCCGTGCCCTGGGCCTGATCGACTGCCCCCTGGGGGCGGCCTGGGACGAGCCTTGGAACGCCCACAGCCTGAAGGGGTTCAATATGGACCTGTTCAACGAGCACCTGGCCATGACCTACAACGGCAACGAGGGCTACTGCAACTTCTTCGCCCACATGATGTACGACGGCAACGACGACTCCAAGGTGGACTGGGCCACCAAGGAGATGATGAAGACCCCGCCCTGGATCAGCTTCGCCATCTACAGCGACATGGTCATGCAGAACGGCTTCGAGCTGCTGAAGAAGATCGACGTGCCCATGGTGTTCTTCGGCGCCAACGGCGCGGTGACCGCCAACGGCAAGGAGCTGGCCAGCAAGTGGTATCCCGAGTTCGCCGTCAGCAGCCCCTACACCGAGAGCTATCCCTTCGAGCACGGCGGGCATGTGTTCTTCCAATGCTTCGCCGACGAGTTCAACGAGAAGCTCTTGAAGTTCGTGGACGGGCTGGACAAGCGCGCATAAGCGCACCGTGCCGGTCAAGAGAGGGCCGCGGTCGGATGGCCGCGGCCTTTTCGCGGCCCCGGAGGGGAAAAATGCGCCGGAAGGCGTGTTTTTTGTTGCGTTTCCGGGCGGTATTATAGTATAATAACTCGTTAATGACGCACCGCGCGCCCTCCGCCGGCCATCGGCCCGGGAGGGCTTTCAACAGGAGGCGATCGCATGCCCATGCGGAAAAAGGGAAAGCATATCGAGGGGCAGACCGGACCTGCCGTGCCGGAGCAGGACCAGGCCATGCCGGCGCCGGCGGAGGAGAAGGCGGCCTACGACCCGCTGAAGGACGCCTACGATTGGATACACTGCATCGTCGTGGCGGTGATATTGTGCGTGCTGCTGTTCGTGCTGGCCGCCCGGGTCATCGACGTGGTAGGCCCGTCCATGCTCCCCACCCTGGAGGAGGGGGACAAGATCATCATCACCCGCCTGGCGGGGGATTATGAGCAGGGCGATATCGTGGTGCTCAAGGCCAAGGAGTTCAAAAAGGAACCCATCGTCAAGCGGATCGTGGCCACCGGCGGGCAGAAGCTGACCATCGACTTCGCCGCGGGCACCCTGTCCGTGGACGGGAAGGTGATGAACGAGCCATACATCCTGGAGCGGACCATCGACCGGTACGACGTGATGGACCCGCTGTACTACGACACCTACGGCATCGAGCCGGAAACGGACGTCACGAAGGACTCCGTCACCGTCACCGTGCCGGAGGGACAGCTGTTCGTCATGGGCGACAACCGCAACAACTCCAGCGACAGCCGCGTCGCTGCCATCGGCTATGTGGACGAGCGGGACGTGATGGGGAAGGTGGTCTTCCGCATCTATCCCTTTGAAAAGGTCGGCGCCATCTACGGCGTGAGGCAGAGCGATGGCTGAGGTGCAGTGGTTCCCCGGCCACATGAAAAAGGCCCAGCGCATGATGCAAGACAGCCTCTCCCTGGTGGACGCGGTGTGCGAGGTGGCGGACGCCCGCATCCCCCTGTCCAGCCGGAATCCGGATCTGGACGGCATCATCGCCGGGCGCAAGCCCCGGCTGCTCATCCTGAACCGGGCGGACCAGGCGGACCCGGATGTGACGGCCCGGTGGCGGGAGCACTATAAAAAGCAGGGCGTGCCCTTTCTGGAGTGCGACGCCAAGTCGGGCCGGGGGGTGAAGGCGCTGCCCGCCGCCCTGCGGGCGCTGCGGGACAAGACCGGCCCCATGCGGGCTATGGTGGTGGGCGTGCCCAACGTGGGCAAGTCCACCTTCATCAACAAGGTCTGCGGTCGAAAGACCGCCGCCGTGTCCGACCGGCCCGGGGTCACCCGGGGCAAGCAGTGGGTCGCCGTGGACGGCTCGCTGGAGCTGCTGGACACCCCGGGCATCCTGTGGCCCAAGTTCGACGATCCCGGGGTGGGGGAGCATCTGGCCTTCACCGGCGCGGTGAAGGACGAGATATTGGACGCCGAGGACGTGGCGGCCCGGCTGCTGGTCACGCTGCGGGACCTCTATCCCGGGGCGCTGGCGGGGCGGTACGGCATCGATCCGGCCCCGGAGGCCCAGGGCTGGGAGCTGCTGGAGGCATGCGCCCGGCGGCGGGGCTTCCTTATGTCCGGCGGCCATGTGGACACCGGGCGGATGGCGGCTGTGCTGCTGGACGAATTTCGCGGCGGAAAGCTGGGGAGGATCAGCCTTGAGCGGCCAACGGACATGTGACGCGCCCGACCTGTGGCGGATGGAGCGGCAGCTCCACATGCAGGGGACGGCGCTTATATGCGGCGCGGACGAGGCGGGCCGTGGCCCCCTGGCGGGGCCGGTGTGCGCCGCGGCGGTGATATTGCCCGAGGGGTGCGACCTGCCCGGGCTGAACGACTCGAAAAAGCTCACGGAGAAAAAGCGGGAGGCGCTGTTCCCCCTCATTCAGGAGCGGGCCATCGCCTGCGGCATCGCCTTCGCGTCCGTGGAGGAGATCGAGCGGATGAACATCCTGGCGGCGGCGCTGCTGGCCATGGACCGGGCCATCGCCATGCTGGACCCGGCGCCGGAGCTGGCGCTGATCGACGGCAACACCGTCAGGGGCATCTCCGTGCCCGCCCGGAGCGTGGTCCACGGGGACGCTAACTGCGCCTGCATCGCGGCGGCGTCGGTGCTGGCCAAGGTGAGCAGGGACCGGCTGATGGCCGAGCTGGCGGAGCAGTATCCCCAGTACGGCTTTGAAAAGCACAAGGGCTACGGCACGAAGGACCACTACGCCGCGCTGGAGAAATACGGCCCGTCGCCGGTCCACCGGGAAAGCTTTCTGAGGAAGTTCTATGCCCAGCGATAAAAAGCTCCTGGGCGCCTTTGGGGAGGACGCAGCCTGCCGGTATCTGGTCCGGCGGGGATACAAGATCCTGGGGCGCAACTTCACCTGCCGGTTCGGGGAGATCGACCTGATCGCCCGGAAGCGGGGGTTCGTCGTGTTCGCGGAGGTGAAGATGCGCCGGGACGACGCCCACGGCGCGGCGGCGGAGTTCGTCACGCCGGCCAAGCAGCGGCGCGTCATCGCCGCGGCGGAGCGGTGGCTGCAGCTGAACCCCACTGACCTGCAGCCCCGATTCGACGTGATAGAGGTCTATGCCCCCCAGGGGCTGGACACGAAAAGACCGGAAATAAACCATTTGGAGGACGCGTTCGGCATATGAGATACGTCAGCACAAGACAGGCGTCGGAGGCGGTCAGCGCTTCCCAGGCCATCATACGGGGCATCGCCCCCGACGGGGGGCTGTATGTGCCCGAGAGCATCCCGGCTGTGGACACGGCGTTCCTGCTGGCGCTGTGCGATATGGACTACCGGGACCGGGCCGCGGCGGTGCTGGGGCTGTATCTGGAGGAGTTCACCGCCGAAGAGCTGCGGGCCATCACCGCCGTCGGCTACGGCGGCAACTTCGACGACCCCCACGCCGCGCCGCTGCATCAGCTGGATGGGGACACCGCCGTGCTGGAGCTGTGGCACGGCCCCACCTGCGCGTTCAAGGACATGGCCCTGCAGGTCATGCCCCGGCTGCTCACCGCCAGCCTTCGGAAAAACGGCGAGCAGCGCACCGCCAGCATCCTTGTGGCCACCAGCGGCGACACGGGCAAGGCCGCCCTGGAGGGATTCAAGGACGTGCCCGGCACGAGGATCATGGTCTTTTACCCCCGGGACGGGGTCAGCCAGATGCAGCGCCTGCAGATGGTCACCCAGGAGGGGGAGAACGTGAACGTGGTGGCGGTGGAGGGCAACTTCGACGACGCCCAGACCGGCGTCAAGCGCATCTTCGCCGACCGGGAGTTCGCCGCCGCGCTGGATGAACGGGGGTATTTCCTCAGCTCCGCCAACTCCATCAACTGGGGCCGGCTGGCGCCGCAGATCGCCTATTACTTCTCCGCCTACTGTGACCTGGTCCTGGCCGGGCGCGTGCAGATGGGGGAGAAGGTGGACTTCTGCGTGCCCACCGGCAACTTCGGGGACATCCTGGCCGGCTGGTACGCCGGACGCATGGGCCTGCCCGTGGGGCGGCTCATCTGCGCGTCCAACGCTAACAACGTGCTCACCGACTTCATCGCCGGCGGCGTGTACGACAAAAACCGCCCCTTCCATCAGACCAGCTCCCCCTCCATGGACATACTGGTGTCCTCCAACCTGGAGAGGCTGCTGTACTGCCTGTGCGGCAGCGGCGAGCAGGTGCGGGGGTTCATGGACCAGCTGTCCGCAGCCGGTCGCTACGATGTGGGGCCGGACCTGCGCCGGGCGGTGCAGGAGCAGTTCGTGGGCGGATACTGCACCGACGAGCAGTGCGCGGAGCAGATCGCCGCGCTGTGGCGGGAGCACGGGTATCTGGCGGACACCCACACCGCCGTGGCCTGCCGGGTGCTGAAGGACCTGCGGGCCAGGGAGGGGGCGGCGCGCCCCTGCGTGGTGCTGTCCACCGCCAGCCCCTTCAAGTTCGGCGCGGCGGTGCTCGCCGCCCTGGGCGTGGTCACCGACGAGACCGGCCCCGCCCTGGCGGAGGAGCTGGCCGCCTTCACCGGCCTGCCCGTGCCCAAGCCCCTGGCCGGCCTGGGAGAAAAGAAGGTACGCTTCGACCGCTGGGTGGCCCGGGAGGACATGCCTGCGGCGGTAGCAGAGTTTCTGTCCTAACGGGGTCCCCACGCGAACCCAGCGAAGCGGATCGCGTGGGGAAAAGGAGAAATGTCCCTGACCGACAGAGGGGACTTGCCAGCAAGGCCCCGAAGTCTTCAGGAACATTTCGACGCTATGTAGAGGGCGGCATAGCGCCGCCCCCCTGAGGTCACACGATCTGCCAGGTGTCCACAGGCGCGAAGGTGCCGCAGAAGGTCTCCGCCTTGGTGGAGGCATCCTCGCTCTTGACGCTGATGTGCTCGGCGGTGCACTCGTTGCCCATGGTGTGATGAACGCAGTTCTCCACACAGCAGTGCACCCCGCTCAGGCACTCCCGGCCGCCGCAATTTTTCTTGTCCATCCATATCACCTCGGGGATAGTATCTGCCCGAAGAAAGGCCCTTATGCCATGTCACTTTTTGCCATAGGCGACCTGCACCTGTCCCTGGCGGCGGACAAGCCCATGGACGTGTTCGGCCCCCGGTGGGCCGGGTACGTCGACAAGCTCCGGGAGGGCTTTCAGGACGTGGGACAGGAGGACGTGACCGTCCTGTGCGGGGACAGCAGCTGGGCCTTGGACCTGCCGGGGGCGCTGGAGGACTTCCGATTCATAAACGCCCTGCCAGGCCGGAAGATCATCCTAAAGGGCAACCACGACTTCTGGTGGACCAGCGCCGCGAAGATGAACGCCTTCTTTACGGACAACGGCCTGAACAGCATCTCGATCCTGCACAACAACTTCTATCCCTACGGCGAGGCCGCCGCCATATGCGGCACCAAGGGCTGGTTTTACGGCGACAGCCGCAGCACCGACCACGACAAAAAGCTCATGGCCCGGGAGGTCCTGCGGCTGGAGGCGTCATTGAAGGCGGCGGGGGAGCGGGAGAAGTACGTGTTTCTCCACTATCCGCCCAAGTACGGCGGGTATGTGTGCCCGGAGATCCTGGCGCTTTTGCGGCAGTATGACGTGAAATGCTGCTGCTCCGGCCATCTGCACGCGGAAAGTCTGCGCCTGGCGTTCAACGGCTGGTATGAAAATACCCGGCATATTTGCGTTTCCGCCGACGGGATCAACTTTAGACCTTGTAAAATCCTATAATTTTTGGTAAAATAAAAAACTGTGTCAACAGACGATCAATTATTTAATATACCCCCCGCGTAATATAGGAAGGAGAAGCCGACCCATGATCGTAAAGAACGTAGAGAAAAACGAAAAGAGCACCGTCACCTTCGAGGTGCTGTGCGACGCCGCCGAGTTCGAGAAGGCGGTCAACGGCGCCTATCTGAAGAACAAGAGCAAAATATTCGTCCAGGGCTTCCGCAAGGGCAAGGCCCCCCGGATGATCATCGAGGGCCTGTACGGCAAGGACGTGTTCTATGAGGACGCCGCCGACGATCTGGCCCCGGCCGCCTTCACCTTCGGCGCGGAGCAGTCCGGCCTGCGGGTGGTGGGCACCCCCGCCGTGAAGGGCATGGACGTGTCCGACGACAAAGAGCTGACTCTCACCTTCCTCACCGCCGTGTGGCCCGAGGTCACCCTGGGCCAGTACAAGGGCCTGGAGGCCCCCAAGGCCAAGGTGGAGATCGCCGACAGCCAGGTGGACGAGGAAGTGGAGAAGGTCCGCCGGCGCAACGGCCGCATCGTCACCGTGGACCGCCCCGCCAAGCTGGAGGACACTGCGGTCATCGACTATCTGGGCACCGTGGACGGCGTGCCCTTCGACGGCGGCAAGGCCGAGGGCCACAACCTGGTCCTGGGTTCCGGCGCCTTCATCCCCGGGTTCGAGGACCAGGTGGTGGGCATGAGCGCCGGGGAGGAGAAGGACGTGAACGTGACCTTCCCCGAGCAGTACCATGAGCCCTCCCTGGCCGGCAAGGCCGCCGTGTTCCACGTCAAGTGCAACGAGGTCAAGCAGACCGAGCTGCCCGAGCTGGACGACGAGTTTGCCAAGGACGTCAGCGAGTTCGACACTCTGGACGAGTACAAAAACTCCATCCGGGAGCGGCTGACCAAGGCCGCCGAGGCCGACGCGGAGAACGCCTACCAGTCCGTGCTCATCGAGAAGGCCGGCGACAACATGACCGCCGACATCCCCGACGCCATGGTGGAGGAGCAGCTGGACTCCATGGTCCGGGAGTACGACCGCAACCTGCAGATGAACGGCCTGAATCTGGAGCTGTACCTGAAGTATCTGGGCCAGACCATGGCCGCCTTCCGGGACTCCATGCGTCCCACCGCCCAGCGCCGGGCCAAGACCGACGTGGTGCTGGACGCCATCGTCAAGGCCGAGGACATCACTGTCTCCGACGAGGAGATCGACCAGGAGTATGAAAACCTGGCCAAGCAGTACAACATGACCGCCGAGCAGGTGAAGCAGTCCCTGACCCGCGAGGTGATCGGGGAGGATCTGAAGACCCGCAAGGCCGCCCAGCTCATCTTCGACACCGGCGTGCCCACCGAGCCTGTGGCGGAGGAGGCCCCCGCGGGGGAGGCCAAGCCCGCGCCCAAGAAGCGCGCGTCCAAGAAGAAGGCTCCCGCCGAGGAGAAGGCGGCTGAGCCTGCGGAGGAAGCCGCCGCCGAGGAAACCAAGCCCGCGCCCAAAAAGCGCGCCCCCCGGAAGAAAAAGACCGAGGAGACCGACGGCGCCGAGGCGGAGACCAAGGCGGAATAAGCGGCGGGGATTTTGGATAGGCTTCCAGTGCTGAAAGGAGCGTTTGAGATGAGTTTAGTGCCTTATGTAGTGGAACAGACCTCCCGGGGAGAGCGCAGCTATGACATCTTCTCCCGGCTGCTGAACGACCGGATCATCATGCTGTCGGAGGAGGTAAACGACACCACCGCCTCCCTGATCGTGGCCCAGATGCTCTATCTGGAGGGCCAGGACCCGGACAAGGACATCCAGTTCTACATCAACTCCCCCGGCGGCAGCGTCACCGCGGGCATGGCCATTTACGACACCATGCAGTATATCAAGTGCGACGTGTCCACCATCTGTGTGGGCATGGCCGCCAGCATGGGCGCGTTCCTGCTGGCCAGCGGCGCCAAGGGCAAGCGCATCGCCCTGCCCAACGCCGAGATCATGATCCATCAGCCCTCCGCCGGCACCCAGGGCCAGGTCACCGATATGGCCATCCACCTGAAGCACTTTGAGTCCGTCAAGCAGCGGCTGAACCACATCCTGTCCGAGCGCACCGGCAAGAGCTATGAGGAAGTGGCCGCCGCCTGCGAGCGGGACAACTTCATGTCCGCCGAGGAGGCCCAGGCCTTCGGCCTGATCGACAAGATCATCACAAAGAGGTAAAAGAGGTAGCGCTATGCCGAGAGACGGCGAGAGAAAAAACATCCGATGCAGCTTCTGCGGCAAGCCCCAGTCCCAGGTCCGGCGGCTCATCGCGGGCAACGACGCGTATATATGCGACGAGTGCGTGCGGCTGTGCCTGAACATCCTGGGGGAGGAGCTGGAGGAGGATTACCCCGAGTTTACCCTGGATGAGCAGCCGGGCCGCGCCCCGGCGGTGGAGCTGAAGGACGTGCCCACCCCCAGGCAGATCAAAAAAGCCCTGGACGAGTACATCATCGGCCAGGACCGGGCCAAGATCGCCCTGTCCGTGGCGGTGTACAACCACTATAAGCGCATCGTCCACGGCCAGCAGGGCGACGTGGACCTGCAAAAGTCCAACATCCTTCTTGTGGGACCTACCGGCTCCGGCAAGACCCTGTTCGCCCAGACCCTGGCCCGGATGCTGAACGTGCCCTTCGCCATTGCCGACGCCACCACCCTCACAGAGGCGGGCTATGTGGGCGAGGACGTGGAGAACATCCTGCTGCGGCTGCTGCAGGCGGCGGATTTCGATGTGGAGCGTGCCCAGCAGGGCATCATCTACATCGACGAGATCGACAAGATCTCCCGCAAGAGCGAGAACACCTCCATCACCCGGGACGTGTCCGGCGAGGGGGTGCAGCAGGCCCTGCTGAAGATCCTGGAGGGCACCGTGGCCGCCGTGCCGCCCCAGGGCGGGCGCAAGCACCCCCACCAGGAGTTCATCCACATCGACACCAGCAGCATCCTGTTCATCTGCGGCGGCGCCTTCGACGGTCTGGAGAAGATCATCGAAAACCGCCTGGACCGGAAGAGCATGGGCTTCGGCGCCGAGGTGTCCAGCCGCAAGGAGAAGGACGTGGGCGAGGTGCTCAGCCACGTGCAGAGCCACGACCTGCTGAAATTCGGCATCATCCCCGAACTCATCGGCCGGCTTCCGGTGGTCACCACCTTGGACAGCCTGACCAGGGAGGATTTGATCCGCATCCTGACGGAGCCGAAAAACGCCCTGGTGAAGCAGTACCAGGCCATGCTCTCCTATGACGACGTGCAGCTGGAGTTCGACCCTAAGGCCCTGGAGGCGGTGGCGGACAAGGCCATCGACATGGACATCGGCGCCCGGGGGCTGCGGAGCATCATGGAGAAGCTGATGACCTCCATCATGTTCGAGGCGCCCTCCGACGACACCATAGACAAGGTGATCATCACAGCCGACAGCGTCATAAACGGCTCCCGTCCGGTGATATACCGGAAGCGGCGGCTGGATCTTGACGCTTCCTGACACAAAGGGCCGCACGGATGTGCGGCCTTTTGCGAATGAGAGGTGATTTTCATGGATACAGAAACTACGACCGTCACCCGTTACCAGGTGCTGCCCGCCATCTTCCTGCGGGGCATCAGCGTGTTCCCGGGGATGCGGCTGATCTTCGACGTGGAGCGCGCCGAGGCCCAGGCGGCCCTGAACGCGGCCATAGAGGGGGAGCAGAACCTGTTCCTGCTGGCCCAGCGCGACCCGGCTCAGGAGGGCGTCACCAGTGCTGACGGCCTTTATAACATCGGTACGGTCTGCCGCATCCACCAGGTGCTGCGGGTGCCCGGCGAGGAGAGCGCCAAGGTGATGGTGGAGGGCGTGGACCGGGGATATCTGTCCCGGCTTACCGGCATGAAGCCCTATCCCACCGCCCAGGTGGAGGTGCTCTACAGCGAGCCAAGCCCCCGGGGCGCCGTAAAGACGGAGGCCCTGATCCGCCAGTGCTACGGCCTGCTGGAGAAATATGCCCAGGCCTCCGGCCTGGAGATGGACGAGGTGCTGCGGGACATCCTGGGCAGCACCGACGCCGGCTATGTGGCGGACTATGTGACCCAGAGCATCTATATGCGCTACGACCAGAAGCAGATGGTGCTGGAGGAGCTGCGGCCCCTGCGGCGGCTGGCGCTGGTCAACCGCCTGCTGCGCTGGGAGCTGGATATCCTGGACATGGAGCACTCCATCCACGAGGAGGCCGCCAAGCGGATGAAGCGCGCCCAGCGGGAGATGTTCCTGCGGGAGCAGCTGCGCACCATCCAGGCGGAGCTGGGGGAGGACGAGGGCTATACCGACGACACGGAGGAGTACCGCGCTGCCGTGGCCAGGGCCAAGCTGCCCAAGGAGGTCTCCGCCAAGCTGTATAAGGAGATAGGCCGGCTGGCCAAGCAGCCCTTCGGCAGCGCCGAGGCAGCCGTCATAAGGACCTATCTGGACATCTGCCTGGAGATCCCCTGGGAGCGGGCCACCGAGGACAATTTGGACACCGAGGCGGTGCGCAAGGCCCTGGACGCGGACCACTTCGGATTAGAGAAGATCAAACAGCGTGTGATCGAGTACCTGGCGGTGCGGCGCCTGGCGCCGGACCAGAAGGGTTCCATCCTGTGCCTGCTGGGTCCTCCGGGCACCGGCAAGACGAGTATCGCCCTGTCCATCGCCCGGGCCATGGGCCGGAAGATGTGCCGCATCTCCCTGGGCGGCATCCATGACGAGGCGGAGATCCGCGGCCACCGCAAGACCTATGTGGGGGCCATGCCGGGCCGGATCATGGCGGGCATCCAGCAGGCGGGCAGCCGCAACCCGGTGATGGTCCTGGACGAGATCGACAAGCTGGGTTCCGACTACCGGGGCGACCCCTCCGCGGCGCTGCTGGAGGCCCTGGACCCGGAGCAGAACAGCCAGTTTAGGGACCACTTCCTGGAGCTGCCCTTCGATCTGAGCGAGGTGTTCTTCATCACCACCGCCAACTCCGCCGACACCATCCCGCCGGCGCTGCTAGACCGGATGGAGGTGGTGGAGTTCCCCGGCTATACCGACGAGGAGAAGCTGGCCATCGCCCGGGACCACCTGCTGCCCAAGCAGCGGAAAAAGCACGGCCTCAACGGCAATCAGCTGCGCATCAACGACGGGGCCATGCGGGAGATCATCGCGCGGTACACCCGGGAGAGCGGCGTGCGCCGGCTGGAACAGCAGCTGGCCGCCATCTGCCGCAAGACCGCCGCGGGCATCGTGGCGGGGGATTTCAAGAGCAAGTATCTGCGCGCCGGGAGCCTGGAGGAGTTCTTAGGCCCGGCCAAGTACCGGGACCAGCGCACCGGCGGTCAGGCGGAGGTGGGCCTTGTCCACGGCCTGGCCTGGACCCGGGTGGGCGGCGAGATGCTGGACGCCGAGGTGGGCGTCATGGACGGCTCCGGCAAGCTGGAGCTGACCGGCAACCTGGGGGACGTGATGAAGGAGTCCGCCCACGCCGCCATGTCCTATATCCGCGCCCACGCCGCGGAGCTGGGGGTGGAGCCGGAGTTTTACAAGAAAAAGGACATCCACATCCACTTCCCGGAGGGGGCCGTGCCCAAGGACGGACCCTCCGCCGGCGTGACCATATGCACGGGCCTGGTGTCGGCCCTGACCGGCGTGCCCGTGCGACAGGACGTGGCCATGACCGGGGAGATCACCCTCCGGGGCCGGGTGCTGCCCATCGGCGGGCTGAGGGAAAAGACCATGGCCGCCCTGCGCTCCGGCATCCACACGGTACTCATCCCCGCAGAGAACGAGCCTGATCTGGCGGACATCGACCCCGCCGTCCGCTCGGCGCTGAACTTCGTCACCGCCAGCCGGGTGGAAACGGTGCTGGACACCGCGCTGTGCCGGGAGGACAGTCATGCTGAAAACTGACCCGGCGGTGTTCGTCCGGTCCGCCGGGAAGAAGGCGGACTTTCTGTGGGACGACAGGCCGCTGGTGGTGTTCGCGGGCAAGTCCAACGTGGGCAAAAGCTCCGTCATCAACTGCCTGCTGGGCCGGAAGAACCTGGCCCGGGTGGGGGCCAGCCCCGGCAAGACCACGAATATCAACTACTTTCTCGTGGGCGGGAAGGTCTGGTTCGCAGACCTTCCCGGCTACGGCTATGCCCGCCGGCCCCAGGCGGAGATCGAGCGCTGGGGACGGCTGATGGAGGACTTCTTCGCCGAGGGCGAGCGCTTCGCCCTGGGAGTGCAGATCCTGGACGGCAGACACAAGCCCACGGAGCTGGACGTGATGATGGCGGGGCTGTTCGCCGGATGCGGCTGCCCCATCGCGGCGGTGGCCAACAAGTGGGACAAGCTGAAAAAGTCGGAGATGGAGCCGAACCTGGCCCTGATCCGGCAGACCCTCTCCCTGGCCGACGATGTGCCCCTGGTGCCCTTTTCCGCTGAGAAGGGCACGGGCAGGGAGGAGCTGTTGCGGGTGATCTCCGCCCGGGTGTGATATGGAAGGATTTGCAAACGTATTTCGGAATCTGGACTGGTCCGTGCTGACAGACACGGCGCTGCGGGTGTTGCCGGCGCTGATATGCATCACCCTCCATGAGCTGGCCCACGGCTACACGGCCTATAAGCTGGGGGACAACACCGCCAGGATGGCGGGCCGGCTCACCCTCAATCCCCTGAAGCACATTGACCCCTGGGGACTGGTGATGATGGTGCTGTTCCGCTTCGGCTGGGCAAAGCCCGTGCCGGTGGACATGCGCCACTTCGACAAGCCCCGCCAGGGCATGGCCATCACGGCCCTGGCCGGACCGGTGAGCAACCTTCTGATAGGGGCGGTGTGCCTGTTTCTGTATGGGCTTTTATACGGGCCGCTGTACCTGCGGGGGACGGCGTTTTCCTATAACGTGCTGCAGATGGTGATGAACACGGCCTTCATGTCCCTGTCGCTGGCGGTGTTCAACCTGCTGCCCATCTCGCCCCTGGACGGGTCGAAGGTGCTGTTCGCCTTTCTCAGCGACAGCGCCTATGAAAAGCTGATGCGCTATGAGCGCTATGGCATGCTCATCGTCATGGTGCTGGTGATCTCCGGGGGCCTGTCCGGGTACCTGTCCACCGTCACCGCCTGGATATACGACAAGCTGTTTTTTATCGCGGAATTTGCCTTTGAGCTGGTAAACTGACTGATGGAAAATCCCACCTTCCACCTGGAGGGCGTCATACGCTCCCGGGAGGAGATGCAGGACTTTGAGGGGCCTCTGACCCTCATCCTGATGCTCCTGGCCAAAAACAAAATAGAGATACGGGACATACGCATCGCCGACATCCTGGACCAGTACATGGACTGGATGGCCCGGATGCAGCGGATGGACCTGGAGGTGGCCAGCGAGTTCGTGCAGATGGCCTCCCACCTTGTCTACATAAAGACGAAGACCCTCCTGGCGGGCACGGAGGAGACCGGCGAGCTGGAGCTGCTGATGGCCAGCCTGGAGCAGCTGAAGAGCCGGGACGCCTTCGCGGCGGTGAAGCAGAATCTGCCGGAGCTGGCCCGCCGGCTGGAGGAGGGGGCGCTGCTGTTCTCCACCCCGGCTGAGCCTATGGCCAAGTACGGCCCCTATGACTACCGGCACGAGAGCTGGGAGCTGCTGGCCGCCCTGGCGGGGATGCTGCAAAAGGGCGTGCCCCAGCGGGAGGAGGAGACCAGCGTGCCCATCCCCCGGCCCATCGTCTACTCCGTGCAGGACAAGAGCCGCCAGCTCATCGGCCTGCTGCGGGGCCGGCGCTATACCCTGCACCAGCTGTACGCCATGGCCTCCAGCCGCTCGGAGGTGGTGGCCACCTTTCTGTCGCTGCTGACCATGTGCTCCATGGGCAGCGTGACCATCCGGCGGGAGGGGGAGGACTACGCCGTGGAATTTACCGGCGGCGACACCGAGGCCATTTTGGAGAACATGGATTATGGATAAGATAGAACTGAGAAACGCCGTGGAGGCCATACTGTTCGCCTCCGGGGAGCCGGTGAGCGCGGAGCGGCTGGCCCTGGTGCTGGACGCGGACCGGGAGGATATCCTGGACGCGGCGTCGGCGCTGGAGGAGGAGTACCGCGCCGGGGGCCGGGGCATCCGGCTGGTGCGGCTGAACGACGATCTGCAGATGCACAGCGCCCCGGAGTTCGCCGGGGCCATCACCCGGGCTTTGGAGCAGCGCCGGGCGCCCCGGCTCAGCCAGGCGTCGCTGGAGGTGCTGGCCATCGTGGCCTACTTCCAGCCGGTGACGAGGGCCTACATCGAGCAGATGCGGGGCCTGGACAGCTCCTATACGGTGGGCGTGCTCACCGAGCGGGGCATGATCGAGCCATGCGGCCACCTGGAGACCGTGGGCCGGCCCACCCTGTACAGGACCACCGACCTGTTTCTGCGCTCGGTGGGGGCGTCCACTCTGGAGGACCTGCCGCCCCTGCCGGAGCTGGCGGGCAGCGACGCGGCCGTTGAGCTGCAGCAGAAGGTGGAGGCCCTGCGGCAGGCGGAACAGGCCGCCGCGGCGGAGGAAAAGGAGGGCGCTTAAAGCGCTGTGACAGCTCAGAGCGCGGCGTGGGCCGCGGCGGCGGTGATCGCCATTATGTTCCTGCCGGTGCGGCTGAGGGGCCGGTACGAGGCAGGAAAGCTGTGTCTTGCCCTGGAAATAGGGCCTTTCCGGCGGGAATTGCCCGTTCACAGACGGGGCAAAAGAGTGCAAAAGAAGGCACGCAGAGGGTCAAAAGAGGTGCGTTTCGCGCTCCTGGGCAGCGCCTTGCGGGCTGTAAAGGGCATGGCCCGGTACGTGTCTGTCCGGGACCTGCGCATCCACTATACCGCCGGGGGACCAGACCCCTATGCCGCCGCCATGGCATATGGCCGGGCGGGGGCGGCCATGGAGGCCATCGCCGCCCATGTGCCCGGGGCGGACCTGCGGGTGCGGGCGGACCTGACCGGCGGACCGGGGGAGCTTGCCTGGGAGGGCTGCGCCGCCGTGCGGATGGGAAATCTGCTGGAGGCGGGAGCGGCGTTTGGAACGGACTGTTTGCGTCAATACTTCCGGTACAGACGCCGGCGGAGAGCCGGCGGGAAAAAGGAAGGATGATGCGCCTATGGCAGAACACGCGGTGAACGAGCTGATGCAGAGCGCCATGGACCGTATCCGGGGCATGGTGGACCCGGACACCGTCATCGGCACGCCCCTGACCATCCCGGACGGGACCACGCTGATCCCCGTGTCCCGGCTCACCTTCGGCTTTGCCTCCGGCGGCGGGGACAAGACGGACGCCTCCGTCCGCGGAGGGATATGGGGCGGCGGCAGCGCGGCGGTGAAGGTGGAGCCGGTGGGCTTTCTGATGAGCCGGGACGGCACCAGCCGGATGCTGGCCATCCAGCCGCCGGCCTTCTCCACGGCGGACAGACTTCTGGACATGGTGCCGGAGGTGCTGGAGCGGCTGGAGCGGTATCTGGACAAAAATGGGAAAAAGGGTCCCGGCCAGGGCTAAAGCCCGGCGGAAACGGCAAGAATAAGCACTGCTGAAAGGCGGTGCTTATTATGAACTTGAGAGCGATCCCGGCGCTGGCGCTGGCGGCGGCGCTGCTGATGGGCGGCGTGAGCGCCTCCGCTTCGGCCCGGGAGCCGGACCTGTCCTGCAAGGCGGGGGTGCTGATGGACGCGGACAGCGGCAGGCTTCTCTGGCAGCGGCTGCCGGACGAGCCGATGGCCATCGCGTCCACCACGAAGATCATGACCGCACTGACGGCGCTGGAGCAGTGTGGGCTGGACGACGAGGTGACCGTGGACCCGGCCTGGACGGGCGTGGAGGGGTCCAGCATGTACCTGGCCCCGGGCCAGACCCTGACGGTGGAGCAGCTGCTGTACGGGCTGATGCTGGCCTCCGGCAACGACGCGGCGGTGGCCCTGGCCTGCACGGCGGCGGGGTCCGTGGAGGATTTCGCGGCGCTGATGAACGACGCCGCCCAGCGCCTGGGCTGCGCCAACACCCACTTCGCCAACCCCAACGGCCTGGATGAACCGGGCCATTACGCCAGCGCCAGGGACCTGGCGATCATCACCCGGGCGGCGCTTGCCGACGGGGATCTGCGCCGGATCGTGTCCACCCGGTCGTACAAGATCGGGGAGAGGACCTTCGTCAACCACAACAGGCTCTTGTGGGAGTGCGAGGGGGTGTTCGGCGTCAAGACGGGCTACACCTCCGCCGCCGGGCGGACGCTGGTGACCGCCTGTGAGCGGGAGGGCGTGACGCTCATATGCGTGACGTTGTCCGACCCGGACGACTGGGACGACCACCGGGACCTGTACGACTGGGCCTATGATCTCTATGACCGCAGCGACGTGCTGGCGGGCCGGGCCTGGTCCGTGCCGGTGATGGGCGGCGAGCAGCCGGAGGTGCGCGTCACCGCGCCGGAGGGACTGTGGGTGCTCCACCGGGGCGGGGAGCCTATCCGGGTGGAGTACCGGCTGCCGGCGTTTTTGTACGCGGAGGTGGCCGCCGGCCAGGTGTGCGGCGAGGCGGCGGCGTTCTTAAACGGCGTGGAGGTGGCCCGGACGGCGCTGGTGTGCGCCGAGGATGTGGCACAGACGCAAGAAGAGCCGTCGGTGTGGGACAAGCTCCTGGCGCTGCTGGGCTAGAGAGGAGAGGACATGGACCAGAGATTGCAAAAGCTCATATCCGCCGCGGGGATCGCCTCCCGTCGGGCGGCGGAGGAGATGATCGCCGCCGGAAGGGTGACGGTCAACGGCGCCCGGGCCTCGGTGGGCATGAGCGCCGACCCGGACAGGGACGACATCCGGGTGGACGGCCAGCCCCTTCGACCGGCGGCCCGGCGGCGGTACATAGTGCTCAACAAGCCCCGGGGATACGTCACCACCATGCGGGACGACCGGGGCCGCCCCACGGCGGCGGAGCTGGTGGCGGACGCGGGCGGGCGGCTGTATCCCGTGGGCCGGCTGGACATGGACTCGGAGGGGCTGCTCATCTTCACCGACGACGGCCAGGCCGCCAACCGCATGATGCACCCGTCCCACCAGGTGGACAAGGTCTATACCGTCTTTGTCCAGGGACCGGACATCCCCGGCTCCCTGGCGGCCCTGCGGGCCATGGACAGCCTGGACGGCGAGCCTATCGCCAGGCCGAAGGTGACGCTGATCGAGCGGCGGGGCGACGCCGCGGAGGTGCAGGTGGTGATCCACGAGGGGAAAAACCGCCAGATCCGCCGGATGTGCGATAAATGCTCGCTGCATGTAAGCCGCCTGGTGCGCGTCGCCGAGGGGCCGGTCACCCTGGGGGACCTGCCCGTGGGCAAGTGGCGGCATATGACAAGGGATGAGGTAGCCTTCTTGCAAAAACCGTGATTTTTCCCGGGAATCAGCCGGCGTTTTGCAAGGAAAAGAAAATTTCAGAAGAATACTTGCATTTTTCCGGCTGTCCCGCTATGATAGTATCTGGTGCGCCGGACGCGGCGCACAGAGGAGATATCACATGGAAAAAGACATCCTTTCCCTGATGAACGACAGCGCCCGGCACCTGTCCAAGGGCCAGAAGCGCATCGCCCGGTTCATCACGGACAATTACGATAAGGCCGCCTTTATGACGGCGGGGAAGCTGGGGCGCACCGTGGGCGTGAGCGAATCGACAGTGGTGCGCTTCGCCACGGAGCTGGGCTTCGACGGCTATCCGGGCATGCGCCGGGCCATGCAGGAGATGGTCCGCAGCCGCCTCACCAGCGTCCAGCGCATCGCCGTGGCCAAGGACATGATGGACGGCGGCGACCTGATGAAGGCGGTGCTCACCTCCGACGTGGAGAAGCTGCAGAGCACCCTGGAGGAGATGGACCGGGACAGCTTCGCCGCCGCGGTGGACGCCATCGCCCAGGCGAAGCACCTGTACATCGTGGGCATGCGCTCGTCCGCATCCCTGGCCAGCTTCATGGGCTTTTACATGAACCTGCTGGTGCAGGACGTGCGCCTGGTCCACGACACCACCGCCAACGAGGTGTATGAACAGATCATGCACATCGGCCCCGGGGACGTGTACATGGGCATCAGCTACCCCCGGTACTCCGCGGGGTCACTGAAGGCCATGCAGTTTGCCAAGGGCCGGGGCGCCACGGTCATCGCCCTGACGGACAACGACCACTCGCCCTTCGCCCCCCTGGCGGACATCAAGCTGTTCGCCAAGAGCGACATGGTGTCCTTCCTGGACTCCCTGGTGGCGCCCATGAGCGTCATCAACGCCCTGATCGTGGCCGTGGCGGCCCGGAAGCGGGACTCTCTGGACGAAACGTTCGGCTATCTGGAGAAGCTGTGGAGCGAGTACGGCGTGTTCACCGGCAGTGAGAGCTGACGGGGTGATCGTGGGCGGGGGCGCCGCCGGCATGATGGCCGCGGTGACCGCCGCGGAGCGGGGGCTGGACGTGATCGTCGTCGAGCCGAACCGGCAGATGGGCCGGAAGGTGCGCATCACGGGCAAGGGCCGGTGCAACCTGACCAACGACTGCGATGTGAAGGGCGTGCTGGCCAACGTGCCGGGCAACCCGAAGTTTTTATACAGCGCCCTCACCGCCTTCCCGCCGGCGGCGGCCATGGCCTTTTTCGAGGATCTGGGCGTGCCGCTGAAGACCGAGCGGGGCGGGCGGGTGTTTCCCGTGTCCGACAACGCCCACGACGTGGCCGATGCCCTGGCCGGGCGGATGGACGTGCTGGGCGTGGGCCGGGTCCACGGTCGGGCGGTGAGGATCGTCACCGGCCCCGACGGCGCCGTGACCGGCGTGGAGACGGAGCGGGGCGTCATCGGCTGCGGATGGGCCGTGCTGGCCACGGGGGGCATATCCTATCCTGCCACCGGCTCCACCGGCGACGGTTACGCCATGGCGGCGGCGCTGGGCCACCGGATCGTGGCGCCCAGGCCGTCTTTGGTGCCCCTTGTGAGCGGGGACGCCTGCTGTGTCCGCCTGGCGGGGCTGGCGCCGCGAAACGTGGATCTGACATTGCTGGAGGACGGCAAAGCCATATGGAAGGAGCGGGGGGAGATGCTCTTCGCCCACTTCGGCGTCACCGGCCCTCTGGTCCTGTCCGCCAGCGCCCACATCCGGGACTGGGCAGGCAGGCGCTACTCCCTGTCCGTGGACTTCAAGCCCGCCCTGGACGCAGAGAAGCTGGACGGGCGCATCCGCCGGGACCTGGAAAAGTATTCCAATCGGGACATGACCAACGCCCTGACGGACCTGGCACCCCGGTCGCTGATCCCGGCGCTGCTGGACGCGGCGGGCATCGACCCGGAGGAGAAGGCCCATGACCTGACCCGGGAAAAGCGCCTGGCCCTGGGGGAGCGGCTGAAGGACTTTCCCGTGCCCGTATCCGGCACGCGGCCCCCGGCGGAGGCCATCGTCACCGCCGGCGGGGTGGATGTGAAGCAGGTGGACCCCCGGACCATGATGAGCAAGCTGGTGCCGGGGCTGTACTTCGCCGGGGAGATATTGGACGTAGACGGGTATACCGGCGGGTTCAACCTGCAGATCGCATGGGCCACCGGCCGGAAGGCCGGGCTGGCCGCGGGAGGAGGATCGAAATGAACGACAATGTGTTTTCCGTGGCCATCGACGGCCCCTCCGGGGCCGGCAAGAGCACCATCGCCAAGGCGGTGGCGGCCCGGTGCGGGTTCGTGTACGTGGACACCGGGGCCATCTACCGGACGGTGGGGCTGGCGGTGCGCCGGGCGGGGCGGGACCCCCATGACGCCGCCGCGGTGGCGCCGCTGCTGCCGGCGCTGGACATATCCTTCGACTACGGCCCCGACGGCAGCCAGCGGATGTTCCTGGGCGGAGAGGATGTGTCCGCGGCCATCCGCACGCCGGAGATGAGCATGTATGCCTCGGCGGTGTCCGCCCTGCCGGTGGTGCGGGGATTTTTGCTGGACATGCAGCGCCAGACCGCCCGGCGGCAGAGCGTGGTCATGGACGGGCGGGACATCGGCACGGTGGTGCTGCCCGACGCGGACCTGAAGATATTCCTCACCGCCTCCCCCGAGGCGCGGGCGCGCCGCCGTCTGGCGGAGCTGGCCGCCAAGGGGGACGACAGTACCTATGAGCAGGTGGCGGCGGACATGGCCCGGCGGGACCATGACGACGCCTCCCGGGCCGCCGCGCCCCTGCGGGCGGCGGAGGACGCCGTGACGCTGGATACCTCGGACATGACATTGGAACAGAGCATCGGCGCGGTGTATGACCTGGTGCGCCGGCGGATGGCGGAGAGGGCGGCGCTATGACCGTCACGGTGGCGAAGAGCGCCGGGTTCTGCTTCGGCGTGGACCGGGCGGTATCCCTGACGGAGCAGGCGCTGGAGCGATATGGAGCCTGCTGGAGCCTGGGGGAGCTGATCCACAACCGGGACGCGGTGGCCCGCCAGGAGGCGAAGGGCCTGCGCACCGCCCGGCGGGCGGAGGACGTGCCCGCCGGCGCGCCGGTGGTCATCCGCTCCCACGGTATTTCCCGGGCGGAACGGGACATACTGGAGGGGAAGGGGTGCGTCATCGTGGACGCTACCTGCCCCAAGGTGTCCCGCATCCACCGGATCGTGGAGCGGGCCGGCCGGGAGGGCCGGCAGGTGGTGGTGTTCGGCGAGCCGGACCACCCGGAGGTGCAGGGCATATGCGGCTGGTGCGACGGCGCGGCGGTGGTGCGCAGCGCCGATGAGCTGCGCCGGTGGATGGAGGAGCGGTCTTTCACCCCCGACAGCCCCGTCACGGTGGTTTTTCAGACCACCTCCAACAAAGAAATTAGTGAACAAAGTATTAATTCGATAAAAAAACTGTGTACAAACGCGCAGATATTTGATACAATATGCGATGCTACGAGTATTAGGCAAAATGAGGCCAGACAGCTCGCCGCGTCCTGCGACGCGGTGATCGTGGCGGGGGGGAGGCACAGCGCCAACTCCATCCATCTGGCGCAGATATGCGCGGAAAACTGCCCCGTCGTCCTGTTCGTGGAAAAAGCGGACGAGCTGGACCGAAAGCGCCTTTCCGGGTGTTCTTCCGTCGGCGTCACCGCCGGCGCCTCAACGCCCTCGTGGATAATTAAGGAGGTAGTAAACAAAATGAACGAGCCTGAGATCCTGAAAGAAGAACCCGTCGCCGAGGAGACTCCCGTAGTGGAGGAAGCCCCTGTGGCAGCGGAAGCCCCCGCGGCGGAGGAAGTCCCTGCCGTCGAAGAGGCCCCCGTCGCACCTGCCGCTGAGGAAGCAGCCGCTCCCGAGGCAGAGGCCCCCGCCGCCGAGGAGACGCCCGCTGCGCCCGCGGAGAAGAGCTTCGATCAGCTGCTGGAGGACTCCATCCGCACCATCCACAACGGCGACACCGTCACCGGCACCGTGGCCGCCATCGGCTCCACGGAGATCACCGTTGATCTGCCCACCAAGCACTCCGGATACATATCCGTATCCGAGTTCACCGACGACAAGCCCGGTGTGGACATCAACGAGCTGGTCAAGGTCGGCGATGAGATCCAGGCTTCCGTTGTTCGCGTCAACGACGTGGAGGGCACCGTGCAGCTGTCCAAGCGCCGTCTGGACGCCGCCAAGAGCTGGACCGACGTGGAGGCAGCCTATGAGGACGGCACCGTCCTGGAGGGGAAGGTCTCCGAGGAGAACAAGGGCGGCGTGGTCATCAACATCAAGGGCATCCGCGTGTTCATCCCCGCCTCCCAGACCGGCCTGGGCCGCGATGTGCCCATGAGCGAGCTGGTGGGCAAGACCGTCCGCTTCCGTATCACCGAGGTCAACCGCTCCCGCAAGCGCGTCGTCGGCTCCATCCGCAGCGTCGCCGTCCGGGAGCGCCGGGAGAAGGCGGACAAGATCTGGGCCGAGATCGAAAACGGCAAGGTCTATCAGGGCACCGTCAAGAGCATGACCAGCTACGGCGCCTTCGTGGACATCGGCGGCGTGGACGGCATGGTCCATGTTTCCGAGATCAGCTGGGACCGCATCCGCAAGCCGGAGGACGTGCTGTCCATCGGCCAGGAGGTGGAGGTCCATGTCATCAGCTTCGACCCCGAGAAGCGGAAGATCTCCCTGGGCTACCGCAAGGCGGAGGACAACCCCTGGGCCAAGTTCACCGCGGCCTATCAGCCCGGCGACGTGGCCAAGGTGAAGATCGTCAAGCTGATGCCCTTCGGCGCTTTTGCCGAGGTGCTGCCCGGCGTGGACGGCCTGATCCACATCTCCCAGATCGCCAATCGTCGCATCGGCAAGCCGGAGGAGGTCCTGTCCGTGGGTCAGGAGGTGGACGCCAAGATCACCGCCATCGACAACGACAAGCAGAAGATCTCCCTGAGCATCCGCGCTCTCATCGAGCCGGAACCGGCTCCCGCCCGTCAGCGCGCGCCCAGAAAGCCGGAGCCTGATCCCGAGCCTGAGGATGACGCTCTGGTGTACGAGATCTCCGCCACCGGCGAGGTCAGCGGCGTCGCCCCTGAGGTGGACGAGCCTGCCGAAGAGGAATAAGACAAGCAAAATAAAAAACAAGCGGCTCTGCCGCTTGTTTTTTATTTTGTCCGTGCGCGGTGAGATAAACTGGAAGTTATCTTTCCAATCTCATTCTTGCCGCAGCAGCACCGATCTGCGTCATGCCTTGGTGTCCATCAAACTGGAATCCGCATCGTTTATAAAACGCGATCGCCCTCTCGTTCTCCTTTAGTACCCAGATCGCGATATGGGGATAGTCTTTTAATAGAATGAGAGCTTCCTGTAATAACTGTTTTCCTATTCCGCATCCATTGTGGTCTGCCAAAACATAAAGCGCACCGATCTCGCCCGCGTTTGGCAGATCTCCGTCGTGGTTTTCTCCATACTCAGCAAATCCAATAACATGACCGTCTTTCTTTGCGATGATCGTGTTATCTGCTGAGCGGAGAGCCATTTCTTCACACTGTTCAAGCGTATGCTCATCAAGATATTTCTGTTCGACGATCCCCGAATAAGCTTCTTGCCATGATTTCCAGTGAACATACGCTTTTTCTCTGATCTCCGTATCCGTTTCTATCTTCTTGATAACGACTTTATCCATACCTGTTTTCCTTCAAATACTACACACCGGCTCGGGAAATGCCGCTAGCTTTGATGCGCACGCGCCCTCAGTTGAAGGTGTCGCCGTGCAGGTCGAACAGGCGGCTGATGCGCTCTTTGAGGGGGCGGTTC
Organism: uncultured Oscillospiraceae bacterium; assembly: GCA_947627735.1. Lineage (GTDB taxonomy): Bacteria > Bacillota > Clostridia > Oscillospirales > Oscillospiraceae > CAJOIG01. The sequence continues at coordinate 69,215 of CANQXG010000004.1, read as the reverse complement.
TCCGGCCTCTCCAGCGCCGGGTCCGCCGCCAGAAGGGCCTGGGCCTCGTCCTGGGCCTGCTTCAGCACCCGCATGTCAGCGGACAGGTCCGCCACGTGCATCTGGGGCAGACCGTGCTGCCGGGAGCCGAAGAAGTCGCCGGGACCCCGCAGGCGCAGGTCCTCCTCAGAGATGGCGAAGCCGTCGTTCGTCTGGACCATGATCCGCAGCCGGGACTTGGCCTCCTGGCCCTGGGCGTCGGAGAAGAGCACGCAGTAGCTCTTGTGGCTGCCCCGGCCCACACGGCCCCGGAGCTGGTGCAGCTGGCTCAGGCCGAAGCGGTCGGCGTTCTCCACGATCATCAGCGCCGCGTTGGGCACATCCACGCCCACCTCGATCACCGTGGTGGACACCAGGATGTCGTACTCCCCGGCGGCGAAGGCGGCCATCACCCTGTCCTTGTCCCGGCCCTTCATCCTGCCGTGGACACACCCCACCCGCAGGTCGGGGAACACGTCCCGCTGCAGGGTCTTGGCCCAGGTTTCCGCGCTCTTCACCCCGGCGGGCAGCTCCTCGTTCTCCTCCACCATAGGGCAGACCACGAACACCTGCCGGCCCTCGCCCACCAGACGGCGGACAAACCGCCATATCCGCGGGCGCATGTCCTCGCCCAGGGCGAAGGTGTCCACCTTCTGCCGGCCCGGGGGCAGCTCGTTGAGCACGGAGATGTCCAGGTCCCCGTAGATGATGAGGGCCAGGGTCCGGGGGATGGGGGTGGCGGACATGACCAGTACATGGGGCCGGAGGCCCTTGCCCGCCAGGGCGCTGCGCTGCTCCACGCCGAAGCGGTGCTGCTCGTCGGTGACCACAAGCCCTAAGTCGGAGAAAGTGACGCCGGCGCTGAGAAGGGCGTGGGTGCCCACGGCGGCCTGGGCCATGCCCGCGGCCAGCAGCTCCCCGGCATGGCGCTTTTCCGTCGGCTTCATGGAGCCGGTCAGCTTCACCAGGCGCACGCCCATAGGCTCCAGCAGGGCGGAGAGGTTTTTATAGTGCTGCTCGGCCAATATCTCCGTGGGGGCCATGAAGGCGGCCTGCATCCCGTTTTGGGCACACTGCCAGATGAGGGCCGCGGCCACCAGGGTCTTGCCGCTGCCCACGTCGCCCTGAAGTAGCCGGTTCATGGGCGCGCCGGAGGCCATGTCCGCCAGCGCCTTCTCCACCGCCCGGACCTGGGCGCCGGTGGGCCGGTAGGGCAGGGCGGACCAGAACGGCTCCATGGGCCGGGGCGTGATCCGCCGGCCGCCGGAGGCGGTGCGCTCCCGGCGCATGAGGCCCAATGCCGCCGCCAGCACGAACAGCTCCTCGAACACCAGCCGCCGCCGGGCCTGCTCCAGGGCCTGGTCGTCCCGGGGGAAGTGGATGTTCTCGTAGGCGTAGGGCGCCTGGGCCAGGTTCAGGCGGCCAGCCAGGGCGGGGGGGAGCACGTCGGGCACCTGCCCGCCGCACTTTTCCAGGGCCTGCTCCATGGCGGACAGCAGCAGCTTTTGGGTCACGCCGGCGGTGAGCCGGTAGATGGGCAGGATGCGGCCTGTGACCACGCCCTGGCGGTCCTCCCGCTCGAAGGCGGGGTTGGCCATGGCACGGCGGCGGCCCATGGCGGTGAGCCGGCCGTAGAAGATATAGGTCTGGCCGGGGACGAACTGGCTGCGGAGGAAATTCTGGTTGAACCAGGTGATGTCCACCGCGCCGGACTCGTCCACCGCCCGCAGCTTCAATAGCTCCATGCCCCGGCGCACGAAGGCGGCGGTGGGCGCGGAGGCGGCCATGGCGCGCACGCACACCGGCGTGTCCAGGGGCGCGTCGGCGATGGCGTAGATGGCCCGCCGGTCCTCATAGGCCCGGGGAAAGTACCCCAGCAGGTCGCCCAGGGTGCGCACGCCCAGCTTTTCCAGGGCCTTGGCCCGGGCGTCGCCCACGCCCTTGAGATATCGGATGTCCTGATCTAGCGTATTCATGGCCCGATTTTACCACGGCGGCGGGAAAATATCAAATTTCCCGGCGAAGTTTTCCCCGGCCTTGCACTTTGCCGGCCGGTGTGGTACAATTAAAATGCAATTTTATCGGACTATCGGCCCCGATGGGACCGGAAACGGAGGATATACATGATAAAATTCTCGGAAATGCCCTATGAGCGCCCCGACGTGGAGCAGATGAAGAAGGACCTGGCGGCCATGACGGAGAAGCTGAAAAACGCCTCCAGCTACGCCGAGGCGAAGGAGCTGTTCCTGGCCAAGGAGCAGGAGGCCAAGCATGGCCGCACCATGGGAACCCTGGCCCACATCCGCCACAGCATCGACACCCGGGACGCGTTTTACGACGGGGAGATGAAGTTCTGGAACGCCGCCGGCCCGGCCCTGCAGGAGTACGAGCAGCAGTGGACCCTGGCCATGCTGGCCAGCCCCTTCCGGAAGGATTTCGAGGCGGAGTACGGTACGCTTATGTTCCTCAACGCGGAGATCGCCCTGAAGGCGTTCTCCCCGGAGATCATCCCCGATCTGATCCAGGACAACGACCTGTCCCAGGAGTATGAAAAGCTGCTGGCGTCGGCCCAGATCCCCTTCGAGGGGAACATGTACACCCTCAGCCAGATCACGCCGTTCAAAAACGACCCGGACGATGCCCGGCGGCTGGCCGCCTGGAAGGCGGAGGGGCAGTGGTACAAGGACAACCAGGATAAGCTGGACGACATCTACGACAAGCTGGTGCACCTGCGCGACGGCATGGGCAAGAAGCTGGGCTACGGCGGCTACACACCCCTGGGCTACTACAGCATGGGCCGCAACTGCTATGGCCGGGAGGACGTGGAGCGCTTCCGGGAGGCGGTGGTGAAGTATCTCGTCCCGGTGGCGGACGATATCTACCGGCGGCAGGCGGAGCGGCTGGGCAAGCAGTACCCCATGAGCTTCGCGGACAACGCGCTGGAGTTCCGCTCCGGCAACCCCCGGCCCCAGGGCACGCCCGACGATATCCTGGCGGCGGGGAAGAAGTTCTATAATGAGCTGAGTCCCGAGACCGCGGAGTTTTTCAACACCATGCTGGATATGGAGCTGCTGGACGTGCTGTCCACCGAGGGCAAGGAGGCCGGCGGCTACTGCACCAGCATCCCCGACTACGGCGTACCGTTCATCTTCGCCAACTTCAACGGCACCCAGCACGACGTGGAGGTGGTCACCCACGAGGCCGGCCACGCCTTCGCCTCCTGGATGAACAAGGACCGCGTCCCCGCCCAGTACATCTGGCCCAGCATGGAGGGCTGCGAGGTCCACTCCATGAGCATGGAGTTCATGGCCTGGCCCTGGGAGGAGGACTTCTTCGGCGACGACGCGCGGAAATTCCGGTACAGCCACCTGGCCGGGGCGCTGACGTTCATCCCCTACGGCACCATGGTGGACCACTTCCAGCACGAGGTATACGACCACCCGGAGATGACCCCGGCGGAGCGGCACGCCACCTGGAAGCGGCTGCTGGGGGTGTATATGCCCTGGATGAAGCTGGACGGGGACATCCCCTTCTACAGCGAGGGAGAGGGCTGGCAGCGGCAGCACCACATCTACTCCCGACCGTTTTATTACATCGATTACTGCCTGGCCCAGACGGTGTCGCTGCAGTTCTGGGCGCTGCTGCAGGACGACCAGAAAGCGGCGTGGGAAAAGTACATGGCCTACACCCGCCAGGGCGGCAGCCGGGTGTTCACGGAGCTGCTGGCCAATGCCGGTCTGGAGAGTCCCTTCGACCCCCATTGCTTGGCCGGGGTATGCGAGAAGGCCAGCAAGTGGCTGGCGGATTACGATCTCGGCGGCATCGTGTGAGCACTGGCATTTTCACCCGAAATCCCCGGGCAGATATTGGCGGGGGCTGGGCAAAGTGCTGTAATTGGATGAATCCGGCGGCATTTCCGGATTGTTTTCTTGACACCATCACGATAAAGTACTAAAATACATTTAATATTTCTACGGCGGACGAACGTTTTTCCGCCGCGGACAGCCAGGGGGGCCGGCCCCCCTGTCGCCCCGTATCCTACGGGGCGAATGAGAACATATACAACATCTCTTCGGGGATTTGTAGAAAGCGCAAAAACAAAAATATTATAGGAGGAAACAAGATGAAGAAACTGATCAGCCTGCTTCTGGCCCTGGTCATGGTCCTGGCTCTTGGCGCTCCGGCGTTCGCGTCCGAGGCTCCCAAGGCCGAGCCTGTCACCAGCATCGCCGGCCTGGAGTATGGCACCGACTACGTGGAGCTGTACGAGCAGTTCGGCTCCGACGTGACCATCGACGAGGTCATCGAGGACCCGGATACCGGCTACGCTTACATCGAGCGTGACGGTCAGCTCTACGAGCTGGGCATGGACTTCCTGTCCATGGCCATGGTGTACAACACCACCGTTCCCGAGGACGGCTACTGGCAGACCGAGGACGACGTGTACGCCAGCTGGTGGAAGCTGTACATCCAGCGCTGGAACTCCCTGCTGCCTGAGATCCCCCTGTACTCCAACGAGTACTACGACATCTACAATGCCGAGATCAAGGGTACCGACGAGCATCCCACCAACCCCTACTGGGGTCCCGCTTCCGCTCTGATCGACTGGACCAGCGAGAAGGACGATAACTCCATCTTCCTGGGCAACACCACCGAGCTGTCCGGCCGTCTGCGCAGCAGCTCCTACGGCGTGTCCAGCCCCGGCGCCGGCGACCTGGATGTGGAGAACCTGATCACCGGTCTGGAGACCGTCTCCACCACCAAGGAGGGCGGCTACGAGGTCAACCCCACCGTCGTGGAGAACCTGGAGACCGTTGACAACGAGGACGGCTCCCGCACCTACACCATCCACCTGTATGACGACCTGAAGTTCTCCGATGGCTCCGCCATCACCGCGAAGAACTACGTTGTCGCCATGCTGGCCAACTGCGGCCCCGTGGCTCTGCAGGCGGGCGGCACCGGCACCAGCGGCCTGAACTTCGTGGGCTATGAGGCCTTCAACGCCTACGGCGGCCCCGACGCTGCTCCCGCTGAGGACAGCGACATCGAGCCCAGCAAGACCTTCGCCGGCGTGCGTCTGCTCGACGAGTACACCCTGCAGGTCACTGTTGACGCTCAGTACATGCCTTACTTCTACGCCATCACCTACGCCGGCTTATCTCCCCAGCCTCTGAACCTGTGGCTCGGCGACGACGTTGACATCATGGATGACGGCGACGGCATCTACCTGTCCGACAGCTTCTATGAGATGGACGGCGAGGGCGTTTACACCCACGCGCAGCAGATCAGCGACGCTGTGTGGGATCACTCTCAGGATTATCCCTACTCCGGCCCCTACATGATCGAAGAGTGGGACGAGGCGGACCACTCCGTCACCCTGGTGAAGAACCCTGAGTTCAAGGGCAACTACGAGGGCACCGTTCCCCAGATCGAGAAGGTCGTCTACAAGCGCATCATCTCCGAGACCCAGCTGGCTGACTTCCAGGCCGGCGGCGTGGATGTCCTGTCCGGCGTGACCGGCGGCGACGCCACCGACGAGGCCATCAAGCTGGTCAACGACAACCCCGACAAGTACGTCGCCACCCACTACAGCCGCGCCGGCTACGGCAAGCTGGGCTTCCGTGGCGATCTGGGCCCGGCCCAGTTCAAGGAGGTCCGTGAGGCCATCGCTTACTGCCTTGACCGCGCCACCTTCGCGAAGGACTTCACCGGCGGCTACGGCGGCGTCACCGACGGCCCGTACTACACCGGCGCTTGGCAGTATCAGGCGGCTCTGGCCGACGGCATGCTGCTGAACTCCTACAACACCTCTGTCGACCAGGCCATCGCTGTGCTGGAGGCCGGCGGCTGGGTGTACAACGCTGACGGTACCGATTACTCCGGCGAGGGTGTCCGCTACAAGAAGATCCCCGCTGCCGAGATGTATGACTACGACATCACCTACGCCTCCGTTGACGGCGCTTACACCGTGACCCAGGTGGGCGACGATTACTACATGCCTCTGGCCCTCAACTGGTACGGCACCTCCGATAACGAGTTCACCGACCTGCTGGTGACCGGCTTCATGGAGAACGACAACATCAAGGCCGCCGGCTTCGTGGTGCAGCAGACCATCGGCGAGTTCAACCCGATGCTCGACGAGCTGTATCAGGGCGCTCTGGGCGTCAGCTACAGCGGCACTCCCACCTACAACTGCTTCAACTTCGCCACCGGTTTCACCTCCGCTGCCTATGACTACAGCTGGAACTGGCGTCTCGATCCCTACTGGTTCGAGAACAACTCCGTCTGCTACATCAAGGATATGGCAGACGTGTACCTGCTGGGCTGAGAAGCAGACGCATAGACCCGAAATAGCATAAGACCCTGCGCCGCGGACCGGGGGCGCGCCCCCCGCTCCGCGGCGTTTTATTTTAACAGAGTGTGCGCTTGGCGTGAACATGTGTCCGCGGCGCGTGCTCCGGAAGAGAGCGAGGAAATGATATGGGAAGATACGTTCTCAAGAGGGTCGGGTATATGCTGGTGGTGCTGGTGCTGCTGTCGTTCATACTGTTTATGATCTACAGTCTGGTGCCCGCCAACCGAGCCTATACCGACGCTCAGGCGGAATTGAAGGCGCTGAAGAACTCCGTTCCCAAGGGGCAGGAACAGGAATTCTTCGACAGGCTCCTTTTGAAATACCAACGCATGTACGGCACGGACACAAATAATAAAGTGATCCGGTACCTGCGCTGGATCGGGGTATACCCCCTTTACGACGGAAGCTACGACGGACTGCTCGAGGGCAACCTGGGCTATTCGTACGACTATAAAAAGCCGGTGGTGGACGTGGTGGCGCAGCCCATGATCAACACCATCAAGCTGAACATATTCGTCACCATCCTGGCGCTTGGTATCACCATCCCCCTGGGCATCCACTGCGCGGTGCGGCGGGGCAGCAAGACGGACCAGGCCGTGCAGGTGTTCACCATTTTGGGCTACTCTCTGCCCACCTTCCTGGTGGCGATACTGTTCATCTGGATCTTCTGCTCGAAGCTGCACATCTTCCCGCCCAGCGGGATGAAGACGCCCGGGTCCAGCTATGTGGGCTTCGCCCGGTTCAAGGACGAGATGTACTACATGGCCCTGCCGCTGATCACGGAGGTTTTCTGCTCCCTGGGCGGCATGACCCGTTACGTGCGGGCGTCCATGATCGAGGCGCTGAGCATGGACTGCATCAAGACCGCCCGGGCCAAGGGCCTGAAGGAAAAGGTGGTCATCTACTCCCACGCCTGGCGCAACGCCCTGATCCCCATCGTCACGCTGGTGGTGGGCTGGTTTTTGGGCATCTTCGGCGGGTCCATCGTCATCGAGAACATCTTCGGCTGGAACGGCATGGGCCGTATCATGCTGACGGCGCTGCGTGACGCGGACTATGACCTGGTGCTGCTGATGCAGATGTTCTACATCGCCACGAGCCTGATCGGCACGCTGGTGATCGACCTGGTGTACGGCCTGGTCGACCCGCGGGTCCGGGTCAATAAGTGAGAGGGGAGGCAGAGTTATGAGCAAGAAAGATTCTTCCCAGAAGCATGCCTCCTGGCTGGGACGCCTGTTCCGGGGCGGCAGCAATACCCTGGCGGACGAGATGGACGCGGCGAAGGCCGCCGACGCAGAGGCCATCGTCAGCCCTATGCGGCAGGTGGTCAACAACTTCCTGGAGAGGAAGCTGGCCGTGGGCGCGCTGATATTGCTTATCTGCATGTTCATCACCGTGTTCGTCGGGCCGCTGTTCATGCCAAAATATAAGGACGCCTATACCGAGGTCACCCAGCAGAGCATGGCGCCCAATATGAGCCTGATGAAGGTGCCCAAGGAGCTGGAGAACGATATCAAGATGATCGACAGCTACGGCTCCTTCACCGTGGGCCTGTCCAACGCCGGCAAGGTGTATATCTGGGGTTCCACCCAGATCGGCACCACGGGCGTGGATATCAGCCAGATCCCTGAGGAGGTCCTCAACGACAAGATCGCCATGGTGGCGGCGGGCATCGACCACGTGGTGGCCATCAGCGAGTCCGGCAAGATTTATTGCTGGGGCGCCAAGACCCTGGGCCAGTACGGCACCGAGGCCGAGACCGTGGCCGCCGGCAAGGAGGTCAACCCCAACATCGCCTACTTCCCCCAGGAGCTGGCGGATAACGGCGTGGACGTCAGCCACATCAAGAAGCTGACATGCGGCTACCAGGTCAGCGCCATCCTGATGGACGACGGGAAGCTGTATCTGTGGGGCAACAAGCTGACCTATGCCAACATGGATCTGTTCCTGAACCTGGGCATGGCCGACGACATCGACTTCACCCTGAACTACATCGTGGGCCTGAACGGCCGGCACAACAGCGTGTATACCGGCTCCCGCGACCTGTTCAACATGGTGCGCAGCAACATGAACAGCAAGGCCGTGGCCATCGGCGAGTACCTGGACGGCCGGACCATCGAGGCCATCACCGCCACCAACAGCAACCTGTGCCTGCTGCTGAGCGACGGGTCCGTGTGCTTCACCGGCGACTTCCCGCTGGACGTGGTGGCGGCGCCGGAGCTGCCCGAGGACGAGGACTATGTGCAGATCGTCAGCGGCTCGTATCACTACTCCGGCCTGACCAATAAGGGCCACGTGTACTCCTGGGGCGGCGACGCGCTGAACCAGTGCCAGGTGCCCGAGGAGGCCAACGGCGCCAGCGAGATCTTTGCCGGCGCGTTCCAGACCTACGCCAAGGACGCCAACGGCGACCTGTGCGCCAAGTGGGGCCTGAAGGGGTACCTGTTCGGCACCGATAACCGGGGCGCCGACATCTTCCAGCGCATCATCAACGGCGGCAAGATGACCATGACCGTGGGCGCGGTGGCCGTCATCATCTCCACCATCATCGGCATCATCATCGGCTGCCTTTCCGGCTACTTCGGCGGGAAGGTGGACGTGCTGCTGATGCGTATCGCGGAGATCTTCTCCGCCATCCCGTTTTTGCCCTTCGCCATGATCCTTTCGGCGGTCATGAGCCGTATGGTGCTGAGCGAGACCATGCGTATCTTCATCATCATGTGCATCCTGGGCGTGCTGACCTGGCCGGGCCTGGCCCGTCTGGTCCGCGGCCAGATCCTGGTGGTCCGCGAGAGCGAGTACGTGGTGGCCGCCCAGTCCATGGGCGTGAAGGAGAGCGTCATCGCCTTCAAGCATATCCTCCCCAACGTGATGAGCGTCATCCTGGTGAGCCTGATGCTGGACTTCGGCACCTGCATGCTGACCGAGTCCTCCTTGAGCTACCTGGGCTTCGGCGTGGCATATCCCCGGCCGACCTGGGGCAATATGCTCAACGGCGCCAACAACGAGACCATCATCAACGCGTACTGGTGGCAGTGGGTGTTCACCTCTATCTTCCTGGCGGTGACCACCGTCTGCATCAACATCGTGGGCGACGCCCTGCGCGACGTTCTGGACCCCAAGTCCAGCGTTGAAAAGTGAGGAGGGACACACATGCCACTGCTTGAAGTAAAGAATCTTCGTACCTTTTTCAAGACGAAAAAGGGTATCGTAAAGGCGGTCAACGATGTGTCCTACTCCCTGGAGGAGGGCAAGACCATCGGCATCGTGGGCGAGTCCGGCTCGGGCAAGTCCGTGTCCGCCATGAGCATCCTCCAGCTGCTGGACGACAACGGCTATATCGACTCCGGCGAGATCATCTTCGAGGGCAAGGAGCTGACGAAGCTGAGCAGGGAGGAGATGTACCACATCCGCGGCAACGCCATCTCCGTCATCTTCCAGGAGCCTATGACCAGCCTGAACCCGGTCTTTACCGTGGACCGGCAGCTGTCCGAGCCGTTCATCATCCACCAGGGCATGAACAAGAAGCAGGCCCATGAGCAGGCTCTGAAGATGCTCTATGACGTGCAGATCCCCAACCCCGAGGCGGTCATCCGCCAGTATCCCCACCAGCTGTCCGGCGGCATGCGCCAGCGCGTGATGATCGCCATGGCCCTGGCCTGCCGGCCCAAGATCCTCATCGCCGACGAGCCGACCACGGCCCTGGATGTGACCATCCAGGCCCAGATCCTGCGGCTGATGAACGATCTGCAGCGGGAGAAGGGCACCAGCATCATCTTTATCACCCACGACCTGGGCGTTATCAACGAGATGGCCGACGATGTGGCCGTCATGTACTGCGGCCAGGTGGTGGAGAAGGCCTCCGCCCGCGTCATATTCTCCGAAGGGGCGGTCAGCCACCCCTACACCGAGGGACTGATGATGTCCATCCCCCGGCTGAATGCCATCGATGAGAAGATCGAACCCATCCCCGGCGTGGTGCCTCACCCGCTGGCCCTGCCCAAGGGCTGCAAGTTCGCGCCCCGGTGCAAGTACGCCACCCAGCGCTGCCTGGAGGAGGAGCCGGTCCTGGAGGACCTGGGCAACGATCAGCTTATCAGATGCTTCTATCCTGACAAGGAGGTGAGACGCAGTGCAGAGCACCAAAAAATTACTGTCAATCACTGACCTGAAAAAGTATTTCCCCGTGGCCAAGAGCAGCCTGTTCCAGCGGGAGCAGCTGTATGTGCGCGCCAACGAGGACATCTCCCTGGACATCTACGAGGGCGAGACCCTGGGCGTGGTGGGCGAGTCCGGATGCGGCAAGTCCACCCTGGGCCGTGTGCTGCTGCAGCTGTATCCCCAGACCGCCGGTACCACCATGTATTATGGCTCCACCTTGGAGGATATGGCCCCTGAGTACGTGGAAAAGACCCTCAAGGAGTTGCACAAGTTCAAGGAAAAGCTCAGCAAGGCCCACAGCAAGACCGAGGAGCTGGACAAAAAGGTGGAGCAGCTGGGCGGCAAGGACAACGCCGACTTCTACACCCTCCAGGAGCAGAACCTGGCCCGCTGCGAGGAGCAGACCTGTCTGATGAACATCGTCAAGATCATGGGCGGCTTCTTCGCTGTGGACGAGGGCAACGCCGGCCGTGACCTGCTGCTGAAGCAGCACGGCGAGCAGCTCAAGCGCCGCAAGGCCCGGGAGGCCCTGGTGAAGGCCCGGCTGGACTATGACAGCCTGATGGACGACCCCAAGAGCGCCGGCCAGGCGGGTTCCGCCAAGAACAAGCTGGACGCGGCCCAGAAGGAATACGACGCCTGCGACGCCGCCGTGAAGGCGGTGGACGAGCAGCTGGACCAGCTGCGGGCGAAGTACGCCGGCAATGAGGAGTTCGACAAGTACGAGGCCATGCGGGACACCGGCATCGACCTGTCCCGGCTGAAGTACAACGAGATGCGCCTGTTCCGCAAGGACCTGCAGATCATCTTCCAGGACCCCTATTCCAGCCTAAACCCCCGTATGACCATCGGTCAGATCATCGAGGAGGGCCTGCTGACCCACAACTTCTACAAGCACGGCACCGATAAAATGCGCCAGCACATCGTCCGGACCATGGAGATGTGCGGCCTGCAGGAGTATATGCTCCATCGGTATCCCCACCAGTTCTCCGGCGGCCAGCGTCAGCGCGTGGCCATCGCCCGGGCATTGGCGGTGCAGCCGAAGTTCATCGTCTGCGACGAGTGCGTGTCCGCGCTGGACGTGTCCATCCAGTCCCAGATCATCAACCTGCTGCAGGAGCTGAAGGAAAAGCAGCACCTGACGTACATGTTCATCAGCCATGACCTGTCCGTGGTCCGGTATATCTCCGATCGTATCTGCGTGATGTACCTGGGCAACGTGGTGGAGCTGGGCGACAGCGAAACCATCTTCAAGGACCCCCGCCACCCCTATACGGTGGCGCTGCTGTCCGCCATCCCCACCACCGACCTGGACTCCCTGAAGAGGGACCGCATCCTGCTGGAGGGCAACATCCCCAGCCCCATCAAGCCGCCCTCCGGGTGCAAGTTCCATACCCGGTGCTATATGGCCTGCGACAAGTGCAAGACCGTGCCGCCGGAGCTGACGGAGGTGGAGCCGGGCCACTATCTGGCCTGCCACTTCCCCCAGAAGAAGCTGGCGGAGGACGGCTCGTACCTGTTCGAGCTGCCGAAGATGGTGAACGTGTCCCGGCATACCGAGGACACGGCCGAGGCGGACTGATCCCATGTCTGTATTGGGCCGCCTCCGGTCGAATCCGGACCCGGAGAAGGAGCGACAGCTGCGGGAGGGCATGGAGAACACCCATCTTTCCTGGAAGGATAAGTTCGCCATGGTATTCTCCGCGTACCTGGTGCTGGTGCTCCCCGCCGTGCTGGTGATCGTAGGCTTCGGCCTGCTGGTCCTGTGGCTCTTCGGGGCGATATAAAATGACGAACGGCCCGGACGGCTCTGCCGCCCGGGCCGCTTTGCATATAGCTGACAGCCCCTCATAATCCGCCGGGATGGCACATAGGATGTACCAAAATCGACCCGGAGGTATATGATGTGGGAAAGATCCGAACCATGCTGATGAAACACCGCCGGATACTGGGGCCTGCTGCCCTGGTGCTGGCGGTGGCCGCCATATTCTGGGTGGTGAACAGTCCGGCGGTGGTGGGCGTGTCCGCCTCCGCCAAGGAACTGCCCATCTACTGTGTCCAGCGCGAGGACAAGACCGTGAGCCTCACCTTCGACGCCGCGTGGGGTGATGTGTGAGTGGGGCAACTGGAACATGACCCGGCCATATCGTGGACGCAAATCCCCCCGTTTTGTGCAGTGTGAAACCGCTGCACGAAACGGGGGATTTTTTTATGCGCAGATGACCGCTCCTGCCACGCGCAGAGTGTTGAAATAACACTTATTGTTACTTGTCATATATAGTTAGGATGTGCTATAATCTAATGACGTTGTATGTGCGCACGGTCATAAGACATGTTTTGATCGTGGCGCGGCTGATCTTGAGCAGGCGGACGGAAGCTGAATGAGGCGGACACGCCCATGGTGAAATCGCGATGAAATATACGAAGACAGCGCTGGCAGGCGTATACATTCTCGAACCCCGGGTATTTTACGATGATCGGGGTTTTTTCATGGAGAGCTGGTCTAAGAGGGAGTTCGAGGCCAGCGGATTCCATTATGACTTCGTCCAGGATAACCTCTCGGCATCCGCGGTGAAGGGGACCCTGCGGGGCATCCACTTCCAACGGGGGGACAAGGCCCAGGCAAAGCTGGTGCAATGCATCCGTGGGGCGGTGCTGGACGTGGCGGTGGACCTGCGGCCCAGCAGCCCTACCTATAAGAAGTGGGCGGCAGTGGAGCTGAGTGAGGCCAACAAGCGCCAGGTCGTGATCCCCCGGGGATTTGGCCATGGGTTCCTGACCCTGACCGACGAGGTGGAATTTCTCTATAAGGCGGACAACCCCTATGCCCCGGAGGCGGATGGGGGCATACGCTGGAACGACCCGGAGATCGGCGTGGAATGGGGGATAGAGATGCCTATCCTGTCGGAAAAGGACAAAAAAGCGCCCTTCCTGAAGGACGCGGTGACGGGCTTTGAAACGTGGTGAAGAAAGCAAATAGGCCGCTCATCGCCATCCTCATGGCGGTATATGAGCCGCGCATGGACTGGCTGGAGGAGCAGCTCAAGTCCCTGGAGGAGCAGAGCTATCCCAATCTGCGGCTGTACATACGGGACGACTGCTCGCCCACGGCGCCCTTTGAAGCGACACAGGCGCTGGTGAAAAAGCATATCCGCTCCTTCCCCTATGAGATACGGCGCAACGAGAAGAACCTGGGTTCCAACGGCACCTTCGCGCTTTTGACGGCGGAGGCTGAAGGCGAATATTTTGCCTACTGCGATCAGGACGACATCTGGCTGCCGGAGAAGCTGGCGGTTTTGCAGGAAACCATAGAGGCGCAGCGCGCGGAGCTGGTGTGTTCGGATATGGTCATCATAGACGGAAACGGGCGCCAGACGGCGGACAGCATCACAAAGGTGCGCCGGCACCATGTGTTCCGCTCCGGGGAGGGGCTGGCAAGGGAACTTCTCATAAGCAACTTCGTTACCGGCTGTACGATGCTGCTCCGGGCGGAAACGGCCAAAGCGGCCATGCCCTTTTGCCCTTACATGGTCCATGACCACTATCTGGCGCTGTACGCGGCGACAAAGGGGAAGATCATCTCCCTGCCGGATAAATTGATACGCTACCGCATCCACGGCGGGAACCAGACGGGCCTCTTGGCGGGCGTACAGGACAAGGCCAGCTATGGGAAGGTCAGGATAGACGCTATGTTCGACCGGCTCCTTTGGCTGCGGGAGAATCTCCCGGACTTGCCGGAGCTGGACGAGGCTGTTTCCTGGGCCGGTGCCAGAAGGGACAACTGGTCCCATCGGGGCGGCAAGAGGGCCGTGTGGAAGTACCGGCGGTTCAGTCCGCTGCCGTCGGTATTCGAGGTGCTTGCCGGATGGGTGCCGGAGCCTGTGTTTCAGCTGCTGCTGTGGGCCGGCAAAAAGAATCTGATATGACGGTCTTATGATGAAAGTGTTTGTTACAGGCTTTGGCGGACAGCTGGGATATGACGTGTGCGGAGAGCTTGGCCGGCGCGGCATAGAGCATATGGGCACGTCGTCCGCGGAGCTGGATGTCACCGATGCCGCAGCCGTGATGGAGGCGGTGCGGCGCTACCGTCCTGACGCCGTGATCCACTGCGCGGCCTACACGAAGGTGGACCGGGCGGAGGAGGAGGCGGAAAAGTGCCGGGCGGTCAATGTGGACGGGACGGGGAACATCGCCCGGGCCTGCCGGGAAACGGGGGCGAAAATGCTGTATCTCTCCACGGACTATGTGTTTCCCGGGACGGGGGAGATGCCCTATGAGCCGGACGACCCCACCGGACCGGTCAATGTGTACGGGACCACAAAGCTGGGCGGGGAGCGGGCGGTCAAAGAGCTGCTGGACCGTTATTTCATCGTCCGCACTTCCTGGGTATTCGGCGCCAATGGCGGCAATTTCGTCAGGACGATGCTCCGCCTGGCAGGGGACCGGGACGAGGTGCGGGTGGTATCCGACCAGATCGGCAGCCCCACCTATACGGCGGACCTGGCGCCGCTTCTGTGTGACATGGTCACAACGGACAAATACGGCGTATATCACGCCACCAACGAGGGCGTATGCTCCTGGGCGGAGTTTGCCCGGGAGATATTCCGGCTGGCGGGGAAGCGCGTCAGAGTGGACCCGATCGCAACGGCCGAGTATCCCGCGAAGGCAGCGCGTCCGCTGAACTCCCGGCTGAGCAAGAAAAGTCTGGACGAGGCCGGATTCCGCCGACTGCCCGATTGGCATGACGCACTGCGCAGGTACATAGAGGCAGACGACCGGCGCTGAGCACGCGGCGGACGGTCGCGCGAAAAGAAGGATCATCATAACCCCCGCGCCTATGGCGGCGGGGCGGCAGAAAGGTCAACTTAGAAGATGAGAAGAGCAGGGATATTTGCCTTTTTTGACGACGAGGGATATGTGGACAAGTATGTCGAGTATCTCCTGGACGATATGAGCCAGAACCTGGACAGGCTTATCATCGTCTGCAACGGGTGCCTGTCGGAGGAGGGCCGCCGGGTACTTTCAAAATATTCCCAGGAGATCTCGGTGCGGCCGGACGTGGGCTTTGACATAAGCGGCTTTAAGAGCGGGCTGTTCCTGCTGGGGTTGAATGAGCTGGAAAAGTATGACGAGCTGGTGCTTTTCAACGACTCCTTTTTCGGTCCGCTCTATCCGTTCAAAGAGGTCTTTGACGAGATGGACAGCCGCACGGAGGTGGATTTCTGGGGCCTTTCGGCCCACGGCGCCGTACCGAACATACCCAATGTGTCATCGCCCTACGACCACCGGTACAGGTATCTTCAGACCTATTTTGTGGCGTTCAGGAAAAGACTCATGGTCTCACAGGTGTTCCAGGAGTTCTGGAGCACCCTGCAGGAGTATAAGAACGTTTCCGAGGCAGCGGCAAACTTCGGCCCCGCCTTTACGAAGAGGTTCGAGGACGCCGGTTTCCGGCTGGGGGTCTATTCCGACACGGCGGATCTGGAGTCTGAGGACATAACGAAGAATATCTCCAACCATACCTTCAACATCTATGAGATGGTGGCGAACCGCCGGTTCCCGGTCCTGAAGCGCAAGGCTTTTATCACGCCCAAGTCCGAGACGCTGCGGTATAACTACGGCAACGACCTGAAGAAGACCATGGAGTATGTGGAGCGGGAGACGGACTATGACACATCCCTGATCTACAAATACCTCCTGCGCAAGTATGACCTGAACGACATCCACCAAAGCCTCAACCTGACGGCCATCGTGCCGGACGTGGATGTTTACGGGGGAAAGAAGCTCTATCAGGGGAAGAAGATCGCTCTGGTCCTCCACACCAGCTATCCCGAGCTGTTCGACTATGATCTGCGATTCCTGCGGAATCTGCCGCCGGAGGTGGATATCATCCTCACGAACCGGGACGACGGACAGATCGAAACGCTCCGCGAAAAATTCGGTAAAGCCCTGAAAAACCGCCTGATCTTCGTCAAGGTGGAGCAGAGAGGCAGGGATATCAGCGCGTTGCTGGTGGGGTGCCATGACTACCTCATGCAGTATGAGTATGTCTGCTTTGTCCACGACAAGAAATCTTCCCAGAAGGAGAATACGGCCGTCGGTCCGTCCTTCCGGGACCTGCTGTGGGAGAACACGCTCTTCAGCCCGGGGTACGTGAGCAACATCCTCAACCGGTTCGAGGAGCACCCATGCCTGGGGATGCAGGTGCCGCCCGTCGTCTACCACGGGTCGTATTTTTTGGGCTGGCTGAACACCTGGACGCTTTGTTACGAGAAATCGGTCGAAGTAGCCTATTCGCTGGGGATGACGGTCCCGATGGATAAGAAAAAGGGGGCTTTTTCTACTGGCACGTTTTTTTGGGCGCGGACGGACGCGCTGAAAACGCTCTTTATGCATGAATGGACCTACCAGGATTTCCCCAGAGAGCCGGCGGCGGGGGATGGAACACTGGGCCATGCCTTGGAGAGATTGCTTCCGTACGTGGCCCAGTACAACGGCTATTACTCGGAGTATGTGCTCAACCCACAGTATGCCGCCAGCGAGCTGACCAATTTCAGGACGATGCACTGGGACACCTTGGACGCCCTGCGGGGGATGCCCCGGGTGCAGTTCAGCACCCACGCGGCGCTGATCCGGTCACTTCGAGGCGCGGTGGCCGAGTTCAGGCGCTCGCGCCCCGGTCCTGTGAGCGGCCCGTGTATGTCGTATCAGAAATACCAGCTGCGCCATTCGCTGCTGCTGTATGCGGACAAGAAGCTGCCCCAAGGGCTTTCCCGCGGCCTGAGGCGGGTGCTGAAGGTCCCCGCGGACGCCACGGTTTCAAACGATGTGGGCGTAAGGGGGGCGCTGTTCCTGTGGGCGAGCGAGCGGGCGCCGCGGCCCATAGGACGGTTCGTGCGGAAGATCGTGAGGATGTGAGGGCATAAGTCATGTTTGTTTCAGAACTGCCTGTCGGGGGGATATGTACCGATATCGTCCCCGACGGCAACACCGAGCTGACCGGGTTCGACGCAGCCGTGCTGGAGATATTGGATGACAGCAATTACAGGACCGTTTCCGCGGCGGAGCTGCTCCCGGAATACACCGCCGTGCTGTCGAAGCTGAGAAAGAACTGCGTGGATTGGCTGCCTATACGGAAGGACGACAGTGTCCTGGAGCTGGGGTCGGATTACGGTCAGCTCACCGGGGCGCTGGCCGCCAAGGCGGGCCATGTGTGCTGTTTTGATCTTGACCTGGTCAGGACATATATCAGCACTGTGCGGAACAAGGACCATACGAATATCACCTACTGCGCCTACAGCGGCCTCAGCGGTCTGGAGGCACAGCTGGAGGACCGGAAGTTTGATTACATCGTGATGGCGGAGGCATTCTCCGAGGCGGCGCTTTACTTTCCTCAAAGCGACGACCCCCAGAGGGACATGCTGGCCTGGGCACGGGAGCGCCTGTCAGACAGGGGCAGGGTCGTCCTGGCCGCGGACAACAAGTACGGGTTCAAATCCTTTAACGGCAGCAGGATATTGGGGGAGGAGCATGGCGGCGCCTCTCTGACCGGCGTCACGTCCATGCCCCAGCATCGGTATTTCAGCCTGCGTGAGCTGAAGGACTATATGAGCGCCGCCGGATTCGGCCGCAGCAAGTTCTTTTACCCTCTGCCGGAATACAGGTTCATGCAGAATCTTTACTCCGACGATTACGCGCCTCGCAGAGGAGAGCTGGCAAGTCACTGCTATACGTGGGAATACGACCGGGAAAATCTGCTGAACGAGGGCGCGGAGAAAGAGGCGTTCTACACCATGGCCGAGGACGGGACGTTCAGCGAGTTTACAAACTCTTATCTGGTCGTCGCCTCCGTCCGGCCCGGTCCCGACAGCGAGCTGGACCCGATCCAATACGTGCGATTCAATCCCGGCCGGCGGCCAATATATGACATGCGCACCAGCATCCTCTCCAGGGACGGGCAGCGGCTCGTCCGGAAGACGCCCCGCTCCTGGTACGGCAGACAGCATGCGGCGAACATCTGCGAGAGCTACCGGCGTCTGACCGCCGCCTATGGGGAGTGTGGAGTCAGCTTCGACCGCTGCGCCATGCGGGGGGACGGGGTCGAGTTTGAATATCTGGAAGGGAGGAATCTGTCGTCGGTCATAAACGACTGCCTCGTGGCCAAGGACTATGGGCGGGTAATGGCAGAGTACGACAGACTGCTGGATATCCTCTCCGAGAAGGCGCAGTATTTCGTGCCGACGCGGGATTTCCGGGAGACCTTCGGCGCCGCCGATCCGCGGCTTCTTTCCCTCCGCGCGCCCGCGGTGAGCAATGTGGACATGATCCCCCAGAACATCATCGTGACGGAGGACGGGCGCTGGCACGTGATCGATTACGAGTGGACGCTCCCTTTCAGCGTCCCGATTCTGTTCATCCTCTGGCGGGGCATCATGTATCAGTTCCAGTTCTCCGAGGACGACGCCGGGTTTCTCTATGAGCGCTATGGGATAGACGAAGAGCTGCGGACGGTCTTTTTGAAAATGGAGCGGTCGTTTGCGCGGTTTGGCTATTCGGGAAAACGCATCGATCAGTATCCTGCCGTCGGGCATAAGGCCCTTGTATGCCAGCCCGTACATATCAGCAAAAGCCGCGGCCAGGGCGCGGCGAACGAAGTCGTTTACCGCCTGGCGAACGACCTGCCCCCGTCCAGGGGCGTAGAGGTCGAGCTGGAGTTTCCCGCGGAGATGAAGACCGTGAGGACGGTCCTGTGCAGCCAGTGCTGTCTTGTGAAGGTCCGCTCCGTCACGGATGAACGGGGAAGGAACGTGCCATATCGGACCAATGGGGTCCGCCTCGGAAACGGGAACTTTCTTTTCAAGACAACGGACCCGCAGATCATCATAGACGGCCGCGGCATGCTGGGGACGAGGAAGATACGCCTGAATATGGCCATGGAGCTTCCCGGGCCGGAAATGCCGGACAGTACGGCAAAATGAAGGAGTGTTGAAATGAGGCTACTGATAACGGGCGCAAACGGCTTTATCGGGAAAAATGTGTGCGCCGACGCAGCGCGGGCCGGACATTTTGTTTACGCGCTGGGCAGCAGGAGAGAGCCGGCATCAAAATGTGACGAGTATCTGCAGTGCGACCTTGGGGACCCCGCCCACCTGAACAGCGTGTTGCAGGCAAAGCAGATCGATTGCTGCATCCATCTGGCCTGGATAGGGATACCGGACTATTCCTATGAAAACAGCTGGAACAGCGTGCGAAACAGTTTCAACCTCCTGGAGGAGGGTTACAGGGCGGGGATCAAACACTTTATCTTCACGGGAAGCTGCTTTGAGTATCTCGATCCCAAGGGAGCGATCCCGGAGGAGTGGCCGATAAGGAACACGGATGCTTTTACAGCGGCAAAGACGGGGCTGCTGGGGATGGCAAGGCAGTATTGCCTCGAAAGACAGCTGGACTTCCATTGGGTGAGGCCCTTTTATGTGATTGGGCCAAATCAGAGGGCTAATTCTGTGATCCCCTACGTGGTGAAGTGCTTGAAAAACGGACAAAAGCCGGCCCTTCGCACCGCGTACAACGAGAACGATTTCATCGATGTGCGGGATCTGTCAAAAGCGATCCTCCGCGTCGCGGAATGCGATCCGGAGCAGCAGATCTTGAACATCGGGTCAGGCCGCGCGACGCCCATCTGGTCGGTCGCCGGAGAGGCCATGCGCGCCTTTGGCCTGGAAGAGGAGCCTTGCTTTCAGCATCATGAGGACAGGATCAGCTTCTGCGCGGATATCACGAAGATCCGGCAGGCGACGGGCTGGGAGCCGCAGATCGAACTTGCCCGTTCGATCCGGGATTACATCGACAGCGTCCAAACGGACCGTTAAATAACAATAATAAATTATAAGGAGAAACAGACATGCCGGATTTTGAATTCAAAAAGACGTCCATCGAGGGGCTCATGGAGATCATGCCCCGGTATTTCCCGGACGAGCGGGGGTATTTTCTCAAGTCCTTTGAGAAGCAGGAGTTTCTGAAGCGTGGCCTGCCCGTTACCTTCGGAGAGGACAACGAGAGCCTGTCCTGCAAGGGCACGCTGCGGGGCATCCACTTCCAGTACGAGTACCCCCAGGGGAAGCTGGTGCGGGTCAGCAGCGGCGCGGTATACGAGGTGGCGGTGGACCTGCGCATCGACTCGCCCACCCTGGGCAAGTGGCAGGCCTTTGAGCTGAGCGAGGAGAACAAGCGGATGCTGTACCTGCCGGAGGGCTTCGGCTCTGCCTTCCTGGCCCTGCGGGATCACACGGTGTTTACATACAAGTGCACGGACAAGTACAGCCCTGCGTATGAGGACGGCGTGCAGTGGGACGACCCGGACCTGGCCATCGACTGGCCCCTGGACAAAGTGGAGAACGTCATCATCTCCCAGCGGGATAAGCACCACCAGAGCTTCAAACAATACGTTGAGCGCGTGAAGGGCATGCGCGGACAGCACTAAAAAGTTAGGAGAAGAACAATGGAAAAAGTACTGATCACAGGCGTTACCGGATTCGTGGGTTCCCACCTGGCGGAGTATCTGCTGACCATGCCGGACGTGGAGGTGCACGGCACGAAGCGCTGGCACCTGTCCCGGATGGACCACGTGGCGGGCTTCGCGGACAAGATCATCTGGCACGACTGCAACATCCTGGACGCCACCGGCGTGCGCCGGGTGGTGAAGGAGGTCCAGCCGGACATCATCTTCCACATGGCCTCCGAGAGCTTCGTCAGCCCCTCCTGGGACAACCCCCGGGAGTATATGGACACCAACTACCTGGGCACCGTGAACTTCCTGGACGCCATCCGGGACATCAAGCCGGACACCAAGTTCCACATCCCCGGCTCCGGGGAGGAGTACGGCGACATCCACCCGGACGAGCTGCCCATCAACGAGTTCACCGTGCTGCGGCCTGTGAACCCCTACGCGGTGACGAAGGTGGCCCAGGATCTGATCGGGTACGTTTACTTCCGGTCCTACGGCGTGCAGGTGTACCGGACCCGGACCTTCAACCACGAGGGGCCTCGGCGTGAGAACGTGTTCGGCCTGCCGTCCTACGCTTATCAGATCGCCCGCATCGAGAAGGGGCTGCAGGAGCCGGTGGTGCGCATCGGCGACACGGGTGACAAGCGCAACTTCACCCACGTGAAGGACATCGTGCGGGCCTATTGGCTGGCGGTGCACAAGTGCGAGCCGGGTGAGCTGTATCTGGTGGGGTCGGACGAGGAGGACAAGGTCTATACCTTCCAGGAGACGCTGGAGCGGCTCATCGCCATGTCCACGGTGAAGGACATCAAGTGGGTGACGGAGCCTGCGTTCGTGCGGCCGACGAAGGTGCCCTACCTCATCGGGGACACGGAGAAGTTCCGGCAGATCACGGGCTGGCGGCCGGAGATCGGGTTCGAGCAGATCCTGTCCGACACGCTGAACTACTGGCGGGAGAGAGTCTGACAAAGAAACGGGAGAGATAGACGTTGGTTATTTCAAAGACGCCCCTCCGCGCGTCGTTTTTCGGAGGGGGAACGGATTTTCACGGCTATTTTGAGCACAGCCGCTTTGGCTACGGCACAGTATTGAGCACGGCGCTGGATATGTACGTGTATATCACGGTGCTGAAGAAGTTCGACGACCAGATCCGGGTCTGCTATTCCCAGAACGAGGTCGTGGACCAGGTGGATGAGGTGAAGCACAACATCATCCGCGAGGCGCTGAAGATGACGGGCATCGAGAAGGGCGTGGAGATCATCTACTCGGCGGACCTGCCGCTGGCCACGGCGGGGGTGGGCCTGGCGTCCTCCAGCGCCATCGCAGTGGGGACGCTGAACGCGCTGCTGGCCTTCAAGGGGGAGTATGCCCCGCCGGAGCGGCTGGCGCGGATGGCCTGTGAGCTGGAGATAGAACGGCTGGGCAACCCCATCGGCATCCAGGACCAGTACGCGGTGGCCTACGGCGGCTTCCGGCGGTATAAGTTCTATGCGGACGGGGCAGTGAGCGCGGAGCCTATCATGGTGCCGGCGCCGGCCATGGAGCGGTTAAAGACTTCGCTGATGCTGTTTTACACGGGCCTGACCCGGGACTCGTCCAAGATCATGCGGGAGCAGACGGACACCATCGAGGTGAAGATGGCACTGCTGGACTCCATGGTGGAGGACGCAGAGCGGGTATACCGTTCGCTGCGGGAAGGTGACCCGGACAGCTGGGGTCCCGCGCTGGACGCGGCGTGGCAGAAGAAGCGGCAGTATGCCTCCGGGGTGTCCAACCCTGCCATAGACGGGATGTATGCCGCGGCGCGGGCAGCCGGGGCTACCGGCGGGAAGATCCTGGGCGCGGGCGGCGGCGGATTTCTGCTGCTGTACGTCCCGGCGGAGCGGCAGGAGGCGGTGCGGCAGGCGCTGAGCGGTTACCGGCAGATCGACTTCCGGTTCGAGCCTGCCGGGTCCCAGATCATCTTTTACGACTGAGAGAGCCAGGGACATGGACAGATACATAGACTTCAAAAAACTGATAACGGATTATTTTGCCGACGTGAAGAGCACATTGGACGCGGTGGACACTACGGCGGTCAGCAGGGCGATGAACGTGCTGCTGGACGCCTACGATCGAGGCGCGGATGTGTATTGTTTCGGAAACGGGGGCAGCGCATCCACGGCCACCCACATGCTGAACGACTTCAACAAGGGGATCAGCGAGGGGCTGGGAAAGAAGTTCCGCTTCCACTGCCTGAACGACAACATCGCGATGGTGACGGCGATCTCCAACGACCTGGGGTATGAGAACGTGTTCGCCGCCCAGCTGGAAGGCCGGCTGCGGGCGGGGGACGTGGTGGTGGCCATCTCCGGCAGCGGCAACTCGGCCAACATCATCCGTGCGGTGGAGTATGCCAAGGCCCAGGGCTGCGCGGTGATCGGCGTCACCGGCTATGACGGCGGGAAGCTGCGCCGACTGGCGGACCACAGCATGCACGCGCCCATAGAAGATATGCAGGTGACGGAGGACGTGCATCTCATCTTCAACCACATGATGATGCGCCTGTTCTGTGAGATGCTGAAGGATAGGTGAGAGGGATAGACCATGCAGGCAGTGATATTGGCGGGGGGCCAGGGGACGCGGCTGCAGCCGTTCACCCTGGAAAACCCGAAGCCCATGTATCCCATACAGGGCCGGCCCTATATGGCGCACTTGCTGGAGCAGGTGCGTGACTTCGGCATATCGGAGGCGGTGCTGCTGCTGGGCTACAAGGCGGAGAAGATCATCGACTATCTGGCGACGGAACCCATCGAGGGACTCACAGTCCAGTACAGCGTCACGCCGGTGGAGTATGAGACCGGCGCGCGGCTGCGTGCGGCGGCAGGACTTATCCACGGCGACTTCCTGCTGATGTACTGCGACAACTACTGCCCCATCAGCTTCGCAAAGCACCTGGCGGCGTTCCGGGAAAATCACGCCCTGGTGCAGATGACGGCCTATGCCAACCGGGACGGGTATACGAAAAACAACCTGCTCATCGAAAACGAGAAGGTGAAGGTATACGACAAGGCCCGACAGACGCCGGGCCTCAACGGGGTGGACATCGGCTACGCGCTGATCGCCAGGGAGGTGCTGGACTGGCTGCCGGAGGAGAACATCAGCTTCGAGCGCTTCGCCTACGCCCGTGCACTGGAGCAGGGACGGCTTTACGCCACCGTGACGGAGCACCGGTACTATTCCATCGGGTCCTATGCCCGGATGCCGCTGACGGAGCGGTTTTTCTCCGGGCGGAAGGCGGTGTTCCTGGACCGGGACGGGACGCTGAACGAGCGGCCGCCCCGGGCGTGCTACATCGAGCGGCCGGAGGACTTCGTGTGGCTGCCGGGGGCTAAGGAGGCGGTGCGGCTGCTCAACGAGGCGGGGTACCTGGTGCTGCTGGTGACGAACCAGCCGGGGCTGGCCCGGGGCCGGCTGACGGAGGATACCCTGGCGGCCATCCATGAGAAGATGGAGGCGGACCTGCGCCGGGCCGGGGCGCGGATAGACAGGATCTACATGTGCCCCCACAACTGGGACGACGGCTGCTTCTGCCGCAAGCCCCAGCCGGGGATGCTGTATGAGGCCCAGCGGGAGTATGACCTGAATATACCGAAGGACTGCGTGCTGTTCGGGGACGACGAGCGGGACATCGAGGCGGCGACACGGGCAGACTGCCGGGGCGTGCTGGTGACGGACAGCTACACCCTGCTGGACGCGGTGAAGGACTTGCTGGCGGAAAAGACGGGGCAATAACGACGCTCTCAAGGAAAAGATGGAAAACAAAGTAAATTCTGTATTCGCAAGAGCATTACACTACCAGTTCCTGTTTGAGGAACTGGTGAAGCGGGACTTCAAAAAGAAATATAAGCGGACCGTGCTGGGCATGGCCTGGAGCATCCTGTCGCCCCTGCTGCAGCTGGCGGTCATGACGCTGGTGTTCACCAAGTTCTTTGGCCGGACCACGCCCCATTACATGATCTACATCTTTTGCGGGACCTTGGTGTTCTCCTTCTTCTCCGACGCCACCAAGGGCGGCATGAGCACCATCATGGGCAACGCCGGCATCTTCACCAAGGTGAACGTGCCCAAGTATCTATTCCTCTTGAGCCGGAACGTCCAGGCGCTCATCAACTTCGGGCTTATATTGGTGGTGTTCTTCGTCTTTGTGGCCTTCGACGGCCTGCCGTTCACGTGGAAATTCCTGTGCCTGGCCTACCCCGTAGGGTGTCTTATCCTGTTCAACATCGGCATCGGCATGATCCTGTCGGCACTGTTCGTGTTCTTCCGGGACATCCAGTATTTATATGACGTGTTCACCATGCTGCTGATGTACCTATCCGCTATCTTCTACACCATCGACACCTACAGCGAAACGACGAGGAAGCTGTTCCTGCTCAACCCGGTGTATCTGTTCATCCGCTATTTCCGGAAGATCGTCATCGAGGCGACCATACCGACGATCTGGTTCCACCTGCTCATGGCGGCAGACGTGGTAATCGCGCTGGGACTGGGCTGTTTCATGTATAAGAAATACAACACGAAATTCCTGTACTATGTGTGAGGCCGGCTATGAGTATCTTGGAGGTTAACAACGTTTCCATCCGGTATTTGACCGGGGATTTCAAGGAGATCGGCCTCAAGGAATATGTGATGCGGAAGCTGACCCGCAATTATCATGTGAGCGAGTTCTGGGCGGACAGGCACGTGAGCTTCACCCTGGAAAAGGGGGAGATGCTGGGCATCATCGGCTCCAACGGTGCGGGCAAGTCCACGCTCCTGAAGGCGGTGGCGGGCATTATGGAGCCAACGGAGGGCTGGGTGACGCGCCAGGGGAACGTGGCGGCGCTGCTGGAGCTGGCCAGCGGCTTCGACGGGGATCTGACGGTACGTGAAAACGCCTATCTCCGGGGGGCCATGCTGGGGTATACCCGGAAGTTCATGGATGAAACATATGACGAGATCATCGCCTTCGCGGAATTGGAAAGATTCCAGGACCGGCCCTTCAAGCAGCTGTCCTCGGGCATGAAGAGCCGTCTGGCTTTCGCCATCGCCAGCATGGTACAGCCGGACATCCTTATATTGGACGAGGTGCTCTCCGTAGGCGACGGGGCGTTCAAGAAAAAGAGCGAGGCGAAGATGAAGGAGATCATAGCCGGCGGCGCGGCCACGATCCTGGTGTCCCACTCTCTGAGCCAGGTAGAGGAGCTGTGCACGAAGGTGCTGTGGCTGGAGCATGGGGAGCAGATCGCCTGCGGTGACACGGCCATTTTGTGCGACCTCTATCAGCAGTATCTGGACAAGACCATCACCCTAGACCAGGCCAGGGAGAATCTGGCGCCGTAAAACAAGACCGCAAACAGGGATATCCCTGTTTATGCTGCTACTGTGTAGCAGCATAATGACAGTTCGGTATAGCAAGGAGGAAGACATGCAAAACAGCGTAGTACAGTGGCTGGAGCAGACGGCCCGAAAATTCCCGGAGAGAACGGCATACGCGGATGAAAACCGGCGCTATACCTGGGCGGAGCTGCGGCGGACGGCGCTGTCCATCGCCGCCCATATCGAGGCGGCGATGCCCGACCGGAAACAGCCGATCGGCATATATATGGAAACCTCTGCCGATATGCTGGCGGTTTATATGGGCGTGGCCTACAGCGGCAATTTTTACAGCCCCATCGCCATAGATATGCCGGCGGTCAGAGCAAAAAAAATCGTGGAAACACTCCATTCAGCTCTGTTCATCACGACACGTGCGCTGAGCGAGAGGATCGGAGCAGGGAAGAGCGTGGACTATAACGGCAAGGTCTTATGCTTTGAGGATATCACCAGGGACGACGTGAGCGATGAAAAGGCCCGGGAATATGCGGACCGCATCCTGGACACGGACCTTCTGTACGTGCTGTTCACCTCCGGCTCCACCGGTACGCCCAAGGGCGTGGCCATCACCCACCGGAGCATTATTGATCTCATCGACTGGGAGGCGGAAGAATACTCCATCACGGAAAACGACTCTTTCGGAAATCAATCACCGTTTTATTTTGATAATTCTGTTCCCGGTGTTTTTCTGGCTGTCAAAACCGGGGCGGCCCTCTATGTGATCCCGGAGGTGCTGTTTTCGCAGCCTGTAAAACTGTTGCAGTATTTGCAGGACAAGCGGATCACCTCCATTAGCTGGGTACCGTCGGCCATGATAATGGTTTCTGCACTAAAAGCGCTGCCAAAGGTTGATCTGTCTGATACCTTGAAGAGGGTCCTTCTCTGCGGTGAAGTTATGCCGACAAAACACTTGAACGTGTGGAGGAAGTATCTGCCGAATGTACAGTATACCAATTTCTACGGTCCGACCGAGATCACATATGCCTGTACGTATTACATTGTAGACCGGGAATTTAACGACGACGAACCGCTGCCTATCGGTAAGCCCATGCGCAATACGGAGATCCTGGTGCTGGACGAGCAGGACAGGCTGGTGACGGAGCCGGAGCAGGTGGGCGAGCTGTGCGTGCGGGGGTCGTCCCTGGCGGTGGGGTATTACAACAACCCGGAAAAGACAGCGGCGGCCTTCGTGCAGAATCCGCTGCAGACGGCCTATGAGGAGAAGATCTACCGCACCGGCGACTTGGTGAAGTACAACGAGCGTCATGAGATTATCTACCTGTCCCGGAAGGACTTCCAAATCAAGCATCTGGGCCATCGGATCGAGTTGGGAGAGATCGAGACGGCGGTGTCGTCCCTGGAGGAGATATCCATGTGTTGCTGCCTGTATGACGACAAGCGCAGCAAGATCGTGCTGTTTTTGGAGCAGGAGATGAGCCGCAGCGAGATCAACCGGCGTCTGCGGGACCTGCTCCCGGACTACATGCTGCCGGGGAAGGTGATCTGCGTGGACAAGCTGCCCCTGAACGCCAACGGAAAGATCGACCGGGTTGCCCTGCGGCAGGAGTACATCGGGTGAGAGGAGGAAAGGGCATGAAGAGCAGATTTGATCTTGTCGTTGTGATCGGCTGGGGAAAGACGGCGGGCGACGTGCTCCGGTCCGCGGCGCAGCGCCAGGGGAAATATGGATATAGAACGCTGTGCATCGAGTATGAGGTCCACGGCATATCAAAGATGCGCGCGCTCTGCGAGGAGACCGGCGCGGACTACGCGCGGATCACCGATAAGCAAGCGGTGGCCGAAACGCTGGAGGCCATCGCCGCGCCGGCGCTGGTGATCAGCGCGGGGAATACGTTCCTCTTTCCGAAGCGGATCATTGAAAAGCCCAATCTGGAGATCATCAATTTCCACAGCGCGCTGCTGCCCAAGTTCCCGGGGCGGAACACCCAGAGCTGGGCGATCTACGAGGGCGAGAAGGTCACCGGGGCCACGTGGCACTATATGCAGGCCGCTGTAGACACGGGCGCGATCATCGCCCAGCGGGAGGTGCCCATCCCGGCGGACGTCAAGGCCTATGAGCTGACGCGGGACATCATGAAAGAGGCGTCGGCGGCGTTTGAGGATTTCTATGAGGAGCTTCTCGTCCGGCATATCGATGGCCGGCCCCAGCGGCTTGAGGAGGGCGGGCGGAAAATGTACTATTCCTGGGAGGTGCCGGGCGGCGGCGTCTGCTCCGCGTCCGATCCGGCGGAGGACATCTACCGGATGCTGCGGGCCATGGATTATGGCCGGAGCGACATCTTCCCGCCGGCCCGGATAAGGCTGCCGGACGGGCACGAGGCCGAGGTGACGCGCTATAAAAAAGCGCCGGCGGAACACCTGGACGGACGGCAAACGGTGCTGGACAGGGAAAATAACAGGCTATACCTCGCCATGGGCGGGGGATATGAATTGGCGATCAAATTCAATCTGGATACAAAAGGAGAAACAGAGCATGGAACAGAGAATACTTGATATCCTGGCCGGGGTGAACGACGAGCTGCTGACCTACACCGGCCCCAATATGGTGGACGACGAGATCATCGACTCGTTCGAGCTGATAGCGCTGGTCAGCCGCCTGGAGGATGAATTTGACATCGAGATCGACGCGGGCGATGTGACCGCGGAGAACTTTGGGAACAAGGACTGCATCATCGAGCTGATAAAGAAAATGGTCAAATGACCGTGGGGTTATGAGGTCGTCATGGTCTTTTCATCTACGATATTTTTATTTGCGTTCCTGCCGGTGACGCTGGCGGGGTACTATCTGCTGAACCCAAAGCTCAAGAACTATTTCCTGCTGGCGGCGTCGCTGCTGTTCTACGCCTGGGGCGAGCCGACATTCGTATTCGTGATGATCGGCTCGATCCTGGTCAACCATGTTCTCGCCTGGCAGATAGACAGGTGCAACACCCGGGCAAGGGAGCTGGGAAAGGCTTCCACGGCGAAAAGCTATCAGCACAAGGCAAAAAGCTGCCTTGTGCTGATGGTCGTGTTCAACCTGTCGCTGTTTTTCGTGTATAAATACCTGGACTTCACCATCACCAACATCAACGCGGTGACGTCCCTGTTCGGGGCCAGGCCCATCCCGCTTCGGAACATCGCCCTGCCCATCGGCATCTCCTTTTTCACCTTCCAGGCCATGAGCTACGTGTTCGACGTGTACTATGGCCGGGGCAAGGTGCAGAAGAACCCGCTGAACACCATGCTGTACGTGGCCCTGTTTCCCCAGCTCATCGCGGGACCCATCGTCCGGTATGAAACGGTGGCGGAGGAGATCACAGGCCGGAAGGAGACCCTGGAGGACTTCGCCCAGGGGATCAAACGGTTCATCATCGGGATGGGGAAGAAGGCCATCCTGGCCAACACCCTGGCGGTCATCGTGGACCGGGCCTTTGGATACACGGACTACTCGCAGCTGACGGTGCTGCTGGCGTGGTTCGGCGCGGCGAGCTATATGTTGCAGGTCTACTTCGATTTCAGCGGGTATTCGGATATGGCCATCGGCCTAGGGCTGATGTTCGGGTTCCATTTCAAGGAGAATTTCAATTACCCGTATATATCGAAAACCGTGGGCGAGTTCTGGCGGCGCTGGCATATCTCCCTGGGCAGCTGGTTTCGGGATTACCTGTTCGTGCCCGTTTCCGGCGCCGGCTGGCTGCGGAAGCTGTGCGCCCGGGCGAAGGAGCGCTGGGGGAGCCGGGGCAAGGAGGTCGTCCGGACGGTCGTGCCCCTTATGGTCGTCTGGCTCTGCAACGGTATCTGGCACGGCGCGAACTGGACCTATATCATCTTTGGCTGTTACTATGGCGTTCTCCTTTCCCTGGACGCCGTTTTCGGTCCGCTGCTCAAAAAGTGGACGAAGAAGCTGGGCATCGACCGAAAGGCGCGGTGGTTCCGGGTATTCCAGACCGGGCGGACGCTGTTTCTCGCGCTGCTGGCGGACGTGGTGTTCCGCAGCGACAGCATGGGCGGCGCGTTCCGGTATCTGGGGAGCCTGTTCGGGCTGATGGGCAACAGCCTGTCCGATGGGGCCAGTACGTTCCTGGTGGGCAAGGGCGCGGTCCTGTTCCTGCTGTCGGCGGTGCTCTCCATGCCGGTCATCCCCTGGCTGCGGGAAAAAATGAGCGGGCAGACAGGAAAACGGCTGGCGGCATGCAGCATCCTGTCCGGCGCGGCCTACGGGGCGGTGTTTATCGTCGCCGTGGCGTTCACCGTCACCAGCACATACAATCCGTTCATCTATTTCAATTTCTGAGGTGCAGGACATGAGAGGGAAAAAAGCGGCGCTGCTCGCCGGGGTCATCTGTTTCGCGGCCGTATTGGTCCTGCCTCTGTTGACGATAAACCGCATACCGGGGGTCGTGTCGGAGGCGGAAAACCGGTATCTGGCGACGTTCCCGGATGTATTTGACGGGGAAGGTCACCTGTCCGACGGCCTGAAAAGCGGATTTGAGAGCTGGCTGGGGGACAACCTGGGCTTTCGCTCCGTATTTGTGAAACTGGCGGCAGGAATAAGACTGAAGCTCTTTCCACAGTCCATCAGCGATCGGGTGGAGGTTGGACGGGATGGGTGGTATTATTTCACCGGCGATCACAATGTGGAGATCGGGGCGGGAAAGTATAAGCTGTCGGAGGAACTTTTGCAGGACATCGCCCAGCGGCAGCAGAGGATCAGCGACTGGTACGCCCAGCAGGGGATACCGTATCTTTTGGTGATGGACCCCGGAAAACCGTCCATCTACCCGGAATATATCGCCTCCGGAGATTATGCCGTACAGGAAACGGTGTGCGACCAGCTGGAGAGGTATCTGGAGGAGAACACGACGGTGCAGGTCGTGAACGCGAAGACCGCAATGCTGGCAAACAAGGATAAGGGGAAGCTGTATTATCAGCATGACACCCATGCAACGGACCTTGGCTCGTATGTGATATATCAGACAGTGGCGGAGAAGCTGGAGCAACTGGGAATAGCAATGGATGATCTTTCAGTCACCTTTTTGGACGAGCAGAAGGAGAATGGGGATCTTTCCGATATGATGGGCTATTCCCACAGTCTGGGAAACGAGATCATACCGACAGCACAATGGCCTGTGAGCAGCACGATGATAACGGACGGACCGCTGTATGAGCAGAGCCGGGTATTCCAACAGGCGGATAATGAGGCCCGCGGACTGGGCTTTGCTATTTTTGAAAACGCCAACGCCGAAAACGGTACGCTCTTAATCTATGGTGATTCCCAATGGACGCAGTATCACAAACTTCCGCAGATGTTTGCGGAAAGCTTTAGAACGGTCATGTTCATGGGGCTAAGAGCGGTGGACATGGAGTTCGACGAGCTGGTAAAGCCGGATGTGGTCATATTTGGCGTGGGGGAACGGCAGATCGATTTTATTTTGAAAAGAGAACCGTTTATCGTCGATACGGGCGAGGAGCTGCCGGAGCTGCCGCAGACGGCGATGATAACAGCGGAGGAGTACGGCGCCGGCGTCGGCAGACAGGGCGTATGCCTGGACAGGTTCAACGGCGTGACGGTGCGTAACAGCCCGGAAGTTGCGCTGGACAGCTCCACGCGGTATGTCGAGCTGCACGGCTGGGCGGCGGACTTTAAGAACAACGCCCCCTTCCAGGCGCTGTATCTGCAGGTGGGCGACGCGGTGGTGAGGCTCAACTATGGGCAAAGACGCGCAGATGTGGGCGAAGCATATGAAAACGAAGCGCTGAACGACGTGGGGTTTGACGAGAAACTGCCCGCGTCGATGTTTGAGGGCGCCTCTGAGATCAGCTTCATCGGCGTTGACGCCAATGGGGAATATCTCTACGAGCCGGTCACATATAAGCTCATCGTGGATTAGTCCGTCTTTTCCAGCGCGTCACTTACCTCGTCGGAGAACAGGTAGGTGATCTCCAGGTGCCGGTCCGCAAAGACGCGGACAGACTTTACGGTCTGGGCCAGGGTGGCCCGGTCCAGGGAGGACAGCCCGCCGGTCCGGAGGAGCTGTTCCGTCCAGGGGCTGTCCGGCGGCGCGTCGGGCTGCGCCTGCTCTGCGGCGGCGATCTGGCGGGCCAGGGCGTCCTCCTGCCGGTCGTAGTCCGCCTTATACCGGGCAAATTCCTCCCGGGTGAGCAGCCCGTCCCGGTAGTCCTCATAGGCGCTCTGCTTCAGCCGCCGGACGCGCTCCAGCGCTCCCTGCAGATGGGCAAGCTCCCGTTCCCAGGGCTGAGCGGAGCAGGCGGCCCTCTGCCGCGCCGCCAGGCTTTGCAGGTCGTGTACGGACCGGAGAAGGCGGTTTAAGTCCGCCAGGATGACGGCGGCGAGGGCGTCCTCGCCGATGTAATGGGGGGAGCAGACGGCGGGGCCGTAGCGGTGATAGGACCCGCAGGCATAGGTGACGCGGCCGTTCCAGGTGGTCTTGCACAGGGCGCGGCCACACTCGCCGCACCGGAGCAGCCCCGCGAACAGGCTCACGCTGCCCGTAAAGCCGATGGGCCGGGCATTGGCTCCCACCTGGGCCTGGGCAGCGTCCCACAACGCCCGGGACACGATGGGTTCATGCATGCCCTCCACGACGATCCAGTCCGCCGCGGGGGCGGCCTTGGCCTTGGCGTGCATGGAGGGCCGGACCGAGCGGCCGGACACCACCGCGCCGGTGTAGACCGGGCTGCGGAGGATGCGGTGGACGGTGGCGTAGGTCCAGTAGCGGGTGGCGTCCAGCCGGCGGCCATTGGTGTACCGCTGGCCCATGAGGCGCTTGTACTCGCTGGGGCAGGGCACGCGCTCGTCGTTGAGCAGCTTGGCGATGCGTATCTGTCCCACGCCGGCGGCGGCCAGGGTGAATATTCGCTCCACCACCCGGGCGGCCACAGGATCGACGATGAGGTGGTTTTTGTCCTCCGGGTCCTTCACATAGCCGTAGGCGGCGAACGCGCCCACGAACTGGCCCCGCCGCTGCTTGGCGGCCAGGGAGCCGCGGACCTTGGCGGAGATGTCCCGGGCATACTGGGTGTTAAAGACGTTTTTCAGCGGCAGGAGCATGTCGTATGGCCCCCGGAGGCTGTCCACGCCGTCGCCGACGGCGATGAACCGCACGTCCCGGGCAGGGAGCCAGCGCTCCAGGTAATAGCCCATGTCGATGTAGTCCCGGCCGAAGCGGGACAGGTCCTTCACGATCACACAGTCGACCCGGCCCGCGTCGATGTCCGCCAGCATCCGCCGGAAGTCGGGCCGGTCGAAGCTGGTACCGGTGTAGCCGTCGTCCACATAGTCGCCGGCGACGGTCAGCTCCGGGTGGAGGGCGCAGAAGTCCCCGATCAGGCGGAGCTGATTGGCGATGCTGTCGCTCTCCGGCTTGTCCCCGTCCTCCCGGGACAGGCGGGCATAGCGGGCGACGGAGTATCTCGCCTTCGCGCTCGTCACGGCTGGGGCGTATGTACCTTGATGAGATCCGCCGCCACCTGGTCCGCTGTTCGTTTTCCGTCGAAGCGGCGCTCCACGCGCCAGGGGGGAGCGGGCGCCTTTCTGGGCGCGGGGGAAGGGGACTTGTCCTTAGCCATAGCAGACCTCCAAAGAGAATGGATGTTCATTCCTATGAAGGCCAGCGGGGAAACATGCCTGGCGCCGGCGGGGGCAAAATATGATATATTTGGCAAAACCTCTTGATTTCACTCGATCGGTTTGGTATTATGGTGTGCGCCGGGCATTCCCGGCACCGCCTATCATGGTGGGATAGCGTCAGGCTTGACAGCTGCGCTATCCCGCTTTTTGACAGACATACCCCAAAGGAAGGGAAGGATACCATGAAGCTTCGCCAGCTATTTACGGCCAGGGACATGACCGAGGGGGCGCCCTGGAAGCGGATCATGGAATTTGCCGTGCCCATGCTCATCGGCAATCTGGCCCAGCAGCTGTATAACACGGTGGACTCCATCGTCGTGGGAAAATACGTGGGCGACAACGCCCTGGCGGCGGTGGGCACCTGTATGCCCATATTCAACCTGCTGCTGGCCGTGTTCGTGGGCGTGTCCACCGGCGCGGGCATCGTGATAAGCCAGCGCTTCGGCGCCAATGACCGGGAGGGCCTGTCCAAGGCCATCGGCAACTGCATCACCCTGGCGGCCATCACCACGGTGGCCACCATGCTCATCGGCACGCTCATCACCGAGCCGCTGCTGCGGATGCTGAGCACGCCCGACTCTGTCTTCGACTGGTGCGCCCAGTATCTGAAGATATTCTTCCTGGGCGCGGCGGGCTTTACATACTACAACATCCTCTCCGGCATCCTCAGGGGCCTGGGGGACTCCTTCTCCGCGCTGGGATTTCTGCTGCTGGCGACGGTGCTGAACATCTTCCTGGACGTGTGGTTCGTGGCCAGCTTCGGGCTGGGTGTGCCAGGGGTGGCCCTGGCCACCATCATCGCCCAGGCCATCTCCGCGGCCATGTGCTTTTTGAAGCTGATGCACATGCGGGAGGTGTTCGACCTGAACCTGGGCACCCTGCGCATGCGCAAAGACACGGCCTGGCGGATCGTGAAGCTGGGGGTGCCCTCCGGCATCACCCAGGGCATCATGTCCGTGGCCATGCTGGTGGTGCAGTCGCTGACCAACAGCATGGGGGAGATGGTGATGGCCTGCAACGTTATCATCATGCGGGTGGATGGCTTTGCCATGATGCCCAACATGAGCTTCGGCCAGGCCATGAGTGTCTTTGCCGGCCAGAACGTGGGCGCAGGCCGTCTGGACCGGGTGGAGCAGGGGACGAAGCAGGGTGGTATCATGGCCCTGGCCACCTCCGCCACCATCACGGCGATACTGCTGTTTGCCGGCCGGTATCTGTTCGACCTGTTCACGGACACCCCGGCGCTGATGGACATGGCGGTGCGCATGATGCGCATCCTGGCGGTGGGTTACATATGCGTGGCCGTGACCCAGGTGCTAGGCGGCGTGATGCGGGGCGCGGGGGATACGGCCACGCCCATGTGGATCACCATGGTGAGCACCATCGTGCTGCGCGTCCCCATCGCCTACGGCCTGGCCTGGCTCACCCGCACAGAGGCCTACCCCAAGGGCCAGCCCCAGGCGCTGTTCGGCTCGCTTCTCATCTCCTGGGCCATGGGCGCGCTGCTGACCTTCATCGCCTACCGCCGGGGCGCCTGGCGGAAGAAGGCGCAGACGACGAGCTGACCGGAGCGCAGAATCGATACAGTGGGGCAGGGCGGACGGACGCCCTGCCCCATTCGCACATCACCCTGGGGAAACGAGGATACGCAGACGCTCATCGATACACTGAATAAGTATGGGGTGAAGGCCACCTTCTTCCTGGTGGGCCAGTGGGTGGACAAATACCCCGAGAGCGTGAAAGCCCTGGTCGACGCGGGCATGGAGATCGGCAACCACTCCGACAGCCACCCTCACATGGCGGAGCTGTCGGAGAAGCAGATCATCGACCAGGTGAGCCTGTGCTCGGGCAAGATCGAGGCGATCACCGGCCAGGCGCCGAAGGTTTTCCGCTGTCCCTACGGGGAGTATAACGACGGGGTGATCACCACGCTGCGGAACATGGGGATGTATCCCATCCAGTGGGACGTGGACTCTCTGGACTGGAAGGACCTGAACGCCTCCGAGATATTGCAGCGGGTCAAGACGAAGGTGTCCTCGGGGAGCATCGTGCTGTTCCATAACGCGGGCAAGTACACCCCCGAGGCGCTGCCGGGCGTCATAGAGTATCTGCTCAGCGAGGGCTATCGGATCGTGCCGGTGTCGGAGCTGCTGCTGCCGGGGGAATACGACACGGACAACACCGGGCGCATGATACCCATGAATGATGCATAACAGCGCATAAATATGGAATAGACGTAGAATAATAGCGTATAATCAGGAAAATCGGCGAAATAGTATTCTTAGAATATTCGTAATACATCAAAAAGGCGGGAGCAGAACGCTCCCGCCCGTATGTTTTTCGCTCACTCCTGGATCTCGTTGTGGTCCCGGCCCATGGCGTGCATATACTCGTCGTAGGTACACATCCTGTCGATGCAGCCGTCCTCCGTCAGCTCGATGATCCGGTTGGCCACGGTCTGGGTCAGCTGGTGGTCGTGGCTGTAAAAGAGGATGTTGAAGGGGAAGGCGGCCATGCCGTTGTTCAGCGCGGCGATGCTCTCCAGGTCCAGGTGGTTTGTGGGCTGGTCGAACATGAGCACGTTGGCCCCCTCCAGCATGGTCTTGGAGATCATGCAGCGCATCTTCTCCCCGCCGGAGAGGACGGACACCTTCTTATATACGTCGTCGCCGGAGAAGAGCATCCGGCCCAGGAAGGTGCGCAGGTAGCTCTCCCGCTTATCCACTGAGAACTGGCGCATCCAGTCCATCAGCTCCAGCTCGCAGCCGTCAAAATACCGGCTGAAGTCCCGGGGGAAGTAGGACTGGGTGGTGGACACGCCCCACTTGATCTCCCCCTCGTCCGGCTCGATCTCGCCGGCCAGCAGCTGGAAAAGACAGGTGATGGCGTTTTCATTGGCGCCGATGACGGCGATCTTGTCCTCCTTGCCCATGATGAAGGAGATGTTGTTGATCAGCTTCACCCCGTCCACGGTCTTGGACAGGTTAGTGACGAACAGCCGGTCCTTGCCCGGCTCCCGCTCCGCCTTGAAGCCCACCCAGGGATAGCGGCGGGAGGAGGCGGGCATCTGCTCCACGGTGATCTTCTCCAGCAGCTTCCGGCGGCTGGTGGCCTGGCGGGACTTGGATTTGTTGGCGGAGAAGCGGGCGATGAAGGTCTGCAGCTCCTGGATCTTCTGCTCGGCCTTTTTGTTCTGGTCCTTGACCAGCTTTTGCATCAGTTGGCTGGACTCATACCAGAAGTCGTAGTTGCCCACGTACATGCGGATCTTGCCGTAGTCGATGTCCACGATGTGGGTGCAGATGTTGTTGAGGAAGTACCGGTCGTGGCTGACCACCAGCACGGTGCCGGCGTAGTCCATGAGGAAGTCCTCCAGCCACACGGTGGAGGCCAGGTCCAGGTTGTTTGTAGGCTCGTCCAGCAATATGATGTCCGGGTGGCCGAACAGGGCCTGGGCCAGCAGGACCTTCACCTTCTGCCGGCCCTCCAGCTCGCTCATCTGATGGCCGTGGAGGGCAGGGGGGATGCCCAGTCCCTGGAGCAGCCTTCCGGCGTCGGACTCCGCCTCCCAGCCGCCCAGCTCGGCGTACTCCTCCTCCAGCTCCGCGGCCCGGATGCCGTCGGCGTCGGAGAAGTCCGGCTTTTCATAGATGGCGTCCTTTTCCTTGCCGCACTGGTAGAGCCGCTCGTTGCCCATGATGACCGTTTCCAGCACGCCGTAGGCGTCGAACATGTTCTGGTCCTGGCGCAGGACGCTCATGCGGCACTTGGGGTCCACGTATATGTGGCCCCGGGTGGGTTCCTCCCGACCGGACAGCAGCTTCAGGAAGGTGGACTTGCCCGCGCCGTTGGCGCCGATGATGCCGTAGCAGTTGCCGGCGGTGAACTGCAGGTCCACGCCGGTAAAGAGCACCTGGCTGCCGTACTGCAGGGAGAGATCTTCAACGGTTATCATGCGCATACCTCCGAAAATGGATGGGGCCATCATACCATATTTTTCCCGCCGTTCCTAGCCCCTGGGGAAAAAATTCCCGGGCAGATAATTGACAGGCCACATTTTATGTGCTAATATAATCGGGCCATGCGGAGAGATGTCCGAGTGGTTTATGGAGCTGGTCTTGAAAACCAGTGACTCCGCAAGGGGCCGGGGGTTCGAATCCCTCTCTCTCCGCCATTTTTATGACGGTCCCGGGTCCGGTCCCGAGTGAATATATGACTTCGGCTTGGAGAAGTACCCAAGTGGCCGAAGGGGCTCCCCTGCTAAGGGAGTAGTGCGTGATGAGCGCAGCGCGGGTTCAAATCCCGCCTTCTCCGCCACGTGGCCGCGAAATGCTCGCGGCCACGGTTTTTGTACATCTGATCTATGGAGCGTGATGGCATTGAGCGAACGGCTGGTGGACATCCTGGTCACGTCCTTCCCCCGCATCCTGGGGCAGGGCATCCTGGTCACCATCCCGCTGACAGTGATATCCTTTGTACTGGCGCTGATCATCGCGGTGATCTGCGCCATGATCCAGATCGCAGACATCCGGGGACTGAAGCAGCTGGTGCGGTTCTACATATGGATCATACGGGGCACGCCCCTTCTGGTGCAGCTGTACCTGGTGTATTTCGGGCTGCCGGATCTGGGGATCATGCTGCCGGCCTTTCCCTGCGCGGTGGCGGTGTTTGCCCTGAACGAGGGCGCCTACTGCGCCGAAACGGTGCGGGCCAGCATCGAGGCGGTGCCCCGGGGCCAGATGGAGGCCGGGTACTGCGTGGGCATGAGCTACGTGCAGATCATGGCCCGGATCGTGCTGCCCCAGGCCTTCCGCACCGCCTTCCCGCCACTGTCAAACTCCCTTATCAGCATGGTGAAGGACACCTCCCTGGCTGCCAATATCACGGTGATGGAGATGTTCATGGAGACCCAGCGGGTGGCTGGCAGGACCTATGAGCACCTGGCGCTGTACAGCGAGGTGGCGGTCATCTATCTGCTGTTCTGCACGGTGATCACCTGGCTGCAGCGGATGGGGGAGCGGCGGCTCAACGCCATGAACGGAGGCGACGTGATCCATGCTTGAGATCGTCGGACTGCGCAAGTCCTTTGACGGCGCGCCTATCCTCCGGGAGGTGGACCTGTCCATCCGGCAGGGTGACGTGCTGGCGGTGCTTGGCCCCTCCGGCGGGGGAAAGACCACGCTGCTGCGGTGCATGAACTATCTGGAGCGGGCGGACGCCGGCACCATGATCTTCCAGGGCCGGAAGATGGATATGCCTGCCATGACCCGGCGGGAGATCGCCGATTACCGGCGGCACACCGCCTTTGTGTTCCAGAACTTCAACCTGTTTTCCAACAAGACCGCCCTGCAAAACGTCACCGAGGGGCTGATCGTGGCGCGGAAGATGGCCCGCTCCGAGGCGGAGAAGCGGGGCATGGAGGCCCTGGAACGGGTGGGCCTGGCGGACCGGCGGGACGCCTATCCCAGTCAGCTGTCCGGCGGCCAGCAGCAGCGGGTGGCCATCGCCCGGGCCGTGGCCGGGTCGCCGGACGTGATTTTCTTCGACGAGCCCACCAGCGCCCTGGACCCGGAGCTGATCGGCGGGGTGCTGGACGTGATACAGGCCCTGGCCGAGGACGGCATGACCATGGTGGTGGTCACCCACGAGGTGAACTTCGCCCGGCGGGTGTCCGACCGGGTGCTGTTCATGGAAAACGGCGCGGCCCTGGTCTGCCAGGACACGGCGGCCTTTTTCGGAGAGCAAAATCTGGAGCGG
Source organism: uncultured Oscillospiraceae bacterium (assembly GCA_947627735.1). GTDB lineage: Bacteria > Bacillota > Clostridia > Oscillospirales > Oscillospiraceae > CAJOIG01. Next base: position 29,369 of record CANQXG010000004.1, on the reverse strand, counting down.
ATACAGACATTTCTCCGCTCTTTGGAAAGAAAGGATGACAAGTGATGAAAAAGATCATCGCCCTGGCCCTGGCGGCCCTGCTGTGCGTGGGTGCGCTGGCGGGCTGCGGCGGGGGCAGCAGCAGCGAAGAGAGCGCCGGCAGCGACCAGCTGGAGCAGATCAAGAGCAAGGGTTCCATCACCATCGCCATGGAGGGCACCTGGTCCCCCTGGACCTACCACGACGAGAACACCGACGAGCTGGTGGGCTTCGACGTGGAGGTGGGGCAGTACATCGCCGAGTACCTGGGCGTGGAGGCCGAGTTCGTGGAGATCCCCTGGGACGGCCTGTTCGCCGGTATGGACTCCGGCCGGTACGACCTGGTCATCAACGGCGTGGACGTGACCGAGGACCGCAGCGAGAAATACGACTTCTCCGACCCCTACGCCTACATACGCACCGCCCTGGTAGTCCGCTCCGACAACGAGGACATCACCTCCTTTGAGGATTTGAAGGGCAGGACCACCTCCAACAGCATCGGCAGCACCTACATGGAGCTGGCGGAGCAGTACGGCGCCACCTGCGAGGGCGTGGACTCTCTGGGTGAGACCATGCAGATGGTGGAGTCCGGCAGGGTGGAGGCCACGCTGAACGCGGAGCAGTCCATCCTGGACTACTTCTCCCAGCACCCGGAGTCCGAGCTGAAGATCGTGGCCTATACCCCCGACGCCAACGAGATCGCCATCCCCATGCGCAAGGGGGAGGATACCGCCGCCCTGCGCCAGGCAGTGAACGATGCCATCGCGGCCATGCGGGAGGACGGGACGCTCTCGAAGCTGAGCACCAAATACTTCGGCGGCGACATCACCGATAACGGATGATACCCGGGCGGCCCCCTGACGGCAGGGGGCCGCCTTTCCTTTAAGCGGGACGAAGAAAACCTGTTGCCAAAGACAGGAAACTGTTATATAATACTAAGTTGACATAGCATGTTTTTTCACTGCACGAGAGGATGAATGGTGCCGCACAATGAACAATCTGACGAGCCGCGTGACCGATTCCATCAACCTCATACTCTCCATGAGCTTCGCCGACGTGGTGGACGTGCTGATCGTGGCGGTGGCCATATACGCCGTTATCAGCTTCATCCGCAAGACCAACTCCGCCCGGTTCGCCCAGGGCATCCTGCTGCTGCTGGTGCTGCTGTGGCTGAGCAGCCTCGCCCAGCTGACGCTGACCAGCTTTCTGCTGCGGCAGGTGTTCGAGATCGGCGTGCTGGCGGTGGTGATCCTGTTCCAGCCGGAGATCCGCCGGGCTTTGGAGCGTGTGGGGTCTTACAGGATCTTCTCCCTGTTCGGCCGCAGCGTGGGCGGACAGGCGGTGGACAAGGCCATCATGCAGACGGTCAACGCCTGCCAGGACATGTCCCGCAGCCGCACGGGAGCGCTGATCGTGTTTGAACGGACCAACCACCTGAACGAGGCCATGGTCTCCGGCACGCCTGTGGACGCGCTGGTGACGGCGGAGCTTTTGAAGAACATATTTTTCAACAAATCCCCCCTCCACGACGGGGCCGTGATCATCCGGGACGGCCGGCTGGCGGCGGCGGGATGCGTGCTGCCCCTGTCCGACAGCTCCAACCTGAGCAAGGATCTGGGCATGCGCCACCGGGCCGGCATCGGCATGAGCGAGCGCTCCGACGCGGTGGTGGTCATCGTATCGGAGGAGACCGGCGCCATCAGCGTGGCCCAGGACGGGCTGCTGAAGCGCCATCTCACCGCGGACACGTTCGAGTCCCTGCTGCGGCAGGAGCTGCTGCCCCAGCAGCAGGAGGCCGGCAGCTGGCTGGACCGCCTGAAGCGGGCGAAAGGAAACGGCAATGAAGAATGATACCGGCGCCAAGCGCCCGGGTCGCCTGAGGGACAGCCGCCTTCTGTGGGCGCTGCTGAGCCTGTGTGCGGCCGTGATGATATGGGTATACTATACCTCTAACTACAGCGTGGCGGAAACAAAGACCCTCTATGGGGTGGAGGTCACCTTCACCGGCCAGGAGGCCATGCGGGACACCCTGAGCCTGGTGGTGTCCGACCAGGACGTGTCCACGGTGAACGTGACCCTCTCCGGCAGCCGGCGTGACCTGTCCGGCATCACCAGCGACGACATCAAGGCGGTGGTGAACCTGTCCAACATCACCATGCCCGGCTACCGGACCATGAGCTATACCCTCAGCTATGACACCAGCGTGAACCAGGCCAGCATCCGCGAGGGCGCCAAAAGCCCCTCCACCATCGGCCTGCAGATCAGCAAGCTGGCCACCCGCAGCTTCCCGGTCACCGGCGCGTTCGAGGGCAGCACCGCGGAGGGATATATGGTGGACGCCGCGGAGATGACCTTCGACCCGGCGGCTGTGACCGTCACGGGGCCGGAGGACGAGCTGAATCAGATCGCCAAGGTCCAGGTGACGGTGGCCCGGGACGAGGTCAGCGCCGCCTTCACCGCCGTGGGCAACTACGTGTTCCTGGACGACGAGGATCAGCCCCTGGAGTTCGAGGACGTGCAGGCGGACGTGGAGACCGTGTCGGTGAACGTGCCGGTGAGCACGGTGAAGGATGTGGACCTGGACGTGACGTTGATCCCCGGCGGCGGCGCCACCGAGGCCAACGTGATCTATCACGTCAAGCCCGAGACCATCACCGTGGCCGGCGACGCGGCCACCCTGGATGCGCTGAACGTGATCTCCGTGGCCAACATCCCCCTGGCCAACTACCTCACCTTTGAGCCGGCGACCTATAACATCGTGCTGCCCAACGGCGTGGAGTGCCTGTCCGGGGAGACCACCGCCACGGTGGAGATGGAGTTCGTGGGCCTGGAGTACGGCCTGTTCACCGTCACCAACCTGAGCTATATCAATGTCCCCGACGGCTATACCGCCAGCGTCATGGACGCCAACAAGGTGGTCACCGTCCGCGCCCCGGCGGATGTGTTCTCCCAGATCGCCGTGAACAACATACGCATCGTGGCGGACCTGTCGGGCGTCACCACCACCAGCCGGGTGCCTACCACCGTGTATGTGGACGGCTTCGAGAGCGCCGGCGCGGTGGGCACATATCCGTTGTATATCCGAATGGAGGAGAACCAATGACCCAGACCGGCATCGTGAAGAGGCTGCTGGACGGGGGCATGGCGGAGGTATCCGTGGAACGGGTCACCGCCTGCGCCCACTGCTCCGGCTGCGGGGAGTGCATCTACGGCAAGGAGATCCTGGTGCCGGCGATCAACCGCATCTATGCCCAGCCGGGGGAGAGGGTGGTGCTGGAGAGCGAAACGAAGACCATCCTGCAGGTGACGGTGCTCATCTATATGCTGCCGGTGGCGGGGCTGTTTCTGGGCTACGCCGCGGGGGCGCTGCTGGGCCTCGGCCAGGAAAAGTGCATCATCACCAGCGCGCTGGGCCTGGGGGCGGGGGCGCTTCTGAGCACCTACCTGGGCAAGCGGTTTAAGAAGATCGACTACTTCATCACCGGCTATAAGCGCTGATGTACGGCTATGTCCGCCCGGCAAAGGGGGAGCTGAAGGTCCGGGAATACGAGCTGTTCCGGGGCGTGTACTGCGGGCTGTGCCATGAGCTGGCCCGGCGGTACGGCTTTCTGAGCCGGTTTCTGGTAAACTACGACTTCACCTTTCTTGCCATGCTCCTGGCGGACGGGACCGGGAAGCAGACATGCCCCCGGCGCTGTCCCGTCCATCCCCTGCGGCCTGTGCGGTGCCTGGGGTCCTGCTCCAGCCTCTCCACGGCGGCGGATATGACCGTGGTCCTGGGCTGGTGGAAGATCGCCGACAGCGCGGCGGATACCGCCGGGGCCAAGGCCCTGGCCTGGAAGCTGGCCAAGTTTGCCCTGCGCCGCGCCTATCAAAAGGCGGCGGCACGGCAGAGCGCCTTCGCCCATTCTGTGGAGGACAACCTGGCGCGGCTGCACCGCCTGGAGGCGGAGCGGTGCCCCAGCGTGGACGAAACGGCGGACACCTTCGCCCTGATCCTCCGGTCCGTCGCGGAGGGGGAGCCGGACAGGGACCGGCGGCGGGTGCTGGAGGAGCTTCTCTATCACCTGGGCCGGATCGTGTACATCCTGGATGCGGCGGACGACCTGGCGGAGGACACCCGCTCCGGCGCATACAACCCCCTGCGGTACCGGTTCGACGCCGGGGAGGGGAAGCTCTCGGCGGAGGATGAACACACCCTCCGGGCGGGACTGCAGCTGAGCCACAACGCCCTGGCGGGGGCCTTCGCCCTGCTGGGGGAGAACGACTATTCCGGCATCCTTTCCAACACCGTCTATCTGGGCCTTCCGGCGGCGGCCCAGGCCGTATTCGCAGGCACCTGGAACAAGCCGGCCACACTACAAAGAGAACGGAGAGACCTATGAACGATCCCTACAGCGTCCTGGGCGTATCCCCCCAGGCCACCGACGAAGAGGTGAAGCGGGCCTATCGGGACCTGGCCCGGAAATACCATCCGGACAACTACCACGACAACCCCCTGGCGGATCTGGCCTCCGAGAAGATGAAGGAGATCAACGAGGCCTACGACACCATCACCAAGAGCCGGGAGCAGGGCGGAGGCTACTCCTCCTACGGCTACGGCGGCGGGGCGGCCTATCAGACCCAGTCCGGCCCCCGGCAGAGCACCGCCGGCTCCAACGCCCAGTATGTCCAGATCCGCAACCTCATCAACGCCAACAACCTGTCCCAGGCCGCGGCCATGCTCAACGCCATCCCCACCCATGACGCGGAGTGGTATTACCTGATGGGAAGCGTGTACTGGCGCAAGGGCTGGATGGACCAGGCAGGGCAGTTTTTCCGCACCGCCGCCACCATGGAGCCGGGGAACATCGAGTACCGCAACGCGGTGCAGTACATGAACCAGGGCGGCCAGGCCTACCGGCCCGCCGGCGCCGGCGACATGATGGGGGGAGATATGGCCTGCAACATGTGCCAGAACCTGATCTGCGCCGACTGCTGCTGCGAGATGATGGGCGGCAACCTGATCCCCTGCCTGGGCTGCCGGTGAGAGCATGAACGAGCGGACGAGGCGTCTGGCCCGGCTGGCGATCATGACGGCCCTGGGCACGGTATTGCTGCTGCTGGGAGCGGTGCTCCCGGCGGGGCGGCTGGCGCTGGTGGCGCTGGCGAGCCTGCCGGTGTGCGTGGCGCTGATGATGTACGGGGCCAAGTGGTCCGTGGGGGTGTTCGCCCTGACGGCCCTGCTGGGGGCGCTCATATATCCCGGGGCGGCGGCTATCATGTACATCGCCTTTTTTGGGTTTTATCCCATCGCGAAGAGCTTTTTTGAGCGGCTGCACAGCCCCTGGGCGGAGTGGGGATGCAAGTACGCCCTGTATCTGGCGGCCTTCGCGGTGTACTGGACCATGGCAAAAGCCCTGTTTTCCTTCACGGGAAAGGAGCTGCCCTGGTTCGTGCTGCTGATCCTGGGAGCGGCGGTGTTCTGGCTGTATGACAGGGCCTATTCGGGACTGATCCGTTTTTACATCGTGAGGATCGCGAGGTATTTTGACCGATGATAAAGAGCATGACCGGCTACGGCGGCGCCAAGGGCGAGCAGAACGCCATCGCCGTGACGGCGGAGCTGAAGAGCGTGAACAACCGCTACCTGGACGTGTCTGTGCGCCTGCCCAAGAGCTGCCTGTTCGCCGAGGAGGCCGTGCGCAGTGCGGTGGCGGAGCACATCAGCCGGGGCAAGGTGGACGTGTTCATCACCGTGGACACTTCCGCCGCCGTGAAGACCGTCGTCCGTGTGGACGACGATCTGGCGGCGGCCTATCTGCAGGCGGTGCACACCGCGGCGGCCACATACGGCCTGGACGCCGGTATCAGCGCCCTGCAGTTGGTGCGCATGCCTGACGTGATGGTCCAGGAGAAGTCCGACGCCGACCGGGAGGCGGTGACCGGGGCGCTGACCGCCGTGCTGGCGGAGGCCCTGGCGGACTTCGACGCCATGCGTGAGCGGGAGGGCGAGCGCCTGGCCCAGAACATAGAGGCCAAGCTCAAGGGCCTGGAGGCCATGGTGTCGAAGGTGGAGGAGCGCTCCCCCCAGACAGTGGCCGAGTACCGGGAGAAGCTGCTGGGGCGGATGCGGGAGGTGCTGGCGGACAGCACCGTGGACGAAAGCCGTATCCTCCAGGAAGCCGCCATCTACGCCGATAAAGTCGCCGTGGACGAGGAAACGGTGCGCCTGCGCAGCCACATCGCCCAGTTTAGGCACCTGCTGGCCGCGGGCAGCCCGGCGGGGCGGAAGCTGGACTTCATGGTCCAGGAGATGAACCGGGAGGCCAACACCACCGGCTCCAAGTGCGCCGACGGGGACATCGCCCGCACGGTGATCGATATGAAGGCGGAGCTGGAGAAGATCCGCGAGCAGATCCAGAACATAGAGTGAGGTGCGCCGGATGAAGCTGATCCCCATCGGATTCGGCAGCTACGTTTCCGCCGGGCGGGTGATCGCCGCGGTGGAGCCGGAGTCCAACCCCATAAAGCGGGTCATCACCCAGGCCCGGGAGAGCGGAAAGCTGGTGGACGCCACCTATGGCCGCCGCACGGAGGCCGTGCTCATCATGGACAACGGCGCCGTGATCCTCTGCCCCGTGGGGCCGGAGGAGCTGGCGGGCCGCATCGACCGGGCGGAAGGAGAGAGCGATGAACGGTAAAAAGGGACTGCTGCTGGTCCTGTCCGGGCCGTCGGGCACCGGCAAGAGCACCGTCATCGCCGGCCTGATGGGCCTGCGGGACGACATACGCTTCTCCGTTTCCGCCACCACCCGCGCCCCCCGGCCCGGGGAGCAGGACGGCCGGGACTATTACTTCATAAGCCGCGAGGAGTTCCTGGACATGATCGGACGGGATGCCTTTTTGGAGCACGCGGAGTATGTGGGCAACTTCTACGGCACCCCCGCCGCGCCGGTGGAGGAGAACATGCGCGCCGGCTTTCACGTGCTGCTGGACATCGAGGTCCAGGGCGCGGCCCAGGTGATGGCGAAGCGGCCTGACGCGGTAAGCGTCTTTCTGGCCCCGCCCAGCCTGGAGGAGCTGGAAAAGCGCCTGCGCGGCCGGGGCACCGACGACGACGAGCGCATCGCCCGGCGGCTGGAGGCCGCCCGGCGGGAGCTGGCCCAGGCAGACAAATACACCTACACCGTCGTCAACGACGACGCGAACGAGGCCGCACGGCAGCTGGACGCCATCCTGACGGCGGAGCTGTGCCGCAGCGACAGACGATGATATCACGAACATTTCGGAAGGAGATCGAAACACAATGATGCTCTATCCCCCTGTGGCCGACCTGGTGGACAAGGTCGGCAGCCGTTACGCCCTTATCAATCTGGTGGCCAAGCGGGCCCGCGCCATCTCCGCCGAGGCGGAGAGCACCGGCGAGCCTTTGGCGAAAAAGCCTGTGTCCGCCGCCATCGACGAGGTATATACCGGCAAGCTCACCGTCAACAGCGACGAGGCCGAAGGCCCCGCCCGCTGATCTTCATCACGGCCGATGCGGGATCACGACGCCGCCCTGACGGTCCGGGTGGCCGTGGCCGGCGTCACCTACTGGGTGGACCGGCCCTATACCTATGCCGTGCCGGACCACCTGGCGGACCGGGTGAAGCCCGGCGTGCGGGTGGCCGTGCCCTTCGGCGGCAGCCGTCCCCGGGAGGGGGTGGTGCTGGCCATGGGCGGGGACACCGACCGGCGGCTGAAGGCGGTGCTGGAGGTGCTGGACGACGAGCCGCTTCTGACGGACACCCAGCTGCGGCTGGCCATGTGGATGCATGAGCGGTTCTTCTGCACGGTGATGGACGCCGTGCGGGCCATGCTCCCGGCGGGGCTTTGGTACCGGGTCTGGCCCGTGTACCGGCTGGCGGACGGCACGGACCGGGACAGCGCCTATGCCGCCGCCGGGTCCTCCCGGGCGGAGAAGCTGGTGCTGGACGCGGTGCTGGGACACGGAGGCCGGTGCGAGCTGGCGGATATCGAGGCCGTGTTCTCCGGCAAGAATCCCGGGCCGGCCCTGGCGAGCTTGGTGAAAAAGGGCGTGCTGGCCGCCGACGCGGGCGCGTCCCGCCGCACGTCGGACAAGACCATCCTCCAGGCAACCCTGGCCGTGACGCCCCAGCAGGCCGTGGAGCGGGCGGAGAAGTCCAGCCGTGCCGTGCGCCAGGCGGCGGTGCTGCGGGTGCTGGCCCAGCTGGGCAGCGCCAGCGTGGCGGACTTGTGCTACTTCACCGGCGCCGGCCGGGAAACGGTGAAGCGGCTGGAGGAGATGGGCCTGGTGACCCTGTCCCGCCGGGAGATATACCGGCGGCCAGCTTTCGACGCGGGGCGGAAAAAGCCCCTGCCGGAACTTAATGACGAGCAGCGCGCCGCCTTCGAGGGCATATTGGCCCTGGCGGACGGCAAGAGCGCCCAGGCGTCGCTGCTGTTCGGCGTCACCGGCTCCGGCAAGACCACCATCTATATCCACCTGATCGACCGGATGCTCCGCCGGGGCAAGAGCGCCATCTTCCTGGTGCCGGAGATCGCCCTGACGCCCCAGATGCTCCAGACCTTCTCCTCCTACTTCGGCGACAGCATCGCGGTGCTCCACTCGTCCCTCTCCATGGGGGAGCGGTACGACGAGTGGAAGCGCATCCGCGCCGGAGACGCGAAGGTGGTCATCGGCACCCGCAGCGCGGTGTTTGCGCCGGCGACCGATCTGGGTATCATCATACTGGACGAGGAGCAGGAGGACACCTATAAATCCGAGACCAGTCCCCGCTATCACGCCCGGGACGTGGCGAAGTTCCTGTGCGCCCGGGCCAACGCGGCCCTGGTGCTGGGCAGCGCCACGCCGGACGTGTGCTCCCGGTATCACGCCCAGACGGGCCGGTACCACTTTTTCGCCCTGCCGCACCGCTACAACGCCATGCACCTGCCCCAGGTGCGGGTGGCGGACATGAAGCGGGAGCTGGCCGCCGGCAACGGCGGCACCATATCCTCCGTGCTCCGGGACGAGCTGGAGGAGAACCTCCGCCGGGGGGAGCAGTCCATCCTGTTCATCAACCGGCGGGGCGCCAACAAGCTGGTGACCTGCGGCGTGTGCGGGTATACTTATAAGTGCCCCAACTGCACCGCGGCGCTGACCTACCACAGCGTGGGCAACCGGCTGATGTGCCACTACTGCGGTCACACCCGGCGGCTGGACAGCGTCTGCCCCCAGTGCGGGGGAAAGCTCACCTTCATCGGCGCCGGCACCCAGAAAGTGGTCCAGGAGCTGGACGAGCTGTTTCCCGGTACGCCGGTGCTGCGCATGGACACCGACTCCGTGGCCCCTGTGGGGAGCCATCGGGCGCTGTTCGAGCAGTTCCGCGCCCAGCGCATCCCCATTTTGGTGGGCACCCAGATGGTCACCAAGGGGCTGAACTTCGAGAACGTGACGCTGGTGGGCGTGCTCAGCGCCGACCAGAGCCTGTACGCCAGCGACTACCGGGCGGGGGAGCGGACGTTCTCTCTCATCACCCAGGTCATCGGCCGCAGCGGCCGGTTCGAAAAGCCCGGCCGGGCGGTGATACAGACTTTCACCCCGGACAACCAGATCATCCTCCAGGCCGCCCGCCAGGACTATGACGGCTTTTACGCCGGGGAGATCGGCCTGCGGCAGCTGACCGGCTCGCCCCCCTTCGGGGAGCTGTATGTGCTCACCGCCTCCGGGGCGGACGAGGACGCGGTGCGCCGGTGCTGCGCCTTTATCAGGCAGCAGCTTTTGGCGATGACTTCGGACCTGCCCCAGGCACGGGTGCTGGGTCCGGCGCCCCTGCCGGTGGCGAAGGTGATGGGCGCGTGGCGCTACCGGGTGACGGTGAGCTGCCCCGAGTGCCGGCAGATACGCGCCGCGGTGGGGCAGACCCTTTTGCTGGCCAACGACACGAAGCGCTTTCGCGGCGTGAGCGTATACGCGGACTTCGGTCCGCTGGATTAAAAGACAGGAGAGGACCTCTATCTATGGCTCTGCGGAACATCCTCAAACAGGGGGACGAAACGCTCACCAAGCGCTGCCGTCCCGTGACCGAATTCAATGACCGGCTGCACACGCTGCTGGACGACATGGCCGAGACCATGCGTCAGGCCGACGGCGTGGGCCTGGCCGCCCCCCAGGTGGGCATCCTGCGCCGGGCGGTGGTGGTGCTGGAGACCAATACCCCCGAGGGGGAGGAATATGTCATCGAGCTGGTGAACCCCCAGATCATCGACGCCGACGGGGAGCAGGAGGGGCCGGAGGGGTGCCTGTCCGTACCCGGGTCCTACGGCCTGGTGAGGCGGCCCATGCACGTGAAGGTACGCGCCCAGGACCGCAACGGCAACTTCTTCGAGCTGGAGGGCGAGGGGCTGACTGCCCGGGCCTTCTGCCATGAGTGCGACCACCTGGACGGGCACATGTTCACGGAGCTGTGCGACCACATCCTCACCGACGAGGAGCTGTCGGCCTATCACAGCCGCGGAGAGGACCAATGAGGGTCGTGTTCATGGGCACGCCGGATTTCGCGGCCTGCTCCCTGCAGGGGCTGCTGGACGCGGGGTTCGACGTGGCGGGGGTGTTCTGCCAGCCGGATAAGCCCCGGGACCGGGGCCATAAGCTGGTGCCCTGCGCCGTGAAGCAGACGGCCATGGCGGCGGGCATCCCGGTGTACCAACCGGAAAAGCTCCGGGACGGCCAGGCCCTGGCCATCCTGCGGCAGCTGGACCCGGAGGTGATCGCCGTGGTGGCCTACGGGCGCATCCTGCCCCAGGACATCCTGGACCTGCCGAAGTACGGCTGCGTGAACGTCCACGGCTCGCTGCTGCCCAAATACCGGGGCAGCGCCCCCATCCAGCGGGCGGTGCTGGCCGGGGAGGAGATCACCGGCGTCAGCACCATGTTCCTCTCCGCCGGGATGGATGAGGGGGACGTGATCTTCTCCGAGAGCACCCCCATCGGCGCGCGGGAGACCAGCGGCGAGCTGTTCGACCGCCTGGCGCCCATGGGCGCGGCGCTGCTTGTAAAGACACTGCGGGCCATCGAGGCGGGCACGGCCCCCCGCGCGCCCCAGGATGCGTCCCAGGCCACCTACGCGCCGCCCCTCAGCCGGGAGGAGTCCCCCGTGGACTGGTCCCGACCGGCGGGCGCGGTGCTGAAGCATATCTACGGCATGCAGCCCTGGCCCTGTGCTACTGCCCAGCTGGGCGGCACGGTATTCAAGCTGTTCGCCGCCGAACCTGCCGGCAGCGCCGGGGGAAAGGCCCCAGGTACGGTCCTGTCCGCCGGGAAGGCGGGACTGCGGGTCGCCTGCGGGGATGGGGAGAGCGTGCTCATCACCGAGCTGCAGGCCGCCGGCGGCAAGCGCATGGCCGCAGGGGCGTATCTGCTTGGCCACCCCATGGAGGTCTGACCATGCCCAGGAACACGGCCCTGGAGGCCCTGGAGCGCTTCCGGCGGGACTCCGCCTGGAGCCGGCAGGTGATGGCCGCCCTGGCGGAGAAGCACCGCCTGTCGGACCGGGACACGGCCCTGGCGGCGCGGCTGTTCTACGGCGTGCTGCAGAACATGGCCCTGTGCGACTTCTATATCGGCTGCTATGCAAAGGGCAAGCTGGAACCCAAGGTGCGGGACATCCTGCGGCTGGGGACGTATCAGCTGCTGTGGATGGACAAGATCCCGCCCCGGGCGGCGGTGGATGAGGCGGTGCGCCAGTGCCGGAGCCTGGGCTATGCCCGGGCGGCGGGGCTGGTGAACGCGGTGCTGCGGCGGATCGGGGAGGCGAAGGGAAACCTTCCCCCGGTGCCGGGCGAGGGCACGGCGGAGCATCTGTCGGTGCTGTACAGCCACCCGGTGTGGCTGGTGCGGGAGCTGATGGACCTGCGGGGCTATGAGGGCGCCCGGGCTGTGCTCCAGGCCGACAACACCGAGCCGCCGGTGTATATCCAGGTGAACACCTGCCGCACCAAGGAGCAGGAGCTGACCGCCATGGTCCCGGTGCACAGGACACAAGCGGGTCTGGCGCTGGACCGGGCCGGGGACATCACCCGGCTGGAGGCATTTAAGAAGGGGATGTTCTTCGTCCAGGACCCCGCCGCCCACGCAGCGGTGGAGGCGGCGGAGCTGTCCGCCGGGATGCGGGTGCTGGACGCCTGCGCCGCGCCGGGGGGCAAGAGCTTTGCAGCGGCGGTGGCCATGGGCGATAGGGGCGAGGTGACCGCCCGGGACATCCTGGAAAAGAAGCTGGCCCTGGTGGCCCGGGGCGCGGAGCGGATGGGTCTTACGTGCATCCGGTGCCGGCCCGGGGACGCCCGGGACATCGACGGCGGGGACTATGACGCGGTGTTCGCCGACGTGCCCTGCAGCGGCATGGGCGTCATACGCAAAAAGCCGGACATCCGCTACCGACCGCCGGAGGGCCTGGCGGAGCTGCCGGCGCTGCAGGAGGAGCTTTTGTCCTGCGCCGCAGCGGCGGTGAAGCCGGGTGGACGGCTCATCTACTCCACCTGCACCTGGCGGACCCAGGAGAATGAGGCGGTGACGGACCGGTTTTTGGCCGCCCGCGGCGATTTTACCAAGACCCTGGAGCGGACCTTCTGGCCCGACCGGGACGGAACGGACGGATTTTATCTATGCCGGATGGATCGGGCAAAGCGGATATAAAGGCCATGACTCCCGCGGAGCTGGCCGGCGCCTTTCAGGCCATGGGCCTGCCCGGATACCGGGCGGAGCAGGTGTTCCGGTGGCTGGGCCGGGGCGCGGCGTCTTTCGGGGAGATGACGGACCTGTCCCTGGACCTGCGCAGCCGGCTGGAGGAGGCCTTCACCCTGACGGCCCTGACCCGGCTGCGGCGGCAGGTGTCCCAGGTGGACGGCACGGAGAAGTACCTGTGGCGTCTGCCGGACGGGGAGAGCGTGGAAACGGTGCTGATGCGTTACAAGCACGGCTGCACCGCCTGCATCTCCTCCCAGGTGGGCTGCCGCATGGGCTGCGCCTTCTGCGCCAGCACCATCGGGGGAAAGGTGCGGGACCTGACCGCGTCGGAGATGCTGGACGAGGTGATCCGCACGGGCCTGGAGTCCGGAACCCGTGTGGACGGGATCGTGCTCATGGGCATCGGCGAGCCGCTGGACAACTTCGACAACGTGATGCGGTTCCTCGCACTGGTGAACGACCCCGCCGGGGCGGGCATCGGCATGCGCCACATCTCCCTTTCCACCTGCGGACTGGTGGAGGAGATTGACAAACTGGCCCGGCTGCATTTACAATTAACCCTGTCCGTATCCCTGCACGCGCCGGACGACGAGACCCGCTCCAAGCTCATGCCGGTGAACGCCCGCCACGGGGTGGATCAGCTGTATGAGGCCTGCCGCCGGTACTTCGCCGTCACAGGCCGGCGCATCTCCTTTGAGTACGCGCTGGTGCGGGACGTGAACGACACGCCCTGGCACGCCCGGGAGCTTGTAAGGCGGCTGCGGGGGACGGGGTCCCATGTGAACCTGATCCGGCTGAACTACGTGTCCGAGCGGGGGCTGATGCCCTCCAGGCCGGAGACGGTCCGGGCCTTTACAAAAACACTGTCGGACGGCGGCGTCACCGTCACCGTCCGCCGGAGATTGGGCAGCGACATCGACGCCGCCTGCGGCCAGCTGCGCCGGGGCGAGATGAGGAAGAGATGAACTACTTCGGACTGAGCGACAAAGGGCGATACCGGGCGGAGAACCAGGACTGCTTTGACCTGTGCTCCGCCGGCGGCGGCGTGCTCGCCGTGGTATGCGACGGCATGGGCGGCGTGGCCGGGGGCACCATGGCCAGCGATCTGGCCATGGACCGGTTCATCGCCTTTGCCCGGGCCGCCCTGGAGGCCTCCGACGGGGAGGACCCTGCCGACGCCCTGCGCCAGGCCACCGACGCGGCCAACCGGAAGGTGTTCCGCTTCGCCGGGGAGTCGGAGGAATATGCCGGCATGGGCACCACCCTGGTGGCCGGCTACTGGCAGGGGGACACCGCCTTTTTCGTGAACGTGGGGGACAGCCGGGCCTACCGAATCGCCAAGGACGGCATCGTGCAGCTGTCCCACGACCACTCCCTCGTCCAGGAGATGATCGACCGGGGCGAGATCACGCCGGCCCAGGGCCGGCACCATCCCCGCCGGAACATCATCACCCGGGCGGTGGGGAGCGAGCGGTTCGTGGTGTGCGACGAGCTGGCCGTGCCTATACGGCCCGGAGACCGGTACCTGCTGTGCACCGACGGGCTGACCAACGCCCTGGAGGACGCGGAGCTGCACCGGGTGCTGCTGGCGGAGGAGGACCCGGAGATGGCCTGCCGGAAGCTGGTACAGGAGGCCCTGGACGGCGGCTCCAGAGATAATGTGACCGCCGTCGTGATCTACGCTGAGAAAGGAGGCGCCTGAGGATGGAGAATAAAGTGAATTGGCGTCTCGGAAAGATACTGGACGGCCGTTACGAGATCCTGTCCGTGGTGGGCATGGGCGGTATGGCCGTGGTATATCAGGCCTACGACCTGCAGCTAAAGCGGGACGTGGCCGTGAAGGTGCTGCGGGACGACGTGTCCATGGACGCGGACAGCCGCAGGCAGTTCCGCACGGAGTATCAGGCGGTGGAGAAGCTGAGCCACCCCAACATCCGGGCGGTCTATGACGTGGTGGTTTCCGGCGATACGGAGTATATCGTGATGGAGTATGTGGACGGCATCAACCTGAAGCAGTACATGAAGAAGAAGGGCGCGCTGTCCTGGCAGGAGGTACTGCACTTCTCCACCCAGATGGCCCGGGCGCTGAGCCACGCCCACCGGCGGGGCATCATCCACATGGACATCAAGCCCCAGAACATCATGCTGCCCAAGGACGGCACGGTGAAGATCGCCGACTTCGGCATCGCCCAGATGGACGAGGAGGGTTCCGGCTCCAGCGAGGAGGCGGTGGGCAGCATCCACTATATCTCCCCGGAGCAGGCCCGGGGCGAGGCGGTGGACGCCCGCTCGGACATCTATTCCCTGGGCGTGGTCATGTATGAGATGCTCACCGGCACGCTGCCCTTCCACGGCAAGACCGTGGCGGAGGTGGCCATGCAGCACTATTCCGTGATCCCCGAGGTGCCCAGCGCCCTCAACAGCGACGTGCCCCCGGAACTGGAGGAGATCACCCTGCGGGCCATGCAGCCCGACCCCGACGACCGGTATCCCTCCGCCGACGAGATGCTGGCGGATCTGGAGGATTTCCGCCGCCGGCAGAGCGGCTCCGCCCCCGCCCGGGAGGAGACCGCCGCGCGGGACGAGGTGCATGTTATCACCAAAAACGTCCCCCGGATCAGCAAGTCCGGGGAGCTGTCCCGGGAGGGGTATGTGCGCCGGCGCTCCCGCGCCGCCAGCATCAGCATGCTCCTGGGCTTCGCCCTGGTGGCGGTGTTCGCCCTGGGCCTGTTCGCCTTCGTGTGGGACTACTGGCTGGAGGACATCTTCCGGGACGCGGAGCGGATCGAGGTGGACTCCTTCGTGGGCATGACCGAGGCGGAGGTGGTGAACAACGAGGCCTTTGGCCAGCTGTACGCCTTCGATGTGACGTACGTGCCCAACGCCAACTATGAGCAGGGCCGGATCGTGTCCCAGGACCCAGAGGCCGGCGCCAGCCGCATGACCTCCACCGACGGCATCCCGGTGAAGCTCACCATCAGCTCCGGCGTGCAGATGGAAACTATTCCCGACGACATCGTCAACACGCCCTATGCCGACGCCCAGCTGCGGATGAAGGAGCTGAGCATGAACGTGATCCTGACGTGGCAGGAGTCGTCCTCCGTCACCAAGGACTATATCATCAGCGTGGACCCCGCCCCCGGCTCCTCTGTGGCCAGCGGCAGCACCGTGACCCTCACGGTCAGCGCCGGCCCCGCTGCCACCTACACCGAGGTGCCCTCCCTGGTGGGCCTGAGCAAGCAGGACGCCCTTCTGGCCCTGCAGAGCAAGGGCCTGGTGTGCGGCGAAACGGAGATCTACTACACCAGTTCCTCCGCCGACAAATCCGGCAAGGTCATGTGGCAGAACTATGAGCCGGGCACCCAGATCGTCATGGGCACCCCGGTCTACCTGCAGATCGGCACCGGCCCCAGCATGGGCCAGAACCAGGGCTGACGGTGCGCTGCGAGGGGATCATCGTCCGGGCCATGAGCGGGTTTTACGACTTATGGGCGGATGAACATCTGATCCGGTGCCGCGCCCGGGGCCGCTTCCGGAAGGAGGGCCTGACCCCTCTGGTGGGGGATCGGGCGGCGGCGGAGGTCCAGCCCGACGGGAACACCGGCACCATCACGGAGCTGATGGACCGGAAAAACGCCTTTGCCCGGCCTGCGGTGGCCAATGTGGACTGCCTGGTGATGGTCGTCAGCGCCGCCCTGCCGGTGACGGAGCCGATCCTCATCGACCGGATCACCGTCCGGTGCGAGAAAAATCACTGCGGCGCGGTGATCGCCGTCAACAAGTGCGACCTGGACCCGGCGGAATCCCTGCGGAAGATCTACGCCGCCACGCCCTATCCGGTCCTGCCGGTCAGCGCCGTCACCGGCCAGGGCATCGACCGGCTGCGGGAGGCGCTGGCGGGGAAGATATGCTGCTTCACCGGCAACTCCGGCGTGGGCAAGAGCAGCCTTCTCAACGCCCTGCGGCCAGGTCTGGACATCCCCACGGCCCAAGTGAGCGAAAAGCTGGGCCGGGGCCGGCACACCACCCGCCACGTGGAACTGTTCGATCTGGGCATGGGCATCCTGGCGGCGGATACGCCGGGCTTCGCCTCCTTTTCCGACGAGGGGGAGATGCCCATCCTGCCGGAGGAGCTGGCGGCGCTGTTCCCCGAGATGGAGCCGTTCCGGGGCCGCTGCCGCTTCGACGACTGCACCCACCGCGCCGAGCCGGGATGTGCCGTGCGCCAGGCAGTGGAGGATGGGCAGATCGACCCCAGCCGGTACGGCTCGTACCTGCGGCTGTATGAGGAGGCGTCCCGGCTGAACCGCTGGGAGATAGAAACCGTGTAACACATCCCGCCTTCCGTCCGTATGATGGACGGGAGGCGGTTTTGTATGCGCAGAAACGGCGGCTGCGGTCGGTGGGCGGTGGCCCTGGGATCGGTGATATTGCTGGCGCTCATTTTGCCCGCCTGGTTCTGGTGGCTGGTGTGCGGGGCGCTGCTGGTGTGGGGAGGGGCGTGCATGATGCGCTGAAGGGCATATTCACGCCCTCAGGCGCATACCCTTGCGTAGAAAATCATGCAAGGAGCGATAGCATCATGGACACGGCCTTCAAAAAGGATATATATGAGCATTTGGCCCCGGTGTGGTCCGGGTCCTTCAGCCGGGACTTCACCGCCGAGACCATCGTGCCCGACGCCATGCCGGACGTGGCGTCGGTGGTGGACGCGGACGGGGTTATCACCCTGCGCAGCAAGGAGTCGGAGGCGGGGGCGGTCAGCCTGGCCGCCTCGGTCAGCGTGTGGGTGCTGTACATGCCGGAAGGGGGCGGGCCTCTGCAGAGCCTGAACGTGACGCTGCCGGCGGAGCTGCGGGCCGACGCGCCCGGGGCGGACACGGACTGCCGGGCGGTGGCCAGGCTGCGGGTCCGGTCCCTGGAGGGGCGGGCGGTGAACTCCCGGAAGCTGTCCGTGCGGGCGGACGTGGAGTGCGAAGTGTGGCTGTACCAGAAAAAGACGCTGGAGCTGCCCTCGGCGCTGGCGGAGGAGGACGGGTGCGTGCACATCCTGCCGGGTACCGCGCCCATGGTGACGGTGGCGGACGTGCGGGAAAAGACCTTCGTGGTCACCGACGAGTATCCGCTGCCCCCGGGCTGCGGAGGCGTGGAGCGGCTTTTGAGCCAGCGGACCGAGGCGTGCGTGGAGGACGTGAAGTACGCCAGCGGCAAGGTGGTGTTCCGGGGCCGGGTCCGCTCCGGCCTCATCTTCGCCGGCCGGGAGGGACAGGTGTTCGCAGGGCGGTATGAAACGGAGTTTTCCCAGATCATGGAGGTGGACGTCCAGGACCCGGAGGTGACGGCGGAGGTGGCGGTACAGTTCACCGGCGCCTATTTCGACCTGCCGGAGCGCCAGGACGGGGACGGCCACGTCAGCGCAGAGCTGCATCTGGTGGCCCAGACCGTCTGCCGCCGGACGGAGGAGGTGGGCTATATCGCGGACATATACTCCAACCGCACCGCCCTGATCGGCCAGCGGGAGGAGGTGTCCCTGGTCGGTGACGCCCGCCCGGTGTCCATGCGCCAGACCGTCACCGGCAGCGCGGAGCTGCTTGGCGGGGCGGGGGAGATACTGGCCCTGTCCGCCTCCGTGGGCAGCGTGACCGTGGAGGCGGAAACGGTGAAAACGGCGGTGAACATCCGCCTCATCACCGCCCAGGAGGGGGGCGGCTACGGCTGTGCCCGGTGCCGGCTGACGGCGGAGTTCACCACGGACCTGCCTGCGGATACGGAGCTGACCAACGTGACCGTCACCGCTGCGGAGGTGTACGCCGCGCCGGCGGGGTCCGGAGCGGACGTGCGGGCGTCCCTGCGGATGGACGCCACCGCCGTCACCCGCACCTGCCTGGCCGCCGTCACGGCGGTGACCGAGGACCAGGAGGCCTTCGCCGCCCAGCCCCCGGCGCCCTCTCTCACCCTGGCGCGGGTGGCGCCTGAGGCGGATATGTGGGCGGTGGCGAAGCGGTACCGGTCCACCGTGGAGGCCATCGCCGCCGCCAACGGGGAGAAGCGCTCGGGACTGCTGCTGATCCCCAAGGCCAGATAGTCATATTGGCGGTTGATATTGCCGGAAAAATGTGCTACAATGACCTGTAACGTAAAGATACAGGGGGAATACTCACCATGTCCGGACATTCCAAGTGGCACAACATACAGAAGACGAAGGGCGCGGCGGATGCCAAGCGTGCCCAGGCCTTCACCAAGATCGCCCGCGAGATCATCGTGGCGGTGAAGGAGGGTGGCAGCGGCGACCCGAAGAACAACATGCGTCTGGCCGCCGTCATCACCAAGGCCAAGGCCGCCAATATGCCCAACGACAACATCAAGCGCACCATCGACAAGGCCCTGGGCAGCGGCGACACGTCCAGCTTCGAGTCTGTCACCTATGAGGGCTACGGCCCCAGCGGCGTGGCGGTGATCGTGGAGGCTATGACCGACAACCGCAACCGCACCGCCAGCGATATACGCCACTGCTTTGATAAATATAACGGCAACCTCGGCCCCACCAACTGCGTCAGCTGGTCCTTCGACCGCAAGGGCGTGATCGTGGTGGACAATGAGGACGGGGACCTGGACGAGGACACCGTGCTCATGGACGCCATGGAGGCCGGCGCCGACGATATGGAAACGGAGGAGGGCGTGTTCACCCTCTACACCAAGCCGGAGGACGTGACCGCCGTGGCGGATTACATGACCGCCCACGGCTATAAGCTGGACTCAGCCCAGGAGGAGATGGTCCCCCAGACCTACGTCACCCTCACCGCAGAGGGCGATAGGAAGAACATGCAGAAGATGCTGGACGTGTTCGAGGACAACGAGGACGTGCAGAACGTCTGGCACAACTGGGAGAATATGGACTGAGCCTTTCTTAAGGCAAAAGAGCAGACACGCGAGTTCTCCAAATGGCCGCGGGCACAGGCCGAAAGGCCGTGCGTGAGGAAAGTCCGGGCTCCACAGGGCAAGGATAACGGGTAACGCCCGCCGATGGCGACATCAGGACAAGTGCAACAGAAATAGACCGCCGTGCTTTGCGCGGTAAGGGTGGAAAGGCGGTGTAAGAGACCGCCCGACGGCCTGGCGACAGACCGCCGCTGTAAACTCTATCCGGAGCAACACCGTGGAGGGGGAACAGACCGGCCCGGTCCCCCCGGGGAGGTGGCTTGAGCGGCGCGGCAACGCTCCGCCTAGATAGATGGCCATTTTTAACAGAATCCGGCTTACAGGAAAGCTCGCTATCAAAAAAAGACAGGTCGTTCGCCTGTCTTTTTTTGATGGCCCGTCCGGTGATTTGTAGTGATTCGTTGCTTGTAAACCACAAGATGTTGCGGTATACTGTATGCGCAAAAAGGAGGACGACGCCTTGACTTTGACGGAATACATGGCCAGCCTCGCCGGAAAGCGGGTGGCCGTGATCGGCGCGGGGGTGTCCAACCGGCCCCTGGTCGGCCTGCTGGCGGACACCGGGGCGGACACGGCGGTATACGACCGGTCCACGCCCGATTCGCTGGGAGATTTTTACAGCGAATACGCCGCCCGGGGGGTGACCTTCCATCTGGGGGAGAATTACCTGGACGGCCTGGACGGGGACGTGATCTTTCGCACGCCCAGCTTTCTGCCCACCCAGCCGGCGCTGGCGAAAGCGGCGGCCTGGGGCGCGCTCGTCACCAGCGAGATGGAGGTGTTCCTGCGCCTGTGTCCCTGCCCGGTGATCGCCGTCACCGGCTCCGACGGCAAGACCACCACCACGACCCTCATCGCCCGGATGCTGGAGGCGGCAGGGCGGAAGGTGTGGCTGGGCGGCAACATAGGCCGGCCCCTGCTGGCGGATGTGGACGATATGGCCCCGGAGGACGCGGCGGTGCTGGAGCTGAGTTCGTTCCAGCTGCACTCCATGACATGCGCCCCGGACGTGGCGGTGATCACCAACATCGCCCCCAACCATCTGGACATCCACCGGGACTACCAGGATTACATCGACGCGAAAAGGCAGATCTTTCTGAACCAGCGGCCCGAGGCGAAGCTGGTGTTGAACCATGACAACGCCGTCACCGCCGCCTGCGCCGGGGAGGCGAAATGCCGGATCTGGTGGTTCAGCAGGCGTCAAGCCGTCGGCCCCGGGGTGTATCTGGCCCCGGACGGGACCATCCGCGCCCGCCTGCCGGACGGGGAGGAGCGCGCTGTCATGGCCGCCGGGGACATACGCATCCCCGGGATGCACAACGTGGAGAACGTGATGTGCGCCATGGCAGCAGTGTGGGATCTGGTGCCGCCGGAGGCCATGGCCCGGGTGGCCCGGGAGTTTACCGGCGTGCCTCACCGGCTGGAAACGGTGCGGGTCCATAACAGCGTACGGTACATCAACGACTCCATCGCCTCCAGCCCTGACAGGACCATCGCGGGGCTGGCCTGCTTTCCCGAGAAGGTCATCCTCATCGCCGGGGGCAAGGACAAGGGCGTGCCCTTCGACAAGCTGGGGCCGGCGGTGTGCGAGCACGTAAAGAAGCTGTTCCTCACGGGCCTGACGGCGGAGAAGATCCGCGCGGCGGTCCTGGCCGCCCCGGCGTACCGCCCCGGCGCACCGGAGATACAGGTCATGGAGGATTTCACCGAAACGGTGAAGGCCGCGGCGGCGGCCGCGGCGCCGGGGGATACGGTGCTGCTCAGTCCTGCCAGCACCTCCTTCGACCGATTCAAGAATTTCGAGCAGCGGGGGGAGGCCTTCCGCCGCATCATCGAGGAAATGGAGTGAGCCTATGGAACTGACTGAACTGACGATGACCCTGTCGTGCCTGGCCGGCCCGGCGGGCTTTGAAGGACCGGTGGGGGAGTACCTGGCCAGCTATCTGTCCCCCTTCGCCGACGAGGTGCGCACCGACGTCATGGGCAACGTCATAGCCGTCAAGCGCTGCGGCAAGCCGGGGGCCAGGACGGTGATGCTGGACGCCCATATGGACGAGATCGGCTTCGTGGTCACCGGCGTGGAGAAGGGCTTTCTGTCCATCGACACCCTGGGGGGCGTGGATCTGCGGATGCTGCCCGCCAAGGAGGTGATGGTGCTCACCGTCCCGCCCCTGTTCGGCGTGATCGACACCATGCCGCCCCACGTGCTGACGGAGGCGGACAAGAGCAAGGCCATCGAGAAAAAGAATCTGCGCATCGACGTGGGCCTGACCCAGGAGGAGGCGGTCAGCCGGGTGCCCATCGGCACGCCGGTGGTGTACGCCGCCGCCTGCGGGGAGCTGGGTCCGGATAAGATCTGGGGCAAGGCCCTGGATGACCGGGCCTGCGCCGCCATCATCCTCAAGGCCTTTGAGGCCCTGAGCGCCAGGGAGCTGAAAGTGGACCTTTGCTGCCTGGTGAGTACCCAGGAGGAGGTGGGCATGCGGGGCGCCGCGGTGGCTGCCGCCGCCGTAGGCCCGGAGGAGGCCATCGTAGTGGATGTGACCCACGGGCGCACCCCCGACGGGCCGGAGGCGCCCTGTGAGTGCGGCAGAGGCGCGGCCATCGGCGTGGGACCCAACATGAACCCGGCCATGGCCCGGCGGCTGAAGGCCCTGGCGGCGGAGAAAAACATCCCCTTCCAGGTGGAGGTGATCCCCGGCGGCCGCAGCGGCACCAACGCCGCTGCCATCCAGATCGCCCGGGAGGGCGTGGCTACGGCGCTCATATCCCTGCCGCTGAAGTACATGCACACCCCGGTGGAGGTGGTCTCCCGAAAGGATATGCAGGCCGTACAGGCGCTGATAGAGGCTTACGTGGAAGGACTGGAGGGCTGAGCCATGCTGGATACTTTGGAAACACTGTGCTGCCTGGCGGGCGTCACCGGCGGCGAGGATGAGGTCCGGGACTATATCCTGGAGCGGGTCATGCCCCACGCTGACGAGGTGCGCACCGACTCCATGGGCAACCTGCTGGTGTTCAAAAAGGGCGCCGTGACCCCCTCCCGGCGGATCATGCTCTGCGCCCACATGGACGAGGTGGGGCTGATCGTCACCTCCATCACCGACGAGGGCTACCTGCGCTTTGCCCAGGCCGGCGGCATCGACCGGCGGGTGCTCATGGGAAAGCGGGTGTCCGTCGGGCCGGACAGGCTCCCCGGCGTCATCGGCGTCAAGGCCATGCACCTGACCACCGCCGAGCAGCGCAAGAGCCTGCCGGAGATGAAACAGATGTTCATCGACATCGGCGCCGCCGACCGCCGGGAGGCGGAAAAGCTGGCCGCCCCCGGGGACCTGGTCAGCTTTGACGAGAACGTGGTCCGCTTCGGCGACGGCATGATAAAGGCCAAGGCCATCGACGACCGCACCGGCTGCGCGGTGATGGTGGAGCTGCTGGAGGGGGAGCTGCCCTGCGACTGCTGGTTCGCCTTCACCGTCCAGGAGGAGGTGGGCACCCGGGGCGCCACCGTGGCCGCCCGGAGCATACAGCCGGAGGTGGCGCTGGTGCTGGAGGGCACCACCGCCGCGGACATCCCCGCCGCCGTGGGACCCGACCAGGTGTGCCGCGTGGGCGGCGGCGTGGTGATCCCCTTCATGGACCGGGGCACCATCTATAACCGGGAGCTGTGGAAGACGCTGACCAGGCTGGCCGATGAAAACGCCATCCCCTGGCAGACAAAGACCATGATCGCCGGCGGAACCGACGGCTCCGCCATCCAGCGCTCCGGCACCGGAGCGGCTGTGGCAGCCGTGTCCGTGGCGGTGCGGAACATCCACTCGCCGGCCAGCGTCGCCAAGATCAGCGAGTGCGAGGACCAGAAGAAGCTGGCGGAGCTGTTTTTGCGGGAAATGGCAAAATAATGTCATACCGGCCCGGCGGCGGGCATACTCTCCCCTGAGAGGGGGGAGGCATATGGCGGCCAGACGCTGGCCCCGACGCTCCGCTGTCCGGCCGGAGGTGCGCTCCTCCGCCAGGCGGACGGCGCTGCTGCTGGCGGCGATCGTGCTGGCGGGCGGGGCGGTATCCATGGCGCTGGTGCTCAGGAGCATGGTGACGGAATACGCCGCCTCCGCGGCCCGGGACCTGGTGGTGACGGAGGTAAATTCCATCGTCAAGGACGTGATGGCGGACCCGGCCTTTTCCGACCGGCCGCTGGTCAGCCTGGAGAGGGACGCCACCGGCGCCGTGAGCGCCGTGACGGCGGACGTGGCCGCGGTCAACACCCTGGCGGCGGAGGTGCTGTCCCGGGCGGTGCGTGCCACGGAGCAGGAGGAGCTGACGGTGAGCATCCCCCTGGCGAACCTGCTGGGCAGCGCGCTGCTGATGAACCGGGGACCGGCCATCGACGTGGACGTGCTGATGCTGTCGTCCAGCTCCGCGGGATTTCGCAGCGAGATATCTGCCGCCGGCATCAACCAGACCCGCCATCAGCTGTTTCTGGACCTGGACGTGCAGCTTTCATTCCTGCTGCCCTGGCGGGGCATGGACACCTCCGTGCAGACGGAGATCCTCATCTCCGAAACGGTGATCGTGGGCCGGGTGCCGGACAGCTATCTGAACTGGGAGAGATGATATGGACTATACGATCGAGGAATACAACGCCCTTGTGGAGCGGCTGCTGGAGCTGTCGGTGGCCTATTACGACAACGACGCGCCCCTGGTGAGCGACTTTGAATACGACCGGATGAACAACCGGCTCAAGGCCATGGAGGCGGCCCATCCGGAGTGGATACGGCCCGATTCGCCCACCCAGCATGTGGGCGGGCACGTGAGCGCGGCCTTTGCACCGGTGGAGCATGAGGTGCCCCTGGAGAGCCTGCAGGACGTGTTCTCCTTTGAAGAGGTGGCCGCCTTCGTGGAGCGGATGGACGGGGCGGTGGCCGAGGCCCACGAATACGTGGCGGAGCCGAAGATCGACGGCCTGTCCGTGGCGGTGGAGTACCGGGACGGACAGTTTTACCGGGGCGCCACCCGGGGCGACGGCCAGGTGGGGGAGGACGTGACGGAGAATCTGCGTACCATCCGGTCCCTTCCCAAGAAGCTGAAAAACGCCCCCGCCCGGCTCATCGTCCGGGGGGAGGTGTACATGTCCCACGACACCTTCCAGACCATCAACGCCCGCAACGAGGTGGAGGGCCTGCCCCTGCTGGCCAACCCCCGCAACGCCGCCGCCGGCTCCCTGCGGCAGAAGGACCCGGCTGTGTGCGCCCAGCGGATGCTGGACGTGATCTTCTTCAACATCCAGCTGGCGGAGGGGGTCGAGTATCAGACCCACTACGAAACACTGGAGGCCATGGCGGCCATGGGCCTGCCCGTGGTGGCCCACACACTGTGCCGCACGGCGGCGCAGTGCACCGACGCCATCGCCGCCATCGGCGAGGGCCGGGAGGGATATCCCTTCGACATCGACGGGGCCGTTATCAAGCTCAACGGCCTTGCCCAGCGCACCGTGCTGGGCAGCACCGCCAAGTATCCCCGCTGGGCGGTGGCCTATAAATACCCGCCGGAGAAGAAGCCCAGCCGGGTGGTGGACATCCTCATTCAGGTGGGGCGCACCGGCGTGCTCACCCCCAAAGCGGTCATCGAACCCATCCGCCTGGCGGGCACCACCGTCACCAACGCCACCCTCCACAACCAGGATTTCATCGAGAACCTGGGCGTGAACGTGGGGGACACGGTGCTGGTGCAGAAAGCGGGGGAGATCATCCCCGAGGTGCTGCAGGTGGTGAAAAAGGACAGCGAGGGCTTCTTCCGCTTCCCGGAGACCTGCCCCGCCTGCGGCGCGCCGGTGGTCCGGGACGTGGACGGGGCCGCAATCCGCTGCACAGGGGCGGAGTGTCCGGCCCAGCGGCTGCGGAACATCGTCCACTTCGCCTCCAAGGACGCCATGGACATCGACGGGCTGGGTCCGGCGGTGGTGGAGGCCCTGGATAAGGCGGGGCTTATCAAGACCCCGGCGGAGCTGTACTACCTGGACGGCCAGAGCGTGGCCGCCGTGGAGCGCATGGGCAAGAAATCCGCGGAGAACCTGATCGCCAATCTGGAGGAGAGCAAAGGCCGGGGCCTGGCCCGGCTGCTGTGCGCCTTCGGCATCCGCCAGGTAGGGGCCAAGGCCGCCAAGGTGCTGGCCCGGAACTTCGCGGACCTGGACGAGCTGATTGCGGCGGGGGAGGAGCGGCTGACCCAGATCGACGACGTGGGGCCGGTCACCGCCCGGTATTTGACGGACTGGTTCGCCTCGGAGCAGAGCCAGCATCAGATCCGCCTGCTGCGCATGGCGGGGGTGTCCTTTGAGAGCCGGGAGGAATTGGCGGACAGCCGCTTCGCCGGGAAGATATTCGTCCTCACCGGCACCCTGGAGCGCTTCACCCGCTCCCAGGCGGAGGAGATCATCGAGCGCTTCGGCGGCAAGGCCTCCGGCTCGGTGTCCAAAAAGACCTCCTATGTGCTGGCCGGGGCCAATCCCGGCTCCAAGCTCACCAAGGCCCAGAGCCTGGGGGTGCCTGTCATCACGGAGGAGGACTTTGAAAAGCTCATAGAGGAATGAAAAAAGCGTCGCCCGCCCCGGATATCCGGGGCAGGCGGTTTTTTTGTTTTGTTCTCACTGGCCGAACAGGTAGCTGTAATAGTCTGTGTCCAGCACGGCCTTGCAGTAGTTCACCTTATTAGCCACCACGGCGCACATGTTCTCCACGTAGCCGTCGGGGATGTCCGCCTCGTCCACAGCGGGGTAGAACTGCTGCTCGCCGTTTAAGTACATGCCGTAGGGGGTCTTCCAGCTGTACCAGTTGAAGGCCAGGGCCGGCGCGTCGGAGAACACGTCCCGCCCGGGCAAGAGCCGGGAGTCGAAGCTGACGCCGAACAGGTTGCACAGCGTGGGCAGGATGTCCAGACTGCAGGTAGGTTCGTCCACCACGATGGGTTCGCTGTCCTCCAGACAGCCTGACCACAGCAGCCAGCAGGACTCGTCCCGATCGAACTCATTTTCCACCTTGTGGCCGTACAGCTCCTCCAGATAGGGCTGCTCGCCCAGACCGGCGCCCCCGTCCAGGCCGTAGGGGAAGTGGTCCGCCGTCAGGCATATGACCGTGTCGTCGGCGATGCCCTTTTCCTCCAGGTAATCCACCATCCAGGCCATGGCGCTCTCCAGGTCCAGATTGGCGGCGATGTAGCCCTTGATCGTGTCCGAGCAGGGCAGGTCCTGGACCTTGTCCCAGTGGCGACGGGTCATGGCGTTGCCGGGGTAGGAGTACCCGGCGTGGCCGCTGACGGTCATATAGTACACGTTGAAGGGCTGCCGGTCCACGTACTGGGGCATGGTGCCGACGATCATCTCATAGTCGCTCTCGGGCCACTGCTCCTGGACGTATGCCTCCATGCCGTTGCCGTAGCCCATGTACCCGTCGGTGTAGCCCAGGCGCACGTGGGTGATGTGGCGGTCATAATACGTGTACTCGTTGTTATGGAATGCCTTGCCGTAATAGCCCTCCGGGGTGAGGAGGTTGGCGATGGTGAGCACGCCGGACTGCTCCGTGAGTTCCCGGAAGGAGGACCCACCGTCATAGGGCAGCAAGCCGAACAGGTTCTGATACTCCCCGCCGGTGGTGCCGGCGCTGGAGGGCTGGATGTAGTCGGTGAATTGGATGCCCTTGGTGGCCAGCCGGTACAGGGTGGGTGTCAGCTCCGGGCTGATGCAGTAGGGAGAGAAGGCCTCCGCGCTGAGGAAGATCAGGTTCTTGCCCTTGAACAGGCCCGTATAGGCGTTCTGCCTGGAGGGGGTCAGGCTCGCCACATAGCTGTTCAGCGCCTGGATGTCCCCGCTGGCGGTGGTGTCGTCCAGGGGAAGGGATAGCACATTGGGAGCGTAATCCGGCTCCGGGGTGGCGTCCGGCGCCTCGGTGCCGGCTGGCGAGGGGGAGGGCAGAGCGTCCACCGCCTGGAAGGAGGCCCGGCCAAACAGGTGCTCCCGCACGTCCAGGCCCACGCCGGCGGCCAGGCCGAACTGCTCCACCGCCCGGGGGAAGGTATACTGCTCGGCGTAGGTCTGCCGCAGCGCGGGGGCCATGCCCACCGCAAGTCTGCATATGAGCAGCACCGCCAGGCCCTTCACCAGCACCGTGGCCCGCCGGCGGCCCGACGCGGGGATGGGGCCGGGCCTGGGGGAGAGCAGGGCATAGCCGATCCCCGGCGCCAGATATAGGGCCAGCCGCAGCAGCCCGCCGGGGCTGAACAGCAGCCGGAACATGTCCCCGGTGAAGCCGGTGAGCATGTGGCCGGCGCCGTTGAAGATGGTGTTCAGGTCATAGAAGATCTGAAACTGCCAGTGGAGAAAATCCTCCACGCCGTAGGGGATGGCCGTCAGGATCAACAGGATCGCCGTGATGCGCCGGTTGCGCCTGCGGCTGCGGCAGAGAGTGCCCAGCACGGTGCCGACGCATCCGACGCCGGCGCACAGGCCCAGGGCCAGGAGGGTGTCCCAGCGGAACACGCCGGTGCCGGTGAAGAGGCGAAATACGATCTCATAGTAGGCCAGCGCCGCCGGGAACAGCAGCGCGGACAAGGTCCCGCGCCCGCGGTCCGGCGCGGTCTTTTTCTCCTCCATCCGGCTTTCCTCCCCTCGGCGAAAATTTCCACCGACATTTTACACCCGTCCTCCGGCCCGGTCAAGAGCGGAACAACCCCGTCCGCGCCGTCATAGAATGGCATGCAAAGGGGGAAACCATTTTGACAAACAAAGATTCCTGCAGCTACAAGGAAGGTCCGCTGCCGTCCTGCGCGCCTCTGGCGGTGCCCATGCTGGCGGCCCAGCAGAGCGCGGACCCCGCCTATGACAGCGCCGACGCCCTGGCCAAGGGGACGCTGTTCCCGGGGCTGGATCTGCCCTTTATGGACTATGTCGCCAACGGCCCCGTGGAGGACACGCCGCTGGCGGAGCTGATGGCCCTGGACTTCGTGTGCCAGGAGCTAGCCTTGTATCTGGACACCCATCCCGACGACAAGGAGGCCTTCAAGACCTGGAAGAGCTTCACCGCTCTGGCCAAGGATGGCCGCAAGCGCTATGTGGAGATGTGCGGCCCGGTCAAGCGGGCCGACACGGCCCAGTTCGACTCCTGGGTCTGGCCCGAGGACCCCTGGCCCTGGAACAACGGAAAGGCGGGTAAGAAATAATGTTCGTATATGAAAAGAAGCTCCAGTACCCTGTCCGCATCAAGAACCCGAACCCCGCCATGGCGAAGTATATCATCAGCCAGTACGGGGGCCCCGACGGCGAGCTGTCGGCGTCCCTGCGGTACCTGAGCCAGCGGTATTCCATGCCCTATCCCGAGCTGAAGGCGGTGCTGACCGACATCGGCGTGGAGGAGCTGGGGCACCTGGAGATCGTGGGCACGGTGGTGCATCAGCTGACCCGGAACATGTCCGTGGAGCAGGTGGAGAAGGCCGGCTTCCAGGACTACTTCGTGGACCACACCGCCGGTGTGTACGCCCAGGCCGCCGCAGGCTTCCCTTACAGCGCCGCGGCCTTCCAGGTGAAGGGGGACACGATCGCGGACCTGGCCGAGGACATGGGCGCCGAGCAGAAGGCCCGGGTGACCTATGACAACATCCTGCGCATGTGCGACGACCCGGACGTGATCGACGTGAT
>CANQXG010000003.1 GCA_947627735.1 uncultured Oscillospiraceae bacterium | reverse complement strand
CTTTTTGTCGTGCCCTTTCCTCCGCTGTACTTTTTCTTCATTTTGGGCTTGACTTTTTATTCGCAGGCTCCTGTTACGCAAAATATGCTGCTATTTCTTTCATCCGGGCCGACTGCTCCACATGGAAGGGGCAGCGTCCGTCGCAGTGGCCGCAGCCCACGCAGTCAGCAGCGGTCTTTTCCAAGGTCTTATAGTGCTCCGCCGCCAGAGGGTCCCCCGCTTTGGCCAGGTCATAATACTTGTTGATGAGGCCCACGTTCAGCCCCGCCGGACAGGGTGCGCAGTGGTTGCAGTATACGCACCGGCCCCTGGACTCCTCCGGGGTGAGGCTGGCGATGACGGAATAATCCCGCTCCTCGCCGGACGCATCAAAATAAGCGAGGTTGCGTCTCAGCTCCTCCACATTGCCCGCCCCGGGCAGCACTGTGAGTACGCCGGGCTTGTCCAGGGCGTACTGGATGCACTGGGCCGGGGTCAGCGCCCGCTTGAAGGGGGACTGCTTCGCGTCCAGCAGCTGCCCCGCGTTAAAGGGCTTCATCACCGCGATGCCCACGCCCTCCGCCTCACACCGGCGGTACAGGGCCTGCCGCTCCCCGTCGGAGCCGATGGCGTACTCGCCCTGGCCATAGTCGTACATGGGGTTGATGGAGAACATGAGCATGTCCACGATGCCCTTGTCCAGCACATGGTGGACCGTGTCCGGGTTGTGGGAGGAAAGGCCGATATGCCGCACCACGCCCTGGGCTTTCATGTCCAGCACATATTGCAGCGCCCCGCTCTTCTCGTATGCCTCCACGTCCGTCTGCTCGTCCAGGCAGTGGATGAAGCCGAAGTCGATATAGTCCGTCTTCAGGTTCTCCAGCTGCCAGCCGATGGAGCGCTTGATGGCCTCCAGGTCGGTGGTCCAGCCGTACTCGCCGGTGGTGTAGTTGGCGCCGAAGTGGATCTGTAAGTACACATTTTTGCGGCAGTCGGCCAGGGCCTTCCCGTAGGCCGGGAAGCAGGCGGCGTGGCCCGCCGCCAGGTCGAAGTAGTTGACGCCCAGCTCCACCGCCGTGCGCACCGTTTCGATGATGTCCTTCTCCTTCTGCTGACCCACCACGGCCGAGCCCATGCCGATGACGCCGATCTGTTCCCCGCCGTGGGGCAGTGTGCGATATCGCATATCCGTTCCTCCTTATCCCGCTGTGACTGTGACGGTCACGTCGCCGTTTGATAAAAGCTGCCGCATCCCGTCCGCCGTCTGGTCCGTGATGTGCCCCAGGCGGGTGTAAGCCCAGGAATTGGAGCCGTAAAACACCACCATCTGATCGCCGGCGTACAGCACGATGTCCCCGGCCTGGGTGGTGGTCTGCGCATCCTCCGCCGGGAGGCCCTCGCCGATGTCCCCCACCTGCTCGAAGCCGCCGTACATGTGAAGCCGGATGGTGAGCGGCCCATTCTCGCACAGCGCCCGCAGGGCCTCCACGGCAGCGTTATCCTCCCACGCCACGGTCACGGCCGTGGCGCCGATCGTCATGTTCATCGCCCTTTCCTCCTCTGTTCGATCCTGTTCCGCCGCCGGGGCCGGCGTATCCTCCGCCACATGGTCCGGGCCGCCTCCGCAGCCGGCCAGGGCAAGGCACAGCGCCAGCGCGGCGGCCATGATCTTCATTCTGAGCGGTCCTTTCATCCCATCAGACCACGTTCCCGGCTTTCTGCTTGCCGTTCTGGGCCATGACGCCCACCAGGGCGTGGGGCACGTACAGCTCCTCCAGATAGTCGATCTCCTCCGGGGTCAGTTCCAGGTCCACCGCCTTGGCCGCGCCCTCCACATGGGAGAATTTCGTCGCCCCCACCACCGGGGCGGTCACCTTGGTGAGCAGCCACGCCAGGGATACTTCGGTCATGGACACGCCCCGCTTATCGGCCAGCTCCGCCACCCGGGCGATGATCTTCCCGTCGGCTTGGGCCGTGGCGTCATACTTGAATTTGGCGTAGGCGTCCTCCCGCAGCCGCTTGCTTGTTTCGCCGGGGCGCTTGGACAGCCGCCCGCCCGCCAGGGCGCTGTAAGGCGTCATGGCGATATGCTGGTCGGCGCAGAAGGGGGCCATCTCCCGCTCCTCCTCCCGGGCGATCAGGTTATAGTGCCCCTGCACGGACACGAATTCCGTCAGGCCACTCTCCCGGGCGTAAAAGTTGGCCTTGGCCAGCTGCCAGGCGAAGCAGTTGGAGATGCCGATGGCCCGCGCCTTGCCCGCTCTGACCGCGCGGTCCAGCCCCTCCATGATCTCCTCCATGGGCGTGTGGTAGTCCCACATGTGGTAGATGTACAGGTCCACATAGTCCATCCCCAGGTTTTTCAGGCTTTGGTCCAGATAATTCTCGATGTGCTTCTGCCCGGTGACGTGCGCGTCGATCTCCTCCTGGGTCCGGGGCGTGAACTTGGTGGCGAGCACGTACTCATCCCGCCGGGCAAGCTCCCGCAGCGCACGGCCCACATACTGCTCGCTGGTGCCGTTTTGGTAGGCGATGGCGGTATCAAAGAAGTTGACGCCCAAGTCCAGGCCCCGCTTGATGATCTCCTTTGTTTCGGTCTGGTCCACCGTCCAGCTGTGCTGTCCCGTGGCGGCGTTGCCAAAGCCCATGCACCCCATGCACACGCGGGACACGGTCAGGTCGGAGGCTCCCAGTTTCGTGTACTTCATGACTGTTCCCCCTCCGGTCCCTCCGCCTCCCGGGCGCGGCCCTTCAGCGAAAGGCACTTGCACAGCACGTCGCCGGTCTTCAGATAATGGTAGGTGGGGAACTCGAACAGCACCGGCTTCAGGGTGTTGTAATCGATCTTGCCCGACCCGTCCAGGTGCTCCTCCGCCACATAGGTATTGTCGATGGAGCAGATGAAGCTCTCAAAATTCGGTGTGGCATAGACGTCCTCCACGCTGCACTCCATGGTGAGGGGCGAATCGCGGATGACCGGTGCGCCGGCCTCGCCCCGCTCCCAGGCGAACACGCCGGATTTGTCGGTCTTATTCCCGCTGACGGAACCCACATAGTCGGCCTTCGACAAAAGCGCCTCGTCCACCAGATTGATGGACAGCTTTTTCGTTTCCCTGATCTTCCCGTTGATGAAATGGGGCGCGGCCAGGCTCACCAGCACCCGGTCGTGACCGATGATGCCCAGATGTCCCGCCAGCGTCCAGGTGGGCGCCTCGCCGTTCATCGCGCCGATCACCGTGATGGGCACGGGGTACAGCGCCAGCTTGGGACCGATGTTCTTCTTCACAGTGTAATGCCTCCTTATGTGCTTTCCGCCGCTCCGGACGCGGTCAGGCGTCCGCGGTCTGATCCCTCAGCAGCCGTATGACGCAGTTATACGTGATCTCATAGATGGACTGGAACACGTAATTGACCCCCGCCTGCTCCATGGCCGTGCGCTGCTTTTCGGTGACAAAGGTGTAGGGGTAGATGCCGAACATGAACGGGAAGAAGGTGTAGAGAAAGCCCCGGACCTCCCCCTCGGACAGGCGGGGGAAATACTTCTCCAGGCACGCCCGAACGGTCTGCAGGGACTTGCCGTAGACCGTCTTGAACTCCGCCAGCCGCTCCGGACGGCTGCCCGCCTCCATGTCGTAATGATTCATGGACATGATCTTCAATAGCTGCGCGCGCTTTTCCAGCGTCCGGGCGAATTTGTCCGCGAACGCCTCTTTCGTGAGGGCGTCGTTTTCCGCCATCATGGCCTCCAGGTCCGCGATCCACAGCGCATTCTCCCGCTGCAGCAGGGCCAGGAAGATCTCCTCTTTCGTCTGGAAGTAGTTGTAGATGGACGTTCTGGTGAAACTGGTAGCGAGGCTTATGTCCTTCATGGTGATCTCTTTGAACCCCATGGTCTGATAGAGCGCTTCGCAGGCGTTTATGATCTCCTCTTTTCGGGCGCGGGTCAGCTCCGGCGATCCCTTCGGCATGCTCCGTTCCCCCTTCGGGTGTTCTGACATCCTGTCAGCACACAGTATAGCATCATTCTGACACCGTGTCAATACCCGCAGAGCAAAAAGAGAAAGCCCCAAAGGGCTTCCTCCTTTTTATTTCCTGCCCAGGGCGAACTGGCCCGCCCGCATGGAGGCGATGACGCCCCCGTCGATGAGAAGGTCCGTGCCGGTGATGAACCCCGCGTCCGGCCCCAGCAGGAATGCGCCTGCCGCCGCGATCTCGTCGATGGTGCCCGTGCGCCGGGCCGGGGAGGCGTCGATCATGCCCTGATAGGTGTTGCCGGGGGCGTTGAACTCGTCGTAGGCCAGGGGCGTGACGATGATGCCGGGACTGAGGGTGTTGATCCGCGCCCGGCGCTCGCCCCAGGTGGTGGCGGCCGCCGCCTGGACCCGGAGCTGGTTGGCCCGCTTGGCCACGATGTAGGCCGCGCCGGAGGAGTCCGTCTTGCTCCCGTCCAGGCAGGGCAGCTTGGCAAGCTCCGCCGCGGGCGTCATGGCCAGGGCCTGCTCGTCCTCCTTTGTCAGCGCCGAGGGCATATACCCGGTCTGGCTGGCCACCACCAGTCCCGCGCCGCCGGGGGCCATCACCGCGCCGAAGGCGTCGATGGCATAGGCGGTGCCGATCAGGTCCAGGGCAACTATTTTCTCCGGGCTGGCCTGGCTGGGGGAGGCCCCCGCCGTCATCACGAAAATCTTGACCGGCCCCAGGGAGGCGGCCTTTTCCGCGAAGGCTTTCAGAGAGTCAGGGTCGCAGGCGTCCACGATGCAAGTCTGCACGTCATAGCCGCTGTACTGAAGATCGTGGCTCACCCGCTCCAGGGCTTTTTCGCTGATGTCGCCCAGGAGTATCTTTTTGCCCGCCGCCACGCGCCGGATGATGGCGGTGCCCATGGCTCCCGCACCCAACAGGACCACCACATCTTTGTTCTCGTTCCGATCCAGGATCATAGCTTTGTCCTCCTTGTTGTTCTTGACAGGACCAGTATAGCATTGTACAATCAATATAGCTAACCGAAGTATTAGATAGTTAATCGAAAATATTGAATCAACAGGTGACAGGCATGACCACGAAGGACATGGACGCCATCCTGGAGGTAGCCCAGACCCACAATTTCAACCGGGCGGCGGAGAATCTCTTTATGGCCCAGTCCACTTTGAGCTACCACATCAAGGCGGCGGAGGACGAGCTGGGCTTTGCCATCTTCGTCCGGTCCGGGAAGGGCGCGGCCCTGACGCCCGCCGGGGAGCAATTTTGCGTCACGTTGCGGAACGTCCGCCAGGAGCTGAAAAACGCCGTGGAGCAGGCCCAGAATTTCAGCGCCCGGTACGCGGAGAACATCTCCATCGGCATGCCTGTCCGCTCGGCCATCTATGACCTGCCCCGGCTCATGCGCCGGTTCGCCCAGCTCCACCCGGCCGTCTCCGTCACGCCGGTCTACTCCTACGCCAATTCCATCGACCAGTTTTTGAAGGGGGAAACGGATATCCTCTTCGCATTGGAGAGCAGCGTCCGGCATATCTCGGACATCCGGATCGAGCCGTTTTATGAAAGCCCCCTCTATCTCATCACCCTGCCTGACGATCCCCTGGCGAAAAAAGAGCGGGTCACGATGGAGGACCTGGCGGGCCGGACGCTGATGATCGGCGGCGGCTCCCCGCCCGCCCTGAAAAGGGTGCAGCAGCGGATCATCGCCGGGGGCCGTGTGAACTACTTTAACAGCGCCGACCATGAGGCCACGCTGACCAACGTGGCGGCGGAAAAGGGCGTGTGCCTCTCGCCGGGTTTTCTCAATGACCACAACCCGGAATTTGCCTGGACGCCCTTCGCCTGCGAGGAGGCCATATCCTGCGTGCTCTGCACCCACCGGGAGGACCGGCGGCCCATCGTCCGGGAATTTGTGGACCTGCTGCGGGAGCAATATAAATGAATCCCCCAAAGATGCGTCTTTGGGGGATGTTTGTCCTTGCGCACGGCGCAGGGGCCTGTTACAATGAGATAGGACACATGATAAAAAAGGGGCGGGAGAGATGAACAAGCTCTATCTGGTGACCGGCGCCACCGGCCATCTGGGGACATGCCTGACGGAGGAGCTGCTCCGGCGGGGAGAGCATGTCCGGGTCCTGGTGCGCCCGGGCAGGAAAGCGCTGGCGCCCCGGGGAGCGGAGGCCGTCGAGGGGGATGTGGCCCACGCCGACTCTCTCTCCCCCTTCTTTGACCGGACAGGCTATGACAGCGTGACGCTGCTCCACTGCGCCGCCATGATAACCATCGCCTCCAAAGAGGACCGGCGGGTGTGGGACGTGAACGTGAACGGCACGGAGAACGTGATGCGCCTGGCCCGGCAGGCCGGGGTGGAGCGGGTGGTCTACGTCAGCTCCGTCCACGCCATCCCGGAGCGGCCCCACGGCGAGACCATCCGGGAGGTGGCCGATTTCTCCCCTCACCTGGTCCACGGCCAGTATGCCCGCTCCAAGGCCGCGGCGGCCCAGCGGACCCTGGCCCACGCCCGGGAGGGACTGAACGTGAGCATCGTCCACCCCTCCGGCATCATCGGCCCCGGGGATCACACCCGGCGCAACCACATGGTCCGCACCATCCGGGCCATGGCCAGCGGCAAAATACCCGTCAGCATGGAGGGCGGGTATGACTTCGTGGACGTGCGGGACGTGGTGGACGGCATCCTCGCCTGCGAGGAGCATGGCCGGGCCGGGGAGTGCTATATCCTCAGCGGCCACTATGTCCGGGTCGGGGAGCTGCTCAACGCCATCCGCCGCATCCACGGCAAGCGGGAAAACCGTCTGGAGCTGCCCCACGCCCTGGTGCGGCGCATCGCCCCCATCGCGGAGCGGCTGAGCCTGCTGGCCGGGGACCGCTCGCCGCTGCTCACCCCCTACTCTGTCTACACCCTGCACACCAACGGCCGCTTCTCCCATGAGAAGGCGTCCCGGGTCCTGGACTACCGGCCCAGGGCCATCGCCGAGTCCATCCGGGACACGCTATAGGGTCGGCCCCATGCCCTCCTCCGCCGCCCGGACGAAGGCGCGGAACAGCTTTCTGCTGTTTTCATCCACCCGGAAGGAGAACTCCGGGTGCCACTGGACGGCCCAGACGAAGGGCCTGTCCGGCATATAGGCCGCCTCCACGATCCCGTCCGGGGCCACGGCCATGGCCGACCATGCCGGCGCCAGCGCCTTGACCGCCTGGTGGTGACAGCTGTTGACCCTGATCGGCCCCTCCCCCAGCAGCGCCGCCAGGGGCGTGTCCGGCAGCGGCGTCACGGTGTGGACCGGCGCGTCATAGGGCGGACGCTGGTGATGCTCCACCGCCGACGGGTGCTGGCCGGGCAGGTCCTGATACAGCGTCCCGCCCAGGGCCGCGTTGATGAACTGTATGCCCCGGCAGATGCCGAAGACGGGCTTATCCTGCCGCAATACGATGTCCAGCAGCTTTGACTCCATGGCGTCCCGCTCCGGGCAGCACTCCCCGCACACCGCATCCATTTCCTCCCCATAGAGGGCCGGGACAACGTCCTGCCCGCCGGTGAACAGCACACCGTCGCACATCGCCGCCAGCTGGTCCAGCTGCTCCTCCCCGTCCGTGAGCGGCAGCATCATCGGCAGACCGCCGGCCTCCGCCACGCCCTCCATGTACCCCGGCAGCATCCAATAGCTCTCCCGCTGGATGTCCACCAGCGGCACGATCCCGATAACAGGTCTTTTCATACCGATCTCCCTTCAAAACAGCGGCAAAGACGCCGTGACTCAGGTCCGACGTCTTTGCCGTATCCTTATTAAACCCCTTTTCCGCCCATCTGTCAAGAGCGCGGGACCATGGCAGGCGGCAAGGCCGCATCGGGGTCAAGATTCCTCTCCATAGATGTTCAAAACTTATAGAAGCATCATGTTTCCTCAATAGCGATGCTCTCTTCCTCCGTGATCTGATGCTCCGGATTGCTCAGCATCGTATCCCGCAGGGAGTCCTTCAGTCTGTCACAGCACGGTTTGAAGGTGACGTAGGTTATTCCGCCGCCTACCACGCCCCCGACCACCGGGATGGCCTTCTTGAAGAAGCCGGCGAACACCTGCTTTGTCATATTCACATTGAACCACCGCGCGATGCTCTTGACGACGGGATAGACCGATCCCTTGGTCAGGGCCGTTTTCAGGAGTTTCTTTTCTACGCCCTCTCCAAGCTTCAGGGCTATGGCCTTGATCGCCTTGCTCGCCCCCTGCACACCATACATGGCGCCCAGGCAAATGACAAGGATGTTCATCGTTTCAGAATCCATCTGCTGTGTTCCCGATCCGGTCTCAAGCTGCGGGAAACCGTACAGGTACATCAGCTTTTGCGCGGCCCGCAGCATATATCCGTAGTACTGGACGATGTCCGCCGGGATGGTAGCCACCATGGCAGCGCCGCCCGGCACCCCAAGCGCCGCAGAAATGCCGGATACACAGTTTCGCTCAAACTTGATGACCTCGTCCGCGATCTTGTCAACATCTTCCCTCGGTATCCCCGCGTGCATAGGGTTGTGTGCCACCGCGTCCTCGACGACCTGCTGGGGGTAGTTTTTCATGAACTCTTTTCTCAGGAAATCGGCCCTGTTAACGCCAACGCCCGGCGTTTTTATCCCCCAGATAATAATATCCTCCACGTCGATCTCACCGTTGCCATTGGCGTCCACCGCATTGACCACGGACGTCTGGGTTTTGGTCACGGCCCCCTTGGCCTTTTCCACCAATCCCGTCGCCGCTGTTTCCGCGCCCTTCACCACGCCGGTGAGCTTAGTTTTGATCGCCTCGCTGTCCGTGGGTCTTATAAGATTTTTCATAGCAAAGTCCTCCTTCGTAATGGTTATCTGATGGCGAAACGCCGCAAGGCGTTTCGCCGAGCCGCTTTGCGGCTGAAGCAAAACAGCTACGCTGTTTTGCCGGACACTCATTACAATGAACATCGCGCAAATGATCCTCGGGTCGTTTGGCGGCAAAACGTTCGTTTCGCCTTGCGATGAACATTGAACATTATAAACATTTCGCGAACCGATGGCAAGGCCAGAGGCGGCGCTCCCTGCGCGAAACGGCTTGTCCAGCGATAAATGGCATCTAGCAAACAGCTTTGAGAAGTGCTATAGTATTAGCGAAGTAAATCGAAGAACTGTGCCGGTCGGCGCGGACCGGCTGAACATGCCGCCGGAAAAGGAAAGGAGTGCGGACGATGGATACGATGGACGAGGACCTTGCCTATTTCAGGGAGATATGCTCCGACCCGGATACGGAGTCCCTGCCGCTGCCCGACGGGCAGGCGGAGGGGACCGGCGAGGCGCTGCTGCGCCGTGACCTGCCGGACGGCCTCGGGCGCTCTCTTGCCAAGTTCGCGGGGCAAAACGGGCTGGATCTGACCGCCCTGTACGAAACGGCGGCCATGCTCCTGCTGGGGAGATACTGCGGCAGCACGGACGCGCTGTGCGCCCTCGTCCGCGAAGGAGAGCGCGTGATCGCTTACTGCGAGCTTGAAAAAGAGTCCTCTTTTGCCGCCTGCTGCCGGGGGATGAAGGCCCAGGCGGACAAAAGTGCGCGGCACGGCTCCGCCGGATTCGACCGGCTCTGCGAGGAGCTGGGGCTGTCCGCGATGCCGGTGCTGACAGCCGACCCGGACTATTTCCAGGGCTTTTCGCCGGCGGACGGGGCGGGTGCGCTGTGCCTGTTTTTCGACCCGGAGGCGGGCAGCCTGAGCGCCAAATACGACGCCGCCCGTTACCGCGCCGACACGCCGGGCCGCCTGCTGGATTCGCTGACGGCGGTGCTGCAGGCCGTGGCGCGGGGCGAGGACGACATGGGAAAGATCGACATCCTCACCGACGCCCAGCGCGCCGAGCTGGATGCGTTCAATGAAACGGACATGCCCTACGACGCCGGCGAAACGCTGATCGACCGCATCGACCGCGCGGCGGAGCGCTTCCCGGACAACATCGCGGTGGTCTATAAGGACAAGCGTTACACCTACCGGGCATTTTCCGACCTCACGGACAGGATCGCCGCCTATCTGCGCCGGGCGGGCGCAGGGCGGGAGAGCGTGGTATCCATCCTGATCCCCCGGTGCGAATACATGCCTA
Organism: uncultured Oscillospiraceae bacterium; assembly: GCA_947627735.1. Lineage (GTDB taxonomy): Bacteria > Bacillota > Clostridia > Oscillospirales > Oscillospiraceae > CAJOIG01. Next base: position 101,728 of record CANQXG010000003.1, on the reverse strand, counting down.
TCTGCGCCGTGGGTGTGCTCAAGTCCGGCGCGGCCTATCAGCCGCTGGACCCCAGCTACCCGCCGGAGCGGCTGTCGTTCATGATCCGGGACGCGGGCGCGAAGCTGCTCATCGCGGACAGAGAGCTTCTCTCCCTCGTGCCGGAGTACGCAGGTCCCGTGCTGACGCTGGACCAGATCCCCGCGCTCCCCGCCTGTGAGGAACCCCTCCCCCGGCCAAAGCCGGAGGACCTGTTCATTCTGCTCTACACCTCCGGCTCCACGGGCACGCCCAAGGGCGTCATGCTCGAGCACGGCAACCTGGCGGCCTTCGGCAGCTGGTACACGGAATACTACCAGATGGATGACACCAGCCGCGCGGCGGCCTACGCCTCCTTCGGCTTCGACGCGTGCATGATGGATATGTATCCGCCGCTGTCCAACGGCGCACAGCTGCACATCATCGCCGAGGACATCCGCCTGGACCTGATCGCCATCAACAAATATCTGACGGAGAACCGCATCACCCACCTCTTTATGACCACCCAGGTGGGCAGGCAGTACGCGGAGCTGTTCCCGGACAGCGAATACCCCCACTATCTGTCCGTGGGCGGCGAGACGCTGGTGCCCCTGCAGCCGCCGCGCTACAAGTTCTTCAACGGCTACGGCCCCACGGAGTGCACGATCTTCACCACGGTCTTTGACGTGGACAAACTCTACCGCAACGTGCCCATCGGTCGGGCGCTGAGCAACCTCAAGCTGTACGTCGTCGACGGGCGGGGACGCCGCGTCCCCGTGGGCGTGCCGGGGGAGCTGTGCGTCAGCGGGCCTCAGGTGGCCCGGGGCTACCTGAACCGCCCGGAGCAGACCGGCAAGGCCTTTGTGGCCAACCCCTTCTGCGGCGAGGACCGCTTTGCGCGGATGTACCGCTCCGGCGACGTGGTCCGCTTCCTGCCGGACGGCAGCATCGAGTTCATCGGGCGGCAGGATTCCCAGGTGAAGGTCCGCGGCTTCCGCATCGAGCTGAGCGAGGTCGAGGGCGTCATCCGCCAGTTCGAGGGCATCCGGGACGCCACGGTGGCCGCCTATGACGAGCCGGGCGGCGGCAAGTATGTGGCCGCCTATGTGGTGGCGGACGAGCCGGTGGACATAGAGGCCCTGGACCGCTTCATCCTGGAGCGCAAGCCGCCCTATATGGTGCCCGCCGTCACCATGCAGATCGAGCGCATCCCCCTCAACCAGAACCAGAAGGTGAACAAACGCGCCCTCCCCAAGCCGGAGCGGCACGCCCAGGTCTACGCGCCGCCGGAGACCGACGCCCAGAAGAAGATCTGTGAACTTCTCGCCGGCGTGGTGGGGCACGACAGCTTCGGCGCGGACACGGATTTCTTCGAGGCGGGGCTGACATCCGTCGGCTCGATCAAGTTCCTGGTGCTGCTGAGCAACGCCTTCGGCGCCGCCGTCACCACCCGGACCCTGCGGGAATACGACACGGCGAAGAAGCTGGAGGATTATCTGAACTCGGCGGAAAAGACCGCCGCCCCGGTCAAGCGGGACCGCTACCCCCTCACCCAGACCCAGATGGGCATCTATGTGGAGTGCATGAAGCACCCCGAGGCGACCTTCTACAACCTGCCGGGGGTCTTCCCCCTCAGCCGGGACACGGACATACAGGCCCTCTGCGGCGCCGTGCGGCGGGTGGTAGACGCCCATCCCGCCGTCAAGTGCGCCGTCCGGGCGGATGAGGAGGGGCGCGTGTGCATGTTCCCCCAGGATGACCGCCCCGTGGACATCGAGGTCCTGGACGGCACCGAGGCGGCGTATGAGGCGTTCTTCAAAGGCTTTGCCAGGCCCTTCGACCTCGCCCGCGGGCCGCTGTACCGCTTCGCGGTCTTTCGCACCGGGGAGCACGTCTATTTCCTGCTCGACTTCCACCACATCATCTGCGACGGCTCGTCCATCGCGGTGTTCGCCCAGGAGCTGGACCGGGCACTGCGGGGGGAGGAGCTGCTGGGCGAACCATACTCCCAGTTCGATCTGGCGGCGGACGAGGAACGGGCGCGGGCCGGCGAGGCGTACCAGAGCGCCAAAGGCTACTACGACGGCGTGTTCACGGGCGTGCCCGGCTGCACGGTGCCGGAGCGGGACGCCTATGAGCAGCAGGAGCGCTGCGGCTTCGTCCGGGTCTTCAGCGACCGGCTCTCCCCCGAGCGGGTGGAGGCCTTCTGCCGGGAGAACCGGATCACGCCCAATGTATTCTTCCTGTCGCTGATGGGCTTTGTGCTGGGCCGGTATGAGCACACGGAGGACGTCTGCCTGACCACGATCTACAACGGCCGCAGCGACGGTCGGACCGCCGCCACCATGGGCATGCTGGTCAAGACGCTGCCGGTGTACGCAAAGCCGACGGACAGCTGCGCCGTCACGGACTATATGAACGCCATGCAGGAGCAGATCATCTCCTCCATGAGCAACGACATCTATTCCTTCGCGGAGATCAGCCGCGCCTACGGCATCCAGAGCGACATGATGTTCGTCTACCAGGGGGACGATTTTGTCGAGTTCGACCTGGGCGGGCAGAAAACGGTGTTCACCGAGGGCGTGCCCGACGTGGCCAAGTCCCAGCTGTCCGTCGATGTGTTCCTGGAAAAGGGCCGGTACCGCTTCGAGTTCGAGTACCGCGCGGACATGTACAGCCCCGCCTTCATCGAAAGGCTGACCCATGTCCTGGAGCAGGCCGCCCTCAGCTTCCTCACCGCCCGGACGCTGGGCGATGTGGACATCACGCCGGCGGAGGACCTGGCGCGCATCGAGGGCTTCAACGACACGGACTATCCCGTTGAGCCGGTCAGCGTGAACAGGCTGTTTGAACAGCAGGCCGCCGCCCACCCCGAGCGGACGGCGCTGATCGCCGCCGGGGAAAAGCTGACCTACGACGCCCTGGACCGGGCGGCCAACCGGGTGGCCCACGCCCTGATCGCCCTGGGCGTGAAGCGGGACCAGGCCGTGGGCCTCATCCTGGAGCGGGACAAGTACGCCTATATCGTCAACCTGGGCATCCTCAAGGCCGGCGCGGCGTTTCTGCCCATGACCCCGTCCTATCCCGACGAGCGCATCGAATACTGCCTGGCCGACGCGGCCAGCCCCTTCGTCATCACCACCGAATCGATCCGGGCGCAGCGCAGCGCCCTGTGGGAGGGAAAGCCCTACCGGGTGCTGACCGTGGAAGAGCTGCTCCAGACGGAGGCGGAGGACGATCCCGGCCTTGCGATCGATCCGGAGGCGCTGGCCTACTGCTTGTATACCTCCGGCTCCACGGGCAAGCCCAAGGGCGTCATGATCGAGCACAGGAACCTGTGCAACTTCGTCAACGCCAACCCGCGCAACATCGAGATCACCAACTACACGGATAACGCCTCCGTGTCCCTGGCGCTGGCGGCCATCACCTTCGACATCTCCGTCATGGAGGAGTTCATCCCCCTGTGCAACGGCATGACGGTCTGCATGGCCACGGAGGAGGAGATCCACGACCCGGTGGCCCTGGCCAGGCTCATGGAGGCAAACGGGGTAGATTTCATGACATGCACGCCCTCGTTTTTGTCCAACGTGATCGACCTGGCCCAGATGCGCGGCGCCATCGCCCACCTAAAGGCTTTCGACTTCGGCGCGGAGGCGTTCCCGCCGGCCCTCTACGGCAAGATCCGGGCCATCAACCCGACAGCCAGCCTGGCCAACGGCTACGGCCCCACGGAGTGCACCGTCAGCTGCTCCACGAAATTCCTCAACGCCACAGACAGGATCACCATCGGCGTGCCCCTGGCGAACGTCAAATTCTACGTCATGGACGCCAGGGGCCACGTGCTGCCCATCGGCTGCAAGGGTGAGCTGGTCATCTGCGGCGCGGGCGTGGGCCGGGGCTATGTGAACCTCCCCGACAAGACCAGCGAGGCGTTTTTCTCCCTGAAGGGCCTCAAAGCCTACCGCAGCGGCGACCTGGCCCGATGGACCGAAGACGGGGAGATCGACTTCCTCGGCCGGCTGGACAACCAGGTGAAGCTGCGCGGCCTGCGGGTGGAGCTGGACGAGATCGAGAGCGCCATCAACGCCTATGAGGGCGTGCGCATGAGCCGGGTGGTCGTGCGCAACAACGGCAGCGAGGACTATCTGGCGGGCTACTTCACCGCCGACAGGCCGGTGGACATCGCCGATCTGACGGCCCATCTGCGCCGGACGCTGACCGCCTATATGGTGCCCGGCGCGTTCCTGCAGCTGGACGAGATGCCCCTGACGGCCAACGGCAAGATCGACAAAAAGCGGCTGCCCGACATCCAGTACGCGGCGGAGCAGCGACAGTATGTGGCGCCCTCCGGCCCGCTGGAGGCGGAGTTCTGCGAGCAGTTCGCCAAGATCCTGGGCCTGGAGCGGGTCGGCGCGACGGACGACTTTTTTGAGATCGGCGGCACCTCCCTGAGCGCGACCAGGATCGCCATGTACGCGCTGGACAAGGGCTATCCCATCGCCTACAAGGACGTGTTCGCCTGCCCGACGCCGGCGCTGCTGGCCGGACTGGTGGAAAAAAGCCGCGGCGATACACAGACGGACGACGTGGGCGCATACGACTACTCCGCCATCCACGCGCTCCTGGCGCAAAACGCCGAGGCGCATCTGGCGGACGTGCGCCCCGGGCAGCTGGGGGATATCCTGCTCACCGGCGCCACGGGCTTTTTGGGCATCCACGTGCTGCGGGAGTATTTGAACGCCTATACGGGCAGGGTGTACTGCCTCATGCGCAGGGGCCGGCACCCCAGCTGCGAAAAGCGGCTGATGGCTATGCTCGCCTACTATTTCGGCGACCCCTGCGAGGACGCGTTCCGGGACCGCATCGTCTGCGTGGAGGGCGACATCACCGACCGTGACGCGGTGGAGTCCCTGGCCCGGCTGGACTGCGACCTGGTCATCAACTGCGCGGCGTGCGTCAAGCACTTTGTCAGCGATGATTCCCTGGAGCGGATCAACGTGGGCGGCGTGAAGAATCTCGTAGAGATGTGCGCCGCGTCCGGCAAGCGCCTGGTGCAGATCTCCACCACGTCCGTGGCGGGCGAGGGGGACGAGCGCATGCCCCTGGCGGGCAAGCGCATCGCCGAGAGCGAGCTGTACTTCGGCCAGATTTTGGACAACGCCTACGTCCGCTCCAAGTTCCTGGCGGAGCGGACGGTCCTGGAGGCCTGCGCCCGCGGGGAGCTGGACGGCAGGATCGTGCGGGTGGGCAACCTGATGAGCCGCCTCGCGGACGGGGAGTTCCAGATCAATTTCGTCACCAATGGCTTCATGCGCACGCTGAAGGCGTACAAGGCGCTGGGGCAGTTCCCCATGGGCGCCATGCACGAGCCGGCGGAGTTTTCGCCCATCGACTCGACGGCGGCGGCAGTCCTGACCCTGGCCGCGTGCGAGGGCGGCTTCACGGTGTTCCACGCCTACAACAGCCACTGCCTTTACATGTCCGACGTGATCTATGCCATGCGCTCCTACGGCTTCGCCATCGACGTCGTCCCCGACGATGTCTTTGCCGAGACCCTGCGCGCCGCCTCCCAGCGGGAGGAGCTGAGCGGCACGGTGCTCGGCCTGATCGCCTATGACAGCGGCGACGGCCATGTGCGCTACGAGATCCCCGCGGCAAACGACTTCACGGCCATGGCGCTGTACCGTCTGGGCTACAAATGGCCCATCACCGACGACAAATACCTCGAAAACGCCATCCGCGCGCTGGATACGCTGGGCTTTTTCGATGAGCCGGGAGCATGAGCATGCTGACGCGGAACGAAAAGCTGCTCAAGGCCAAGCTGTGGCAGTATCTGCTGCCCGGCGTGATGCTCACGGCGTCTTTGCAGATCGGCAACGTGGTGGACGCCATGCTGGTGGGCAACATCCTGGGGACGGACGCCATGTCCGCCGTCAAGATCGGCATGACCATCGACAACATCATGGAGCTGCCGGGCTATGTGCTCGCCGTGGGCGGCAGCGTCGCGGCGGGCATGCTGCTGGGCCGCCGGGAGCGGGAGCGGGCGAACTGCGTGTTCTCCACCACGTTTCTGGTAAGCGCGGCCTGCGGCATCCTGTTCGCGCTGCTGTCGGTGTCCTCGCCGCTGCTGGCGCGGCTGCTCACCGGCGGCGGCCCCCTGGAGGCGGACGTGCGGGCGTTCATACGGGTGACCCTGCTGGGCGGGCCCGTCATCGGCGTCGTGCTGCAGTTCATCAGCTACGTGGCCGTGGACAGCTACCCCGGCGTCGCCTCCGCCTATGTGATCGTGTCCAACATCCTGAACCTCACCCTGGACTATCTGCTGCTCCGGTTCACGCCCCTGGGCACGGCGGGGGCGGCGCTGTCCACCATATTGGGATACGCCCTGGCGTCCGTGGTGCTCATCCCCTACCTGCGCTCGCCCCGGCGGATGCTCCACTTCACCGCGCCGAAAAAGGCCCTGGCCGCCTCGCTGAAGCTGGCGCTGAGCATGGGCCTGCCCACGCTGGCCTACATGATCTTCGACACGGTGCGCGGCCTGGCCCTGAACACGCTGATCGTGCGGGCCATGGGCGAGGCATCCATGGCGGTGTTCACGGTCTGCGACAACGTGGTGCTGATCGTGCAGATGCTTGTCGGCGGCATCATCGACACCCTCTCCACCATCGGCAGCGTGGTCTACGGCGAGAGGGACTATTTCAGCGTGCGCGCCCTGGTCCGGCACGTGCTGCGCTACAGCTATGCGGTGCTGGCGGTGCTCATGGCCGTGCTGGCGGTGTTCACGCGGCAGACGGTGGGCCTGTTCGGCATCGCGGGCGGCCCGCTGCTGGCCATGGCGGTGCCGTCGCTGCGGCTGTTCCTTATCAGTCTCCCCTTCTATGTGTTCAACAGCTTTATGACCACCTATTATCAGAGCACGGAGAAGGAAAAGCTGTCCTCGCTGGTGACGGCGCTGCGCAGCTGCGTGGCCGTGCTGCCGCCGGCGTTCCTGCTGGTGCTGCTGGCCGGCCCGGGAGAAACCGAGCAACTGCGTGCGCTGATGATCGCGCTGGTCCTGGGCGAGGTGCTGACAGTGGTCATCGTGGAGCTTCTGCGCCGGCACAAATATCGCGGCCAGGGCCTTCTCCTGCTGCCCGCCGCCCAGGACGGACAGGAGCTGGACATCTCCATCGACCCGACCATGGACGATACCGCCCGGGTGCCCCAGGAGATCGCAGGATTCTGCCGGCGCTGCGGCGTCGACGAGAAGAAGGCGAACCTGGTCGCCGTGGCCGCGGAGGAGATGACGGTCAACATCATCCAGTACGGCGGCAGGCGCGTGCGCTCCGTCGATATAAACCTGTGCGTCACGCCGGACCGGCTGATCCTGCGCACCCGGGACAACGGCGTCCCCTTCGACCCCACCCATTATGAATCGGACGCGGAAGCGTTCGAGATACACGGCATCGAGCTTGTCAAGCGCGTATCCGACAAGGTGCAGTACATGCGGGTGCTCGATCTGAACAACACCACCGTGGAGATCGCCCTGGACCGGGCGGAGGCGGAGCATGGTTGAGTACGCCCTCTCGGATGTCACCTCCCTGCCCGACCCGCTGGCGGACCCGTCCGCCCTCGCGGGCATCCCCCCGTGGCGGCAGGCCCATATCCTGCGGTACAAGCGCCCGGAGGACCGCAGACGCAGCCTCAGCGTGTGGCGGCTGATGGAGGATATGCTCGCCGCCCGCGGCTTTCTGGCGCGGGATGTGGCCCCGGACGGGCGGGGCAAGCTGGGCTGTGACGGCGTCTTTTTCAGCCTGTCCCACGCCGGCGGCATGGCCCTGTGCGCCGTGAGCGACACACCCGTCGGCTGCGACATCGAGCTGGTCAGGGACGCGCCGCTGGAGATCGCGCCCCGGGTCTTTTGCCCGGGCGAGCGGGCCTATCTGCTCGCCGCGCGGGACGAGGCCGACGCCCGGCGGCGGTTTTTCACGCTCTGGACGCTGAAAGAGAGCTATATGAAAATGACCGGCGAGGGCCTGGGCCTTGCGCCGGGGCGGCTGGAGATCCGCCTGCCCGCCCTTGCCCTGCTCAAAGACGGCGCCGAGCAGCCCTGCGCCCTTTTTCACGCGGCCCGGGGCGAATATGAGTTCTCCCTGTGCCTGCAAGACGGAAGCGGCTCCCCCCTGCGCCCTGTGGAGAGAGATCACAGCCATAGATAACGCATGATCTGCCCAAAAAATACGAGATCATCCATAAGTTTTATGGATGACCTCTTTTCTTCGCACGGTCGATTATTTCCCGGAGATTTTTCGGGTTTTAATTGCCATAATATCGCGAATATATTATTATGTAAATCCATCCATTTTTTGACAAAAATATTTTATAAAATCATCCTGTGCAAATCGCTGAAACGGCCTTTTTATACCTTGACTGTAACAATTTGGTCGCATGTAATTACTCTGTCTTTTTATCGATGTAAATGGGGAATGATGTCAAGATGAGAACGGGTTAAGGACGGAGATGGGCGGCTTTGTTCCTGTGCCTGGCGATGGTGCTCTCCACCGTCGGCGCGGACAGCCCGGCAGGCGGCACGGACCCCGCGGCGGAGGGGCTGTGCGAGCATCACCCGGCGCACACGCCGGAGTGCGGCTACGAAGCGCCGTCGGAGGGTTCGCCCTACACGCACGTCCATGACGAGAGCTGCGGCTATGTGGCTCCCACGCCGGAGACGCCCTGCGACATGGGCTGCACCGACACGGATGGGGACGGCGTCATCGACCACGCGGACGGCTGTGCCTACACCCCCGCGTCGGAGGGTTCGCCCTGCACGCATATCCATGACGAAAGCTGTGGCTACGCGGAGGCCACAGCCGGTTCGCCATGCCAGTTCGTCTGCGAGATATGCGCCGCCGAGACTCCCGATCCCGACGCCGCTGAGACCCCTGCGCCCGAGGGCGACCCGGGCATGGGCGACCCCGACATGGACGGCGACATCGCGCCCATAGCCATCGCAGATCCCACCGTGACCATCAAAGAGGCGAGCGACAGCGCCGGCACCACGAGCCAACCGATAAACGAGGCCGCGGAGATCACATGTGAACACAACAAGGTCTATCAGCTGGCCGTGAGCGCCAACTATAACGGCGTGACGGACGGCAAGGTGCGCGTCACCATCGCTCCCGGCCTGAAGATCACCGGCTATTACAAGGAGACCTCCTCCTCCGGCTTTACCAGCGTCGAGGCGACCAAGTCCGCCGGCAATATCGAGGGCTATACGTTCCCGGTGGCGTATGACACGCTGGAATACATGGTGAGCAACACCGCCGCGGCCATCAACCTGGACGTCAACCTGGCGGTGGACACCGTCCTCTGGCCGAAGATCGACGGCTGGAAGCTTGAAAATGCCATCCAGGTCGTGTTCCTCGAAGGCGATACCGTCACCACAACAAAGACCGCCAACGTCACCGTCGACCGGGCCACGAACGAGACCGACCCCAACTGGAACAAGCTGTATAGCTCCGACTCCAACAACAGCGTCCCGGGCACAGTAGGCACGGACTTCAAGATGAAGGTCTTCCAGGTCTCCCCCAACCTCCACGGCTCGCCCCTGGGCTTTTTCTACCCGGAATTGAAGGTGACCATCCCCCTGCCTAAGACGGAGACCGGCGACACTTATGCTCGATATTCCCGCGTGGAGTGCTCCCAAACATCACCTGAGCCAACAGCAGTCCCAGATACGGACAACCACACCGTCACCTTCACCTGGAAAAACATCTACGTCCCGGCCAATAGCACGTTCACCTTCACCCCTATTTCCAGTGGGACACTTCGCAAGTGGCCGATACAAAAGTGGTATTCTCCGATGTGAGCAAGTTCAGCGCCACGGCGACGGCCTACGGCGATGAAGCCGTTGAATTTACAAATAGTCTGGGTTCCGGTCTGACCTTCACCGTCCTGGGCGACGTGAAGATCACCTTCAACACCGGCGGCGGTCGGACTATTTTCAAATCCAACAACACAGCTGTGACGAGCATGGGCGCGTCCGCCGCCAATACCGGCTCCACGCCCGGCATCCCCATACCATCGAGATGGCGCTGGACTATACCATCCAGTGTCCTAGGTGCAAGGTACACAACTTGAAACAGGTCGGCAGATGTCTGGATTCCCACACCCTGGGCGCTTACATCTGCCCGGTCTGCGACAAACATTGAGGAGGGAGTTACCATGAACGAGAAGATCATCCATAACACCGACTACAAAAACCACTTCTGGAATGCCCTGCGCGGCAGGGAACACAGCGCGGCGGTCTTTGGCGAAGGCCGGGACATCCAGACTGGCGGATATGTCCTTCCCGCCGGCAGCGAGGACGGCTATGATCGTGCCATCCGAAAGGAGAGCCTGTTCCGCAACATCGCTACCGTGGTGAGAGCCTACGGCGGCTCCGAGCGTATCTTTGCCAAGGACTACGAGGATCTCGCTGCGTGGGTGCCGGAAGGCGAGGCTATCCCTCTGGCCAACGGCATGGAGGACTTCACCAAGCACGCTGTGGACAGCCACAAGCTGGCGGCATTCGTGAAGCTGGACAACGACTTCGTCCACGACGCCGCTTTTGACTTTGAGGGCTATCTCACCAAGCGTATGGCAAAGTGCTTCGCTCGTGCCGAGGACAGCGGTTTCCTGACTGGGGATGGCAAAGACCAACCTACCGGACTTCTCCACCCTGAGAAAGGCGCGGAGGCCGGCGTCACTACCTCCGCTCTGACCTATGACGATGTAGTGAAGCTGTACTTCTCGGTCAAGCCGGAATACCGCAGAAACGGCGTTTGGCTCATGAACGACGAGACGGCGCTGACGCTCCGCACTTTGAAGGATAACAACGGTAATTATCTGTGGGATCACAGCAGCGATACCATCCTCGGCAAGCGCGTGGAGATCAGCGAGTATATGCCGAGTGCGGGAAACGGCAAAACGCCTATCCTGTTCGGGGACTTCCGCTACTACTGGATCGTCCTTCGCAGCCCCGTGACCGTGAAGCGCATCACCGAGTTGTACGTCCGCTATGACCAGACAGGGTACCTTGCCATCAAGTTTCTGGATGGCAAACTCATCCGCAGGGAGGCAGTCAAGGCGCTACGGATTGTCGCGTAAATAGCTGTTCCCTTAGAAACTTTCGCGGCTTTTTACGCGAAACCTTGCGCCCGTTACTCCGGGGAGAGGTCACAGAGATAAGACCTCCCCCTGGGGCCTTGGGCAGCACGACGGGAAAGGAGGAACGACGTGGAGCAAATACGACCCATTCGGATCACCGCCAGCCGGAAGAACGATACAATTTATATCGTGGAACACGCCGCAAGCGATACGGCGAAGGAGTCCGCCTTTGCCAAGGTGAAGCGGCTGATCCTCAGTAACACAGAAAGTTCTCAAAAAACCAGAACGAAATGACTTGACTTTCGGACGGCAGTACGGGAATATAGAGTACCCGCTTGAAGGCTGTCGGGAAGGAGGAACACATGAATACAAGACAGTCTTATACAGACAGCGACAGGATCACAGCCCTGTACTGCCGCCTTTCAAGGGACGATGAATTACAGGGGGACAGCAACAGCATCCGAAACCAGAAAGCCATCCTCCAGAAGTACGCGGAAGACAACGGATTCACCAACACGGCCTTTTTCGTGGACGATGGATACAGCGGCACGAACTTCGACCGCCCGGACTGGCAGCGGCTGATGGAACTGGTGGATGAGGGCAAGGTCGGCACGATCATCGTCAAGGATATGAGCCGCCTGGGTAGAGATTACCTCAAGGTGGGAATGTACACCGAGATGGTCTTCCCCAACGCGGATGTCCGTTTCATCGCCATCAACAACGGCGTGGACAGCGACAACCAGGCGGAGAAGCGCGACCCTTCCGAGTGGCAGATTTTCAAAAACACCCATGAAGCTATCATCGACCAGGAGACCTTCGACATCGTGCAGCGCATCCGAGACGGCAGACGCCGCTGGACGCCGATGGGAGAGATGCCTATCCTCTCCGGCATGGTGTTCTGTGCCGACTGCGGCAGCAAACTGTACCAGGTGCGCGGACGAAACCTTCCGCAGAGCGAATACATGGTCTGCGCTACCTACCGCAAGAAGGGCAAGCACGTCTGTACCTCTCACCAGATCCGCAACTCGGTCATAGAGGAGCAGCTCCTGGACGGCATCCGCAGCATCACGGCTTATGTGCGGGAGCATGAGGACGAATTCGTGCGGATGGTCACGAAAAAGTCTCAAGAGGAACTGAGCCGCAGCCTGCGGGACAGCAAGCGTGAACTGGAGCAGGCACAGGCCCGTATCCGCAAGCTGGACGAGATCATCCGGCGGCTCTACGAGGACAACATCGAGGGCAAGATCACCGATGAACGGTTCAGCCGGATGAGCGCCAGCTATGAGGAAGAACAGCACACGCTGGAGAGTCGCGTGGCTGAACTGAAAGCCCTGATTGCGTCAGAGAAAGAACGCAGCGCCAATGCGGACAGCTTCCTCGCCATCGTGCGGAAGTACACGGACATCCAAGAGCTAACCGCAGAGGTTATCCGCGAGTTCGTGGAGAAGGTCTATGTCTACCAGGCTGAGCGCGTAGCAGGCTACAAAGTCCAGCGCATCCGCATCGTGTGGAACTGCATCGGAGAGTTCGACCCGCCCACAAAAGGGCAAGAAAAAACGGCATAGCCGCATTTCACGACTATGCCGATTTTTCCAGAGATCATAAATCCCTTAGTTGTACCGCCTTTTGGGGTGCTGCCTTTTTGCGCGCTGTTTGATGCGACGCAGCGCCTGGTGCGCCGCATCCGCAACGAGGACACCTTCCGCAAGGTGGAGGCCTATCCGGACGAGAGCTTTCCGGAGATGATCGAACGGCGGTATTTCCCCCGACGCCGCGGCGGAGGGGCGGTCCTCTTCCCTGGCGGCAAAAGAACAACGGTGACCGTGTCCCGGTCACCGTTGTTTTTTGCCCAAAGGGTCTGCCTGGCGCTGGTACGCCTGCCGGCAAGCACCCGTTCTCAAAGGGCGTTCAGGATGGAGAAGGCCAGCTCCTTCGTGTCCACCAGCCCATAGTTGACAGCCAGGGCCACCGCCGTCTTTTTCTTTCGGTCCAGCCCCACAAACGCGCTGTACGCGCCGGCGGCGCCGTCGTGCCAGGAGATATCGGTGCCCTGCTCCAGCCGCCAGGCCAGGCCGCTGACAAAGCCCTTCTCCCCCGGTCCGTGCTGTTTGTGACAGATCTCCAAGTAGGGTTTGGAGCCGTCCAGATGCTGACGGGCAAAGTCCAGCAGATCCTCCACCGAGGCCAGCAGCGCCCCCGCGGGCGCGATGATGTCGCTCTTGTCCCACTGCCAGCAGCCGCAGGGCTGATCCTTTTTGTCGTAGCCCAGCATACTCGTGTTGCCCAGCCGCGCGGTCTTCAGCCCGAGGTCCTCCCGGATGTAGCTCTCCATACCGTCCCAAAAGCCCTGTCCGCTGACCTGCCCCACGATGTAACCCAGTACGCTCATCCCCAGGTTCGAGTACTGGAACTTATAGGGGCGGTCCTTCAGATGGGTATCCGCCAGGATACGCATCATGTCCGATTCGTTCACCGTGCCGTGATAGGGGTTTACCCGGAACAGGCCGTCCGGGGCGTTCATGCGCAGGAGCATCTTCATGGCGTCCCAGGTGGAGTAGGGCCTGCCGCCGTAGCCGGATGAATGGGTGGCCAGTTTGCGCAGGCTGGGGTAGTACTGCTCCGGCAGGCCGTGGATATACCGGGACAGAGGCGCCTCCAGCTCCAGCTTCCCCTCCGCCAGATACTTGGCAAAGAGGGATGCCGTGAAGATCTTGCAGATGGACCCGGCGGGATAGACCAGGCTCTCCCCCTCTTTGCGCTTCCCGTCCGGCCCCAGGCGGACCGTTTCCACCGCCCCGTCCTTCAAAGTTCCGATGGACAGCTCCACATGGGTCCTGCCGTGATACAGCTTTTCAACGATCTGTTTCGATCCTTTCGTCAGCTCCATGGCAACTTCACCTTTCCCTGTTAAATAGTGGGCAAGTGTTTCCTTGCTCCTATAATACACCATGATCCATCACCATTTCAATAGCTTCAGCCGATGCGGCCATAGAAATCTAATAGTACGCGTGTCCTCCCTTTCAACAGAAAAGAAACGGCGATCGTATCACGACCACCGTTTCTATTTGGCAAAGGCTGCGCTATTTGATACAATGCAACGCTCGGAGCAGGGAGCATGAAGATGCTGATCCTTATTTTTTTATCTTCTTCAACAGCCTTTTGTCACAGCCGCTGATGGCCAGGGACGCCAGGATGCCCAGCGCGGCCAGGATGCAGATCATAAGGTAGATCATCATATAGGACTTTGTCGCGTCATACAGCGCGCCGGCAATGGTGCTGCCGAAGGAGGCGACGATCAGATTTGTATTGACGATGGAGAAGTTCTGTGGATAGTTCTGCATGCCGTAATAGGAGCTGACAAAAGCGGAATTGGTGGGGGTCACGCCGCCGTAGGCCAGGCCGCCGATGACAAAGCCCGCCGTCAGAATGGCGAAGCTGCCGGTCTTCAGGGCCGCTGTCAGCACGATGCCCGTCAGGATGAACAGGCCGTTCACGATCTGCATGGTGGCGCCGCGGCCCACCCTGTCGAACAGCCCACCCATAATGACCCGGCCGATTCCGTTGAAGACAGAGATCATGCCCACCACCGTGGCGATGGTACCGGCGGAGACCTCCGGACCCACCTCCATGGCGATGCCGCTGGCCTGGCTCACCAGGGCCAGCCCCGCCGCACTCAGCAGCACGGCCCACAGATAGTACAGCCAGAAGGCCGGGCGTTTCACCATGAGGGCGGTGGGCGTTTCCATGGCGACGGGATTGACGAAGCCCTTTTTCCGGGCGGTCGCAGCGGGGGGAGCAAAGTCCGCGCCGGGCTTTTCCATGAAAAATCCACATACGGCCAGTACCGCGGCTGTGACGATACCCAGTACCAGGAACGATCGCCGCCAGGCGCCGGTGGTCTCCGGCGTGAAGACCTGATAGATCTTGCCGATCAGGAAGCTGCTGATGCCGAAGCCCATCAGCAGCACGCCGGAGATAAGCCCCTGCTTGTCCGGGAACCATTTGCCGACGGTGCCCATGACGGCGCTGTAGGCCAAGCCAGATGCAAGGCCGCAGACCACGCCGAAGCTGACATACAGCCCCGCCAGGGTCTGGATGCGGCTGGAAAGGAAAAAGCCCGCCAGGAACATGGCCGCCGAGACCCACACATAGACCTTCGCGCTGACCTTGGCGGCCAGGAAGCCGCCCGCCATGCAGCCGATGCAGAACAGGATCATCACGATGGTGAAGGTCATGGAGAGCTGGGCCTTAGACCAGCCGGCGAACTCCTGTCCGATAGGCCCGGACAGCACGCTCCAGGCGTACACCATCCCTGCGAACAGCAGCACTGCCACGCCCACAGCGGCATAGAACCAACGGTTTTTAATTTTCATTGCTGGCACCTCGATTCGAATAATAAACCGGGCAACTGACCCGATGCAGCCGGTCACAGAAGCTGCCCGGGGCAATGGCCCGGTCGCCGGCGTCCCAGACCGGCGTGTAGGAAGGAGGAGTAATTCGCGCTTATTTGGCAGCCTTGGCGGCCCTCACCGATTCGATCAGCTCAGGGACCACCTTGAACAGATCGCCGCAGATGCCGTAATCGGCGATCTCAAAGATGGGCGCGCCGTCGTTCTTGTTCACGGCGATGATGCACTCGGAGTCCTGCATGCCCGCCTTGTGCTGGATGGCGCCGGAGATGCCCAGGGCGATATAGACCTTGGGATGCACGGTCTTGCCGGTCTGTCCCACCTGGTGATCGGCGCTGAGCCAGCCG
Source organism: uncultured Oscillospiraceae bacterium (assembly GCA_947627735.1). Taxonomy (GTDB): domain Bacteria; phylum Bacillota; class Clostridia; order Oscillospirales; family Oscillospiraceae; genus CAJOIG01. The sequence continues at coordinate 85,848 of CANQXG010000003.1, read as the reverse complement.
GCATCCACCACGGCACGGGACGAACCCACCACGCCGCCAAGCTCTGCGGCCAGCTCCTCGGCCAGTTTGATGCCGCCCTCCACATCCTTGGCGATGCCTCGGCCCACGGAGACGATATAATCCGCGCCGATCAGGTCCACCAGCTTCTTGGCGGCCTTCACCACGTCCAGGACCTCGGTCTTCACATCCGCGACGGACAGCTCAAAGACGGGATGCACGATCTCCACGGCCTTGGCCTTGGCCTCATCATAGGCGCCGCGCTTCATGACGCCGGGCCGGACCGTGGCCATGGCGGGACGGAAGCGGGGGCAAACAATGGTCGCCATCAAATGGCCGCCAAAGGCGGGGCGGGTCATCTTCAGATTGGTGTTCACGTCGAACTGCTTGCTCTCGAAATTGGTGTTGTCCACATCCAGAGAGGAGCCGGTGCGCAGAAATTCCACATAGCCGTTCAGGTCCACGTCCAGGTGGGTGCAGTCGGCGCAAAGGCCGGTGTGCAGCCGGGCGGCGCACCGGGGCGCCAGGTCACGGCCGATATTGGACGCGCCGAACAGCAGGATCTCGGGCTTGATGGCCTGGACCGCGTCCACGACCACCTTGGTGTATGCGTCTGTGGTGTAGTTCTTCAAAAGCGGGCTATTGTACACGTACACCCTATCGGCGCCGTAACCGCCCAGTTCGCCGGCGATGCCGTCCACATCGTCGCCCAGCAGAATGCCGCAAAGCTCCACGCCCAGCTCGTCGGCCAGCTTCCTGCCCTCGGAGATCAGCTCAAAGGTGGTGGACATCATCTTTCCCTGGCGCTGCTCACAGAAGACCCAAACATTCTTGAAAGCGGCGGTATCGGCACTGTTAAAAATCTCAGCCATGTTATCTTCTCCTTCCTGTCAGATGATGTGCTTGGCGCTCAGGATGCCCACCAGCTTATCGGTGGTATCCTTTCCGTCGCCTTCCAGCATCACGCCAATGCCCTTCTGTGGCGGGGTGAAGGACTTATAGATGTTGGTGGGGGAGCCCTTCAGGCCGATGGTGGTCGGATCGATGAGGGGGTGATCCTTCAAGGTCTCATAGCTCATAACGGTGAGGGGTTTCGAGAAGCACTCCTCGATGCCGCGCACGGTCATATAGCGGGGTTCGTTGAGTTCCTTGACGCAGGTGATGAGGCAGGGGGTCTGGACCTTGACCAGCATATAGCCGTCCTCCAGCATCCTCTTGACGATAAGACTGCTGCCGTCCCTCTTGATCTCGCCGGCATAGGATACCTGCGGCAGATGCAGCTTCTCGGCGATCTGGGGGCCTACCTGGGCCGTGTCGCCGTCGATGGCCTGACGGCCGGAGAAGATGATGTCGTCCTGGTCCACGCCGTAGGTGTCGATGCCGGCGGCGACGATCTGGCTGGTGGCGTAGGTGTCGGAGCCGCCGAACTCGCGGCCGGAGATGAGCACGCCCTCATCCACGCCCATGGCCATCAGCTCCCGGAGCATCCCCTCGGCGGGAGGGGGACCCATGGTGAAGGCCACGACCTTGCAGCCCAGCTGGTCCTTCAGGGTCAGGGCGGCCTCCACGGCGTTCATGTCGTCGGGGTTGATGATGGTCTGCATGGAGGCACGGTCCAGCGTGCCGTCCGGATTCACCGCCACCTTGCCGGAGGTGTCGGGGACCTGTTTGACTGTCACGATGATCTTCATGTGTTCTGACCCTCCTTATTTCTTCAAAAGCCCGTTGGCGATGACCATTTCCTGGACCTGGCTGGTGCCCTCATAGATGCTGCAGATGCGGGCGTCCCGGTACAGCCGCTCTACTTTATAGTCCTTGATGTAGCCATAGCCGCCGTGGATCTGCACGGCCTTGTAGGCGCAGCGGTTGGCGGTCTCGGCGGCGAAGAACTTGGCCATGGAGCAGGCGGACGTGGCATCCTTGCCCGCGTCTTTCAGCACGGCGGCGTGATAGACCAGCTGCCGGGCGGCCTCCACCTCGGTGGCCATCTCGGCGATCATAAAGCTGATGCCCTGGAAGTCGGCGATGCGCTTGCCGAACTGCTTGCGCTCCTTGGCGTACTTGACGGCCTCATCCAGGCAGCTCTGGGCCACGCCCACGGCCTGAGCCGCCATGCCCAGACGGCCGCCGTCCAGGGTCTTCATGGCGTACTGGAAACCCTTGTGCAGGGGGCCTACCAGGCAGTCCTTGGGCACACGCACGTCCTCCAGCACTACATCGCAGGTGGGATAGCCGTTGATGCCCATCTTCTTCTCGTGAGAGCCGCAGGACACGCCGGGGAGCTTCATGTCCACGATGAACATGGAGATGCCCTTGGAACCCTTGGCCTTCAGGTCGGTCTTGGCAAAGACCACCACCCAGTCGGCCACGGGCGCGCCGGAGATGAAGCACTTGCGGCCGTTGAGGATGAAGTCGTCCCCGTCAGGCACGGCGGTGGTGACGGTGCCGCCGGCGTCGGAGCCGGCGCCCGGCTCGGTCAGAGCGAACACCAGGATCTTCTCCCCGCTGGCGATGGGGGGAAGATATTTCTTTTTCTGCTCCTCGCTGCCGGCCAGCATCAGCGGGCCGCCGCCCAGGGAGTTGGAGGTATTGGCGTAGATAGACAGCACGGAGTCCACCCGGGCCAGCTCCTCCACCATGAGGGCATAGGTCAGATAATCCGCCCCCTGGCCGCCGTACTCCACGGGGATCTTGCAGCCCATGAAGCCGTACTTGGCCATCTTGCGGTGGATGTCCCAGTTAAATTCGCCGGTCTGGTCCAGCTCGTCCTGCAGTTCCTTGGTGAACTCATTCTCCGCGAACTGGCGGAACAGCTTGCGCTGCATCTCATGCTTTGCGTCCAGGATCATATCGATTCCTCCTTGTATCCAAATCGTTTATAGATCAGTGTGCTCTCGGCGCGGGATGCCCGGCGGCGCCGGTGGCCAGCAGGGCGTCGACCTGCTCCTTGTCATAGCCAAGGCCGGAGAGGATCTGCTCCGTCTGCTCGCCCTGATAGGGACCCCTCTTGGGTTCGGCCAGGGGCGTATCGTGGAACAGGACCGGCGGTCGGACCATGGTGCGCTCCGCGCCGGTGGGATAGTGATACTTATAGAAGCAGTGAGCAGCCCACGCCTGGGGGTCCTCCAGCAGTTCGTCCCAGGTCTGCGCCACGGCGTAGGGGATATCCGCCGCCTTGAAGATATCACACCACTGGGCAAGCGTCTTGCCGGCCACCGTGGAAACCAGGATGTCATAAAACGCATGGAGATGGGACTGGAGATTCGCCTGGGGGAAGAACCGCTCGTCGGCCGCCAGCTCCGGCAGGCCCAGCGCCGTGACGAAGCGGGCGTACATGGCGTCATAGGCGGGAGAGGCGAATTGCACCCAGCGGTCGTCGCTGGTCTTGAAGATGCCGTTGAGCGGGTTTGCGATGTCCTTGCGGCTCATGGGATAGCGGGAGGCCGGCTGGCCGTACTGGGCCGCCTGGAGCATGGTGGAAACGGACCATATGGCGCTGTGCAGCAGGCTCACGGTCACCATATCCCCCTTGCCGGTGCGGCTGGCCCGGTACAGGGCGGCCAGCAGCCCGCTGGCAAGATACATGCCCACCGGGTGATCGCCGAAGCCCGGGATGGAGAGCATGGGGGAGGCGTCCTTGTCAAACAGGGTGCCGGAGATGCCGCCCCGGGCGAAAAACGCGGTGAAATCAAAGCCGGGCAGATCCTTGTCCGGACCCTCCTCCCCGTAGCCGGTGACGTAGCCCATGACAAGCTTGGGATACTTGGCCTTCAGCGTCTCATAATCCAGGCCGGACTTGATGAGGGACTTATAGCGGACGTTGGTGATGAAGATGTCGCACTGGGAGATCAGCTTTTCCAGGACCTCCCGGCCCTCAGGACTTTTCGTGTTCAGGCAGATGTCCTGCTTCCCGGCGTTATCCAGATCGAAGCTGGTATTCTCCAGATCGCCGGTGGGGCGCCCCTCATTGATGGCGGTGCCCCGATAGGGATCGCCAGAGAGAGATTCCACCTTGATGACCTGTGCGCCCAGGTCGGCCAGATAGCGGCCGCAGGAGGGCGCGGCGATGAAGGTGGCCAGTTCTACCACCTTTACCCCCTCCAGCGGACGGGGAAAATACTCGTTCATGGAATGACCTCCTTATTTTTTATAGAATGAAGCGAGATTGATCTGGTTTACTGGTAAGACCAATATGAAAGAAAGAAAAAGGCGCCTCACAAAAAAACTGCCCTGGTCGCCTTGATATTTCTATAACATTTTTACCATACCTAGTTAACTAAGTCAACTATGATTCTCTGTTTTGTTGTGAAAATCGCTGTGTTTCTCCAGATTGAATAAATTTTTTACCGTTATTTTGTCGAAAACGACACTTGTCAATCTCTTGACAACGACTGGATTGCCAAGTAAACTGGTAATACCAGTATAGAAAGCGAGGCACAGCCTATGTACACCCTGGGCATCGACATCGGGTCTACCACCTCCAAATGCGCGGTGCTCCGGGACGGCGCGGAGAAGCTGGCGGCATCTCTTGCTCTGGGCGGGATCGGAACGAAGGGTCCGGCGGAAGCGCTGGACGGCGTATTGAAGGACGCGGGTCTTGCGCTGGAGGACATGGCGGCGGTGGCCGCCACCGGCTATGGCCGGACCCGGTGCGAGCAGGCCGGCATGCAGGCCAGCGAACTGACGTGCCACGCCCTGGGCGCCCATGCCGCTTTCCCACAGGTACGTACGGTGGTGGACATCGGCGGCCAGGACGCCAAGGTCATCTCCCTGGTCGGGGAGGGCCGGATGCGGAACTTTATGATGAACGACAAGTGCGCCGCCGGAACGGGCCGGTTCCTGGACGTGATGGCCTCCGTGCTGCAGATACCTCTGGATGAACTGGGCAGCCGGGCCGTCCGTGCAGAGAGCGCAGCGGCAGTATCCAGCACGTGTACGGTCTTTGCCGAGAGCGAGGTCATCAGTCTGCTGGCCGGCGGCGTGGATATGGACGCCTTGGCCGCGGGCATATGCGCCTCGGTGGCTGGCCGGACGGCGGCGCTGGTGAAGCGGCTGGGCGTGGTCCCGGCGGTGTGCATGAGCGGCGGCGTGGCCCGGAACGACGGCGTCCGCGCCGCGCTGGAGGCCGAACTGGGCGAGCCGATCCTCGTCAGCCCGGACGCGCAGCTTTTCGGCGCGGTGGGCGCGGCCATATACGCATATAAAAAGGCAACGTGACGTTATATAAAGGAGGTCATGCCTATGTCTGAGGAGATCAAAAAGCACCGTCCGCCCCCCGACCCCAACTCCGCAAAATACAAGCTGGGCCAGATCGCCGCGAAGGCCTATTCCGACGCCCAGGCGGCCAAGGACCGGGGCGAGCCGGTGGGCTGGTGCGCCAGCAACTTCCCGGTGGAGATACCGGAAACGCTGGGCCTGGCGGTGGTCTACCCCGAGAACCAGGCCGCCGGCATAGCCGCCCGGGGCGGCGGCGCGAGGCTCTGCGAGATCAGCGAGGCGGACGGCTATTCCAACGACATCTGCGCCTATGCCCGCATCAGCCTGGCCTACGCCAAGATCAAGGACGCCCCGGAGCAGAACGTGCCCATGCCCGATTTCGTGCTGTGCTGCAACAACATCTGCAACTGCATGATAAAGTGGTACGAGAACCTGTCCCGGGAGCTGAACATCCCCCTCATCATGATCGACATCCCCTTCAACCCGGACTATGAGGTCTCCGACGGAGAGCTGGCCTATGTGAAGGCCCAGTTCTGGGACGCGATCCATCAGCTGGAGGCGCTCACCGGCAAGAAGTGGAGCGACGAGAGATACCGGGAGGTCATGGAGTACTCCGGTCGCACCAGCCGGGCGTGGCTGGCGGCCACGGCCTGCGCCCGGTATGAGCCCTCCCCCTTCAACGGCTTCGACCTTCTCAACCACATGGCCGTCATGGTCACGGCCCGGGGCAAGAAGGAGGCCGCCGAGGCCATGGAAACGCTGCTGAAGGAGTACGAGGACAATCACGAAAAGGGCGTGTCCACCTTCCGGGCGGAGGAGAAGTACCGGATCATGTTCGAGGGCATCGCCTGCTGGCCCTGGCTGCGGGTGACGTCCACAGGGCTGAAGAGCCGGGGCATCAACATGGTGACCACCATCTATGCCGACGCGTTCGGCTTCATCTACAAGGACTTTGACGACATGTGCCGGGCCTACTGCCGGGTGCCCAACGCCATCAATCTGGAGCTGAGCCGGGACAAGCGGATCAAGCTGTGCCGGGACAACCATGTGGAGGGGCTGCTGGTCCACACCAACCGCAGCTGCAAGCTCTGGAGCGGGTTCATGGCGGAGATGAGCCGGCAGATCGGCCAGGCGTGCGACATACCTGTGGTCAGCTTCGACGGCGATCAGGCTGACCCCCGCAACTTCTCCGAGGCCCAGTATGACACCCGCGTCCAGGGCCTTATGGAGATCATGGAAGCACGGAAGGAGGCGATGTGACATGACCGTGCAGGAACATCTGTCCCGCTTTGAGGCCGTGGCGAAAGACCCGGCGGGACAGCTGAAGGGCCACTTGGCCCAGGGCCGGAAGGTGGTGCTCACCGCTCCCGTGTATACGCCCGAGGAGATCATCTACGCCATGGGCCTCGTCCCCATGGGCGCCTGGGGCGGCGACATGGAGCTGCGGCGGAGCAAGGAATACTTCCCCGCGTTCCTCTGCTCCATCGTTCAGAGCATCGTGGAGCTGGGCATGGCCGGGGCCTACGAGGGCGCCAGCGCCATCGTGATCCCCTCCCTGTGCGACAGCCTGAAGGTCCTGGGCCAGAACTGGAAATACGCCGTCCCCTCCATCCCCTTCATCCCCATGACCTGGCCCCAGAACCGGACGCCGGACTACGCCCGGGACTTCATCCTGGCCGGCTATGAGCGCCTCATCCGCGATCTGGAGGCCGCCACCGGGGCGGTCTTTGAGGAAGAGCGGCTGGAGGAAGCCATCCGGGTGTATAATGACCATGACCGGGCCATGCGCGAGCTGGCGAAGGTCCTGGCCGCCCACCCGGAGGTGAGCGCCGCCCAGCGGTCCGCCGTGTTCAAGAGCGCCTGGTTCATGGACAAGGCCGAGCACACCGCGTGGGTGACGGAGCTGCTGGCGGCGCTGCGGGAGGCGGTCGTCGGGCCGAAAAAGCTCCCCGTCGTCACCACCGGCGTCCTGGCCGATGCGCCGGGCATCACGGCGCTGCTGGACGAGTACGGCTTCACCGTGGCGGCGGACGACGTGGCCGCCGAGAGCCGCCAGTACCGCACCGACACCCCCGAGGGCGGCGCGCCCCTGGAGCGGCTGGCGCGGAAATTCCAGGCCATGGACTGCTGCTCGGTGCTCTATGACCCGCAAAAGCGACAGGTGGAGCACATCGTCCGGCTGGCGAAGGACAGCGGCGCGAAGGCGGTGGTGATGCTGCTGACCAAGTTCTGCGACCCGGAGGAGTTCGACGCTCCCCTTATCAAGAAGGCATGCGACGCGGCGGGACTGCCCATGGTCCAGATCGAGGTGGACCGGCAGATGGTGAACTACGGCCAGGCCCGCACCATGCTGGAGACATTGCGCGATACCCTGACCGCCTGACGGGGCGGAGGAAAGAATAAATCAAAACGAAAGAAAGAGAGGCTGAAACATGAGTACACCGAAAGCAAAAAATGTGGCGACCCGCGCGTTCCTCATTGCACTGGTAGTGCTGATCCTCTGCTCTATTCTCAACTGGGGCATCGTTACTGGCTGGGGAAATGTAAAGATCACAAGAATTTATTTAGTCGGCGATGACGGACTGCAGTACAGCGCGCTGATGTATGTGCCCAAAAACGCTACGAATGAGACCCCGGCGCCTGGCATCATGATGTACCACGGCAACTCCGGTAACGCCCGCACCACGAGTCTTGGGCTGTGGAGTTCTCCCGCCGCGGCACGGTCGTGCTGTCTGTGGACAACCTTGGTTCCGGCAACTCGCAGTACAAGAGCGAGTACGGCAATAACATGGTCCCCGATTTGTTTACCAAGTACTTTGTTGGCCTGCCCTTCGTGGATACGGACCGCTGGTGCACCTCCGGCCACTCCCTGGGTGGCAACATAGTAGCAAATATGTCCATACGGTATAATCCCACTGTGGCCATGCTTTCCGACGGCGGATGCAGAAGCATGGGTGAGTTGGAGCAGGTATACAGCGGAAATACCTTGATATTGAATGGCCTGGCAGATAAGCTGAACGAACTCAACATGTATCGGGAGGCTACTAAAGCCTTATTCGTCAAGAACGGCACCATGGAAGAGGACGAGGAACTCGTACCCGGCCAAGTGTATGGCTCCTTTGAAGAAGGCAACGCCAACATGCTGGTGGAGATCCCCGGCCAGATACACGAGGGCGCGTTCGTCAACAGCGATCACATCGCAGCCCTTTTGGACTTTACGCAGAAATCCTTTGACGTCCCCAATCCCATCGATGCTAATAATCAGGTTTGGAAATGGAAGGACGCCATGGGTCTCATCGGCATGATGGTCTTCGTCGCCACGATGGCGCTGTTTGCTCTGATGCTCATCGAGCAGGTGCCCGCCTTTGCAAAGATCAAACAGCCTATGCCTCGCAACGTGGGTATGCGCGGAAAAGACCTGTGCATCAGTATCAGCGCCGCGCTGCTCTTCCCGGTCCTGTGTCTGTATACAGGCGCTTTTGGACTAGTGAATCTATTTGGTGGTACAAAAGGACCTAACACACCGATCTTTCGCATGAAATATACTACGATCGCACTGGCAGTGGTCCTCGCGCTGAACCTGTTCGGCCTGCTGATGTTCGGCCTGTTCCACAAGGTCTGGGGCAAGAAAAAGTTCAACGCCACCATCCGTGATTACGGTCTGACTTCCGAGGGCAGCAAGGGACTGGATTGGGCACTGATCGGTAAAGCGTTTCTGTTGGCTGTGATCACTGCGACTGTGGGCTGGACCTATCTTGCCATTCAGGGCGGCGTACTTGGCACTGATTTCTATTGCCTGTTCTTTGGGTTCAAGCCGATACCGGCCGTAAAGTTCATATACTACATTCCCTTCATCATCGTCTGGATCATCTGCTTCGCCATCGCCTCTGTGGGCATGAACGTGGAGCGGCGCCTGCCCTCCACAGGTAAAGAATGGCTTGATACTGCTATCGCGGTAGTTTTCAACGGCCTGCTGGCAACAGCCGGTATCACCATCATGGTCATCATAGAAAACGCCATTCAGATTCACCTTGGGACCGATGCCGTAGCACTTGCAAGCTGGAAGACTGATATCACCCGCCTGTGGGGCATGCCGGCTGGCATGTTTATCGGCGGCGCAGGCAACACCTATCTGTATCGCAAGACTGGCAACATCTGGCTGGGCGCTATCCTCATGGGCATCGTTTGTGCCCTTGCGGCCTGCCTGTACGGTCAACTGCAATTCTAAACTGATCCTCTTCTCCTTTCAAAAAGCACACCGGCAGGGGTCCGCCCCTGCCGGTGTGTGAATTATTCAGCGTTCTTGTTACAGTTCTTCCATTATCTGCTTCCGGTCCCGCCGCGCATAACAAACAGCAAGGACGCTGACACGCTTTTGCTCCTCATCTATCTGGTAGTAGATATTAAAGTTCTTGGCCCGTGTCCTGCGGATACCTCGGTCGCCTACCGGGTCATCTTCTATCGCGGGGTAGCGGAACGGCATGGCCGAAAGATCTCTTTCTCCAGCGCGTCCAATGTATTCAAGGCGGCCTGGGGCGACCGCAGCGTGACGGAGATGTACTGCACGATCTCCGACAGCTGCTCCTCCGCCTGCCGGGTCATCTCAACGGCATAGCTCTCCATTCACGAAAGCTCCCGACGCAGATCTGCAAACACCTCTTCGGCTGGTCTGGTGCGCCCGGCCTGCACATCGTCCATGCCCTTCTGGAGCATGGCGGAAAACGCCTCGTCGGTCATCTCGTCCCGCGCCTTCGGCTCCCGGGGCAGCGTCAGCGGGAAGGGGATGCTCTGGGTAAGGATGATCTGGTTGTAGAGCAGATTGATCACCGTGGACGCGGAGATGCCCAGCTTCTGCATGACCTCCTCAGCCTCGCGCTTCGTCTCCGGCTCCACCCGGGCCAGCACATTCGCGGTCTTGTTCGCCATGGTATGCACCACCTTTCTTTCGATGGGATTATACCATATTGTATATCGTTTTGCAATACATTATTTCCAAAAGGAGCCGACCTGTACGTCGCCTCCTTTTGGCCATATCACGCCCCCAGGTCCTCCCCAAACGCGGCCAGGTGCACCCGCATGGCCGCGCTGGCCGCCTCCGCGTCCCCGGCCTTGATGGCGCCGCAAATGGTCTCGTGCATCTGGAAGATGCGGCGCGTCATCACCATCTGTTCCTCCTGCGACATCCGCTCCATCCGGCGGGTCACAAAGCCGCGATTCAGCTTTCCGAAGGCGCTGTTGAACACCACGCTCACCGTGTTCCTGGCGGCTTGGGCAACAAGGCCGTGAAACTGCTGATCCAGCCGGGCCGTCTGCTCATAGTCCGCCAGGCACTCCGCCATCTGCGCCAGCAGCCGCTCCATGGCCACCACGTCGGCCTCCGTCCGGCGCTGGGCCGCCCATCCGGCGGTCACCGCCTCGCTGGCCGCCCGGTACTCCGCCAGTTCCTCCAGGGAGATGTAACCCGTGCTCAGCGCGTCGGTGAGGGAATTTTCCAGGCTCTTGTCGTTGGGCGGCAGGACCACCGCCCCGCTGGAGCCGGTGATGGTGCGGATATATCCCGCCCGCTCCAGCATCCGCAGGGCCTCCCGGATGGTGGGTCGGCTGCGCTGAAACATCTCGATCATGTGCCGCTCGCTGGGGAGCCGGTCGCCGGGCTTGAGCTGTTCGGCGACGATCAGATCGCGGATCTGCTCAAAGATGGCCTCGCTGGCCCGCTTCGTCTGCACCGGGCGGAAAATGCCGGGTTCGGTCTTGTCCTGGTCATGTGATGCCATGGCTGCGCACCTCTCAGATTGCTGGTAAGGCCAGTATACTATATTTACCACATTTCGTCAAGTGGGGCAAAAAACGGGACACGGCATACGCCGTGTCCCGCTCTCCTGCGTTTTTCATCAGGCATCCTGGCTGAGGTCCTCCCGGAATGCCATCAGATGCAGCCGCATGGCCGCGCTGGCCCCTTCCGCGTCCCCCCGCTTGATCGCGTTGAAAATGGTCTCGTGCATCTGGTGGACCCGCTGGGTCATCTCCAGCTGCTCCGCCGGGGCCAATTTCGCGAGGCGGCCGATCATATAACCTTGGTTCAGACGGCTGAAGGTCCGGTTGAAGATGACGCTCACCGTGTTTTTCGCCGCCTGGGCGATGAGTCCGTGGAAGTCCGGATCGAGGCTGACGGACTGCTCGTAATCGTCCAGGCTCCCCTCCATCCGCTCCAGGAGCCGCTCCATGGCCTGGATGTCATCCTCCGTCCGCCGCAGCGCCGCCCAGCCGGCAGTCACCGTCTCACTGGCAGTCCGGTATTCCGCCAGCTGATCCAAAGAGATGTGCCCGATGCTTAGAGCGTCCGCAAGGGAGTTTTCCAGGTTCTTGTCGTTGGGCGGCAGGACCACGGCGCCGTTGCTGCCCGGGACCGTCCGTATGTATCCCGCCCGCTCCAGCATCCGCAGGGCCTCCCGGATGGTGGGCCGGCTGCGCTGAAACATCTCTATCATATTCCGTTCGCTGGGGAGCCGGTCGCCCGGTTTGAGTTCACCCCTGGCGATCAGGTCACGTATCTGCTCAAATATCGCCTCGCTTGCCCGCTTTGTTTCTACGGGGCGGAACAGGCTCTCCCTGCTCAGCGACGGTGTGTCAACACGGTTCATGGTCGTTCCTCACTTAAAACTGGTATGACCAGTATAACACATTACCAATCGGATGGCAAGAAGTATGTGGTAAATCGACCCTTGAACAAGCACGGCGCACGGCCGACCACAGACCGTGCGATCATATTAATTTTTGGTAGTCCTATCTATAACCGCTCCTTTTGGGGCGGTTTTTGTATGTCTTGGTTCGCTTGCCCCCCTCCCTAATTTCGCGGAAATTATTGCTACCGGATGTTCATCTCCACGAAGCTTGTCCCCGGATACTTGCTGCGCGCATCCGGCACGCCCTGTGCCGCGGCCTCAATGGCGGCCTCCTGCTTCTCCGCGGGATCTGACCACGGGAAAGGCTTCGCCGGCGCAGAACGCTGAAAAAGACTTAGATAAACATTTCCCGCTGCCTGGAGCAATGCGCTGGCGATTCAGAAATTGCAATAAATAATAGATAATAACAGAAAACCAGTTGCAGACCATATTGAAATCTGCTACAATAGAATAGATTTGGTATACAGTATTTGTTCGGAGGCGCTGATATGGCAGAGATCGGAACCGATAAATGGATAAGCATAGACGACGCTGCGGAATACTTAGGGGTCAAGCCCGGCACGATCCGTGACTGGATCAGAAAAGGGAAAGAAATGCCTGCGCACAAAATAGGTAAGCAATGGAAATTCAAATGTTCAGAATTGGATAGTTGGGTATCCAGTGGGAAAAGTGCAATAAACTGATACGATCAGTATGCTTTGGAGAAAATGAAAATTCCAAAGCAACCGAATAGGCAAATGATGAGATGAGGTGCGCCTTATGGTGAATACTGGGTTTTGGGATTCATTAAGGGAAAAAAGCAGGTCCATAGAAACAGATATGGATGAGTTAAAGAGAAAACAGACGGGAAGTTACTATACCGACCTTGACCTCACCGATGTTATGATGAAAGAACTGGTGGGTCACTTGCTTAAAGGAAGGAAAAAACTTTCTGAATACACTTTTCTTGAGCCGTGTGTTGGTGCGGGAAACTTCGTCTTTTCGTATCTTAAGGCCGTAAACGAGGCCGGCATATCAGGAGAAGACGCGGTTTCTCTTTTGAACAACATTTATGTGGCGGATATCAATAAGAACGCATTAAACGGATACAAGGGGTCCCTGACTGAGTTTGCTTCCCTGTGCTGGAACATTCATTTAGATGATGCATATTTTGAAACACATATGGGTTCAGGATTGCTGGTAGACGTCACCGCGCCACAGTTGGACTACATCCCTTTGGAGAGCGTCTTTCCACACGAGATCTGCAAAAACGGGTTTGATATAGTGGCGACAAATCCTCCATACAAAAATCTGAAAGCGGAAAGAGGACACTATTCTTCCGAAGATGAATATGTAACCGACCAGAGAAAATACTCTTCTATTTCGAAGATCGTATCGAAAAGATTTCAGTATTCCACCGGTGGAGTATTAAACTTGTATAAATTATTTGTTGAGGAGATCATCGATCGCTATGCATCAGAGCAAGCATATGTAAGTTTGCTTATCCCCGCATCAATATTATCAGACAAGACTTGCGAAAAATTAAGGACGCACATATTGACCGACACAAAATTACTCTCGGTCAAGGTGATAGGTGAAGGGAGCGGCTATATTGACGCACAACAAGCGCTAAGCGCGGTGCTGCTAAAAAAAGGTGAAAAAACATCGGCTGTAGACGTGATAAAGGATTACTGCTCTGATCCTGATGATCCCGCATCGATAAATATAGACGACATACTAAATGAGCACACTGGAAATGCGATAATCGCTGTGAGCAAGCAAGAGTATGAAGTGTTTCGGAAACTGCGAAAATTTCCGGTCGTGAAGGATCTAGATTTTGTAGTAAACCTCCGAGGAGAACTGGATCTAACAGAAAACAGATCCCAGATCGTTTCGGTAGACACAGGATACCCGCTGCTGCGAGGTCGAAACATTGGATATTACCAGTTGCTGGATAGCGGAGAACATGCGTACGTTACGCCTGCGTTTGTCGAGGAGACGAAGAAAAGAGAGTATATTAAGCAAAAAAGGATAATTTGTCAGCAAATTGCTAATATGCACAAAGAGCGCAGGGTAACATTTGCTCTTGCGCCGGAGAACTATGTGCTTGGAAATTCGTGCAATTTCATTGCCGTTTTGAAAAATGAATATGGGATCGACATTTATACGTTACTGGGTCTTTTCAACACGAAGATAATCAACTGGTATTTTAAGCTCACAAGCAGCAACAATCATATCAACAATTATGAGATAGACTGTTTCCCGATATCAGTCGGCTCCCCCTATTTGAGGGATATTTCAATATTGGCGAAGGAATGCCTGAAAAACAGAGATGAGGGAATGATCGAAAGAATAGAGAAACTGGCCGAGAAAGCGTATGGCTTGGATACTGACAAAGAAGAGAAGTTGACGGATATAGGTGATAGTGGTGTCGCCGCGAAGTTTTTTGCGGATATTCAGTATATCATTCCGAGTATCACTTTCACGGACGCCCAGGATATCCTCGCAGAGAACAAAAAAATATCTGCGTTCACACACGGCTTGGATAAATTCTCTATCAAAGTCGCCAAAGGGATAACGAGCAAGTATCAGGCGTTATACAAAGGGTTTATTCTTAACCATACGACCTTCAAGCTCAGTGATCTTGATCTTGAAATGATCCAAGCCGTTCCGCAAGGAGGAAGCTGGAAGGATATACCTGAAGAAACGGTTAAAAAATCTAAACGGCTGGAACGAATTACGCAAACGGGTGGCAGGACGACACTTTATGGTCGGATCGACTATAATAAACCGAGTTATACGATCACGACCTACTTCAACCGGCCAGGCAATGGAACGTATATACATCCCGTACATGAAAGGGTCATTTCGGTCAGAGAGGCTGCGCGATTTCAGACATTTTTGGATGACTACTATTTCTTTGGGAATAAGACACAGCTTTTGAAGCAGGTGGGTAATGCTGTCCCCACGGTCTTGGCATACCAGATCGGAAAATCGATACGCGAAAAAACCGGATGCTCTAGATCCATAGATTTGTTTTGCGGCGCAGGCGGTATGACGGTGGGTCTCAAGGCGGCAGGGATAAACTCTTTGCTTAGCAACGACATTGAGGAGAGCGCCTGTGTTACGCTAAAAATAAACAATCCTGAGATCCCGGTATTGTGTGGAGATGTTACGACAGATGAAGTAAAGGACGCCATCGAAAAGGCCGCGAAAGAAGGCGGCGCCGATATAATATGCGGAGGGCCTCCATGCCAAGGTTTTTCGTTGGCCGGTTTTCGAGCGGACGATGATCCCAGGAACCAGTTATTCAGGGATTTTGCGGATATAGTAAAAAGAGTAGATCCCAAGGTCATTGTTTTTGAAAATGTCGAGGGACTGTTAAGCTATCACGGCGGGCAGACTTATAGGGAGGTACACACGCTATTCGGCGAATTGGGATATAATACGGAAGGACGATCTTTGATGGCAAATGACTATGCCGTTCCTCAGAAAAGAAAGAGGGTCATTATTATTTGCACACGCAAAGATCTAGATATCATGCCCGCTGATCTTTACCCCAAAGAAATAACAGTTGGAGAACAGATGCAGGTCACGGCACGGGAAACGATAGGCGATCTTGAAGCAGTAGAATGCTCAGATTCCGCAAAATATGTCGCGTATGAGGAGTCTGACATTTTAAGGTTTTTCAAAGGGGAAAAAACTTATGATGAGTATGTAAAAGGGCGCACTCCTAATAGTAATGCAGTGACGGAGAAAGAAACTACGATCGTCGATAAGAACGGACAGATGACTCTTGTTATTTGAACAAATGAGCGGTAGAAAAACTACCGCTCATTTGCCTTTTTGAAGGCTGGTTATGATCCTGCGTTCAATGCTTTGAATAAGTGATACAAGGGCTTTATGGGCTGCATCATAATCGTGCGCAGTATTAAGATCTTGACACAGCCCTGATAGAGAACTTGATTCTCCTGGCGTCAAATCGCTGGCCATATTCCGATTGTCCTTATCATTATAGTCATACGCAGAATCGATAGCTATCCTTTTATAGCGATCCGTTTCATTTTGGTTCCGGTCAGTAAAATGGCGTGGTCGTCTGTCGATGATCTCGCCTCTCGCATTAAATTTATACGAATAATTAAAGCATTCGTAATGTTTGGACAACAGACATTTCTCCAGGAAATCTTCACCATACCGGGGACACTCCTCGAGTATCCTCCACAGAATATACATAAAGTCCGCCATATTCTGTTTGAGAGCGTCGCGGTAAATGGTGGCGACAGAATCCGGGTGGGTTTTGTAGCTTGAAAGTATAAATTCCCATATATCCTTTGAGTACCAAGACATGGGATAAACGCCCGTTCTATTATATGTTTCGATGATCTTCTCAATATCCTCTATCTGAAGCCGATCCCGCTTTGCGGAATTGTCCCCACCAGACATTGGCTGGAGATAGCGCGGGTCATGAATAAAACCAAGAGATATCGGTCCTATATGGTCTGCGGAGACCCCAGCAAAGAAGGCGCTTCCCATAAACTGGTTTGCGGCATGAATATTCCCGTCGCTCCAATACTCGTATGCACGTCGGTCTTTCGTATATGATTTGAGATTTTCCTTCGAGCGTCCCTTGTCTTGAGAAGGGCGGCAGCATCTGTTATATGTATGGAATCCATCATAACGGTCAGGAAAATTTGACATCGCGCCAGGACCCAGCAGCTTCTTATTTCCTTTACGGCATACAAGCTCGAGAGCGTCTATGATTTCATCCTTAGTAGCCGTCGTAGGCTCTAAGGCAAGATCACCTTTTCTTATAAGATATTCTGCAAGGACATTTTCCTTTACGCCCGACTCGATCAATGTATCCCATATATCGGAGATATGGTCGCAGTCTGTGAACTTCTGCTTAAAATCCCTATTCAATGCTTTAACAAAGTTTGCATTTGGATAATGGTAATATAGGGACATTTCTCTTCCACATGTTTGACAAACTTTCCACTTAGTCGGATGGATCGCTAGCATGACATCGGCATAGACCCCGGCACGTCTTTCAAAGCCTAACTCGTCTGCCTTTTTAAGGCACCACTCGATTCGCTTTTTTCCGATCTTGGTTTTAGCCGTGGTTATCCAAGCCAATGATCCATCGGCCTTCTTTTCGATCGGGAGGCCTTGGTAATTAGGGTGCTTAACGATCATATCCATGTATGCTAAAAAGCGATCATTCCACTGCCTTTTCTCTCGAGCCATAATATAGATTCCTTTGTATAGTTATTATTTGAATAAGTGAAATTCGTTCTTCGTCATGCCGGCATCTAATGCCCGATAGAAAAAACGTGATGCAATAGAAGAGTAAGGCTTCCATTTCCTGCATTTTTTATAGACTGCGTCTTCGCTACAGTCGTTCGTTTTATATACCCATCGATATGTTTGTAAAAAAGCGCCATCCTCAACGGGAAGGACATCCGGACGATCGAGAACAAAAATCAAAAACATTTTTGCAGTCCATTTGCCTATGCCATGAAACTTAGTAAGGTATTGCATGACTTCTTCGTCAGGCATCACATGCATTTTGTCGAAATCCAGATCTCCACACAACACAGCTTCGGTGACGCCACGAATACATCTGACTTTTGAAGAGGACGTTCCTGTCCTACGTATCTCATCATCTGAAAGAGCGCCCACTCTTTCGGGAGTCACACTGCCATCGCACATATCTTCAAGCCTTTGATATATTTTCTGGCCTGCTTTTACAGACAGCATTTGTTCGATGATCTCATGTACTAAGAAGGAATATATATCTTCATCATGCGAAATGTAAGTTATAGGTCCGACCATACGGATGACTTTTTCAAGTCGCTTATCTCTCTTGCATAGATATTGAACAGCAGGGTGATCCATATTGAGCGCTACGACATTTGGCAAGATACCACCTCCTTTTGTCGATCCTTTGCCGTTCCCATGATATCTTCTATTCGGCCATCATGCCCTATGGCGATTATACCATGTCGCGCGGTTTCGGCATCAGCCGGGAGCGCGACCGGTATTTAGAGGCATAATAGCCGCTTGCGGCGATTGTGCCATGTCGCGCGGTTTCGGCATCAGTCGGGAGCGCGACCGGTACTTAGAGGTATAATAGCCGCGTTGCGGCGATTGTGCCATGTCGCGCGGTTCCGGCATCAGCCAGGAGCGCGACCGGTATTTAGAGGTATAATAGCCGCGTTGCGGCGATTGTGCCATGTCGCGCGGTTCCGGCATCAGCCGGGAGCGCGACCGGTACTTAGAGGTATAATAGCCGCGTTACGGCTATTATACCACGCAACACGAACCCCGCGCAATCGGTGGGTACATACTTTTCCGGCTTCTTAACTGTAGCTGTCAACTAGGGTGCTGGCGCTCCCGAAAGGCCCTCACAAAACCGCGCCATACCGACATCACGACCCATAAAATGCAACGCGCCAGGGCGGAAAGCCTTGGCGTGTCGGCATAATTATATCAAACTGCGTTACTCCTCCGGGGTCCCCGCGCGGCACGCCTGCCCTTTGGGGAAAAGGAAGAAGCGCCCTGACCGATGGAGAAGTTCTCCCCCGGGGACCCCCGCGCGGCACGCCTGTCGCGCGGGGAAAAGGAGGAGCAAGGGAGCGGGCGGATGACGCTTTGAAAAAAGCGTCGGAGCAAAGCGGACTTTGCTCCGACGCTGTTGTGCCGGTGGCGGGGGTCGAACCCGCACGTCCGAAGGGGACAGCGGATTTTAAGTCCGCAGTGTCTGCCATTCCACCACACCGGCCTGTTCTCCCCTAGCTTACACCATCGCCGGCCAGAAGTCAACGCACCGCCCCGGTGAAAAAAGCTCTTGACAAATTTGTCTACATGCTGTAAACTCTCGTCATAGACTACAGCCTGTAGACAAAGGAGGCATGCCCATGGGTACCGCAAAGCTGGGGGCCGTGGAGGCCCGGTTCGCGGACATGATATGGCAGAGCGCGCCGGTGAGCGCCGCGGAGCTGGCCCGCATGGCGGGGGCGGAGCTGGGCTGGAAGCGCACCACCGCCTACACCGTGCTCCGGCGGCTGTGCGAGCGGGGGCTTTTCCGCTGCGACGGCGGAACGGTGACGGCGCTGATGAGCCGGGAGGAGTATTACGCCCGGCAGAGCGAGCAGTTCGTGGAGGACGCCTTCGGCGGGTCGCTGCCCGCGTTTTTGGCGGCCTTCGGCTCCCGGAAAAAGCTGTCGGAGGTGGAGATCGACCAGCTCCAGCGCCTCATCGATGGTATGCGGGAGGGCCGGCCATGATCTTCCGGATCATTCTGCACCGCGCCATAGCGGTCAGCCTACCCATTCTGCTGGTGCTGGCAGCCCGGCTGTGCCTGCGCCGTGCGCCCAAGGGCTTCACCTGCGCCCTGTGGGGCGTGGTGCTGCTGCGGCTGCTGTGCCCGGCGCCCATATCCCTGGCCCGGCCCACGACCCTGCCGGCGGCAGCGGTAACGCTGGCCGAGGTCCTGCCCATGGCGCCGGCGGCGGTCACGCCGGTACAGGGTGCGCAGGCGGGTCCCGGCCTGTGGGAGGTCCTCCCCTGGCTGTGGCTGGCGGGGGCACTGGCCATGGCCGGATGGGGGTGCCTTGCCTATATCCGGCTGCGTCGGCGGCTGCTGGAATCCGCGCCCCTGGATGGGAACGTGTACCTGGCCGACGCTGTCGCCAGCCCCTTCGTGCTGGGGCTGCTCCGGCCCCGGATCTATCTGCCCTCCGACCTGTCCGGCCAGGCGCGGCCCTACGTGCTGGCCCACGAGCGGTGCCACATCCGCCACGGCGACCCCGTCGCCAAGGCCCTGGCATGGGCGGCGCTGTGCCTGTACTGGTTCCATCCGCTGGTGTGGCTGGCCTTCGCCGCGGCCATGGAGGACATGGAGATGCGCTGCGACGAAGCGGCCCTCCGCGCCCTGGGGGCCGAGGCCCGGGCGGACTACTGCGCCAGCCTCCTCTCCCTGGCCGGCGGGCGCTTTCCCGGCGTGGCGCTGGCCTTCGGCGAGGGGCGCACCGGCAGCCGCATCCGCCGCCTGGCCCGGTGGCGGCGGCCAAAGAAGGCCGCATACGTCGCCGCGGCGGCGCTGTGTCTGGCGCTCACCGCCGCCTGCGCCGTGGATATGTCGCCGGGCGAGGCGACAGCCGCGTCCCCAACTGCCGTCGCCGATCCGGCGCAGGCCGACGCGGTGTCCGTCCTGAGCGCGGACGCGCCCCGGGCCACCGTGCTGTGCAAGCTGCGCCGGGGCGAGAGCGCCGTGGGATCGGCCACGGTGGACATCCGCTCCGACGGAGGCTGCGTGGTCTGGAACATCGCCTACGAGCGCATGGCTGCGGAACTGACCATCGCCCTGACGGCGGAGGACGGGACCCTGACCCGTACCGCGTCCGGCGTGGGCGGCTCCATCAACGGGGACTTCAGCGGCCTGCCCGCCGGGCGGTATCACCTGTCCGTGACCAACGACGCCGGACAGGAGTTCGACCGGCAGGTCCACGGCGTGCTGGTGTACTGGCTGTCCGCCGAAACGGACGGCGACATCACCGGCGTCCCGGAAAACGAGGAATGAACCCACTCCCCGCCCCTTGCGGCGGGGAGATTTTTGCGTTACAATGGACTTGTTATGAGGACCTACGACGCGGGACAATGGGATATCGTGGTCATCGGCGCGGGCCACGCCGGCATCGAGGCCGCCCTGGCGGCGGCGCGGCTGGGCCTGGAAACGGTGTGCTTCACCATCAGCCTGGACGCGGTGGGCAACATGCCCTGCAACCCGGCCATCGGCGGCACCGGCAAGGGCCACCTGGTCCGGGAGCTGGACGCCCTGGGCGGCCAGATGGCCCGGGCGGCGGATGAGGCGTGCATCCAGTACCGGATGCTGAACGTGGGCAAGGGGCCGGCGGTCCACTCCCTGCGGGCGCAGGCGGACCGGCGGCGGTACCAGGCGGTGATGAAGCGCACCCTGGAGCGGCAGGAGCATTTGCACCTGCGGCAGGGGGAGGTCGTGTCCATCGGCCTGACGCCGGACGGGCATGTGGCCAGCGTGACCACCGACAAGGGGGCGGTGCTGGGCTGCCGGGCCGTGATCGTGGCCTCCGGCACCTACCTGGGCGGCCGGACCATCACCGGCGAGGCGGTGCGCGCCTCCGGCCCCGACGGGCTGGCGGCGTCCCTGCCCCTGACGGACTGCCTGCGGGGCATGGGCCTTTCCCTGCGCCGGTTCAAGACCGGCACCCCGCCCCGGATCAACGCCCGGAGCGTGGACTTCTCCAAAATGCAGGTCCAGCCGGGGGACGCGGACCCCCAGCCCTTTTCCTTCTCCACCGCCGCCCCGCCGGAGAACCGGGCGGTGTGCTGGCTGACCTACACCACACCGGAGACCCACCGGATCATCCGGGAGAACCTGGACCGCAGCCCCCTCTATGACGGGGTCATCCAGGGGGTAGGTCCCCGGTACTGCCCCAGCATCGAGACGAAGATCGTCACCTTCCCGGACAAGCCCCGCCACCAGCTGTTCATCGAACCCATGGGCCTGGACACGGAGGAGCTGTACATCCAGGGGCTGTCCTCCTCCCTGCCGGAGGACGTGCAGACGGCCATGGTCCACACCATCCCCGGCCTGGAGCACGCCGAGATCACCCGCCCGGCCTACGCCATCGAGTACGACTGCGTGGACCCCACGGAGCTGTACGCCACGCTGGAGTCGAAAAAGGTGCCCGGCCTGTACGGCGCGGGCCAGTTCAACGGCTCCTCCGGCTATGAGGAGGCCGCCGTCCAGGGCTGGGTGGCAGGCGTCAACGCCGCCCGGAAGATACGGGGCCAGGACCCGATGGTCATTGGCCGGGACCAGGGATATATCGGCGCGCTCATCGACGATCTGGTCACCAAGGGCACCAACGAGCCCTACCGGATGATGACCAGCCGCAGCGAGTACCGGCTGCTCCACCGACAGGATAACGCCGATATCCGACTTGCATACATCGGCTATGAGATCGGCCTCGTCAGCCGGGAGCGCTACCAGGCGGTATTGGATAAATATGCATTGATAGACGCGGAGATCGCCCGGCTGAAAAAGGGAAAGCTGTACCAGCTTCTGAAACGACCGGAGAACTCTTATGACTCACTTTCCGCTCTGGACCCGGACCGGCCGGCCCTGCCCCGGGCCGTGACAGAGGAAGTGGAGATATCCATAAAATATGAGGGATATATCCAGCGTCAGCTCCGAGAGGTGGAGGCCTTCGCCAAAATGGAACAGCGGCGCATACCGGTGGATATCGACTATGACGCCGTCCCCGGCGTGCGCACCGAGGCGCGGCAGAAGCTCTCCGCCATCCGCCCGGTCAGCTTCGGCCAGGCCAGCCGCATCTCCGGGGTCTCCCCCGCGGATCTGACGGCGCTGATGATCTGGGTAGAGCGGGAAAAATAGCGGCTTTGCCCGCGGACGGAACCCCGCCGCGGATAAGACAGGATAATAACAGGAGGAACAGCCATGGCCTACATCAAGAACATCGACCACGAGAAGGTCCTGCGCCTGGCGGACGAGATCGCCGTCCAGCCGGGGCAGATCGTCAGCAAGACCCTGGCCCAGAACGACGCCGTCAGCGTCACCCTCTTCGCCTTCTCCCAGGGCGAGGAGATCGGCACCCACGACTCCACCGGCGACGCCTTCGTCCACGTGCTGGAGGGCAGGGGCGGTACACCGTGGGCGGCACGGAGCACATCGTCCACGCCGGTGAGGTGCTCGTCATGCCCGCGAAGATCCCCCACGCGGTGTACGCGCTGGAGGACTTCAAGTGGATACTGACCGTGATCTTCCCCACGCCCTGACCGCGCAGAAAAGCGCCCCGGCAACAGCCGGGGCGTTAAAACAGCATCAAAAAGAGAACCATCCGATCCCCATGTAACGCGGCTAACTGACCATAAATGCAAATGTGAGCTGATCCTCCTGCTTGTTTTCATGCCCCGTATCCCGTTTGATGATAACGCCTCCCATGGCATGATAGAATGCCTGCGCGGGATGGTTATGCGCGTTGCAGTTACAGTAATACTTGGGTATCCCACGTTCCGCGCAATACTGCTCCGCTATCATGAATGCCCGCCTGCCGATCCCCCGGCGTTGGTATCCTTCCAGCACATACAAGGACCCTATATATACCGGGTCTGTTGTTTCAAGGCTGAAATAGCCGATGGGCATATCCGCAAAACGGATAAGATAAACGCGCATGTGCGGGTCCCTGATCCTTTCCAGGTCGCGCTGCGTATGCCACCGCAGATCGAACCCGTCGATGACATCGTCCGGATAGATTCCTCGATAAGTCGTGCCCCATATGAGATGACGAAGAGTAGAAATGGTTTTTGCGTCGCCATCCTGTGCAAGCGAAAAACGAACAGCATCATCCATTGGAGCATCACCCCCGTCAAAAAACGATCTGTTTTTGCCGCACTCTGAACGAGTGTTCATTGGCCTTGATCCCCATTATTTCCATTATACCACCCGCTAAAAACACTGTCCATGGCACGCAGAAAAGCGCCCCGGCAACTGCCGGGGCGCTTTTTTATCTCCTCCGCCCGGGTGCGGAGCGTATGGTTTTACATCAGGGTGTTGGGGTCCACGTAGGGGATGTCCAGCGCCTCGGCGACGGCCTCAAAGGTGAGCTTGCCCTTGTAGGTGTTGACACCGCTCATCAGGCAGGGATCGGCCTTGCAGGCGGCCTCCAGGCCCATCTGGGTGATCCGGATGCCGTGGGCCAGGGTGGAGTTGACCAGCGCCTCGGTGGAGGTGCGGGGCACGCTGCCGGGGATGTTGGCCACGCAGTAGTGCATGATGCCGTCCACCTCGTACACCGGGTCGGCGTGGGTGGTGGGATGGCTGGTCTCGAAGCAGCCGCCCTGGTCGATGACGATATCCACCATCACGGCGCCCTTCTTCATCAGCTTCAGGTCCTCCCGCAGCACCAGCTTCTGGCACTCGCGGCCAGGGGCCAGCATGACGCAGCCGATGACCAGGTCGGCCTTCTTCAGGGCGTTGAGCAGGTTGGCGCGGCTGGAGTAGAGAGTGGTGATCTGGGTGCCGAACACCTCGTCCAGATAGGCCAGACGCTGGTGGTTGATGTCCAGGATGGTGACCCGGGCGCCCAGGCCCACGGCCATGCGGCAGGCGTTGATGCCGGCGTTGCCGGCGCCGATGATGACCACGTCCGCCTTGTCGCAGCCGGGCACGGCCCCCAGCATGACGCCGCGGCCTCCATAGGTCTTTTCCAGATACTTGGCGCCCTCCAGCACCGCCATGCGGCCTGCCACCTCGCTCATGCAGTACAGGCAGGGCAGCCCCTTCCCGCCGGGTCCCAGGATGGTCTCATAGGCCATGGCGGTGGTGCCGCTGGCCAGCAGCGCCTCGGTCAGCTCCTTGTCCGCGGCCAGATGGAAGTAGGTGTAGATCAGCAGGCCCTCGCGGAAGTACTTGTACTCGCACTCCAGAGGCTCCTTCACCTTCACGATCATCTCGGACTTGGCCCAGACCTCGTCCGCGCTGTCCAGCAGGACGGCGCCGTTTTCGGCGTACTCGGCGTCCTCGAAGCCGGCGCCCAGGCCGGCGCCCTTCTCCACATAGACGGTGTTGCCGGCGCGCACATACTCGCCCACCGCACCGGGGGTGAGGCCCACACGGAACTCATTGTTTTTTATCTCTTTGGGCAGACCAACGATCATTGTAAATCCCTCCAAATAAAAATATTGTGTTGCTTGTTCTCATGCCGGGGAAAACCGCGAGGATATGGAAAAAATCGGCTATTTTCCGCCCCATCCCCTCCAATTCTGTTAAAAATTCTTCCACTATTGGAAGTGATTTTGTGTGCTTTTACTAAATTGTACCACGTACTTCCCCTTTTGTAAAGACACAAAAACAGATTTTGTCCGCCCGCCGGCGGGGCGCGCCAGGCAAAGATAGAACAAAGCGGGACGGCCCTTTGGCCGTCCCGCGCGGAAACGTATGTATATCTCACATCTCCGTCAGGGTGAGCAGCTTTCCCAGGTCCTCCTCCGGCGCCAGGACCTCGTCCACGGCTGCGTCGCCCACGGCGGTGAGCAGCTCCTGCTCGGTGTAGATCTTCCAGCAGGGCAGCTCCCGGCGCACAGCCGCCGCCTCCAGCAGCGCCGCGGCCAGGTCCCGGTAATCCCCGTCCTCCGCGTCCAGCTGCCTGGCCAGGGCGGGCAGGCGCTGCTCATGCACGTCCCGCAGGGTCATCTCCCCGCCTGCGCGGCGCACGGCGGCGCACAGGAACTGCCTGGCCTGCTCCTCGCTCCACTGGCTGTCGATGTAAAAGGTATTGCCCTTCAGCCCGTAGAGGAAACGCATGGCGTCGTAGTAGCCCATGCGCAGGTTTTTCTTGCTCTGCTCGGCCTCGAACTCCAATATGCCCCCCAGCTTCCCCTTGGGCGCGATGGTGTGCACATCCGTCCCCTCGGGGATGCGCACGGGGCGCATGATCCCGGGGCCATACAGGCGCATGGCGATGATGTTTTTATAGCCGTTTTCGATGAGCACGTGCAGCGGCAGCACGTCCCGCACGCCGCCGTCGGCATAGAGCTTGCCCGCCAGCCGCTCGATGCGGAACGCCGGCAGGTAGGCGCTGGCCAGCAGCATGTCGTGCAGCTGGTCGTCCGTCAGGTCCTTGGCCCGCAGCTCCAGCTCCTTTTTGTCGGTCACGGAGAAGGTGACGATGTAAAATTCCTTCTCGGAGGCCCGTATGGCCGCCGGGTCCGCCACCTGGCGTATCCAGTTGCGCAGGGGCGTCACGTCCAGGCCCCGGTTGTGGACGATGGCGGACACCTTCTGCATCACCCGGTGCAGATCCAGCTCCTGCAGATCCCCCCGGAGCAGGTCGCCCATCTCATCGTCGTCCACGTCCATCACCGCGGAGTAGTGGATATTGCCCCACAGCTCCTCGGCCCGGTCCAGGTCGCCCATGGCGATCAGCGCCCCGTTGAGGGCGCCCACGGACGTGCCGGCCACCGCCGAGATGTGGATGCCGGCCTCCGTCAAGGCCCGCCAGGCGCCTATCTGGTAGGCCCCCCGGGCGCCGCCGCCCTCCAGGGCCAGCGCATAGGACACATTGGGGTCGATCTGCAGTTTCATAGAATACCTCCATGGTCTTATTTCAGTCTGGTCATGCCTCTATCGTATCATTATACATTGTGCAGGGTCCCTCTGGCAAGCCCATGCCGGGCGTGCGGTCAGCGGATGAAATTCATCATCCGGAACGCCTCTTTCTCCGGCAGGCCGTACTTCTCCCGGCCCAGGGCGATGCTCTTCATCAGGAAGGCCATGTTCCGGGCCAGGGTCCGCATGGTCTGCAGGCCCTCCTCGTCCCGGGCCGCCTCCCCCCTGTCCCGGCCATGGACGCCGTTCCAGTACTGGCTGGAGGCCACGGGCATGCCGGAGATGGTGAAGTACTTGTTCAGCTCGTCGAAGGTGGCGGTCAGGCCGCCCCGCCGGGCGATGACCACGCTGGCGCCCACCTTCATGGTCTTGTCGAAGGAGGTGCTGTAAAACAGCCTGTCCAAAAACGACACGAGGGTGCCGTTGGCGGAGCCGTAATAGACCGGCGAGGCGATCACCAGCCCGTCGCAGGCGGCGAACTTGGGCGCGATCTCGTTCACGATGTCGTCGAACGCGCACCGGCCCTTGTCGAAGCAGCTCCCGCAGGCGGCGCAGCCCCGGATGGTCTGGCTCCCGATCTGGATCGTTTCCACGTCGATGCCCTCGGCGGCGAATATCTTCTCCATCTCCCCCAGGGCGATGGCGGTGTTGCCCCCCACCCGGGGGCTGCCGTTTATCATCAGCACGTTCATAGCTCGTATCTCCCTCCGTTATCTGTGTGTGGTTGAGTCTTATTTGATTATACCATATCGCGCAGTTGCGGCGCAAGCCGGGAGCGCGATCGGTATCTTTTTGGTATAACAGCGCGTAGCGTCTGTTATACCATGTCCCCCGCCCCCGGTGCAACCCGGGCGATACAAAGGACACCGGATGGCACGTGACCATCCGGTGTCGGTTTCGTTATTTGCTCTTTTTTCTGCGCCGGGGGGCTGCGAGGCTCACGAGGGCGAGGCCCGCGAGGGACGCCGTCAGCAGCGCCAGCCACAGGCCGGGCCGGCTGCCGTCCCCGGTGGCGGGCACCCGGCTGGGCAGCGGGTTTTTGGGCTGCTCCGTGGGCTGCTCCTCGTCGCCGTTGACCGCCACGAAGGCCTGGTTCTGCACCATACCTTTGAGCAGGGCGTTGGCGTTCACCACCGCCTGCACCGTCACATAGCCGCTGGCGCCGCCGCTCTGCTCGGGCAGGTGCCAGGTCACCGTGCGGCTGTCCGGGTCATATACCCCGCCGTCGCTGGCCCAGTAGAAGTCCAGCCCCACGTCCAGCGGGTCCCGGATGGTCACCGGCGCCGGGTCGGACTTGTAGTTCTGCCAGTAGATGCGGTAGGTGATGATCTGGCCCACCGTCACGGTCTTCCCGTCGCCGGGATCGGTCTCCACCTTGTGGGGGCCGCCGGAGGGTGTGGGGCCGGGGGTCACGCCGGGATTGGGCGTTTCCTCGGGATTGGGTGTTTCCTCGGGTTTAGGCGTTTCATCCGGTCCGGGGGTCCTCTCCGGAGGCGGTGTCTGGCCGCCCTTGGTGTTGGTGAACACGGCCTCCGGCGGCGTCTGGGCGGACACCGCGCCGGTGCCGCCGGTCACCGTGACGGTATAGCCGTCGCCATTGGTCTCGGTCACGGTATAGCCCGCGCCGCTGCTCAGCCCGGAGATGGTGATGCTCTGGCCGTGGCGCAGGCTGAACGAGGCGGTATAGCCGCCGGCGCCGTCGGGACTGAAGGTGAGGGTGCCGTCCGCCTTGCCGCCCTGGCCGGTATAGGCGCGCTCAGCGTCCGCCCACGAGGCGGTCCATTCCTCCTCCGACATATCCGCCGGCTTCGTCAGGGTGACGGTGAAGGCGAAGTCCTTGTCCTGCTCGCCGCCCTCGCCCCGGACGATCTTCGTCACCTTCAGGTGGCCATTCAGGTAGTGGACCACCTCGTTGCTCTGGTGGGAGGTGTTGTCCACCTTCACCGTGGCGTCGTTCGCCACGGCGCTGTCCCCATACTGGGCGTTGGCGTTCACAGTGACTGTAAATTCCACGTAGCCGGATGTACCTTCCGTCTGCGGACCCAAATTCCAGGTGAGGGTGCGGCTGTCCGGGTCATAACTGCCGTCTATGAGCATGTCCGTGCCGTCGCTGTAATAGGCCTTGGCGGAACCCTCCTGATAGGTCACGCCGGTGTCCAGCACGTCGGTGACGGTGATGTTCGCCTGTTCGGTCAGGTAGTTGCGCCAGGTGACCTTATAGGTGATCCGGTCGCCCACGTGCACGCCGCTCTTGTCGGCGGGATCGGCGGTCTTCTCCGGCTCCCAGGTGGGGTTCTTGATCTCGTCGGTCCACTTCCAGCTGCCGTCGTCCACCTTCACGCCGGCCTGGTTCCAGACCATCCAGTCCTCGGCACCGCCCACGCCGGACGGCCCTGTGGGCGGATCGGAATAGATGCCGTTGTCATCGTAGTACTTCCAGTCGAACTTCGCGTTGGCGTTGACCGTGGCCTGAAATTCCACGTAGCCGTAGTCCCCGGGCTTGGTGCCCGTGATGGTCCAGTTCAGGGTGTGGTCCTCATATGTGACCTGGGCGTCTATCCCGTCGTGGGGGACGGGCGTCCCAGCGGGCGCCGCGCCGGTGAAAGTCAGGGCGCTGTCCGGCACATAGTCCAGACCGGGGTCCAGCCGGTCGGCCACATAGACGGTGTACTTGTCCTGATCTGGCGTCCCGTCGTTGTACCAGGTGACCCGGTAGGTGATCTTGCTTCCCACCTTCACCGGCATATCCGGGCCAGGGTCGGGTTCCGTCTTCACGGGCTTGGTCTCGATGTTGGCGAACCGCAGGTCGGCCACCGGTCCGTCCAGGGCGTTCTGGCGGACCTCCACGGCGGCCCACAGGTCGCCGTTTTCATCCTCCGTGACCGTGACCTTCACCCAGTAGATGACGTGGCCGCCCAGCTCCTGGACGGTGCCGCCGGGAAGCTCCTCCATGACCTGGTACACATACTCGCCGGCCCTGTCAAATTCGATGCTGCCGAAGCGGAAGCGGCCGTCCGCGTCGTTGGTGGCGGTAGCCTTTACGGTCGGCTGGCCCTTATCTGTCGCCTCCTCCGGCATGGGTATATCCATCAGCTGGATATCCGCGATGGGCGCGATCTCGTCCTCGGGGGACATCTCGTCCCCATCGGAGGGCATATCCTCCGGCCCGGGGGTGGCCGTGGGCTCCGGGGAGGCGTCCGGCTCGTCGGTGGCGTCCGGCTCCGGGGTTTCCGTGGGTACGGGAGTTTCCATGGGCGCGGGAGTTTCGGCGGGCGCGGGGGTCTCGGTGGGGTCCGTGCCCTCCGCAGACCCGTCGCCCTCACCGGGCGCGGGCGTATTCTCCCCGCCGTCGGGGGCGGGATCGGTCTGGGCCGGGTCATCGACCGGCTCCTGGTCGGGTTCGGTGGGCGCAGGGTTTCCCTCCGCCCCATCGACCGGCTCCAGGGAGGTAAAGGACGGCCCCTCCTGCTCGTTGGGGTCTACCTCCGGCTCGGCTGTTGCCTCAGGCGTCTGCTCCGGTTCCGGGCTGGCCTCCGGCTCAGAGGTCGCCTCCGGCTCAGGACTGGCCTCCGGCTCCGCCGTCGCCTCCGGTTCGGGGCTGGCGGTGGCAGCGGCGTCGTCTATGATCTCCGGGCCGTTCTCCTCGCCCTCGCCTTCATCATCCATAGGTCCTTCCTCGTTCTCGGCATAGCTGCCGCTGACGGGGGTCAGCACGAAGGTGAACTGGCCGGCCTCCAGCTCGTCGCCGATGAACGTCTTCACGCCCTCCAGGGTCACGTAGGCGGACCCTTTCTTATACGTGTTGGTAAAGGACCTGAACGCAGCGGAATAGGTACCGGGGTCGCCGGTGTAGTTGGTGGTCACATCCCCGATCTCGGCATCGCCGTCCACGTCGGTGATCGTCGCCTCCAGGTGGGCGGGCATCCCCGCCACCTCCGTGACCGTCACCCTGATCCGATGAACGGTGCCATCGTACTTCACGCCGGGGGCCGTGCCCAGCTCCTCCCGCAGGATGTACTCATACACCCCGGGGGTCTTGTATTCGACGCCGTCCAGCACGGTCGCCTGGCCGCTGCCGCCGGCGGTCACCATGACCGATCCGGTCTTTCCCTCCGGCGGCACCGGGTCGTCCGGGGGATTGCCCGCGACCGGCGTCAGCGTAAAGCGGAACTCCGCCGACGACGGGGCCTCCGGGGTCAGCGTGTTGAATATCTTTTCCACATCCAGCGACACGTCCACCGGCCTGGCGGACTGCTTGGTGTTGACAAAGGTGATCTCCGCCCTGCCCTCGGAATCGGGGGCCACCGTCAGCGTGCCATGGCGGTCCGCCGGCTCGATCGTGAAGCCGGACAGAGCCTCCTCCACCACGTCCACGGTATAGCCCGCGCCGATGGGCAGGCCGTAGATGACCAGCTTCTCGCCGCCTCTGAGCTTGAACTTGTATCCGTCCGGCTCCACGTCGGGCTGCCATGTGTAGATGCCGTCGCCATTGTCCTTCACGGAGCCGAACTGGGCGTGGTAGATGTCGTCGCCGGTCTTGTCATCGCCGGTCACACGCATATAGCCGGTGACCACCGGGGGCAGGTCCTCGGCCATGGGCGCGATATCGTCCTCCTCCAGAGAGGCGCCATCCAGGGCGGCGTCCGCGCTGATGCGCAGCTGTTCCCGGGGGATGGTATCCGTTTCGGGATAGGGCTGCCCATTGCGGTAATACCGGGTCATGGGGAACGTCCACGCCGTGTCGCCCGTCGGCCCATCTGTGAAGGTGAAGTCGGCGGTGAAGGCGAACTCCTGGGCCAGATCCTCCGCGGTCGGCTCCGAGCCGTCCTCGGTCTGGAGCACCTTCTGGATGGTCAGGGACTGGGGCGCCAGGGAGTTATAGAAGTGGGCCGCCTTCTCCTGGGCGCTGGTGTCGCCGTACACGGAGTAGGCATTCCTCTCCGGGTTGAAGTAAGCGGCGTTGTTGGGCGTGCCGGATTCCGGCCCCAGGTTGGTGACGAGGCCGTGCTCCGTTTCGTCGTTGACGTTTTCAAAGCGATAGTAATCCAGCACCTGGGCGTAGCCCGGGTCCATAGTGCCCCAGTTCGTGGTGTTTTTGACCTTCTCCTGCGGAGCGTCCGCCAGCAGATAGTCCACATAGTTGATGTTCTGGACCAGACGGACGCTGTCCAGGCCATAGCCCCGGCTGATCTGGTCCTCGGTCAGATGCTCGGTGGCCCGGAAGCTGGCCAGATCGTCCAGGCCGTTGAACAGCAGGCCCTCGCCGTCCCGGAGGGTGAACTGGGCCGTGGCGGGCCGGATATCCTCTGGCTCATACCTCTTGCTCTCGAAGAACGTGCCGTCGGACAAAGTCGTCCTTCTCGGGTTCTGGAAGGCGGTGTCGTCAAACAGTTCGTCCTGTTCGTCCAGCCCGAACTTGACCGTCTCGGTCAGATGAGTAGTGCGCACGGAGAAGGGGCTTTCCATCACCATGCCGGAGCGCAGGTTCTCGTCCCGGTCATGGTCCATGACGGTGATGGGGAAATTGCCCTTGAAGGGCGTCAGCCCCAGGGCATCTATCGCTTCTTTTGTGCCCGTCCAATCCTGGCCGACTTTCCCCACCGGGACGAGGTAGACCGTCCCCGGCTCGGCCCAGAACTGGATGTTCCCGGCCTCGTAATCGGACCCCTCGGGGATCTCCTGCACATTCTCGCCCGGGTCGTCCACGGAGTGCAGCTGCGCCGCGGTGACGTACTCGGTATAGCCGCCCATGGCGGCGGTGCCGGATTCCTCCTCCACCTCGGAGGCCACGTACAGGGTGATGCTGTTGGTGTCGCCGGTCCTCTCGGCCCAGACGTAATAGCCGCCTTCTTCCTCCGTCCAAGGCTTGCCGTCCTCATCCACCCGCGCCAGCTGACGGCCATCCGAGTCCTTCAAAAGGCCGCGGTTATCGGTCTGCACCGCGATGGTGGCCAGACGCCGCCGCCACATACCGGTGAACCGGTCCCGCTGCACGCGGATGGCGCTGACGGTCTTGCCGGCCATGCCGGAGACGAACAGCTGGAACTGAAATTCCTCGTTGCGGTCGGCGGGGCTGGAGGCGGAGCCGTTCACGGTCTTGGTCACCAGCACCAGCTGGTCGGACACCCACATCCGGCCGTTGTTGCCCAGGTAGTTGTCGATGACCACGTCGCCGCCGGTGCCGGAGCTGGCCGACAGAGTGGGCACATAGTATGTCCCCGCCGTGCCGGTCACGTTATTGCTCTTGACCCGCACGTTCTGGCCCATGTCGCCGGTGCGCAGGCCGCCGGTCTTGGCCGCCAGCGCCCAGTGGAAGTGGCTGTTATACTCGGTACGGTCCACGCTGCCGTTGTGGTCGTCGTCCGCCGACAGCAGCACATCATGCATCTGCTCCCGCAGCTGCATCCAATAGGTCATTTCTGCATCTACATCATCGATGCCCAATCCACTCAGATAGCTTTCCAGCTCTTCCTCAGGCCCGGCCAGCTTCTCCCAGGTGGGTTCGCCCCGGGTGCTGTCGCCGGTGGTGGAGTGGGGGTTATACCGGATCTCCGACGTAGTGAGGCCCGTTTCGTCCTTCCAGGTGTGGAAGTTCATATCGGTCCAGCACAGCATGTCGCTGCTGTCGATGTCCGCGTTCAGGCCGGAGCCGAACTCGTTGCCCTTGCGGGTGATGGCGTACTGCACCATGTGCCCGCCGGTGGTCCCATCCACAGTATTGTCGTTTATGTCCTTGCCCTCGGTGCCCGGCTCAGGCATATAGTACTCCACCAGCAGGAAGTAGAAATCATCGGAGGAGAAGGACTTGGAGCCGGGCGCGTAGCCGCTGCCCGAGGAAGTGACATGGTCCAGCAGGTCCTCCCGCAGGAAGACGATCTTGCCCTCCTGTTCTTCCTTATATTGACCCTTGAAATCCGCCGCACTGGCGAAGGTGCCCAGGTACTCGCCGCCGACCCAGCCGGCCCGCTGCGAGACGCCGTTGTTTTCCTCCCATGTGGTCGTGCCGTTGCCGCCCTTGGTCTTGTCGGTCCAGGCGTCCTCCGCTTTTACGCCCTTGTTGTCCACGGCCATCAGCTGGCCGTTCACCACCCGGTAGGCATGGGCGAACAGGGGCAGGGGCTTCTGGAACACATAGTACCGGTTGTCGCCGCTGGGGGAGAAGCTCACCGTGGGGTCGCCCCGGGTCACGCCGCCCGACCAGGTGCCGTAGCCGTTATAGGTGGTGTTGCTGTAGAAGTTGGACCAGAACCAGATCCGGTTCTGGCTGTCCCGGTGCTGCTGGAGGTACTCCATGGGGATGGCGGCGATGTCCACGCCGGTGACGTGGCCGTCAACAGGGTCCTTCGTCAGCAGCTCATCTTCCAGGCCCACGGCATAGAACAGCCGCAGGGGCTGGGCGGAGGTTTCCTTATAGCTGAGCACACCATCCGGCCCCATGGTGATCTCCGCCAGCTGGGTGGGCAGCGCCGCGGCGGGCACGTTCACATACAGGGAGCTGGAGTAGGCCTGGGTGGGCGTGATGGCGCCGTCCGTGTCCACGAAGTCGCCGTACTCCTCCACCCACACCCGGATGTCGCTGAGACGGAACACGCCGGGCGTGGAGGCGTATTCGCTGTTCCCCACGGGGTAATCGTCCCCGTGGGCGGCCCACTTGTCCAGCAGCGGCTGGGGCACAGAGCCATAGACCGGGTTGCGCCGGAGCATATTCCGGTCCGTTTTGCTGCAGGCGAAGCGGTAGATGGTATAGACCGTGTGCTTCTGCTGGTCCTTCATCGCGTCCGGGGTGGCCGCGTCGCCGGCGATGGGCACATACTGCTTCAGGGTCTGGAAGTCGAACCGATACACCCAGCCGTTCGCCCAGGCATCCTCCACGCTGGAGCAGTCTTCGGGATATTCCTTTTCGGAATACTCCACCACTTCATCTGTGGGTTCGCCCCTGTACCAGCCCATGGGCATGGCCTCATGTCCCGCGTCACCCGGAAACTTGGCTTTCATGTACGCGTCGTTCCACTGGAAGTCGTACACGCCGGAGCGGACCATGCCGTGCATCTCGCCGAACAGCAGCATGGACATGTCGTAGGTGGTCTCGACCTCCTCCACATCCTCGGCGGTGTGGTGAGGCGTGGCGGTGATGGAGCGGTTCTTCACCTCCATCAGGTCGCCGATGGGGTCCTGATAGGTCAGCGCGTCGCCCACGCCCGCGTCGTTATCGCCGGACACGGGCACGAACACCTGGCCGATGACCTCGCTGAGGATGCTCTCGAAGATGGAGTCCATCTGGGCGGAGGAAACATCGTAGAACGTGGTGACGTAGTTGATGTTCCGCTCCATGTCGGCCTGGGTGACGGCCTCGACATCGCGGGTGTTTTCATGCGCGGCTTCCCCTGCCAATGCATCGTTGTTTGTGATGCTTCTTCCGGCGAGATATGTGGCATAGCCGCTTTCCTTCGCCTCGGTAAAGGATGGGAACGTGGCGGTGCCATCTATATCCTCAGCAAAAGGCGTCGTTTTTTGTTTTGTCAGGTCGGGCCCCAAGGGCTCTGTCCAGCTGTGCCATTTGAGGTTATATTGCAAACCGGAGTAGGAAATGCCGCCCAGTTCACCGGACCAGGGCACCAGCGGGATGTCCTGTGTGTTTGCGCTGTCCTGTTCAAAGGGGATGATATAGGGGGCGTATCCGTTCCCCAGCTCACCGAAGTCATGGCCCGCTCCCTGCAGGAACCAGCCCTCATTCCCTGTCGCCGCAACAGGGAACTGGTTAGTTATAGTTGCATTTTCACTCTGAGACCAACCCGTCCAGTTGTTATAGGCGTCAGTGATAAGCTCTTTATTTTTGTCATCACTGCCAAGCGGGATCCCTTTCGGTTCGGTGGGATGATCGGCGGTCAGAGGGATATCGCTGCCGCCCTTAAAATACTTCGCCGGGTCCATCATCGGGAACAGACGCGCCGGGACCCACGAGTCGTCCCGTGCGTCGGTCCCTATGCCGTCCCGCAGGTCGACGCCTACGGTGTAAACGGGGAGGTCCTGGCCCTCCCCGCCGTTAAGGGCCATGTATGCGCTGTAATTCTTCTCCACGGCGGATTTCAGGTAGGCCGCCGTCAGCAGGTACTGGGTCACCACCACACTGGACCAGGCGTTCTTTTGGCTGGAATCCTGCATCGGGATGGCATAGTCCGGGGCATACCAGGGACCGTTTGCCACTGAGTTCGTGCCGCCGTCGGTCATGATGATGGCCGCCGGGATGCGGGGCACGGTGGCCGTCTGCCCGTTGTGCAGCGCCGCCGTCAGGGTGGTGTCCTTGGCATTGGCCAGCTGCTCCAGACCGGCGGCCAGGCCCGCGTGGGTGTTGGTGCCGTCGATGCGCTGTACGCTTTTCCTGCCGTTCACGGCGTCGCCACCACGCGGGCCTGAGTGACAGTCACAGGTTCACCACTATGGCCGTCAAAATACGGGCAGAGATATCCGAAGACAAGATCTTTTAGTTTCGCGTGAGCAGTGGCGTTCTTGTGGGCGGTCCCGTCTGCCACACCATCCTTCAGATAATCCGTATCGTATACGTAATCTTTGCCGCCGCCGATCTGAGAGACGGGCGTCGTGTTCGCTTCATAGTGGGCCAAGGGCATGATGACAGTGGCCCGGCGGTCATAGACCACCACGCTGACCCGGTTTTCCGGGTTGTTCTTCATCAGCTGGGTAATGATGCGGTCCGCCGAATAGATCAGGTTCAAAAACCTTGTGTGCGTTATCGCGCCCTGCGCAGCCAGCTCCGCATATGGTTCGACAGCCGGTATGGTCTTATCGTCGCTCATAGACGACGAGATATCCAGCACCAGGACCATGTCGATGGGGGTGGGGGGATATTCGTTCACCACCTGAGAACTGGTCAGAGCGCTGAACACGTGGGCAAAGTCAGAGGTGAATCCCATGGAGCTTTCATAGCCGTCCAGATCGGCCGTCAGGGAGATGCGGTTGCCCTCCGTGCCGCCGGAGTTCTGGTCCGCGCCGTAGGCGAACACGGTCTTGTCCGTCCAGACGCGGCCGGCGTAGCGGGAGCCGGTATCCTCGCTCAACAGCGCGGTCGTGTAGGTCTCCATGGTGCTGGGGTCGGCCTCCCGCTGGTTGACCCCCGGCGTGCCGCCCGCCGTTCCCGCCGCCGCCAATGCCTGGCCACCCAGCAGGCCCGTGCCGTCGAACACCGACAGCACCATCAACAGGCACAGAAGCCACGCCAGAACTCTTGCCGCTGTCCTTCTCTTGCTTTCCATGTACATTTCCTCCCTTACGGGGACCGCTCCCCCGCCAGGCGCCGCTGCGTCTATCCCTATCCCCATCCGGGGCATATTTCCATTTTCCGTCAAAATGAGATGAAATTCACACTATAACAATTCAGTGTAATTATAGCAAAACGGTTGTCATAATGCAATACCTTATCGCTGTAAAGTGACAACATTTCCGACCAAAATCGTGGATTTTTTCGCCCCTCCCCGCCTTCCCACCCAATATCTGGTAATCCCGACTGCGGCCATCTGTTTTCCATAATATGAATCTTTTGTAAAATGCATATGAACCGTCTGTAAAATGAGCGACGGCAGCGTTGACGGGCAGTTGCGGCGGCGTTAAAATTAACTAACGGCACGGACCGCGCGCCCCTGCCGGGAGGAGGCATCGACCATGAACGAGGTAAAGAGACCGAAAAAACCGCTGATATTCTACTACGGCGTGGTGCTGGCGGCGCTGCTGCTCGTCAACCTGCTCATCATGCCCTGGATGGCCCGGCGGCAGATCAAAGAGGTGGACTACGGCACCTTTATGACCATGACGGAGAACGGCGAGCTGGGCGAGGTGGAGCTGGAGTCGAATCAGATCCTCTTCACCGACAAGGACATGACCCAGATCTATAAGACCGGCCCCATCGAGGACCCCGGTCTGGTGGAGCGGCTGCACGCCGCGGGCGTCACCTTCTCCAGCGAGATCATCGAGCAGACGTCGCCGCTGCTGTCCATTTTGCTCAGCTGGGTGCTGCCCATCGCCATTTTCATCGGCATCGGCCAGTTCATGAGCAAGAAGCTCATGGACCGGGCCGGGGGCAACTCCCTGATGTTCAACATGGGCAAGTCCAACGCCAAGGTCTATGTGAAGAGTTCCGACGGCATCCGCTTCTCCGACGTGGAGGGCGTGGACGAGGCCGAGGACAACCTGCGGGAGATCGTGGACTACCTGCAAAATCCCGACAAGTATAAGGAGATCGGCGCGTCCATGCCCAAGGGCCTGCTGCTGGTGGGACCTCCGGGCACCGGCAAGACCATGCTGGCCAAGGCCGTGGCGGGCGAGTCCAACGTGCCCTTTTTCTCCATGTCCGGCTCGGAGTTCGTGGAGATGTTCGTCGGCATGGGCGCGTCCAAGGTGCGGGACCTCTTTAAGCAGGCCAAGGAGAAGGCCCCCTGCATCGTGTTCATCGACGAGATCGACGCCATCGGCGGCAAGCGAAACGCCGGGGCCATGGGCGGTAACGACGAGCGGGAGCAGACGTTGAATCAGCTCCTCACGGAGATGGACGGCTTTGAGGCCAACAACGGCGTCATCATCCTGGCGGCCACCAACCGGCCCGAGGCCCTGGACCCGGCGCTGACCCGTCCGGGGCGCTTCGACCGGCGGGTGCCGGTGGAACTGCCCGACCTCAAAGGCCGGGAGGCCATCTTGCGCGTCCACGCCAAGAAGGTGAAGGTGGCGGAAGATGTGGACTACGAAAAGGTGGCCCGCATGGCCTCCGGCGCGTCGGGCGCGGAGCTTGCCAATATCGTGAACGAGGCGGCCCTCCGGGCCGTCCGGGACGGGCGGCGGTTCGTGACCCAGGCGGACCTGGAGGAGAGCATCGAGGTGGTCATCGCCGGATACCAGAAGAAAAACGCCATTCTGACGGACAAGGAAAAGCGCATCGTGTCCTACCACGAGATCGGCCACGCCCTGGTGGCGGCCAAACAGACCAACTCCGCGCCGGTGCAGAAGATCACCATCATCCCCCGGACCTCCGGGGCCTTGGGCTATACCATGCAGGTGGAGCAGACGGATAAATATCTCATGACCCGTGAGGAACTGGAGAACAAGATCGCCACCCTCACCGGCGGCCGGGCCGCGGAGGAGATCGTCTTTGGGGACTACACCACCGGCGCGTCCAACGACATCGAGCAGGCCACGAAGCTGGCCCGGGCCATGATCACCCGCTACGGCATGAGCAAGGATTTTGACATGGTGGCCATGGAAACAGTGACCAACCAGTACCTGGGCGGGGACACGTCCCTGGCCTGCTCCGAGCAGACCTCCGCCGAGATCGACAAGCAGGTGGTGGCCATCGTGAAGAAGCAGCACGAGAAGGCGACCAAGATACTCACCGACGACCGGGCGAAGCTGGACGAGCTGGCGGCGTATCTCTACGAGCACGAGACCATCACCGGCGACGAGTTCATGGCCATCCTGAACCGCTGAGGGGGCGCAAAAACAGAAAAAATGGCCGGTCAGGGAAAGCCCTGACCGGCCAATTCATTTGTAAAAGCCTCACTTCACGTCCAGACCCAGCGAGAGCAAAAACTGCCGGACGGCCTGGCCATACCTGTCCGGGTCCAGGACGTAGGCGATGGCGTGGGGCGCACCGGGGATGGTGAGGCGGGTCTTTTCGCCGGCGCAGGCGTCGTATATCTCCCGGCTCATGTCGCAGGGGACGAACCGGTCGTCCTCCCCGTGGATCAGCAGGATGGGCACCTTCGCGCCGCGCACCGCCTTCACCGGGGAGGCAGCCGTCAGGCTGAAGCCGCCGTACAGCCGTGCGCCCAGCAGGATGAATGGGTAGAGCGCTATGGACGCCGGCCCCATGCTGTCCCGCCCCACCTTCTTGATGATGGCGGAGGGATCGGAGTAGGGGCAGTCGGCGATGATGCCCTTCACCTCCCCCGGCAGGTCCAGATCGGCGGCCATCAACACCGTGGCCGCGCCCATAGACACCCCCGCCAGCACGATGGGCGCGCCGGGCCAGCGCCGGGCCGCGTATTTGGCCCAGCTCAGGCAGTCGAAGCGCTCCTTCACGCCGAAGGAGATGGTCTTGCCCTCGCTCCTGCCGTGGGAGCGCTGGTCCACCAGGAGGATGTTCATGCCCATCTGCCGGGCCAGCTTCCCCGCGCCGGACATGTCCCGCAGGGCGGTGCTCTTGAAGCCGTGGAAGCCGATCAGCACCGGCGCGCCGTCGGCGGCGTGGTAGCAGCGGCCAAACAGCTTCGTCCCGTCCCGGGCGGCGATCTCCGCCGGCTCGAAGGGGACGGCGTCCATCTCGGAGATCAGCGCCGTCATGTCCTCCCGGTAGGGATCATACTGCTCCTCCGGGGGCAAGTCATAGGGGCTTTCGTTGTGCTCGGGGTGATAAAAGGGGATGCGGTAGGCAGCATAGCCGACGGCCAGCACCGCCGCCGCGACGACGATCAGGATGATGAGCAGTACCATTTGACGCTGTTCACTCTCTTTCTCTCCTCTGTTTGTTTTTGGGGGCAGGACCGCATGGGCCTTCCCAGCGGAACATCCCGCCGGGAAGGCCCATAGAAGTATACCATTTCATGCCGCGTATTGCAATACCGCGGGTCACTTGGGGATGATGAAGGGGCATCCCCCCGGACGGTTCCTGAACATGTAATACATGCCCTTCGCATCCGCATAATTGTCATTCGGAAAGGTGCAGTCATCTGTGCCGCGTTTCGCGCAGTGGCTGCAGTTGGCCTTGATAAAGGCCTCGCGAAACGCCTGGACCTCCATGTATTCCTCGATCCCCTCCAGCCCGCCGGTCACCTTTTCCAGGTCTTTCTCCTGTTCAGGGTCCATCCCCGGCAGATCTTTCTTCTCCTCGTTCATCTCATTCGTCCCTCACTTTGACCAAAGTCCCGTGGCAGCTTGTTACTGGGCAATGGAGCTTAGTCAGGTTTATATCTTCCTTTATCATATACTCTCTGCCGCACTTCACGCAGCGGCACTTGACGGGCGGATGGGAAGGGACATCTATCCCGCCGGTCACGTTCTCCAGCTGCTTTTCGTTCAGTTTCTCGTCCATCTCACTCATCCTTTACTTTGACCACTGGCCCTTTGCATCGTACGCAATAGAGCGACTTTGGTTGTATTCCGCCATCCGCCATGAACTCGTAGCCGCACTTCGTGCAGCGGTACTTGATGGGCGGATAGGAAGGGATATCTATCCCGCCGCCGGTGACGGTCTCCAGCTGCTTTTCGTTCAGTTTCTCGTCCATCTCATTCGTCCCTCACTTTGACCAAAGGCCCCTTGCACCGCGTGCAGCGGAGCACCTTTGGTATCAATGCGCCATCCGCCACATACACATAGCCGCACTTCGGGCAGCGGAACTTGACAGGCGAACAGGAAGGGACCGATGTATTGCCGCCTGTGACGGCCTCCAGCTGTTTTTCGTCCAGTTCTATGTTCATGCGCTCTCCCTCCGATCCTCCCGGGCCGTATCCCCGGCCCGCGTTTGATTTAACCGATTAAATTGTAGCCGCGCCGCACCGATTTGTCAATAAAAACCCGGGCCGGCCGCGCCCATACCAAAGAGCAGGGGACAGCTTTCGCTGTCCCCTGCTCTTTGGTCCGAGTGACTGGACTTGAACCAGCGGCCTCCTGAACCCCATTCAGGCGCGATACCAAACTTCGCCACACCCGGTCGTGTTTTGCTCAAATATACTAGCACAACGCGCCGGAAATTGCAAGCACTATTTTCGCCCCCGCCGAAATTCCCGCCGACCCGGCCCTCATCCTGCAGCAAATTGGGAAAAACGCCGGAAACCACCCGCCCCGCCGGCGCATATTCTTGTTTAGGCTACCCTGCGAAAAAGGGTTGCATTGGGGCCGAAAGAGCGGTATTATTAAAAAAGTCAATCTATATTATTAGAAATTGTTTTGACTATCCCGCGCCGCCTGGCGGCCGGAAGGAGGTCATCCCATGGACAAACCCACCGGATTATACCGACAGTGCTTTGAGCACGACGCCTGCGGCATCGGCGCCGTGGTGGACATACAGGGCCGGCCCAGCCGGGCCACGGTGGACGACGCGCTGAAGATCGTGGAAAAGCTGGAGCACCGGGCCGGCCGGGACGCGGCCGGGGAGACCGGCGACGGCGTAGGCATCCTGGTGCAGGTGTCCCACAGCTTCTTCAAGCCCGCCGCCGCGGCCTGCGGCATCACCCTGGGCGAACCGGGCGACTACGGCGTGGGGATGTTCTTCTTCCCCCA
Source organism: uncultured Oscillospiraceae bacterium (assembly GCA_947627735.1). GTDB lineage: Bacteria > Bacillota > Clostridia > Oscillospirales > Oscillospiraceae > CAJOIG01. The sequence goes on along the minus strand of CANQXG010000003.1, from coordinate 44,525 downwards.
GGACGTGGTGCGCCGGCGCCAGGCCATCAAGATGTTCGAGGTCATCCTGGGCAAGGAGGGGCTGCGGCTGCTGGGCTGGCGGGAGGTGCCCACCTGCCCGGAGATCCTGGGCAAAAAGGCCCGTGACTGCATGCCCTATATCCTGCAGTGCTTCGTGGAGCGGCCCAAGGACGTGCGGCCGGGGCTGCCCTTCGACCGGCGGCTGTACGTGGCCCGGCGGGTGTTCGAGCAGAGCAACGACAACTCCTACGTGGCCAGCCTGTCCAGCCGGACGGTGGTCTACAAGGGCATGTTCCTGGTGGACCAGCTGCGGGCCTTCTACAAGGACCTGCAGAGCGAGGATTATACCTCCGCCATCGCCATGGTCCACTCCCGCTTCTCCACCAACACCACCCCCAGCTGGGAGCGGGCACATCCCAACCGCTTCATCCTCCACAACGGCGAGATCAATACCATCCGGGGCAACATCGACCGCATGCTGGCCCGGGAGGAGACCATGTCCAGCGCCGTCATGCGGGAGAACATGGACAAGATCTTCCCGGTGGTGAACCCCAGCGGCTCCGACTCCGCCATGCTGGACAACACCCTGGAATTTCTGGTGATGAACGGCATGCCCCTGCCCCTGGCCATGATGATCACCATCCCTGAACCCTGGAAGAACGACAAGATGATCGACCGGAAGAAGCGGGACCTGTACCGGTACTACGCCACCATGATGGAACCCTGGGACGGGCCGGCGGCGGTGCTGTTCTCCGACGGGGAACTGGTGGGGGCCATCCTGGACCGGAACGGCCTGCGGCCCAGCCGGTACTACCTGACCGACGACGGGCGGCTGATCCTGTCGTCGGAGGTGGGCGTGCTGGACATCCCGGAGGAGCACATCACCATGAAGAGCCGCCTCCAGCCGGGGAAGATGCTGCTCATCGACACCAAGCGGGGCAAGGTGATGCAGGACGAGGCCCTGAAGAGCTATTACGCCTCCCGCCAGCCCTACGGCGAATGGCTGGACCAGAACCTGGTGCGGCTGAAGGACCTGCCCATCCCCAACAAGAAGGTGGAGGTCCACACCCAGGCCCAGCGGGACCGGCTGTACCGGGCCTTCGGCTATACATACGAGGAGATCAAGGACTCCATCCTCCCCATGGCCCGCACCGGGGCCGAACCCACCGCCGCCATGGGCTGCGACACCTCCCTGGCGGTGCTCAGCGAGAAATATCCGCCGCTGTTCCACTACTTCAAGCAGCAGTTCGCCCAGGTGACCAACCCGCCCATCGACGCCATCCGGGAGGAGTGCGTCACGGACACCACGGTCTACGTCGGCTCCGACGGCAACCTTCTGGAGGAGCGGGCGGAGAACTGCAACGTGCTGGAGATCACCAACCCCATCCTCACGGGCATCGACCTGATCAAGATCAAGGCCATGCACCGGGACGGGTTCCATGTGGAGACGGTGAGCCTGCTGTACTATAAAAACACCCCTCTGGAGCGGGCCATGGACAGGCTGTTCATCGCCTGCGACAAGGCATACCGCCACGGGGCCAACATCCTGATCCTGTCGGACCGGGGCGTGGACGAGAACCACGTGGCCATCCCCTCCCTGCTGGCCGTGTCCGCCATGGAGCAGCACCTGGTCCGCACGAAAAAGCGCACCAGCGTGTCCATCATCCTGGAGAGCGCCGAGCCGCGGGACGTGCACCACTTCGCCCTGCTGCTGGGCTACGGCGCCCGGGCCATCCAGCCGTACCTGGCCCACGAGTGCATCGCCGAGTGCATCCAGCTGGGGCTGCTGGACAAGGACGAGCACACCGCCATCGACGATTACAACAAGGCCATCCTCAGCGGCATCGTGAAGATCGCCTCCAAGATGGGCGTGTCCACCATCCAGTCCTACCAGTCCTCCCAGATCTTCGAGGCGGTGGGCATCCGCCAGGACGTGATCGACAAGTATTTCACCAACACCATCAGCCGGGTGGGCGGCATCGGTCTGGAGGACATGGGCCGGGCGGTGGAGTTCCACCACAGCCACGCCTTCGACCCCCTGGGCCTGGGGGTGGACACCACCCTGGACAGCATCGGCTTCCACAAGCTGCGCTCCGGCGCCGGCAGCGAGGAGCACCTGTTCGACCCGGCGGTGATCGTGGCCCTGCGGGAGGCCAGCCGAAACGGGGATTATGAGCGGTTCAAGGAGTATTCCGCCCTGGTCACCCGGGAGCAGTCCCCCCGGAACCTGCGGGGGCTGATGGAGTTCGTGTGGGCCGCCGACGGCGGCGTGCCCCTGGACCAGGTGGAGAGCGTGGACAGCATCGTCCGCAGGTTCAAGACCGGCGCCATGAGCTACGGCTCCATCTCCAAGGAGGCCCACGAGTGCCTGGCCCTGGCCATGAACCGGCTGGGGGGCAAGTCCAACTCCGGCGAGGGCGGTGAGGAGCCGGAGCGGCTGGGCACGGAGAAGAACAGCGCCATCAAGCAGGTGGCCTCCGGCCGCTTCGGCGTCACCAGCGAATACCTGTGCTCCGCCCAGGAGATCCAGATCAAGATGGCCCAGGGCGCCAAGCCCGGCGAGGGCGGCCACCTGCCCGGGAAGAAGGTCTACCCCTGGATCGCCCGGACGAGGTATTCCACCCCCGGCGTGAGCCTGATCTCCCCGCCGCCCCACCACGACATCTACTCCATCGAGGACCTGGCGCAGCTGATCTTCGATCTGAAAAACGCCAACCGGGACGCCCGCATCAGCGTCAAGCTGGTCAGCGAGGCCGGCGTGGGCACCATCGCCTCCGGGGTGGCCAAGGCTGGCGCCCAGGTGGTGCTGATCTCCGGCTACGACGGCGGCACCGGCGCCGCGCCCCGCAACTCCATCCAGAACGCCGGCCTGCCCTGGGAACTGGGCCTGGCGGAGGCCCACCAGACCCTGATCGCCAACGGCCTGCGCCAGCGGGTGATCCTGGAGGCAGACGGCAAGCTGATGACAGGCCGGGACGTGGCCGTGGCGGCCATGCTGGGGGCGGAGGAATTTGGCTTCGCCACCGCGCCGCTGATCACCCTGGGGTGCGTGATGATGCGTGTGTGCAACCTGGACACCTGCCCGGCGGGCATCGCCACCCAGAACCCCGCCCTCCGCTGCCGGTTCACCGGCAAGCCCGAGTATGTGATGAACTACATGCGCTTCGTGGCCCAGGAGCTGCGAGAGATCATGGCCAAGCTGGGCGTGCGGACGGTGGATGAACTGGTGGGCCGGACGGACCTGCTGCGGATGCGCCGGGATCTGGACGGCATGAAGGCCCAGAGCGTGGACCTGTCCGGCATCTTTGGCCGGGGGACCATGACGGCGGTGCACCACCAGCCGGAGGCGGATTACGACTTCCACCTGGAAAAGACCCTGGACGTGAGCGTGCTGCTGCCGGCGTTCAAAAAGACATTGAAGGACGGCACGCCCAAGCGGGTCAGCGTGAACGTGTCCAGCACCAACCGGACCTTCGGCGCCATCCTGGGTTCGGAGATCACCAAGCGCTTCGGCTCCTCCCTGCCCGACGACACCGTATTCATCGACGCCCGCGGCGGCGGCGGCCAGTCCTTCGGCTCGTTCCTGCCCAAGGGCATGACCGTGTGCCTCACCGGCGACAGCAACGACTATCTGGGCAAAGGCCTTTCCGGCGGCAAGCTGATCGTCAAGCCCCCTAAAACCAGCCGCATCAACGCCGGCGAGAACATCATCATCGGCAACGTGGCCCTGTACGGCGCCACCGCCGGCGAGGCCTACATCAACGGCATGGCCGGGGAGCGGTTCTGCGTGCGCAACTCCGGCGCCAAGGCGGTGGTGGAGGGCGTGGGCGACCACGGCTGCGAGTACATGACCGGCGGCTGCGCCGTCATCCTGGGTCCCACGGGCAAGAACTTCGCCGCGGGCATGTCCGGGGGCATCGCCTATGTGCTGGACGAGAAATACGAGCTGTACCTGCGCCTGAACAAGGACATGGTGACCATGAGTTCCGTCACCGCCAAGCACGACATCGCCCAGCTGAAGTCCATGATCCAGGCCCACGTGGCCGCCACCGGCTCCAAGCGGGGCCAGACCGTGCTGGACAACTGGGAGGATACGCTGCCCCTGTTCAAGAAGATCACCCCCAACGATTACAGCCGCATGCTCACCGCCATCGCCCAGCTGGAGGAGAAGGGCGTGCCCCGGCAGCAGGCGGAGCTGGAGGCATTTTACAACGTCCAGAAGGGAGGCGTGTGACATGGGAAAGGCGACAGGCTTCATGGACTACAAGCGGGTGGACCTGCCCGTGGCCGACCCGGCCAGCCGCACCGACAGCTTCGGGGAGTTCCACGGCGCCCTCTCCCCCGCCGAGCGGCAGCTGCAGGGGGCCAGGTGCATGAACTGCGGCGTGCCCTTCTGCCAGTCAGACTTCGGCTGCCCGCTGCACAACCTGGTGCCGGAGTGGAACGACGAGGTGTTCAACGGCCACTGGCAGCACGCCCTGGACCGGCTGTTAAAGACCAACAACTTCCCGGAATTTACAGGCCGGGTGTGCCCGGCGCTGTGCGAGTCGGCCTGCGTGTGCGGCCTTTACGGCGACGCGCCCGTGTCCGTGCGGGACAACGAGCTGGCCGTCATCGAATACGCCTATGAGCACGGCCTCATCGCGCCGAAAATGCCGCCGGTGTCCTCCGGCAAGCAGGTGGCGGTGGTGGGTTCCGGCCCGGCGGGCCTGGCTGCGGCGGACCAGCTGAACCAGCGGGGCCACAGCGTGGTGGTCTTTGAGCGGGACGACCGGCCCGGCGGCCTGCTGATGTACGGCATCCCCAACATGAAGCTGGACAAATCCGTGGTGGACCGCCGTCTGCGCCGGATGGAGAGCGAGGGGGTCACCTTCGTCACCGGCGTGGACGCCTCCGACCCGGCCACGGCGGAGAGGCTGCTGGCGGAATATGACGCGGTGGTGCTGTGCTGCGGCGCCCGCCAGGCCCGCTCCGTGCCCATGGACAACGCCGGCGCCCGGGGGGTGTACCAGGCCATGGAATACCTCACCGAGAGCACCCGGGCCGTCCTGGCCAATCGGGACAGCGCCTGCTCCGCCCGGGGCCTGGACGTGGTGGTCATCGGCAACGGCGACACCGCCACCGACTGCGTGGCCACCGCCATCCGCCAGGGGGCAACATCCGTCACCCAGCTGGTGCGAAAGCCCGCCCCGGACCAGGTGCCCGCTCAGTGGCCCTACCGCCGGCGGGACGGCAGGCCGGATTACGGCCAGCAGGAGGCCATCGCCAAGTTCGGCCATGACCCCCGGATGTATGAGACCACCGCCTCCGCCCTGGTGACGGACGACGCCGGCGCCCTCACCGCCGTCCGGTGCCTCACCGCCGGGCGGGAGCACACCCTCCCCGCCGGGATGCTCCTCATCGCCGCCGGCTTCTCCGGTGCGGAGGAGAGCGCCGCCGCCGCCTTCGGCCTGGCCCTGGACGGGAAGGGCCGGCTGGGGGACGACAGATTCCGCACCGCCAACGAGAAGGTGTTCGCCGCCGGCGACATGCGCCGGGGCGCCACGCTGGTGGCCTCCGCCATCGCCGAGGGCCGCGCCTGCGCCCGGGCCGTGGACGAATACCTGGAGGGCTACACCAATATGTGACCGCTTTGCAAAGCAAAAAACAGGACGGTATGGCTTGTGCCATACCGTCCTTATTCGTCTGTTTTCCGCCGTTACCGGCCCGCCTTTTTGTCCAGCGCCCGGTTGCGGAAGTAGATGGCGATGCCGCCGCTGACCATGAGGGTGTTCAGCACGTAGAAGAACATCACGTACCACTTCACCGTCACATACCAGGGCTGGGGTCCGTTCAGGGCGATGAGGCGGCACTTGCCGATCATGGCGAAGATGTAGCCGATCCAGATGAAGAAGTAGAAAAGCACGCTGGTGCCCTTGGCGGTCCGGGCCTTCCAGGCTTTGGCGATGTTCAGCGGCCAGGACAGGCCGAAGCATATCACCATCAGCGTTTCCATCACACTTGCGAGAGTATCCATCACTTTCTCCTTTCCTCTTCCCCGGTCTCCAGCATGGAGCCGGTCTGCCGCAGCCGCCTGTGGAAGGCGAAGCACTCGTCCAGGATGTGGGGGGTCTGGGCGCCGCCGGTGGCGGCGCATGCCCGCTCGAAGTACCGGCGCAGCTGGGGCCGGTAATCCGGGTGGGCACAGCGGTCGATGATCAGCGCCGCACGCTCCTTGGGCGAGCGGCCCCGCAGGTCCGCGTAGCCCTGCTCCGTCACCAGCACGTCCACGTCGTGCTCCGTGTGGTCCACGTGGGTCACCATGGGCACGATGCTGGATATGGCCCCGCCCTTGGCGGTGGAGGCGGTCATAAAAATGGTCACGGAGGCGTTGCGGGCGTAATCCCCGGACCCGCCGATGCCGTTATAGATATTGGTGCCGTTCATCTGGGAGGAGTTGACGTTGCCGTAGATGTCCGCCTCCACGGCGGTGTTCATGGCGATCACCCCCAGGCGGCGAATGGTCTCGGCGCCGTTTGATATCTCCGAGTCCCGCAGGAGGATCTTCCCCCGGTAGTCCTCCATGTGGCGGATGAAGTGCTGCATCCCCTCGTGGGACATGCTCAGGCTGGTGGCGGAGGCCATGTCCGCGCACCCGGCGTCGATCAGCCGGATGACCCCGTCCTGGATGACCTCGGAGAAGAACGTCAGATGCTCGAAGCCGGCCTTCTCCAGCCCCATGAGCACCGCGTTGGCCACGCTGCCCACCCCAGACTGGAGGGGCACGTCCCCGGCGGACAGGCGGCCCGCCGCCTTTTCCGCACGAAGGAAGGCGACGATGTTGTCGGCGATGCGCTGGCTGATCTCATCCGCCGGGGCCAGGGGCCGGGGCTTCACCTCCATGTCGCTGAAGACCACCGCGGCGATCTTGTCCGCGCCGCAGGTGACGTAAGGCTGGCCGATGCGCTGGTCCACCCGGGTCAGGGGGATGGGCTGGCGGCGGGGCGGGTCCGCGGGCAGGTAGATGTCGTGGAACCCCTCCAGCCCCTCCGGCTGGACGGTGTTCACCTCCACGATCACCTTTTTCGCCAGGGCCACATAGGTCTGGGTGCAGCCCACGGCGGTGGTGGGGATGATGTTCCCCTCCTCCGTGATGGCGGCCGCCTCCACGATGGCCACGTCGATGGGGCCGTAAAAGCCGTAGCGGGCGTTCTGGGCAGTCATGCCCAGGTGCTGGTCCAGATAGGCCACCCCCTCCGGGCTGGCCCCGTTCACCGCCCTGCGCAGGGGCGTGCTGGTGATATAGGGCACCCGCCGGGCGATCATGTCCAGCTCCGCCCAGGCGGAGTCGATCTCCGGGCCGGTGGAGGCGCCGGACAACAGGCTCACCCGCACCTTTCTCCTGCCGGAGCGGACCTGCTCCGCCAGGGCCGCGGGCACGGCCTTGGGATTGCCGGAGGGCGTGAAGCCGCTCACCGCCACGGTCATGCCGTCTTCAATGAGCAGGGCGGCTGCGTCGGCGTCCATGACCCGGTCCAGCAGGGACCGGCAGCGTATCCTCTCGCCCATGGTCCGCCTCAGTCCAGCGCCCGGCGGAACCGGGCGGCGTCCGCGTCGCTGACAAGCTCCGCCCCGGCAGCCAGGGCCTTCCAGTTCAGCTCCTCCGTGCCCGCCGGGATGTGGCGGCGCACGCCCTCATACAGGGCCTCCTCCCCGAACAGGCCCAGGGCCTTGTTCACGGCCCCCACCGCCACGATGTTGGCGGTCATCAGCTTCCCCACCCGTTCCCGGGCGGTGGCCAGGATGGGCACCAGCAGCACCCGCTCCCGGTCCAGGGACGCTGGCACAGAGAGGGTGTCGTCCGCCAGCACCACCGCCTCCGGCGCCAGGCCGGCGGCGTATTTGTCCAGGGACTGCTGGGTCAGGGCCAGCAGGAAGTCCGGCCTGGTGACCTTGGAATACCATATTTTGTCCCGGCTGATGACGGTCTCGGCCTTGCACATACCGCCCCGGGCCTCCGGGCCATAGGACTGGGACTGGACGGCGTTGAGGCCCTCCGCCACTGCGGCCTCCGCCACGATGACGCTGGCCAGGATCACGCCCTGGCCGCCGGAGCCGGAAAATCGCATCTCAAACCGCATATCCTGTCCTCACCTTCCGGCCATCTCGGCCTGCACGCGCTTGACCAGCTTGTCGTATTCGTCGGTGTACTCCGGGTACTCGCTGTGGGTCAGGGTGCCCACCAGCAGCTTGCCCGCCTTCTGCTCCTCGCTCATGGCGTAGTAGCGGGCGGTGGGGACCATGTTCTCCTTCTGCCAGCGGAGCATCTCCACCGGGCCTCCCTTGTGGTTCTTCCGGCCATAGTAGGTGGGGCAGACGGAGTAGACGTCGATGAGGGAGAAGCCCTTGTGGCGGATGCCCTGCTTGATGAGGTCGATGGTCTCCCGCACGTGGTAGACGCTGCCCCGGGCGGTGAAGGTGGCCCCGGCGCCCGCCGCCAGCTGGGCGATGTCGAAGGGCCGGTCCAGACTGCCGTAGGGGGCGGTGGTGGCCTTGTCCCCGGCGGGGGTGGTGGGGGAATACTGGCCGCCGGTCATGCCGTAGATGTCGTTGTTGAAGGTGACCACGGTCAGGCCCATGTTCCGCCGGGCGGCGTGGATCAGGTGGTTGCCGCCGATGGCGGAGCAGTCCCCGTCGCCGGTCAGGACGATGACCTCCAGCTCGGGCTTGGCGAACTTGATGCCCGTGGCGAAGGCGATGGCCCGGCCATGGGTGGTGTGGATGGAGTTGAAGTCCATATAGCCTGCCGCCCGGGAGGAGCAGCCGATGCCGGAGACGATGACCACCTTCTCCCGGTTCAGCTTCACCTCAGGGTCGTCCATCAGCTCCTGGATGGCCACCGCCACGTCCCGCATGATGACGCCGTTGCCGCAGCCGGGGCACCAGATGTGGGGCAGGTGGTCGATGCGCATGAATTCATGTATCAGCTCGCTTGGCATGTCTCAGCCCTCCATTCGGCGCAGTTTTTCCAGGATGTCCGCCGGGGGTATGACCGTGCCGTCCAGCCGGCCAAGGAATTCCACCGGCGTCTGTCCGGCCACGACCCGCTGCACCTCCAGGAACATCTGGCCGTAGTTGTGCTCCACCACCAGGATGCGCTTCAGCCCCGGCAGCCTGGCCCGCAGGTGGCCCTCCGGGAAGGGCCAGACGGTGATGGGCCGGAACATGCCCACCTTCATGCCCTGGGCGCGGGCCTCCTCCACGGCGCTCATCACCGCCCGGGCGGTGCCGCCGAAGCACACGATGGCCGTGTCCGCGTCGTCCAGCATGGTCTCCTGCACCCGGACGATGTCGTCCACGTTCCGGTCGATCTTCTCCATCAGGCGGGTATAGAGGGCGCCGGCCTGGTCGTTGTTGTTGGTGGGGAAGCCGGAGATATCGTGGGCCAAGCCCGTGATGTTGTAGCGCTCGCCGGCGCCGAAGGGCTTCATAGCGGGCACGTACTGTCCCTCGGGGACATAGTAGCAGCGCTTGTAGGCCCCGTCATGGAAGGAGGCCTTGCGCTTGTTGACGATCAGGTCGCTGGGGTCCGGCAGGGTCACGCCCTCCCGCATGTGGCCCACGATCTCGTCCATGAGGAAGATCACCGGCGTGCGGTATTTCTCCGAAAGGTTGAACGCCCGGATGACCAGGGTATAGGTCTCCAGCACCGACGACGGACTCAGGGCGATCACCGGATGGTCGCCGTGGGTGCCCCAGCGGGCCTGCATATAGTCCCCCTGGGACGGGCTGGTGGGCAGGCCCGTGGAGGGGCCGGAGCGCTGCACGTCCACGATCACGCAGGGGATCTCCGCCATGCACCCGTAGCCGATGTTCTCCTGTTTCAGGGAGAAGCCCGGCCCGGAGGTGGCGGTCATGGCCTTGATGCCGGCGGCGGAGGCCCCCAGCACGGCGGCCATGGAGGCCAGCTCGTCCTCCATCTGGATGAACTTGCCCCCCACCTGGGGCAGGCGCAGGGCGCACTGCTCGGCGATCTCCGTGGAGGGCGTGATGGGGTAGCCGGCGTAAAACCGCATCCCGGCGGCGATGGCCCCCTCCACGCAGGCCTCGTTGCCCTGCATCAGTACCGCTTTCTTCGCCATGCTCATTCCTCCAGATCCTCCAGCCATATGGCGTAGTCCGGGCAGCGCATCTCGCACAGCCCGCACAGCACGCACTCGTTGTCCGGCTTCAGGTGTACCCTTTCCTCCACCAGTTCCAGGGCGTTCTTCGGGCAGAAGGCCACGCATATGCCGCAGCCCTTGCACCAGCTCGTGTCCAGGACCAGCTTCTTCTTTCCCGCCATGACGGGTCCTCCTTTTCGGATGGTCTTTGTTTTCCGCGAAGAGAACGGCACCCTGCCGGATGCCGTTTTCTTATTGATCCTGCCCCATCTCCAGGGGCTTTGTTTTCAGATTTTCCGTGATGCTGAACGCCCACAGCAGCAGCTGCAGCGCCGTGGCCGCGTACATCATGCTCATGCCGATGCCGTTGTCGTCGATGGCGCTCATGATGCACAGCTCCGTGCCCATACAGCAGGTGAACAGCGTCCACCAGGGGTGGGCCGAGCGGAAGAAGTATCCCGAGAAATAATAGGCCGCCAGCAGCACCACGCACTGGGCGAATATCTCCACCACGAACCGCCACACCTGGGGGTCCGTGGCCGCGTCCCGGTAGCCGGTTATCAGCCATATCACCGCGAAGAGCATATAGGCCAGCGCCCCTTTTCTGGCACGCCCGGCGCCGTCCGCCTTCGGTCCGTTCACGGCGATCAGGCCCGCGCCGAAGGCGCCCAGGATGGCCGCGCCGCCGCACAGCCGGTGCAGCCCCGGCCACATGGCGTCCTCGCCGGGGTCGATCAGCAGCATCGCCCCCGCGACCGCCAGCAGCAGCGGCGGGATCACGGTGATGATCCCGAAGAAGGGGCTGCCCGCCGCCAGGGCCTTGTCCGGCTCCGCGGACGCGTCGAACCGCCGCAGATAGACCATATACCCCGCCAGGATGCCCGCCGTGGCCAGCATCAGCAGGCACACCAGCCAGCTGATGGGCGCGTTGGCCGCCAGGCCCGTTTCCTGGTCCGCGATGCGCATGTCCTGCAGCCACCGCAGCAGAAAGCCCACCGCGCTGATGACCACGGTGAAGCTGGTCAATTTGAATGCCTCGGTCCGCATAAGCCGCTCCGTTCCGCCATAGTATTATCCACCGGCGATTATATACCCAATCGCCGGTCCCCGTCAAGGGATACACGCGCCCGCAAAGGAGATGCCGGATAAATGAAACACGCCTATTCCCTGGCCCTGTGGTGTATGCTCACCGCCGCCCTGGCCGGCCTGTACCGGCTGGCGGACCACGCCCCGTCTGCCTCCGCCGACGGGGACAGGCCCCTGGTGCTGCTGACGGAGGACGGCCCCCGGACCATGACCATGGCCGAATACCTGCCCTTCGCCCTGGCGGCGGAGATGCCCGTGTCCTTCGGCGACGAGGCCCTGAAGGCCCAGGCCGTGGCCATACGCACCCTGGCGCTGGCCGGACCCCGCCATCCGGACGCGGACCTGTGCGCCGACGCCGGCTGCTGCGTAGCCTGGCTGGACGAGCCGGCCCTGCGCCGGCGCTGGGGCGCGGACTATGAGGCGAACATCGCCGTCCTGCGCCGGGCCGTGGCTACCACGGACGGGGAGTACCTCGCCTATGCCGGTGAGCCTATCCAGGCGGCCTTCCACGCCGCCTCCCTGGGGCGGACGGAGGACAGCGGGGCGCTGTGGGCCTCGCTGCCCTATCTTGTCAGTGTGTCCAGCCCGGAGACGGCCCGGGACGCGCCGGAGCTGGTCTCCTCCGTCACCGTGGCCGCGGACGAGCTGGCCCTTGCCCTCGATCTGGACACGGACGCTCCGCCGGAGATGTGGGTGGAACAGCTGGTGCCCGACGGCGCAGGCCGGGTGGACCGGGCGGTGATCGCCGGGAAGGAGTACGCGGGCCGGGACCTGCGCGGCCTGTTCGGCCTGCGCAGCACCGCCTTCGATCTGGCCTGGGACGGGGAGGCGTTCGTCTTTACCGTTTCCGGCTACGGCCACGGGGTGGGCATGAGCCAGTACGGCGCCCGCGCCTTCGCCGCTCAGGGCATGGACTATGAGCAGATCCTGGCCCACTACTACCCGGGCACGGAGCTGGTCTCCCCCGCCGGTCAGTCCGCCAGCGGCTGGCCCACGAAGAACATATCCACCCCGGCGGTGGCGGCCAGCCGGCCCGCGTCGTCGAACAGCTCCACCGTGGCGAAGGCCATGTTCCTCCCCTGGCGGACCACCCTGGCCCGGGCGGTGATGTACTCTCCCCCGGCGGGGCGCAGGTAGTGCACGTCCGCGGACCGGCCCACAACGCCCCGGCCCCCGGTGGAGGCCGCTATGCCGGCGACGGTGTCGCACAGGGTGAACAGATATCCCCCGTGGGCGAAGCCGTGGGGGTTGAGCTTCTCCTCCCCCATGGGCGCCCGGGCCTCGCAGTACCCAGGCTCCAGCTTGGTCACCTCTATGCCGTTGAAGTGCATGTAGCCCTTCTGTTCGTTCAGCTTCTGTTTAAGTAACTCCAGGTCGGTCATGGTCCCCTCCAAACAGGACAAGGCGGGGACGGGCCGTCCCGTCCCCGCCGGAATATGTGTGTCAGATGTTCTCCTCGCCCTCCAGGAACACCATCTCAAAGGTGGACGAGCACACCAGCGCGCCGTCGTCGTTGTGCACCTCCACGGTGCAGAAGGCGTGGCTCCGGCCATGGTCGGTGACCCGCCCCTCGGCGGTGAGGCGGCGGCCTGTGCCGGGCCGGAGGAAGTGGATGTCCGCCGAGCGGGTGACCACCCCTCTGCCCAGGGATGTGGCGGCGGTGCCCGCCACGGTGTCGCACATGGCGAACAGCAGCCCCCCGTGGGCGATGCCGTGGGGGTTATACTTGTCCGGGGCCAGGTCCGCCACGCAGGTGCAATGACCCTCCCCCACCTCCGTGACGGTGATGCCGTTGTGCAGGGGGAAGCCCTCCTGCCGGTTCACCCGGTCCTTCAGCCACTGTGCGTCCACCATAGCCTTGCCTCCGCCGAAAAATAGGGCGGGCAGGAGCCTGCCCGCCCGCGGTCGATTGTACCATCATTCCTCCGTCCCGTCAACTTTTTCCGCTGTTGGCCGGCCCTCCCGGACCACCAGCCTCACCCGGTCCCCGGAGACCAGTGTGCCGTCCAGCAGCATCCGGGCCAGGGCGTCCTCCACCGTCCGGCGCAGGCACCGGCGCAGGGGCCTGGCGCCGTAGGCCGGGTCGAAGCCCTCCTCTGCCAAAGCGTCCAGCGCCTCCGGCGTCGCCGTGAGGGCCACGCCCTTCTCCGCCAGCCGCCGGGCCACCTTCTCCACCATGTTGGCGGCGATGGCGCGCAGCTCGTCCCGCTCCAGGGGCCGGAACACCACCGCCGCGTCGATGCGATTGAGAAGCTCAGGCCGGAACACCTTCTTCGCCTCGGCCATCACCCGCTCCCGCATCGCCTCATAGCGGCCCTCGGCGGAGTCCTCCAGGCCGGAGAAGCCCAGCTTATGGCTCCCGCCCACGATGGCCTGTGCCCCCACGTTGGAGGTCATCACCACGATGGTGTTGCGAAAATCCGCCTTCCGCCCGTGGGAGTCGGTGAGCACCCCGTCCTCCAATATCTGCAGCAGCAGCCCCCACACGTCCTCGTGGGCCTTCTCCAGCTCGTCGAACAGCACCACGCTCCAGGGCCGGCGCCGGACCCTGTCGGTGAGCCATCCCCCCTCGTCGTGGCCCACGTATCCCGGGGGCGCGCCGATGAGCCGGCTGACGGCGTGCTTCTCCATATACTCGGACATGTCCACCCGGATCACGGCCCGCTCGTCGCCGTATACCGCCTCCGCCAGGGCGCGGCACAGCTCCGTCTTGCCCACGCCGGTGGGTCCCAGAAACAGGAAGCTGCCCACCGGCCTGCCCGGGTCCGCCAGGCCCACCCGGCCCAGCCGCACCGCCCGGCACACGGCGGACACCGCCTCCTCCTGGCCGATGAGCCGCCGGTGGATGATCTGCTCCAGCCGTCCAAGGCGCTCGCTCTCCTCCCGGGTCAGCTCCTCCACGGGCACCCCCGTCCAGCCGGACACCACCGCCGCCACGTCCTCCGGTCCCACCTGCAGGCGCATGGCCCCGGTCTGGGCCGTCCAGGCGCTGCGGGCCGCGTCCAGCTCCCGGCGCTGGCGCCGCTCCTGGTCCCGGAGGGAGGCGGCCCCCTCGAAGTCCTGGTCCTTGGCGGCCTGCTCCTTGGCCTGGCGCAGGCTCTGGACCCGCTCCTCCGCCTCCTTCACCCCCTCCGGCACCCGGCTGCCCGCCATGCGCACCCGGCTGGCCGCCTCGTCGATCAGGTCCACGGCCTTGTCCGGCAAAAACCGGTCGGTGATATACCGCGCCCCCAGGCGCACCGCCGCCTCGATGGCCCCGTCGGTGATCACCAGGCCGTGGTGGGCCTCATACCGGTCCCGCAGGCCCCGGAGGATGGCCACGCTCTCCTCCGCCGTAGGCTCCGGCACCGTCACCGGCTGGAACCGGCGCTCCAGCGCCGCGTCCTTCTCCACGTGGGCGCGGTACTCCTCCAGGGTGGTGGCGCCCATCACCTGGATCTGGCCCCGGCTCAGAGCGGGCTTGAGGATATTGGCCGCGTCGATGGCCCCCTCGGCGGCCCCTGCGCCCACGATGGTGTGCAGCTCGTCCACGAACAGTATCACGTCCCCGGCCTTGGCCACCTCCCGGATCACCGTCTTTACCCGGTCCTCGAAATCCCCCCGGTACTTGGTCCCCGCCAGCATGGAGGGGATGTCCAGGGCCACGATCCGCTTGCGCCGCAGGTGCTCCGGCACATCCCCCGCCGCCACCCGCCGGGCCAGGGCCTCCGCCACCGCGGTCTTGCCCACCCCCGGCTCGCCGATGAGGATGGGGTTGTTCTTCGTCCGGCGGGACAGGATCTGGATCACCCGCTCCAGCTCCCGCTCCCGGCCTATCACCGGGTCCAGCATGCCCCGGGCGGCCAGGTCCGTCAGGTCCCGGCTGTACTGGTCCAGGGTGCGGGTATCGCTGCGCCGGGCCGCGGAGCGGGCGGTCCCCTCCTCCTGCCGGGGATAGCGCTCCGGCCTGTCGAAGATGTCCATCACGTCCGAATACAGGTCGTTGGGGTCCACCCCCGCCTCCTCCACCGCCCGGGCGCCGGCGCAGTCCGCCTGGCGCAGTATGCCCATGAGCAGATGCTCCGTGCCCACGAAGTGGTGGCCCAGGCGGCTTGCGTCGGAGCAGGCAAGCTCGATGCACCGCTTGGCCTTTGGCGTCAACCCCTGGGCGGGCGGGCCGGGGGTGCCCCGGCCCGCGGCGCTGGTGACCAGCTCCGTCACCGCCACGGCCTCCAACCCCCGCCGGCGCATGCACCGGCAGGCCAGACCCTCCCCCTCCCGCATCAGCCCCAGCAGCAGATGCTCTGTTCCCACATAGCTGTGGCCCAGCTCCCGGCTGGCCTCATAGGCCTGCTCGATGGCCTTCCTCGCCCGGGCCGTAAAGCGGTCCGACTGCTTCATTTCACATCGCCTCCGGGAAGATTATAGCCGCAAAGCAGCGAATAAAAGCGCGACTCGGGCGGATATTTTCCGTCCGCCCCATCCCGGCCCCGCCGGCGCCCGTCCGCCCGTCAAACGGGTGCAAAGGCGTCTAAACGCTTGCGCCGCAAGGGTTTGCGGTTTTGGAACTTTTTTTGGAAATCGTCAAAAAAGTGTTGAAAACGGTAGCCTGTTGTGTTAGTATGTGTGCGTACATAAAAAACGGAGGTAATCGCTATGGCTTATAAGATCTCTGATGCCTGCATCTCCTGCGGCTCCTGCGCCGACCAGTGCCCCGTGGAGGCCATCAGCGAGGGCGATGGCCAGTATGTCATCAACCCCGACAAGTGCATCTCCTGCGGCTCCTGCGCCGAGCAGTGCCCCATGAGCGCCATTGCTGAGGAGTAAGACACAGGCAAACACAGCGGGCGGTATGTATTCTGCATACCGCCCGTCACTATATTCAGAAGGTATTTTGCTATGAAACAGCTCTGGCCCCAGGGGCCTGTCTACGCCGACGATCCGGTGTTCAAGATCACTACCGACTCCGTGCTGCTGGCCCACTTCGCCGCCCGGCGGACGGCGCTGGAGGCGTGCATGGACATCGGCTGCGGCGGCGGGCTGCTGAGCGTGCTGCTCCACGACCGGTTCCCAGGCGGGATATACGACAGCGTGGACATCCGCCCGGAGGCGGTGGAGGCCTGCCGGCGGAATTACCGGGCAAACGCCATCCAGGGCGAGGCGGTCTGCCTGGACGCCCGCCAGTACCGGACCATGGGCAGGCCGGGGGAGTACGACCTGGTGGTGTGCAATCCCCCCTATTACTACGCCGGCCGGACCTCCCCCGATCCGGACCGGGCCGCCGCCCGGGGCGACGGCCTCTCCCCCGCCCAGTTCTGCGGCGCGGCGGGCTATCTGCTGCGCCGGGGCGGCAGCTTCTGCCTGGTCCACAAGCCGGAATTTCTGGCCGACATCTTCGCGGCCATGCGCCTGGCGGACATCGAGCCGAAGCGGCTGCGCCTGGTCTGCCATCAGGCGGACAGCGCCCCCTCCCTGGTGCTGCTGGAGGGCCGCCGCGGAGGCCGTCCCGGGCTGGAGGCGGCGGCCAATCTGATCCTGGTGTCGCCGGACGGCTCCCCCACCCAGGAGGTCCGCCAGATCTACCACATGCGCGTCAAAGCCTGAAATGAGTATATGAAACAGGCCCCGCTGCTGCCGCAGCGGGGCCTGCTCTTGTTTATGGGTCGCTCGGCCCGGACTTATCAGCCGTTGGCGGCCTGGTGTTTTTTCACCATGCGGTCGCCGATGTAGGCGCATGTCAGGCCCAGCAGGATGGCCGCCAGGCAGCACAGGTAGATGTACCGGAACCCGGCCAGGCCGTGGTTGTCCAGCCAGCTGCCGCACAGGGTGGCGAAGAAGGCGTCGGGCAGGAAGCCCAGCAGCGAGGCGATGCCGATGATGCTGCCCACCACGTTCTTGGGGGAGCCGGCCTCGTCCACCACGGCGTAGTACAGCCCGCGGAACACGTACTGGCCCAGGGTGGCCACCAGGATGATGATAAGCAGCGGCCACAGCATGGCGGCGGTGGCGGGCAGGACCAGGATCAGCACGAAGCACACGGCCATGATGACGGCGGCGCCGATGATGACCTTGGTGGAGCGGCCCCACTTCTTGGCCAGCACCGCGGCCAGGGACGCGCCCACCAGCCCGCAGAACACGCCGCGGTAGTTGGCGAAGATGGTGGACAGGGTGACGCTCATGCCGGCGCCCTGCTGCAGGTAGGGGGCGTAGTAGCTGCCGGCCTTGCCGATCAGGCTGGTGCTGAAGATCATGCCGGCCAGCACGTAGGTAACGGGCATTTTGAAGGCGTGGCCCATGGCCTTCATGCTGTCCAGGAAGCCCTTGTTGGTGGCGCCCTCGGCGGAGGTCTTGGGCATGAACACGGCCAGCGCCGCGCCCACGGCGATCATGATGGCGGAGCAGACCCGGACCACGTAGGTCATGCTCTTGACGTTGTCGCTGGCGTACATGGTGTAGATGACCACGCCCAGGCTGGTGATCAGCAGGCCCACGATGCCGCGGCCTGCCTCCAGGCTGCCGAACATGCTGCCCTGCTCGTCGGCGTCGGCGATCATGTTGATGCACTTGATGGAAGACGACCAGAAGGTGAGCACGGTGGTGACGCCCAGCAGGATGAAGATCAGCAGCAGCGTCCCGTAGCTCGGCCACAGGCTCATCCACATGCCCAGCAGGCCGGTGGACACCATGGAGAACACCATCAGCTTCTTGGCGTCGAACTTGTCGGCGATCCAGCCGCCGGGCAGGTAGAGGATGATGTTGGCGATGCCGTACACGGAGCTGAGGGTACCGTAGGCGGCGTTGTTGTCCAGCAGGCCCATGGCCTCCTGAAGGGGGGTATAAAAGCTATAGCTCAGATAGGGCAGGATGTAGATGGTGCTCAGAGCGAACATCATCAGGATCAGGGTGATCAGTTTTTTGCCGGTCTGTTTTTTCTTCATAGCTTTGTTCCTCTCATTTTTTGTTGTGTGTTCCCCTCGCGCCCGGCCCGGCGGGCGCGGTGAGATCACTTTTTATGGTCCCGCACGAACTGCCCGCCCAGGCGCAGGGCGTCCATGGCGTCGTCCATGATGCGGCTGTAGTGGATGAAGGCGTGCATGACGCCGGGATAGAGCTTCAGCTCGCAGGGCATGCCCTTGTCCTTCAGGATGGCGTACAGGGTGGTGGAGTTGTCCACCAGCGGGTCGATGGTGCCGCTGCAGATGAAGCAGGGGGGCACGTCGTGGGTCAGATCGTTGTAGAACAGGTCGAAGTAGGGGCTTTTCAGATCCTTCTCGTCGATGAAGGAGGTGGGCCAGTAGGGGTTCTCGTCATACTCCCGCATCATGCCGTCGTACTCGTTGCCGTACAGCCGCCAGGAGGGGGAGTCGGCCATGCCGTACGCGCCGTAGTAGAGCAGCAGGGAGTTTATATAGGACACGTCCTTGTCCTCGTCCCGCAGGTACAGCGCCGCCGCCAGCACCATCCACGCCCCGGCGGAGTCGCCGGCGATGGAGATGTCGCCGGGGTCCAGGCCGTACTCGGCGCCGTGCTCGTGGAAGTAGCGGATCACCGTCACCGTTTCCACGAGCTGGACGGGGAAGCGGTTCTCCGGGGCCAGGCGGTAGTCCACGCCGACGACCACCGTGTCGGACTCCTTGGCCAGGATGCGCATGATGCGGCTGTGGGTGTCGTTGTTGCCCAGGGCGAAGCTGCCGCCGTGGACGTACACGGTGACGCCCTTGGGGGCGCAGGTGTCGGGATAGTGCAGGCGCACGGGGATGGGGCCGTAGGGTCCCTCCACCTTCTCCTCCACCACCTTGGCGGGGACGGGGCCGCCCTCGTTCCAGAACACCCGCTCGTCGATGTAATCCTGCCGCCAGTCGGCCGTGGGGGGGTGGGCCTCGTTCCACTGCTTGATGTGCTCGATGACTTCCTTCATCTCCGGGGTGATAAGCGCGAAGAAATCGGGTTTGTTGACATGCATAGAAGCTCACGATCCTTTCATTATAATGGCGCGTCCGTCCGCGCCCGGCGGGGCGCCGGCGTCCGACGGGCCTGCGGGAGGGGTCAGAACACGTACTTTTCCAGCCGGTCGAAGGCCTCCTGCACCCGGCTGAGGGGCAGGGCCAGGTTCATGCGGATGTGGCAGGGGCCGTGGAAGGGCCGTCCGTCCTGCCAGATGACGCCCACCTTATAGCCGGCAGCCAGCACCTCGTCCACGGTCTTTCCGTGCTCGGCGCACCACTGGGTGCAGTCCAGAAACAGCATGTACGTGCCCTGGGGCCGGATCACCCGCACGCCGGGGAAGCGGGCGTCGATGAAGTCGCAGGCGTAGCGTACGTTCCCGCTGAGCACCTCACACAGCTGGTCCACCCACTCCATGCCCTCGGGGCTGTAAGCGCCGATGAGGGCGTGCATGCTCAGCACGTTCATGGCGTTGTAGTGGGTGGAAGCCTCCACCCGGGCGATGCGCTCGCGCAGGTAGCGGTCATAGATGATCCGGTAGCTGCCGATCAGGCCGGCCAGGTTGAAGGTCTTGGAGGGGGCGTAGATGGCCACGGTCCGCTCCCGGGCGTCCTGGGATATGGACTGCAGGGGGATGTGCCGGTGGCCGTCCAGCAGCAGGTCGGACCAGATCTCGTCGGAGATGACGAACACGTCGTGCTTTTTATAGATCTCCATGACCTTCTCCAGCTCCCAGCGCTCCCACACCCGGCCCGTGGGGTTGTGGGGGGAGCAGAACACCGCCGCGTGGATGCCCCGCCGGACGATCTTCTCCTCCATGTCCTCGTAGTCGATGCGCCATACGCCGTCCTCCAGGCGCAGGGGGCTGAGGACGATGTCCCAGCCGTTGTCCTCGATGCAGTGGGTAAAGCCGATGTAGGTGGGCGAGTGGAGCAGCACCGGGTCGCCGGGGGCGCACAGTACCTGCAGCGCCGACACGATCCCGCCCAGCACGCCGTTTTCGTAGCCGATGTGCTCCCGGGCAAGGCCGGTGACGCCGTTGCGCTGCTCGTGCCAGCGGATGATGGCGTCGAAATACTCCTGCCGGGGCAGATAGTAGCCGTAGGCGGGGTGCTCCGCCCGGGCGATGATGGCCTGGGGGATGGTGGGCACGGTGGGGAAATTCATGTCCGCCACCCACATGGGGATGGGATCGAAGCCCTTCTCCCGGGAGTCGGGGCCGAAGGGCAGCTCCATGCCGAAAAAGGTCTTGCCGGCGGCGCCGGAGGGCGCGTCCACCGCTACGGAGTCCCGGCCGTGGCGGTCCATGATGGAGGTGAAATCGTATCGCATCGCTTCTTCCTTTCCCCGCCGGCGGCGCCGGCGGCCGATGATATAAGTTTCATTTATAGCTCGATTATAGCGCAGTATTGTTTGATTGTCAAACTATATTTCAAGCTTTTGCCGAAAAAAATTATTGATTTTTGCCCATTTGTCATTAATTTAATAGATAGCATTTTGGGCATATCGCTTGACATTTGGGGGCCAGTCCGCTATAATGGCGGCATCCGTAGTTTGAAGGCCAAACCATAAACATCGCGCCGCCCGGGGCACGGGAGAGGAGCCAGCCAATGCCCGACATCTCAAGACCGGATATCATCGAGGAGACCTTTGCCCAGCTCAATCCCAGGGCCGACGAGCTGTACCAGTTCGTGATGCAGTTCCACGACTATATGAACGGCGTACGGGATTACGGCAACGGCGTGCCCATCAAGCGGGTGGAGGTGCACACCCTCACCATGATCGAGCGCAATCCCGGCATCACCGTCAGCGAGCTTGCCAAGCTGTGGCACCGGACGAAGGGGACCGTGTCCGTGAACGTGGCCACCCTGGAGAAGGCGGGCTACATCTACCGGCAGAAATCCCCGGGCAACGCCAAGGTTGTCCACCTCTACGCCACCGAAAAGGGCGTGGAGCTGAGCACCCTCCACAAGGCCTACGACAACCTGGGCCTTGTGCGCACCCAGGCCCAGCTGCTGAAGTACTGCACCGGCGAGGAGCTGAACGCCTTTTTCAAGGTGGTCCACGCCTATCTGCAGATCATCCAGGACTGGTAACGCCGTCCCCCACCCGCGGGGCCACCGGCCCCGCCCATCAGGAAAGGAGAACCGACATGAGCCGCTGTTTCAACGTCAGCATCGACCACGCCACCATCTACTGCCAGGATAAGGCCCCGCTGAACGAGCTGTTCACCGCCCTGGGGTTTTACTCCAAGAACAATGTCCACTACATGACCCGCAACAGCTACTTTGAGCTGTACCAGCCCCAGACCCCCGACGAAACTTACCCCTTCTTCCACTCCGCCGCGGGGCTGCACTCCTTCATCTTCTGGAGCGACGACATCGAGGGCTGCTACGACCGGGTGACCGGCGCGGGCTATGTCACGGCCATGCCGGTGTCCGGCTTCAGCCGCCCCGCCGACCACGGCGAACCCAGGGGCGAGGCCTTCTTCCGGGGCTTTTATATGCAGACCCCCCTGCTGCCCATCGGCGAGACCGCCGTGGTCCAGCAGATGAGCATGGACCTGATCTATCCGGCCAAGCCCTATCCCCACCCCAACGGCGTGGCGAAGATGGACCGGATGTATCTGTGCGTGGAGGGCGACGACGCCCAGGCCGAGACCGGCAAGGCCCTGGCCGACTTCTGCGCCGTGGCGGGCGAGGGCAGGCCGGCCCACGAGTGCATCAACGCCCTGGAGGTCGCCTCCCGGGAGGAGTACGCCCGGCGCTTCGGCGTCACGGTGGACCCGGAGCGCAGCTGCTGCACCGGCATCCGCTTCCGCTCGGCGGACATGGAGGCCGTGCGCCGATTCCTTATTTCCTCCGGCCTGCCCTGGCGGGAGACGGCGGAGGGCGAGCTGTGCGTGGACGCGGCGGAGCAGGCCAACCTCTTTTTGGTCTTCGCGGCCCTGTAAAGAGGAGGCGCTCTCATGCCTGTACCGGAAAAGCTGCTCCCCTACCGGGAGCAGATCGTCGCCTGGCGGCGGGACATACACATGCACCCGGAGCTGGGCTTTCAGGAAAAGCGCACCTCCGCCCTGGTGGCGGACGCGCTGGCGTCCTTCGGGCTGGAGGTGCAGCGGGATTTCTGCGCCGCCGACACGGCGGTGATCGGCGTGCTGCGCACCGGCCGGCCGGGCCGCACCGTGGCCCTGCGGGCGGACATGGACGCCCTGCCCATGCAGGACGAGAAGGACGTGCCCTACCGCTCCCAAAACCCGGGCGTGTGCCACGCCTGCGGCCACGACGGCCACACCGCCTGTCTGCTGGGGGTGGCCAAGTACTGCGCCGAGCACATCGACGAGTTCACCGGCACGCTGAAGTTCGTCTTTCAGCCGGCGGAGGAGGGTCCCGCGCCCGGCGGGGCGAAGCTCATCATGGACTCCGGCACCCTGGACGATGTGGACTACATCCTGGCCGGCCACCAGAGCACCTATACCCGCCTGGGCCAGATCCTGGTGAAGTCCGGGGTGGTGTGCGCCGGCGGCGACGGCTTCACCGTCACCCTGGAGGGGGCGGGCACCCACGCGGTCAGTCCCCAGGACGGGGCGGACGTGATCGTGGCCGCCGGCCAGATCATCGGCTCCTGGCAGTCGCTTATGACCCGCCGGGTGGACCCCCAAAGCCCCGCGCTGCTGTCGGTGTGCTCCATCCACGCCGGCGAGCCGGGGGCGCGGAACGTGCTGCCCTCCAGCGCCACCTTCTCCGGCACCCTGCGCACCTTCAGCGACCCTCTGCGCCGGCAGCTGCTGGAGTGGATGGAGGAGCGGGCGCAGGCCATCGCCGCCTTCTGCGGCTGTCGGTGCACCATGCAAGCCCAATCCCAGTACCCGGTGCTGGAGAACGACGCCGCCGTGACGGAGCTGCTGCGCGCGGAGGCGGGCCAGGTGGTGGACCCGGCGTCGGTGTTCGTGGCGCCGGAGGCCAGCATGGGCAGCGAGGACTTCGCCTACTATGCCCAAAAGATCCCCGGCTCCTACTTCATGTACGGCGTGCGCAACGACGCCAAGGGCATCGTCTACGGCGGCCACCACCCCAAGTTCGACCTGGACGAGGACGCGCTGCTCATCGCCATGGCGGTGTTCCTGCGCATGGCCAAAGCCCTGGCCCAGCTGCCGCCCCGGGGCTGAACGGCCCAGACAATATAAAAACCGGAGCGTTCGTGATACGCGAACGCTCCGGTCTTTTGTTGTTCTCTCTCACTTGTCCCGGCGCAGCCACTCCGCCGCGAACCGGGCCGAGGCCGCGGCCCCGGTCTTGAGCACAGACTCGCTGAAGTCGAATTTGCCGTTGTGGTGGGGCGCGCCGTAGCCGGACGCGGGGGCGTTGATGCCCAAGAAGGCAAACACGCCCGGGTACCGCTCCAGCCACAGCCGGAAGGACTCCCCCGCGTACCACGGCTCGCAGGACGCCAGCGTCCCCTCCGGCAGCATCTGTCCCAGCACCCGCTCCGCCACCTCGGCGCAGGCCGGGTCGGTGACGGTGGGGCCGGCGATGAAGCGGAACATGTCCGGGTCATACTCCACCCGGCAGCCGTGCATGGCGGCGGTGTGGTCGGCGATCTGCCGGGTGATGTCCAGGGCCTTCTTCCCCTCCTCCAGGTCGAAAAACCGGAAGGTGCCCTCTATGCGGGCGGTGTCGGCGATCACGTTGGGGGCCTCCCCGGTGTGGAAGGTGGTGATGCCCATGGTGACGGTCTTGCCCGCGGCGATCCGGTTGCAGAAGGCCACGCACAGGTTATTTAGGAAGCTGGCGCCGCAGAACAGGGGGTTGACGGCCAGGTCGGGCCGGGAGCCGTGGCCGCTGCGGCCTATGAAGGTCAGGCGGATGCCCGCCGCCCCCGCCATCCGGGGGCCGGGGTCCACGCTGATCTTCCCCTGGTCCAGCCCGGCGTACAGGTGGATGGCCCAGCACCGGTCCACGTGATACTTCTCCAGCGCCGCCAGCAGCGCCGCCACGCCGCTGTTGCGCTCCTCCCCCTCCTCGAAGCAGAAAAGCACCGTCCCCCTCAGCTCGTCGCCCATGCCGCTGAGGATCTCCATGGCCCCCAGCAGCATGGCGGTGTGGCCGTCGTGGCCGCAGCCGTGAAAACCGCCGGGCCTCTGGGACAGGCACGTCCGCGGCCCGGTCAGGTTCTCCGCGTCCTCCTCCATGGGCAGCGCGTCCATGTCCGCCCGCAAGGCCACCGTCATGCCCGGCCTGCCCGTGTCCAGCTTCACGATGACGCTGGTGGTGGGCACCTCCTCATAGGGCAGGCCCAGTCGCCGGGCCTGCTCCAAAATGAACTCATGGGTCCTCACCTCGGCGGCGGCCGGCTCGGCGAAGGCGTGCACCTTTCTCCGGCAGTCGATGATGTATGGCTCATACCGCTCAGCCGCGGCCAGGATCTGCGTGTTCAGGTCCAAATCGTATACCTCCTGTGAATCGGGCAGGATGGCTCCTGCGTGTCCTTCGCCGGTCGTGTCTTTCGCCGGCGCACATTCCGGGAACGATCATACCATATCGGCGGACATATTACAAGCGCGGCGGTCAGGCCATAAAAAAACCGCCGCCCGACCGGGCGGCGATCAGTCCTGCTCCTGCAAAAACGCTTCGATGTACCCCAGCTCCTCGTCCAGGGGCAGGCGCCGGCGGCGGACGCAGGCGTCCAGGTCCACGGCGTCGTACACCGTCCCGTCGAAGGCGGGATGGGCGGCGCGGTACTCCTCCAGTGTCAGCTCCTCCAGGGGCTTTCCCCGGTGCACCAGCTCCGCCGCCGCGGCGTATGCCTCCCGAAAGGGCACGCCGTGGCCCACCAGCCAATCGGCGCAGTCGGTGGCGTTGATGAACCCGGCCCCGGCGGCCTTGCGCATGGCCGACCGGTGGGGGGTCATGCCCGCGATCATAGGGGCCAGCACACCCAGGCACAGCGCCGCCGTGTCCAGGGCGTCGAACAGGGCCTGCTTGTCCTCCTGCATGTCCTTGTTGTAGGCCAGGGGCAGCCCCTTCAGCACCGTCAGCATTCCCATCAGGTCCCCGTAGACCCGGCCTGTCTTGCCCCGGATCAGCTCCGCCATATCCGGATTTTTCTTCTGGGGCATGATGGACGAGCCGGTGACGTACCCCTCCGGCAGGGTGACGAAGCCAAATTCCAGGCTGGACCAGAGCACCAGCTCCTCCGCCATGCGGCTCAGATGGGCCATCAGCAGGCTCAGCGCCGCCATGGTCTCCACGCAGAAGTCCCGGTCGGACACCGCGTCCAGGCTGTTCAGCGCAGGCCGGTCGAACCCCAGGGCCGCGGCGGTCATCTGCCGGTCGATGGGGAAGGTGGTCCCCGCCAGGGCGCAGGCCCCCAGGGGGCACTGGCCCATCCGCTTTTTCGCGTCGGCCAGCCGGCCCGCGTCCCGGATGAGCATCATGGCCCAGGCGCACAGATAGTGGCCGAAGGTCACCGGCTGGGCCCGCTGCAGGTGGGTGTAGCCGGGCATGACCGCGTCCTTGTACCCCGCGGCCTTGTCGTGGATGGCGGCCACCGCGCCCCGGACCAGTTCCAGCAGTTCGTCGATCCGCCGGCGGGTATACAGCCGCAGGTCCGTGGCCACCTGGTCGTTGCGGCTGCGGGCGGTGTGCAGGCGCTTGCCCGCCTCGCCGATGCGCTCGGTGAGGGTCATCTCCACGAAGGTGTGGATGTCCTCGGCGGACATATCGATGGCCAGCTTTCCGCTTTCGATATCCGCCAGGATGCCCGTGAGGCCGGCTTTGATGGCCTCGCCGTCGGCCTGGGAGATGATGCCCCGGGCCGCCAGCATGGCCGCGTGGGCCAGGGACCCGGCGATGTCCTCCCGCCACATGCGGCTGTCCGCGGCGATGGAGGAGTTCAGCTCCCGCGCCGCGTCGGCGACGGCGCCGCCCCAGAGATTATTCATGGCTCTGCCGGTCCACCATGGCCTGGACCTGGATGGGCAGGCCGTAGAGGTTGATGAACCCGGCGGCGTCGGACTGCTTATAATCCGACTCGCCGAAGGTGGCGATCTTCTCGGAGTACAGGCTGTAGGGACTCCAGACGCCGGCGTTGATCATGTTGCCCTTATAGAGCTTCAGCTTCACCTTGCCGGTGACCCGCTCCTGGGTCTTGTCCACGAAGGCGCTCAGGGCCTCCCGCAGAGGGGTGAACCACTGGCCGTTGTAGACAAGCTCCGCGAAGGTGATGGAAAGGCGCTGTTTTTCGTGGGCGGTCATCTTGTCCAGGCACACGCTCTCCAGCACGCTGTGGGCCTTGTAGAGGATGGCCCCGCCCGGGGTCTCGTACACGCCCCGGCACTTCATGCCCACCAGCCGGTTCTCCACGATGTCTAAGAGGCCTATGCCGTTGGCCCCGCCGATCTGGTTGAGCTTCAGGATGATGTCCTTGGCGGTCATCTTCTCCCCATCCAGGGCCACAGGCACGCCCTGGACGAACTCCAGCGTCACATAAGTGGGCTTATCCGGCGCCTGGATGGGGCTGACACCCATCTCCAGGAACCCGGGCTTTTCGTACTGCGGCTCGTTGCCGGTGTCCTCCAGGTCCAGGCCCTCGTGGCTCAGGTGCCACAGGTTCTTGTCCTTGGAGTAGTTGGTCTCCCGGTTGATCCGCAGGGGCACGTGGTGGGCCTCGGCGAAGTCGATCTCCTCCTCCCGGCTCTTGATGGACCACTCCCGCCAGGGGGCGATGATCTTCATGTCGGGGGCGAAGTGCTTGATGGCCAGCTCGAAGCGGACCTGGTCGTTGCCCTTGCCGGTGCAGCCGTGGACGATGGCGTCCGCGTGCTCCTTCTTGGCCACCTCCACCAGGCCCTTGGCGATGCAGGGCCGGGCGGTGCTGGTGCCCAGCAGATACTCCTCATACACCGCCCCGGCCTTCATGGTGGGGATGATGTAGTCGTTGACGTACTCCTCCGTCAGGTCCAGCACATACAGCTTGGACGCGCCGGTGGCCAGGGCCTTCTCCTCCAGGCCCTCCAGCTCGTCGGCCTGGCCCACGTTGCCGGCCACGGCCACGACCTCGCAGTTATCGTAATTTTCCTTCAGCCAGGGGATGATGATGGAAGTGTCCAGCCCGCCGGAGTAGGCCAGCACCACTTTTTTGATCTCGGACATGAGTCGGTTTCCTCCTGTTTTTCACAGTAAGCGTATCATACTCCTGCCCGGGATGAATATCAATAGGATTATTCATAAATCTTATGAATATTTTCAGCTTTTGGCCGAAAAAGCCGGGGGCATCCACCCCCGGCCTTGCTTTTACTTGCCCTTTTTCTTCTGGGGACTGGCGTGCTTTCCCCCGGTCCGGGGCGTGGGCACCAGCCGCTCCACCAGGCTTCCGGAGCGGCGGGCGCTGTACTTGACGTAGAAATACCCCACGGTGGAGAACACCGCCGCGCCGATGAAGTTGACGAACAGGTCCTCCATGGTGTCGATCAGGCCGATGTCCAGATAGCCCCCCAGGCCCAGGCTCTTGCCGTTCACCGCCGCGTCGGTGATGCCCGTGACGGGCACGGCGATGTTGCTGCGGGTGGGGTCCAGCATGGTGGAGGCGAAGGCGTGGACCACCGTGTCCTTCTGCATGTCCATGGCGAACAGCCGGTCCATGGCGAACTCGAAAAACTCCCACAGCACCCCGATGGTCATGGAGAAGCAGAAGGCCACCAGCGCCATGAAAAAGGGCGACAGGTCGAAGGTCAGCCGCCGGGACCGGTTCAGGATGTCCACCAGCGAAAAGCCAATCACCGCGCAGAAAAATCCGTTCAGGGTGTGCATCACCGTGTCCCAGTTGGGGATCAGGATATAAAACGCGCCGATCTCCCCCAGCACCTCCGTGGCGAAGATGAACAGCAGCATCACGATCTCCAACAGGGACGGGAACTCCACCTTGAACGTCACCTGCAGCACGCTGGGCACGATCATGAGCGCCAGCGTCACGATGCCCAGGAACACGTTCTCCCAGTTTTTGTTCAGCGCCTGCAGGACGATCACCAGCAGCACCAGCAGCCGCAGCACCGAGTAGACGATGAACGTCCGCCGGTTCTCCTGCAGCTCGTCCTTCACCGCCTGCCAGAAGGATACGCTCCTCCGCTCCCCCCTGTTTTTCATGGTCCGCCCCCCTTTCTGAGCAGTATAGCACAAACGGCGGCCAAAGAAAAGCGCGCTCTACGTTCCGTAGGGTTACTTTCCCCGCCGGATATGGTATACTTCTCCCCGCAAAGGAGGCGGAGCCATGGACCAGACAAAGACAGGCGCGTTCATCGCCGCCCGGCGGCGGGCGCTGGGCCTCACCCAGGCCCAGCTGGCGGAACGGCTGAATGTGACGGACAAGGCAATATCCAAGTGGGAGACGGGCCGGGGCCTGCCCGACGCGGCGATGTTCGAGCCGCTGTGCCGGGAGCTGGGGGTGTCCCCGGCGGAGCTGTTCGCCGGAGAGACGGTGCCGCCGGCGGATCTGACGGAGCGCACGGAGCAGGCCGCCATCGGCCTGTTCGCCCTGGCCCAGGAGTGGCTGCGCCAGAGAAAGCTGATAAACGCCGCGTTCTTCCTGGTGCTGGCGCTGGACGTGCTGCTGCCCGCCAATGCCTTATTCCTGGGCTGGCCGGACGGCGACACCGCCCGCGTCCTCAGCGGCTGGATACCGTCGGTAAACCTCATGCTGCTGTTCTTCGGCGGGTCCTTCGCCCGGGCGAACCGGGACAGCCGCCCCATCCAATGGGCGTTCGCCGCGGCCGGGGCGGTGCTGCTCGCCTCCGCCGTCACGGCGCTGGCGCTGTGCGCTCTCTCCGGCGCGGGCAGCTTTTATCGGGCCGATCCGATGTATCTGGCGGGTCTGGGGGCGGGCGCGCCCTGCGCGTTCCTGTTCTGGGGCTTTTTCCGGCAGCATCTGTCCGGCGGAGCGGAGCTGTTCTTCCTGCTGGCCGCCGCGCTGGGCCTGGCCTGCCTGGTCAGCGCCGTCCGGTGTCTGCGGGCCATGAAAAAGTAAAGATAGGACCGGGAGCACCTGCCCCCGGTCCAATAATATTATGTAAATCGAATTATGTCTACTTCTTTACCCCGAACACCATCAGCGCCGCGCCGGCGGCGGCGCTGGCGGAGGCCGCGGCCAGGGTCCAGCCCACGCCCGCCCCATCCAGCAGCAGCCCGCCCAGGGCGCTGGCGCAGATGTTGCCCACGGTTATCATGGCGGTGATCCACGCCTGGGCGCGGTTCACCCGGTCCGGCCCGGCCATCTGCCCGGCCCAGCGGACGGAGGCGGGGATGAAAAGGGCGTAGCTCAGCCCTTGGAAGAACATGGCCCCGTACAGCCCCGCCACGGACCCGGCGGCCAGGGCCAGCAGGGTCTTCACCGGGAAGAACACCGCCGAGAACCGCAGCAGCGACCCGGCGGAGAACCGGCGCAGCAGCCGCTCGAACAGCAGCATCCCCGGCAGCTCCAGCACGGCGATATAGCCGGTGAGCAGGCCCATGTCCCCGCTGTCGCCGCCCACGTTCTCCACGATCTGGATGGTGAAGCTGGACAGGACGGCGTGGGCGAAAAACAGCAGCGCCGTGGCCGCCAGCATCCGCCTGAACCGGTCGTCGGCCAGCAGCCCTCCCGCCGGGGAAGCGCCGCCGCCTTCCTCCCGCCGCGCCCTATCCGGGGCGCCCGCCCGGGCGAACAGGCCCGCCAGCAGGAGCAGCACCGCCGCCGCCAGGATGCCCGCCGCGGGCACGGCGATCTCCCCGGTGCGCAGCACCACCCGGCCCAGTACCGCCGCCAACAGCCCGTAGGCCAGCGATCCCACCGCCCGGCACAGGCCGAAGGGCACCGCCGCGCCCAGCCGCTCCAGATAATAGGCCAGGCCGTTCACCAGCGGCTGCAGCACGATCACCAGCGCCAGGAATCCCGCCGTCAGCACCGTCACCGCCCAGCTCTTGCCGGGCAGGCATATAAGGCCCGCCGCCGCCAGGCCCGCCGCGCCCGTCACGGCGGCAATCACCGCCAGCGGCGCCCGGGCCGGCCTGTCCGCCAGCGACGCCAATACCGGCTGGAGCACCAGCCCCAGCACGTGTCCCGCCGCCACGATCACGCCCAGCTGGCTGTTGGAATAGCCCCGGCCCAGCAGGAACACTCCCGTGAAGGAGTAGGCCAGGCAGCAGAGCATCCAGTACACGCCGTTCAGCGCCCCGTAGGCCCCGTTCAGCGCCCTTCCCGACCGTGCCATTCCCATCCCGCCTTTCTTTCATCGGTCACATTATAGGCCCGGGCGGCGGGATTGTAAAGCCGTCCGAGGTTGACACCCGCCGGTCAAAATGATATAGTATGTGGGCATGGAAGCGTATCGAAGTGGTCATAACGGGCCTGACTCGAAATCAGGTAGACCGCAAGGTCTCGTGGGTTCGAATCCCACCGCTTCCGCCACAGAAAAGCCTTGAAAGCCTTGTCTTTCAAGGCTTTTTTCATTTCACGGATGGCGCACTGAAGATCGACTTCTCAGCGCCAATTTTCGTTTTGTTGAAATTTTTTCACTAAAATGTTGATAACACGGCCTTGGTCTTGTGCTGAATTTGTCGTTTCTTAGTGTGAAAAGCGTGAAATCGGACCCCAAGAAGCGTATATGAAGCTACATCAAGATATATCGCCGTATATCAGTTTACATTATTTTAAGGAGGACATCATCATGTCGAAAGCAAACATCACCAGCAGCACCATCGAGAAGAAGGACAACACCATGCCGTCCGCCGCCAACCTCATCAACATGATCTCCGGCATCTACACGTCCCCGCTCTGGGAGGAGCTTCGTTACTATGCGAGTTCTCTGGCCACGCTCCGCAAGATCCAGAAGTCCATCGCCGCTCTCCAGGAGTGCGGAAAAAGCACGGAGGCATTCGGCCTCGTCATCGCTCTCCATGACCTCACCGACCTTGATGTGCCGGAGGCCATCACGGGCCTGGAACCTTTCCCCGACGGCATAAAAATGTTCATGGACGAGTTCATAGCCGACACGAATGACCTCATGTGTGACCTCGCAACCGAGGAATTTGCCGGCGAGGAAGATTGACCCCGTTCAAAAGGAGGGCCATATCCCTCTCTTTGGAAGTCGCCCCGAAATCACTGTCCCGGAAACCATCATCAAGGGAAAGCTGGTCATCGTCAAACAGGACGCTCTCACCCAGACACCCCTGGCCGGAGCCGTGTTCACGGTCTACGACGAAACCGGGGCCTCCGTGACCGAGGGAACCACTGGCGAGGATGGCACCTTCACCGTGGACGAGCTGCCCTACGGCAAATATACCGCCAAGGAAACTACGCCCCCGGATGGCTACCAACTGGACGAAACGGTGTTTGACTTTGAAATCATCGAGGACGGACAGGTCATCACCCTCACACGGGACAACATCTACTGTGTCGGCTCCATCACCGTCCACAAGGTCGATACCCAGGGCAGCGCGCTCTCCGGCACGACCTATCTGCTGGAATGGTCCGAGGACGGCAGCACCTGGAGTCCTGTCACATTCAGATCGGACACCACGCCCACCATCGGCGGCTGCACCAGCCTGGGCCTTGAATCCGGCCAGCTCACCACAGGCGAGGATGGCTCTATCATTTTTGACGGTCTCGT
This sequence comes from uncultured Oscillospiraceae bacterium, assembly GCA_947627735.1. GTDB lineage: Bacteria > Bacillota > Clostridia > Oscillospirales > Oscillospiraceae > CAJOIG01. The sequence goes on along the minus strand of CANQXG010000003.1, from coordinate 12,734 downwards.
TGCCAATGGCAAAGTCTACTATCGTCTGACAGAGACAAAGACCCAACCGGGATTGAGCCTGCTCAAAGACCCTGTGTTTCAGGGCACTCTCCCCTTGGAGGGCGAAACGGATAAGGAATACGATATTTCTTATACCGTCACCAACAACCGTATCACCACACTTCCGCAGACAGGCGGTTCCGGCCTGCTGCTGCCCGTGACCATCGGCACGGCCCTCCTGGGTTTGGCCGGATGCACGGGCTTTTTTGTCGCCCGCAACTATAAAAAATATAAGAAGGAGAATTGATCCATGAAGAATTACAAGAAGATCCTGTCCCTCGCGCTGGCCCTCATGCTGGCGCTGTCCCTCTCCGTGACGGCCTTTGCTGCCAATGACACCATCGACACGTCCAAGACGGCCTCCATGAACATCTACAAGTACGATCTGACCCGCGCTGCCGCCGACAAGGTATGGGACGCCTCGGCCTATGTGTCCTCCGGCGTTTACGATGATTCCGTCATCAATGCCCTTGGCAGCGGCTACGCCATCCAGGGCGTAAAGTTTTCGTATTTGAAAATTGCCGACATCTGCACCTACACCAGCATGGGCAACGATACCCGCACTAACATGGTTCTGTATGGGATGTCCATGGGCGGCGACACGACCGAGCTACTCACGGCTCTGGGCCTCACCTATGACAACGCCCACCACCATGACCAGGACGTGTACTACTTTGCCAGCGACACCCTTATTACGGCTCTTGAGCGCAACCTTTCGTCCAACGCCACCACCACGAAAAACGCCCTGGAGGGCTATATCAACGCCCACGGCGGCACCGTCCTCCCCGAAACGGACGAATACGGCCACACTTCCGCTGCTGGCCTGCCCCTGGGTCTGTATCTGGTCGTGGAAGTGGAGGTGCCCGAAAATGTCACCTGCACCACCGATCCGTTTCTCGTGAGCCTGCCCATGACCACCATTGACGGCGAGCAGTGGATGTATGACGTGACCCTCTATCCCAAGAACAACACCGGGGCTCCGACGTTGGAAAAGACCGTCCGGGAGGCCCAGGCCGACACGGGCAAGAACGACGGCTCCACGGACAACATCGCGGACGGCTACGCCCATACCGCCACCGGCTCGGACGGGGATGTGATGGACTATCAGATCATCTCCACCCTGCCCGTTATCACCAGCACCGCCGCCCAGCTCACCACCTACACCTTTGTGGATCAGCTCTCCCAGGGGATCACCTACAACCGGGGCGATGTGGTCATTGAGTTTTTCCGGGACAAGGACTGCACCGAGAAGATCACCACCTGGGCCGAGAGCGACGGCAAGTTCAACGTGGAATATGCCGCCGAACAGGGCGGCAGCTCCATGACGATAACCATGACTGACGCTGGCCTGACAGAGATCAACACCAATGAGAACGTCTATGCAAAGCGCGGATTCCCGACCAAAAAATCTGCCATTCAGCACGAAGCAGAAATGCGCAACAAGCTGCTGAACCCCTCATACGTCCCCATCACCCAGACACAGGCCAAGACACTTCTCAAGGACTATCTTTCCTTCTGGCTTGAAACATACGGAAAAGCCAATCTTCGCCCCAGCACATTTTCTAGTTACAAGGGTATGATCACGACCCATATAAACCCCTCTATTGGGCACATTCCTCTGCGGAGCCTGACCTCCGAAAACATTGACGTCATGCTCAAAGAGATGTCGGATAAGAGGTTAGCCACCAGCACCTGCCGATATGCCCAGCGTATCTTGAGCGTTGCTCTGGAAGGTGCCATAAAGTATCACTACATTGAAAGGAATCCTGCGCGTGACATTATGACTAAATTCGGAAAAAGCGCAAAAACACCTCCCCCCTATACCATTGAGCAAGTGCAGAAGCTATTGAGCTTGTGCGCCAACGGGGAATGGGAAATGCCCGTGGTATTGAGCGGGCTATACGGCCTCCGCCGTGGTGAAGTCCTTGGACTTCGCTGGCAGAATATTGATCTAAAGAACAAAACCATTGCCATCGTGGAGCAGCTTCCCTTCGGGCTTGCCCCCGGCACTAAGGTCGTAGAGGAAATGGCTCCGACCAAATCGCATGATCGTACCATTCCCATCACAGATGTGACCTTACCCTATTTCATCCGCCAGAAACAACTGCAGACCCGCCAGAAAGAGCTTACAACACTTGCCGGCCAGCCATACTATGACAACGATCTCGTTGTCGCAAAAGCAGATGGAAGTCCACTCCGGCCTGATCACCTCTCCACTCAATTTCCGCAGTTTCTACGACACAATGACATGCCCCATATCAGATTTCACGATCTGCGACACACCGCAGCTACAAATATGCACGAACTGACCGGCGACTTTTACACAGTCGGGGAGATCTTGGGCCACACCCTGAAAGGAGTAAGCACCGCCCTTGGAATATCCACCAATATGCCTGATGTAACCGCAAGATATGTAGAGGTAAGAGCCCCTCGAAAGAGCATCGTCTTAGAAGCCTACCACAATGCTGTTTTTCCACGGGAAGCAGAACGCTTGGCTGCCAGGAAGTCAAAAGCCCGCGATGAAGCCCGATGACACATATTCTTCCATCCTCCTTTCATTTGCTGCGGGGAGGAAACTCCCCACAGCTCACTTTTTCGTTTGATTGACAACAACATTTCAACACCTCTTCATGCCCATGAGCTAATTTAACTCTAGCATTGACATTTAACCATAGCAAAGTTACAATGGGTCATACCATACAAAAACAAAAGTCGGGTGTTCTTTGACCTCCATAGCGTTACAAAGTACCTCAAAACAGTTCACATCCAGATCATTATACCCCCTATTCCCGCTTGTGTGAAATTGTTGAAATCCCCTCCCAAGCGCCGAATATGAAGTTACATAGCGATATATGAAGATATATCGTTTTCTTATTATTACGGGCATTTTGCCATGAGCGGATATGAAGATATATGAGGATATATCGCGTTTTCCTCGAAATCTCCTTTCTCGAAATCAGGTAGACCGCAAGGTCTCGTGGGTTCGAATCCCACCGCTTCCGCCACGTCAGAACGACCCCGAAGATTCATGGTACTGGCAAGCCAGTCCCATTCATCGGTCGGGGTCGTTCTTCCTTTTCCCCACGCGGTAGGCGTGCCGCGTGGGGACCCCGGGGGAGGCTCCTCCGTCGGTCAGGGCGCTTCTTCCTTTTCCCCAAAGGGCAGGCGTGCCCTTTGGGGGAACAATATGGTACTTCCCGCGGAGGATTTCCGCGGGAAGTTTTTGTTTCACTTTTTATCCGCTTCTCATCCGAAGACGGACAGGAGGAAGCCCGCGGCGATGGCGGAGCCGATGACGCCGGCCACGTTGGGACCCATGGCGTGCATCAGAAGGAAGTTGGTCTTGTTGTACTTCCTGCCCACGTCCTGGCTCACCCGCGCCGCCATGGGTACCGCGGACACGCCCGCCGACCCGATCAGCGGGTTGATCTTCCCGCCGCTGAGCCGGTACATGATCCGCCCGCCTATGAGGCCGCCCGCCGTGGAGATGGCGAACGCCACCAAGCCCAGCACCACGATCTTGATGGTGCTCAGGCTCAAAAACCGCTCCGCCACCATGGTCGCGCCCACGCTGGTCGCCAGGAAGATCGTCACGATGTTCATCATCGCGTTCTGCACCGTATCGCTCAGCCGGTCGGTCACCCCGCATTCACGGAACAGGTTGCCCAGCATCAGGCAGCCGATCAGCGGCGCCGTGGAGGGCAGCAGCAATATCACGAACGCGCTCACCACGATGGGGAACACGATCTTCTCGGTCTTGGACACCTCCCGCCGCTGCTCCATCTTCACGGTGCGCATGGCGGGGGTGGTCATCAGCTTCATGATGGGCGGCTGGATCATGGGGATCAGCGCCATATAGGAATAGGCCGCGATGGCGATGGGGCCTAAGAGCTGGGGCGCCAGCTTGGTGGTCAGGAAGATGGCCGTAGGGCCATCCGCCCCGCCGATGATGCCGATGCTGGCCGCCTCCGGACCGGTGAAGCCCAGCAGGATCGCCCCGAAGAAGGCCACGAACACGCCCAGCTGGGCCGCCGCGCCCAGAAGCAGGCTCTTGGGGTACGCCAGCAGCGGGCCGAAGTCCGTCATGGCCCCCACGCCCATGAAGATCAGGGAGGGGTACACGCCGGCCTTCACGCCGATGTAGAACACGTCTAATAGTCCGCCCTCATGCAGCACCGTGGTGAAGGTGAGGTGCTCTATGACCTCGCCGGCGGCGGTGGTATAGGGCGTGCCCGCCACATAGGCGTCCCACATGTCGAGATGATACAGCCCCGCCCCGGGCAGGTTCGTCAGCAGGCACCCGAAGGCGATGCCCACCAGCAGCAGCGGCTCGAACTTCTTCACGATCCCCAGGTACAGCAGCACGCAGGCGATGGCGATCATAATGAGGTTCTTCCAGCCCCCCGCCGCCAGGAACCCGGCAAAGCCGGACTCCGCCGCCAGCTTGCCGAGAGTATCCAGTATGTTCATGCCGCCCTCCTCACGCGATGACCGCGAGGACCGCGCCGGTTTCCACCACCGCGCCCTTCGTCACCAGGATCTGGGCCACGGAGCCGGCCTTGGGCGCCACGATCTCGTTCTCCATCTTCATGGCCTCCAGGATCATCACCACGTCGCCCTCCTTCACCTGCTGGCCCTGGCTGACCAGGATCTTCAGGATGTTGCCGGGCATGGGGGACGTCACCGGCTCCCCCGCCGCCACCGCCTGGGTGGGAGCAGCCGCGGGTGCGGGAGCCGCAGGCGCGGCGACAGGTGCCGCGACCGGAGCTGCGGCGGGAGCCGGGGCGTAGGCCTCGTACTCGTCCACCAGCATGGCCTTGTCCTCATCCACCTCGACCTCATAGGTCCGACCGTTCAATGTCACTTTATATTTCATTTCTCCTTGACCTCCTTTATCGAGCGGAACCGCAGTTCGTTGACGGGCTTGCCCAGCTTATGGGCCGTGATGGCCATGATGAGCGCCGCGTCCCGCGGGTCGGTGTCGTACAGCTTCAGCTCCCCCGCCGTGCCCTTGGCCGCGGGCTTCTCCACAGGGGCCGGGGCAGGCGCTTCGGGAGCGGCGGGAGCGGTCGCTTCCGCTTTCTTCTTCTGGCTGTTCATCATGACCTTGCCCATGACCGTCACCACGATCAGCAGCAGGCAGATGCCGAAGAACACCACCCCGTAGCCCAGCACCGCCACCAGCGCTCCGGTGGCCACGCTGGGGTGCACCAATGCTTCATTCACGCCCATGCTCACGCCTCCTCGAAGGTGTACTTCACCACGTTCTCCTCCGCCGCCTGCCGGTCCGCGAAGAACTTCTCCGCCAGCTGGGGGAAGGCGATGTAGCTGAGCACATCCTCGTCGCTGCGGGCCGTGTCGCCCAGCTCCGCCTTGGTCTTTTCAAAGGCCGGCTCCAGGGTGTCGGCGTACCGTCCGGTGAGGGGCTGTTCGTCCCCCAGGATCTTCTTGCGCACCTCGGGGTCGATGGGGGCCGGGGTCTTGCCGTACTCGCCCCGGCAGTAGGCTTTCACCTCGCTGGACACCTTCTTGTACCGCTCGCCCTGCAGCACGTTCGTCACCGCCTGCACGCCCACCATCTGGGAAGTGGGGGTCACCAGGGGAGGATAGCCCAGGTCTTTGCGCACCCGGGGCGTTTCCGCCAGCGCCTCATCCAGCCGGTCCAGCGCGTTCATGGTCTTCAGCTGGCTGAGAAGGTTCGACAGCATCCCCCCCGGCACCTGGTAGGTCAGGCACTGGGTGTCCGTGGCCATGCTCTTGGGCATGAGCGTCCCGTCCGCGATGAACCCGTCCCGCACCGGCTTGAAGTAGTCCGCCACTTCCTTCAGCACCGCCTCGTCCAGGTCCACCTGGTACCCCAGCTGCTTCAGGGCGTAGGCCAGGGTGTCCGTGGACGCCTGGCTGGTGCCGCCGGAGAAGGGCGACGACGCCGTGTCGATGATGTCCGCGCCGGCCTCCACCGATTTCAGCAGGGTCATGAACGCCAGGCCGGTGGTGCAGTGGGTGTGCACGTCCACCGGCAGGTCCACCGCGTCCTTGATGGCGCTGACCAGGTCATAGGCCTCCTGGGGTCCCATGATGCCGGCCATGTCCTTGATGCAGATGGTGCTGCAGCCCATGGCCGCCAGCTCCTTCACGATCTTCACGTAATTGGCCAGGGTATGTACCGGGGAGGTGGTGTAGCTGATGGCGCCGGAGGCGATGGCTCCGCACTTCACCGTCTCCTCCACGGCCACCTTCAGGTTGTCCGTGTCGTTGAGGGCGTCGAAGATGCGGATGATGTCGATGCCGTTTTTCACCGCGTGCTGCACGAATTTGCGCACCACGTCGTCCGGGTAGTGCTTGTAGCCCAGGATGTTCTGGCCCCGGAGCAGCATCTGCAGCTTGGTGTTGGGCATCTTCGCCCGGATCTTCCGGAGCCGCTCCCAGGGGTCCTCGTTCAGGTACCGCAGGCACACGTCGAAGGTGGCCCCGCCCCAGCACTCCACGGAGTAGTACCCCGCCTTGTCCATGGTCTCCAGGATGGGTTCAAACTTTGCGTACGGCAGCCTCGTCGCCATGAGCGACTGGTTCGCGTCCCGCAGTACCGTTTCTACAAATTGCACGCGCTGCATTGATCTACCTCCCTTGTATTTCCGCGCGCGGTCCGCCTCGGGCCGCCGCCGATGGATCTCACCGTATCATTATCTTATTTTTTCGCCGGTTAGTCAAGCGATAAAGCGCCCCGCCGGGTCCCGGCAGGGCGCTTTTTTCATTATTTCACACTCACCGCGTAGGCCTCCAGGATGGCGGGGTCCTCCCCCTCCTCCGGCAGGGCGTGGGACACGGTCACCTCGTCGCCCACGTTCAGCACGATCACGTTCTGATCCTGGGCGGCGGACAGGGCGTAGAACACCCTCTCCCCCTCCAGGCGGATATAGTACCAGCTGGTGCCCTCCAGCACGGCGGAGCGGATCTCCTCCACCCGTCCGCTGGCCTCCGCCTGGGTCTCGGGCAGGCCGACGCCATGGACCACGCCCCGCTCGGACAGCATGGAGATATAGGTCCTCTCGCAATCGGGCACGGTCGCGCCGGTGGCCACGATCTGGTACTGGGCCACGTTCACCATGGCGTAGCTCTTCACCAGGTTGGTGGCGTCCATCAGGGGGATGAAATAGGTGGGCTGGCCGGAGATGTTCAGCAGCAGCGGGAACGTGGACACATACCCCAGGTCCTGGACAACGCCCTCGGCGGAGGCCCGGGCCGCGGCCTCGGTGGCGCCGGGGGCCACGTAGTAGCGGGTCTCCTTGGTGCGCATGTTGCACAGCAGAAATCCCAGGTTGGACTGGTCCGCGTTGGCGCTGGTCACGCCGGTGTACACATACACGTCGTCGTTCATGGCGATGTAGTTGTACCCGTCGGTGGTCATGGTCACGTCCCGCTGGCCCAGGATGGAGTTGATGAACCCGTGGACCAGGGTGCCGTGGTAGTCGTACTGCTCCATGATCAGCTGGGGGGTATAGAGGGTGTCCACCCAGGTGGGCACCTCTTCATAATACTGGCTGTCGCCGGTGACCGCGTCCAGCAGCACCGCCCCCTGGATATCCCGGCCCCCGAACAGGCCGATGGTCTTCACCAGCCGGGGGGCGATCCACCAGGGGTGGCCGTCCTCGTCGATCTCGAACTCCGGCGTGGAAAACATCATGGTGGGGTACTGGAACCGGAGATGGCGCATCACGTTGCGGTTCAGCGGCTCGGAGAAGGAGTATTTCATCCCCTCCCCCAGGCGCACCACCTGGGCCTGCTGGGTCACCATGTCCACCACCACATAGGCGGGCAGGCCGCCCTTGCGGTTGGTGATCCACTTGAACAGATCGGCGTACCCGATGGGCGCCACCCGCACGGGCCGGCCCTGGTAGTTGATCTGGGTGGAGTCGTTGGAGTACTCGAACTGGCTGACCATGTCCGAGAGGGTGCCCATCTGCCGGTCGCCCAGGTAGTTGGCGCTGGTCCGGTCCAGGGTGGGTATCTCGCTGAAGGAGATCTGGGTCACCTCCTGGGCGAAGTCGCCGGTCTGCACGTCCAGCAGCTCCCGGTAGGCCGACGCCCGGAAGATGGGCAGGGAGATGACCTTGCCCACGAAGGCCGCCGCCAGCACCAGCGCCAGCAGGATGCCCACCGGCAGGCAGTTCTTCTTCACAAACAGGATGCCGTCGCGCACCTTCTGGTGGGGCGTGCGCACCTCTCTGGCCCGCTCCCGGGCGGTGGTCACCGCCACGCAGACGATGTACACCACGCACAGGAACACCAGGAAGGTGTAAAACTCCCCGTCCTGGAAGTTGATGGCGGGCAGCGCCAGATAGAAATACACGAACCCCGCCAGGGCGGTGACGGCGAGGCAGATCAAGGTCTGGCCCACCCGGCCGCCGGGCAGGGTGAAGCCCCGTTTTTCCTGGTCCATAGCGGTCCCTCCTCCGATGTTACATTCTTATAGATATAATACCACGTCCCGGCCCCCATTACAACCGCCGCCGGGGCACAAAAAAGGCGCCGCGGAAGCGGCGCCCTGTGTTTTATTCGTTCACGGCCTTGATAAGCCCCGGCAGACAGGACTCGAATTTTACCCCGTACCAGTGGTCCTTGATGTCCGGCATGGTGGCCTTGATGCACTCCACGGTGTAGTCCACCGCGATGGCCAATGCCCGCTCCATGCTCTTTCCCAGCACGATGGCCCCCGCCAGGGCGGAGGTGAACACGTCCCCCGTGCCGTGGAAGGACACGTCGATGTTCTCCCGGAAATATTCGCAGAAGCTGTCCGAGGCGCTGTCGTAGGCCACGGCCCCCTGATGGGCGCCGTCGTAGTTCACCCCGGTGACCACGGCCGTCCGGCAGCCCAGGGCCGCCAGCCGCCGCAGCAGGCCGTGGATGTATTCCTCGTCATAGCCGGAGGGGACATATTCCTCCCCCAGCATGAAGGCCGCCTCCGTCAGGTTGGGCACGATCACGTCCGCCTGGCCGCACAGCCCCGCCACGCCCCTGGCGTAGTCCATGTCGAAGGCGGGATAGAGCTTGCCGTTGTCGGCGAACACCGGGTCCACAATCTTCACCATGCCCGGGAACAGCCGGAAGTAGTCGGACACCATGCCGATCATCTCCGCCGTGCCCAGATAGCCGGTGCTGATGCCGTCGAAGGTCAGGCCCTGGCTGTGCCAGTGGGCCGCCACGGCGGGCAGGTCCGCCGCCAGGTCCCGAAATGTCCAGTTCTGAAAGCCCGCCGTGTGGGTGGACAATATCGCCGTGGGCACGGGGCAGACCTCCAGCCCCATGGCGGACATGATGGGGTGGGCCACCGTCAGCGAGCACTTGCCGAAGCAGGACAGGTCCTGGATGGTGATGATCCGTTTCTGTTTCATGGTACGATACCTCCCTGTCGTGGATATAGCACACTATACCACAAATTGGCCCTATGAAAAGAGCCAGTTTCAATAATTTTTATCATGCCAGTTGTCCCGCTCCGGCCGGCGGCACGGACCGGGGAATATTTGCCCGGCGGGGTTGCGCCCGGGGGCGGAATGGTATATAATGGCCTCACCGCTTTGGGCGGCACAAAGGAGTGTTGAGATATGCATATGATCCTCCGGCGCGTGTTCACGGTGATCCCCGCCGTGGCCCTGCAGGTGCTGTGGCTGTACCTGACGCTGACCTGGCTGGCCCCCTGGGCCGGGGCCATCGCCCTGATACTGTCCATCCTGTCGTTTATCTTCGTGCTGTACCTTATCACGAAGCGGGACGAGGGGACATACAAGATCATCTGGCTGCTGCTGATCCTCACCTTCCCCCTGCCGGGGGCGCTGCTGTACCTGATATTCGGCAACAAGCGCACCACCCGGCCCCTGCGGAAAAAACTGGAGGCGGCCGGCGCCCTGCCCCCCGCGGCGGACGAGGGCCAGGCGGTATACGAGGGCCTGCTCGCCGCCGACAGGCGGGCGGGCCAGACTTTCCGCGCCGTGCAGGCCATGACCGGCTTCGCCCCCCGCCCCAACCGGAGCGCGGAGTATTACCCCCTGGGCGACGACATGTTCCCGGTGATGCTCCGGGAGATGGAGAAGGCGGAGAGGTTCATCTTCGTGGAGTATTTCATCGTCCAGGACGGGCTGATGTGGGACTCCATGGTGGACATCATGGCCCGCAAGGCCGCCCAGGGCGTGGACGTGCGGGTGATGTACGACGATCTGGGCAGCATATCCACCTACTGCCGGGAGAACGCCGACAAGCTGCGGGAAAAGGGCATCCGGGTGGCCCCCTTCAACCCCCTGGTGTTCGTCAAGGGCACCCTCAACTGCCGGGACCACCGGAAGATGCTCGTCATCGACGGGAAGGTGGCCTTCTCCGGCGGCGTCAACCTGGCCGACGAGTACATCAACCATATCCAGCGCTTCGGCCACTGGAAGGACATCGGCTTCAAGCTCACCGGCGAGGCGGTGGAGAACTACACCCGCATGTTCGCCCAGTTCTGGAACGCCTTCGCCGACCCCCATGACCCGGTCCCGGCGGCGTTTTTGGTCCCGCCCGCTCAGGAGGACCCCGGCCCGGCGGACGGCTGCGTGCTCAGCTACTATGACTCCCCCCTGGGGGACGACGCGGTGTCGAACGAGCTGTTCATCGACCTGCTCAGCCAGGCGGAGAGCTATGCCTGGTTCTACACCCCCTATCTCATGCCCGGGGACGCGCTGCTGGACGCCTTCATCCGGGCCGCCCGGCGGGGGGTGGACGTGCGCATCATCATGCCCGGCATCCCGGACAAGAAGCTGGTCTACCGCATGGGCCGCAGCTTCTACCCCGTGCTGCTCCAGGCGGGGGTGAAGGTGTACGAGTACACCCCCGGCTTCGTCCACGCCAAGGCCAGCCTGGTGGACGGGAAGATCGGCTCCGTGGGCACGGTGAACCTGGATTACCGGAGCCTTTTCCTGCACTTTGAGAACAACTCCCTGTTTTACAGGGCCTCCCTGCTGGACGCGCTGAAGGCGGATTTTCTGGCCACCCAGGAAAAGAGCCGCCGGCGCACGCCGGAGGACCTGCCCGGCGGGTTCTGGCACTGGCTGGTGGACGGGGTGCTGCGCATCTTCGCGCCCCTGTGCTGAGTGTATTATGTAAACTTATTCCCCATCAAAACGCCGCCGCGGTCCGACCGCGGCGGCGCGTTTTTTCAGGCGTGCTTTGTCTCCTGCCGCTCCCGCCACAGAAAGTCGGCGGCGGGCTGCCAGCGCCGGGCGTATTCATCGCACTTGGCGCACAGGTGCTCCGCGCTCTCCGGCGACTGCAGGTCCGTGCTCTTGGCGCCGCTGGAGGCCACCATGGCCCGCAGCAGCTCCGGGTTCTCCAGCATGGGGCAGGGCCGGAGCATGTTCTCGTTGAAGGGCTGGCAGTCGTGGTAGGCCATGAACAGCGGCCCCCGGAGGATGTCCAGCAGGCTCTTTTCGCGGATATTGCCGTCGGAGTAGTGGACGAACACGCAGGGGTCCACGTCCCCGTTGGCGTTGATGTGCAGGTACCGCCGGCCTCCGGCGACGCATCCGCCCACGTACTCCGCGTCGTTTTGGAAATCCATGGCGAACAGGGGCTTGCGGGAGCGGTAGTCTCGGATGCGCCGGTAGACCACCGCCCGCTGCTCCGGGGTGGGCAGCAGCTCCGGGGAGGCGTCGTTGCCCACAGGCATGTAGTGGAAGTACCAGATGAAGTACGCCCCCATATCGATGAGGCTGTCGTAGTACTCCTCGGAGGTGATGGAGTCGTAGTTGGCGCTGGTGTAGCACGAGGAGATGCCGTAGGGCAGCTTTTTCCGGTGCAGCAGGTCCATGGCCGCCCGGGCCTTCCGGTACACCCCCTGGCCCCGGCGACCGTCGGTGGCCTCCTCGGACCCCTCCAGGGAGATGGCGGGGACGAAATTCTTCACCCGCAGCATCTCGTCGGCGAAGGCCTCGTCGATGAGGGTGCCGTTGGTGAAGGCCAGAAACACACAGTCGTCATGCTTTTCGCACAGGCGGATCAGGTCATCCCGGCGGACCATGGGTTCGCCGCCGGTGTAGATGTAGAAGTACACCCCCATGTCCTTTCCCTGGCGGATGATGTCGTCGATCTCGTCATAGGTCAGGTTCAGCCGGTTGCCGTACTCCGCCGCCCAGCAGCCGGTGCAGTGCAGATTGCAGGCGGAGGTGGGGTCCAGCAGGATAGCCCAGGGGATGTTGCAGTTATATTTCTTCCGCAGCTCCTCCTGCCGGGGCCAGCCGGTGAGGGTGGCGTTGACGAAAAAGTTCACGGCCACCGCCGTGAGCACCTCCCGGTCCACGTCCTTTACCATGTGCATGACGAACCGGTGGTAGGGGTCGGACGGGTCCTCGATGGCCCGGCGGATGACCGCCCGCTGAGGACCGAAGCTGTCCCCGGCGAACTTGTCCGCCCAGTCCATGATCTTGGCGGCGTTCTTCTCCGGGTCCTTGTAAAGGTACTTGATGGCCTGTTCGACGCCCAGCTTTTTCATCGTGGTGGATGGGTCCATGATGCTCTCTCCTTTTTCTTTTTGTCACATTTTAACACGAAACGTTTCCCTTCCATATGGACAGAAAAAGCCCCCTGCCCGGTTTGAACTGTACCAAGCGAAACGGACAGGGAAAAAGCCCCCTAGTGTAAGGGAATAAGTAGACGGATGTGTGAAGGCA
>CANQXG010000002.1 GCA_947627735.1 uncultured Oscillospiraceae bacterium | reverse complement strand
CAGCATCCCTTCCAGTGTAGCACATGACCTTGGAGAGGGTCACTAATAACTACTACTTCATAATACAAGGAGAATGAACCATGAAAACTGTGAAGAGAATCGTTTCCCTCATCCTGGCCGTCATCCTGGCCATGTCCCTGTGCGCGTTCGGCTATGCCTCCCCCGGTCCCGCCATCGACGCATCCAAGACGGGCTCGCTGAACATCTACAAGTACGATCTGACCAGCGCCGAGGCCGCGGGCACCTGGGATGCCGATGCCCATGTGTCCTCCGGTGTCTACGACAGTTCTGTGAACGACACCCTGGGAGGGGCGGTCAACTACGCCATCAAGGGCGTAAAGTTCACGTACCTGAAGGTGGCCGACATCGCCACCTACGCCGGCTCTGACGGCAGCGGCCAGACGACCGCCACCGTTTACGCCATGCCGGCGGGCGCTGCCACCACCGCTTTCCTCACCGCCCTGGGTCTTTCCACTGAGAACGCCCAGCACCAGGCAGAAGAGGTCTATTACTTCACCTCTGACACTCTGATCTCCGCGCTGGAAAAGGCTCTCGCGGACAACGCGACTACCACGAAGAATGCCCTGGAAGCCTATATCGGCTCCAACAGCGGCGTTACCATGACGGAAACGGATGAATACGGCCACAGCTCCGCCAGCGGCCTGCCTCTGGGCCTCTATCTTCTCGTAGAGACCGCCGTGCCCGAAAATGTCACCAGCACCACGGACCCCTTCCTGGTATCGCTGCCCATGACGAACGTTGACGGCGCTTCCTGGAATTATGATGTGACTGTATATCCCAAGAACAACACCGGTGCGCCCACCCTCGAAAAGACCGTCCGCGAGGCCAGCACCTCCACCGGCAAGAACGATGGCTCCACGGACAGCATCTCGGACGGCTATGCCCATACCGCCTCCGGCTCGGACGGCGATGTGATGCAGTATCAGATCATCTCCACGCTGCCCACCATCACCAGCACGGCCTCCCAGCTCACCACCTACACCTTCGTGGATAATCTGAGCCAGGGCCTCGCCTATGCCAAGAATGATGTGGTGATCGAGTTCTTCCAGGATAAGGACTGTTCCCAGAAGATCGCCTCCTGGTCCGAAGGGGACGGCAAATTCAACGTGGACTACGCTCCGGAGGACGGCGGCACCTCTATGACCATCACCATGACGGCGCTGGGCCTTTCGGAGATCAACACCAGTGAGAGCGTCTACGGCAACAGTGATGTCCAGCGCGGTTACTCCGCCTGCACCATGCGGATCACCTACGCCGCCAAGGTCAACAGCGACGCCACCGTTGTATACGGCGACAAGGCTAACCCCAACGATGTGACCCTCACCTGGAAACGGACCAACTCCGAATACTATGACACTCTCAAGGACGACTGCCATGTGTATGTATACGGCCTGGATCTCACCAAGAAGTTCTCTGACGGCGCCGGCAACTTTGACGCCGTCAAGATGACCATCCATAACGATACGGACAACTACTATGTCCAGGCCACCCAGCAGGATGGGATCTACTATGTGACCGGCCACACCTCTGAGGAGGCCCAGGCCACCGTGTTCATCCCCACGGCGGAGGGCAAGATCATCGTCAAGGGCTTGGAGGATGATGCCTACTCCATCACTGAAACGGCCACCGATAATGGGTATGTACTGCTCAAAGAGCCTGTGAAGGTCGTTATCACCGCCGCTGACGGCACCGTTTGTGATGTGTGCAAGAAACCCATGCTGACGGCCTCCGCCACGGTGAACGGCAACGCGGCGGAGATGGCGGCCTCCAACGAATCTGCAAACGCTTTCGTCACCCTGACCGTGGTGAACACCAAGGGCTTCGACCTGCCCCAGACGGGCGGCAGAGGCACCTGGCTCTACGCCACCATCGGGATCGTCCTCATGGCGGGCGCTGCGGCGGCTATCTTTATTTTCAGCCGGCGGCGCAGCCATAGATGAGCTGGCTCAAAATAGCCGTCTGCGCGCTGGTATTCCTGCTGGCGCTGGGTATCACGCTCTATCCATTCGTCAGCAACTACCTCGCGGAGAAATATCAATCCACCGCGATGGCCGCCTACTCTGACGCCATCTCCCGCATGGACGATACCACGCTCATGCGGGAGCGTGAGGCGGCGCAGCAGTTCAACCGCAGCATCGGGGTCATCTCTATGAGTGGCCCCGATGCCATTTCCCGCCTCAATGCCGCACGGGACGGCTATGATGACCTGTTGAACGTGAACAACAATGGCATCATGGGCTATATCCGCATCCCGTCCATTGATGTGGAGCTGCCCATATACCACGGCGTAGAAAACAGCACCTTGGAACAGGGCGTGGGGCATCTGCCCGGTTCGTCCCTGCCCGTGGGCGGCGAAAGCACCCACGCGGTCCTCGCGGCCCATTCCGGCCTTGCCTCCCAGCGGATGTTCACCGACCTGGAACAACTGCGGGAGGGCGACAGGTTCTATCTGAGCGTCCTGGGCGAAACACTGGCCTATGAGATCGATCAAATCCTGATCGTGGAGCCGGATGACGCTGCCGCGTTGGAGCTTCAGCCGGGAATGGACCTTGTGACGCTCATTACTTGTACGCCGTATGCAGTAAACACCCACCGCCTGCTTGTTCGGGGCAAGCGCGTGCCATACGTGCCGGCACAAGAGTCGGTCATGGAGGCAGAGGCCGCACCAGAGTCCTCCACCTGGCGGCGGCAGTACGTCAAGGGCCTTGCCCTGGGCGTTGGAATCCTGGCAGGGTGCAGCGCCGCGGCGGTCATTGGATGGAGGCTCTATCTCGCAAAGCACACACGCAGGAGGTATGGCAAACATGAGGCACGATAAACCGCATCCGAGGCGCAGCGCAAAGACGCGGGCGCTTATCTCCCTGGCCTGTGCCATCTTCCTAGCGGGCCTCACCATCTTGCTATGGCCGGAGCTGGTGGGCGCTCATCTGACCCATAAGGCCCATGTCGCGGTCAGCGACTTCTTTGATATGTCCGCCGCGGGAGAGGACGATGCCGACGTGACCTTTGAATATGTGGAGGGTCCCATGCCATCGCCCACGCCCAGGCCGTATTCGGAGCTATATGACGCCATGGCGCGGTACAACGCCCAGATCTACGCCAACGGACAGACCGGGCTTTGCGACGCTTGGGCATACCAGCAGCCCTCCTTTGACCTCACCGCCTACGGCGTGGAGAATGGTGCGATGGGCGTGATCTCCATACCAAAAATGGACGTGGAGCTGCCTATTTATCTTGGTGCGACCTATGACAACATGGCCGCTGGCGCGGTGCATTTGTCCCAGACCAGCCTTCCCATCGGAGGCATGGACACCAACTGCGTGATCGCCGCCCACCGGGGATGGTACGGCGCGCCCTTCTTCCGCTATATCGACCTTCTGGAAGTAGGCGACCGGGTGTATATCACAAATCTTTGGGAAACGCTGACCTATGAGGTCACGTCCATCAAGGTCATAAAGCCCAACGACATCAACGAGATACTGATCCAGCCGGGACGGGATATGCTGACGCTGCTCACCTGCCACCCCTACGCCTCCGGGGGCAAGTACAGATACGTGGTCTACTGTGACCGCGTTATCGGCTGACAAAAGAGCATGGGCCTCGATTAGAGGCCCATGCGTTGCATCCTATGGTTGATCAGATGCGACCTCCTCAAATGACTTTCCGCACAAAGACATGGTTATCTTCTTTTTTGCGGTTTATAACCGCAAATATGTTTGCATTCACCGATTTTTGTGGTATACTGACCTTAGATGGAGGTGATCGTCTTGATTTATAGACCTATGTATGTAGATAGGATCATGGCCTATGTAGATACCCCTTTTGTGAAGGTGTTGACAGGGGTTCGCCGCTGTGGGAAGTCCACCATATTGAAAATGATTATGGAAAAACTACGGGTGGAAAGGAATGTCCCTGACGAACGGATCATAAGTCGCCGTTATGATTCGATGGAATATGCAGATATGACAGCAAAACAGATGTATGGCGAACTGAAGCAACTCCTATCTCCTACCGGCCGGACGTATTTGTTTCTTGATGAAGTGCAGGAGATCAAGGGCTGGGAAAGGGTCGTCAATTCTCTTTCCTCAGATTATAATGTGGATCTATATGTGACAGGCTCCAACTCCCGCATGATGTCCTCCGAAATATCTACATATCTGACTGGCAGATATGTTACTTTTCGCATCTACACGCTCTCATTTGCTGAGTACCTGAAGTTCAAGGAAATATACAGCCCTGTCGCAGACCCAAGGGGGGAACTACCAGAATATGTTCGTTTGGGCGGATTCCCAGCAACGCATCTGAGGAAGTATTCTCAGGACGAGATATACACCATCGTGCGGGATATATACAATTCTACCATTTTTGCCGACATTGTGCGGCGTAATCAGGTAAGAAAGATCGACCAACTGGAGCGAGTTGTCAAATTCACGTTTAACAATGTGGGCAATACTTTTTCTGCAAAGTCGATCTCGGATTACTTGAAATCAGAGAACAGAAAGATCGACAATGAAACCGTATATGGCTACCTGGAAAAACTGGAAAAAGCATATTTGCTTCACCGCTGTTCCAGATACGACATACAAGGCAAGGAACTGCTAAAGACACAGGAGAAGTTTTATCTCGCAGATACATCTTTGAGATACAGCGTTTTAGGCTACAATGCCGATACAGTTGCCGCGAGCCTTGAGAACATCGTCTATTTGGAACTCTGCCGCAGGGGTTACACTGTCCATATTGGAAAAACCAATGACGGAGAGATCGATTTCATAGGCACAAGGCAGAATGAGAAGCTCTATGCTCAGGTCACCCAAGAAATCCGTTCCGAGAAAGCTGAAAAACGTGAATATCATCGTCTGCTTGAAATACATGACAACTATCCGAAATATGTATTAAGAGCGGATGAGTTTGCCGGAGGAAACTACGAAGGCATAAAAACGATGCACATAGCCGATTTTCTTCTTAGTTCGGAGTATTGACTGACTACCGCTACAATGGTCATCATTAAAGCACCCACCAGATGGTGGGTGCTTTTGTGTAATGCAATAAAGCTGGATACAGATTTGCTACGGAGGGGACTACATCCATCTATAACCTACGCCTCATCGCAGGTTGAAGCTCTCCCAATGGATGATGCAACCAACTGCCTTATTACCTTGACAGCCGATCAACTCAATCGAAAAACTGATCCAGCCGGGGCGGGATATGCTGACGCTTCTCACCTGCCACCCCTACGCCTCCGGGGGCAAATACAGATATGTGGTCTATTGTGACCGCGTCGTCGGCTGACAAAAGAGCATGGGCCTCATTTCGAGGCCCATGCGCTGTATTTCGCTGTTACATATTGCAAGGTTAAAATATCCCTTTTTGGCGAAGGTATCCCCCTACCGCAGTAATAAACTTGGACGCCTGTTCAAGAACGTCTGCCGCTTCTTCCTGCGTGGCTTTATAGAAGTCCTCATAGTCTGCCTGTTCACGCAGCGCGGAGGCATTGCGGATGATCTTGGATGCCTCTTTTTCAAACACACCAGTTTTGACATACTCTTGGTTAAAATGCGAGATTACGCCACTATGCTTGCTGCTGTCAAAGCCGTCCAATGCGTTGACAGATCGGATCGCATGAAAGATCGCATAGTATGAGCGGCTAATGGAAGAGCGAAAGCTGGCATTTTGAAAAAGCAGTTCCGCTGTCTGAAGCTCCTCCTTTGCGCGTTCAAAACGATATGCGGAAAGTTCCGTCAGGCTGCCTGCCATAACACAACACCCTCCGTCCGAATGTTCTTGTAGAACGGAAGGGCATCCTTCCACTCCGCAAATTTCTCATAATCGATACAGAGGACTGACAAGACCTTGCCGCAGGCAAGTTCCAGGTCAACGACCAGATCTGTCATCTGTTCACGCATTGCCTTTGTTGCGCCAGGATGCAGCAGGATCGCCACATCAACATCAGAATCTTCCGTCTGTGTTCCACGGGCGGTGGAACCATATAGAATGATGCTGTCGATCAAATCGCCGTAAATCTTCCGTAAGCCCAGTGTTAATTCCTCCAGCGCCAGTTCAAGGGTCATAGCCATCCCTCCCTTCTGGCTTATTCCTTTTACAGTATAACATGAAAGTACAGGAAATAAAAGGCCATTCTTTTCTATCATATTCATCTACATATTCGCCCGCCTCGCCAGGCGGGTCATTCTGTATAAAGGAGGTATCAACCCAAATGGCAAAGCCGAAAGTGATCGCCATAGCAAATCAAAAGGGCGGCGTCGGGAAAAGCACCACCGTGTTCAACCTGGGCGCGGGCCTTGCGGCCCAGGGAAAGCGGGTGCTGCTCCTGGATGTTGACCCCCAGGGCGACCTCACCAAAATGCTGGGCCTGCGCCAGCCCCACGACCTGAAACTGACGTTGGCAACGGTGATGAAAGACGTGGTGGACGACGTTCAGAGGGACGGCTACCCCGAAATCCTCCACCACAGCGAGGGCTTCGACTTCATTCCTGGCAACCGGGCCTTGTCCGCCGTGGAAGTCAGCCTTGTGAACGTGATGAGCCGGGAGACTGTGTTGAAACAGTATCTGGCCGACGTGAAAAAGGACTACGACTATGTGCTGCTGGACTGCCGCCCGTCGTTGGGTATGCTCGTCCTCAACTGTCTTGCCGCCGCCGACTATGTTCTCATCCCCGTGCAGGCAGATTATCTTGCCGCAGAGGACATGACAGAACTGGTGGGTACCGTGAATAGCCTCAAGCGGCAAGTAAATCCTCGCCTGAAGATCGGCGGCATATTCCTTACAATGGGAAACAGCACCGCTTTCCGCAAGGACATTATGGAGCTGGTGAAAGGAGTTCCAACCATGCAGCATGAACCCTATGAAAAGCGCCTGCTCCGTATCTTCGCGGAGGCAGGGTATTCCCCTGCCGAGATCCTCACCATCAAACCGGAGGATATGGTGGAGATCCCCCGCATCACCGTGCCCAACATCCGCACCGTGCTGTTCCTCCAGCGCAAGGCCCCCATCCCCAAACGGTGCAAGATCTGCCCGGACAGGGCGTTTGAGCAGTTTTTGGAGGAGCTGGGGCTGGGATGATGGATACGGAAAAGCGGATGGCCGGGGATTATGAGATCATCCAGGCTATCACCCTGGGCGACAAGGAAGTGGTGCTGGGCGAGAATCTTCAAGCCCCGCCCGATGAGCAATATATGTGTGCGTTCTGCCGCCATACCGAAATGGCCTTGTTCTATGAGGAAGTCATGGCCTATGACAGTTATTTGGATGCCGCCAAGGATTTTGCGGACCGGCTGAAGGAGCAGTGCATACGAATCGAAGTGGAGCGGCGGCAACCTGCCATCGAGGGCATTGATGACAGTCCCATCACCGCGGACAGATGCACTGTCATCGACGGAAACGATGACCTCCGAAATCAGTTCGTTGTCATCCGGCAGGATGTGCTGCGGCGGGAATACCGCGCCGCTACCCACCAGCTCAAATTCTGTACCGGCGGCTTCGGCGCGATGCCTCACGCCCACGGCCACGCTTGCTTCTGTGTTGACCTCTATACCGACAAAGAGGCCCGTTATGAGCGGCGGGACATCCTCGGCACCATGACCAGGGCACAGCTGCCCGATTGGGCAAAGCGTGGGTATGAGAAGTACCGGCAGGCCAAGAATCACGACAAACGAAAGACTAACTATTAAAAGTCAAGCCCGAATTAGATGAATAGGAAGCAAGGAAGTAGAACCGCAAGATGGCATAACAAAGCAGACGCCATAAGGGCGCCGAGGCTGTGAAAGAGGAGCAGGCTAGGCTGCTGTACGAGGCTGGTAAGGCAGCCCGGACTTCTCCAGAGCGTAGATGAGCCGTACGAGTTTCTTCTCGGCATGAGACAAGGCCACATTGTAGTGCTTGCCTTCAGCACGTTTCTTGGAGAGGTAGGCGGCAAAGGTCGGGTCCCAAATGCAGACGTACTTTGTGGCGTTGTAGATGGCATAGCGCAGGTATCTGGACCCTCTCTTCTCCATATGGGCGTAGCAGTTGTTGAGCTGCCCGGACTGGTAAGTAGAAGGAGAAAGACCAGCGTAAGCCAATACCTTGTCAGGAGAATCGAAGCGGGAGCTGCAGCGGAAGGAGGCCAAAGAGTTCCTGGACGATCTGACCACCCGTGACCAGCGGATGATGCACGGCATCCTGACCATGGTGCTGACCGCTGGCAGCAAGGAGCAGCTGGACAGCGATACCGAGGCGATAAAATCCATCGCAGGCAAGAATATGTGCCAGCTGGCGACTCTGACCTTCCAGCAGATAGACAGCCTCAACACCGTGCTGCCCATCGGCACCAGGAAGATAGACGCCTTCCGCACACTCACCACGGAGAGCCTCGCCGTGTTCATGCCGTTCAAGGTCCAGGAGATCCACGAACCGGGCGGCATCTATCTGGGCGAGAACGCCATCTCCCACAACCTCATTCTCTGTAACCGGGAGAACCTGATGAATCAGTCTGGCTTTGTGCTGGGCGTCCCCGGCGGCGGCAAGTCCTTCTTCATCAAGGAGATGATCCTTCAGCTCATCCTCAATACGGACGACGAGATCCTCATATGCGACCCGGAAAACGAGTACGAGCCGCTCATCAAGGGCATTGCCCCGGATATAAGCAGCGTGTTCCACATCGCCGCTGGCGGCAAGGACAGGCTGAACGCTCTGTATCTGGTCAAGGGCTACGGCGAGAACAATCCCCTGGTGGAGAAGTCGCAGTTCATCATGTCCCTGGTGGAACAGATCGACAAGAACGGTGTCGGCCCCCAGCACAAGTCTATCATCGACCGATGCACCGCCGCTGTGTATATGGATGCCGCCAGGACGCAGAAGGTCCCCACGCTCTGTACCCTCCGGGAGAAGCTGTTGGAACAGCCGGAGCCGGAGGCCCAGGAGATCGCCCTGGCGTTGGAGCTGTTCACCACCGGTTCTCTGGACGTGTTCGGTCACGAAAGCACTGTGGACCTCAACAAGCGCATTCTGGTGTTCGACATCCGGGACCTGGGCGAGCAGTTGAAGCCCACCGGCCTGCTGGTCATCACCGACACCATCCTGAACCGCGTCACGCTCAACTGGCGCCGGGGCAAGCGTACCCACGTTTTCATAGACGAGTAAGGATCTGCAGGACCTTTACAAGTATACATACGGGATATGTCTATTACAGCAGCTTACTGCGCGGAGGCGAAGAGGGCAGAGAGTATCTGATCGCGCCGAATGGGACGGGTGATATCTATATCATCTCGCAGTTGTATCATTCCTATTTGGAGAACAGACGGATAGATGAAGAAATTCCATGCCTTGTGGTTCCGGGGCGTGCTTCGGAAACTATCACGCGTATGTTTGCCATACCAGGAACGAAGAAAGTGACCGCGGAAGAAACAGTGGCTCTAATGTTGTTCTGGCGATTTATGGGTCCGGATAGATTGCATGGACGGGTCCTGCATTGGGGACTTGCCAGTGATCATTTATCTGTTTTAAGGCCAATGGAGGGAGTTCACGGCTTTAACATGTACTCTATGTTCCAATACGCTGTGTTTGACGGAGTCGAAAGGTGTCAAGTCAGTTTTCCAGAGGCTGTTGAGGACAAAGAGGTAACAAAGATGTTTGAAAAATATGCGCTCAACCCAGGAAAAACCGTTTTGCTGGTCCCGTATTCCGGTTCGCTCAGATCGCTTCCCTCTGAACTGTTTTGGAGAAAGCTGACAGCCAAACTTCTGCAAAGAGGATATTCTGTCGTCACAAATACGGCCAGTCCCAAGGAAATACCAATATCCGGAACACAGGCGGTCTGTTTCCCGATAGAACAGGCAGTCCAGTTCTTAAATAAAGCAGGGTATATGATATCGGTCAGGACAGGCTTTGCGGATATAACAGAGAGTACAAATTGTAAACGAATCATTCTTTATCCTCTGGTCAAAAATACACGGAGCCAGGCATGCTCTTATCACAAGATGTTTTCGATCAACGAGATGTTCGGAAGAGATCGTGATATAGAGATAGAATATGAAGTGAGTAATGCAGAGGCCGTTATTCCCTTTATCCTGGACAGTTTGGAGCAAAAATGAACATATTAGTGATCGCAAGTGTAGATGCCACAAATCTATCAATCCAAAATATCGTCCGCGAATTCATCAAAAGAGGACATAAGGTCGATATTTATGGACGTTTTATGGATTACAAAAGCATACGGATGTTTTCGGAACTTGGCCTTGAGGTCAAGCCGGTCACACAGCTCTCTAAAACGACAGTAAAGAAATATGATATCGCATTTTGTGGAACTGACGCGATGAACATATTGCGCTGGTACGACATATATGTGTTCAATTACAACTTCATTTTTATCGACAGCTGGCCGACAGAGGGGTCGGACTTTATGTTTACGATCTGCAACGAAAGGCCAATGCGCTGTCATGAGGACTGCGCCTCCATGCCGGTCGGAAACCCCAAAAATGATACCAAATCATTTGTGCGGACCAACGACAAGCAAATACTCTATGTCGACGCTGGCCACACGCCGTTTGGTACGGTGGGAAAACGGCGTGTCGCAAAAATGCTTCTGGAGGCATGTGAACGGTTTCCGGATCACCGGATCGTAGTAAAGCCAAGATGGCTGCAGTCAGACAAGAAATTCCGGACACACTGGAATAAAAACCATATTTATAAGGTCCTGAATGAACTCTCCGACGGAAACCTGCCGCCGAATCTTGTCCTGCTTGACCGTCACCGTGACCTTCAGGAACTGATCGACGAGAGCGTCAGCGTGATCACGACGTCCTATTCGTGCTATCTGGACGCCGCCCTCCGCGGCAAAGGCGTCCTTATCGTCGGCGGCCTGGACAGTGAAGACAAATATGAGATACGCAAAAATGTGATCGAAAAGCAGCATATTGAGCTGGCAGAGGATACGGGTTGCCTGGTAGATGTGTCTGAGATCTGCGACTATTTGCCCTATGGCAAGATGTGCAGCGAGGCGCATCTACAAAAGCTGCTCCCCTATCGTACCGGCGCGTCCGGTCGCATCGTGGACGTCGTGGAGTGGGTATACGAAAAATATCTGTCTAAAGGCCTCTTCCCAGAAATAAAACCGTACTCCTACGAAACATACCGCGAAACGATGAAGGCTGACCCGCAGGTCGACTTCACCGTGTTGAAGCAGAAGCGGCTTTGGAACGCCATCGTCAATTCAACCCGGACCTTTGATTGGGCAGACGCGGACATCAATTGGGACAGCTATTTTGAAACGCTGGAAAAGACCTACCGTAACATGCCTCTGAACGAAGAGGGGTTCCTGACACTCAGCTCCCAGATGGAGGATCTCAGAAAGAAGATACTGATCGCCAATCAGAGCAAGCTCATGAATGACCCTCTTAATCAGGCGCTGGTCTTTCAAGCGTACTATGATCTGAAGCTCTACGATGCGATAAGCGATTTTCCCGAGCAGGATGTGCTGGCGCGGTGCCCTTATTATTACTATATGGGGTTTATCGAGTTCGACAGAGGTGCCACTGATAACGGCCTTCTCTTGATCAGCAAATACTTTCAGGAGGCCAATGGTCGGGACTTTGAAAGGTATTACCAGGATACGATCGGCTTTTACCGAAAAGCGATCATGGGGTTTGGCGAAAAATACGACGGAACGAATCTTGACCCAGAAACTGCGTTTGATATTTATGATGCGATCATAGGCAACGACAGACCTGAACTGATAACAAACGCAGTCCGTGCTCGTTTGAACAGATTTGCAAATTATCTTCCGATGATCGGCGAATACCTGTTAAAAAACGGAAAAAAAGACAAAGCGGAGCTATGTTTATTCCTGATCGCGGACTATTTTGGAAACCAATTAATGACCCTAAACCAGAAAAGCCAATTCTTGTCGCAAAAGCTCTCTTCGGAAAGCCCCAGCCTCCTCGTCCGAAAGATCCATGGCGGCATTCAATGCGTAAAAGATAACGGCTGGGCCTATACGGTGCATCGTGCCAAGGAAAAACTGCGCGACTTTATTGGGAGGAAAAAACATAGATGAACATAGGAGTATACGTATAATGTGCTCTATGAAAATTTAGTTTTGAAAACAAAACAAATAAAGTTAGGAGTCTTGCAAGATGAATAATCGTACGATTCAAGTGTTGGATTGCACCCTGCGTGACGGGGCGCAAGTTAATGAAGCACGGTTTGGTGTAGAAGCGGCAACTGCTATTGCGAAAAACTTGAACGAGGCGGGAATAGAGATCGTAGAGTGCGGCTTTCTGAAAAAAATCGAGCCGAAGGACTTTGAACCGGGCCGTACATATTACCCAAACCCCAGCTTTGCTGAGCCGTACCTTCCACAGAAAAATGAAAATACATGGCTCTCAGCACTGATGGATTTTGGAAGGTATGATGTTGACAATCTGGAGCCATATAATGGAAAGTCATTTGACTTAGTGCGCGTCAGCTTTTTTGAATGGGATCTTGACAAAGATGTTGAGGGCTTTATCAAAAAGGTAATGGATAAGGGCTACCGTGTTGCTATCCAGCCGATGGATACATTCTCTTACTCTGAAGAAGATTTAATGAAAGTAATCAATATAGCTAACCGGCTTGTTCCGGCGACACTGTCTATGGTCGATACTTATTCGATCGCTGCGGAAAAAGACGTGGACCGCGTATACAGCGTATATCGGCAATACTTGAAAGAAGGGATTCGGGTAGGTTTCCACTCTCACAACAATCAACTCAACTCCTTTTCTCTGGCAAGACATTTTATGGAGATCACTGGAAAAGACAATAAGAGTATCGTTATTGACGCCTCCTTGTTTGGTATGGGAAGGGGCGGGGGCAACCTGAATACAGAACTGTTCTCCGAATATTTGAACCGTCTCAATATCAAAAAATATAAGATGAAGCCCATTCTTGATTCTATCGATAGCTATCTAACAAAGTTCAAGCAACAATATGAATGGGGATATTCTCTTCCCATGCTATATGCTGGATTATATGGTGTACATGTATACACGATAGCGTATTTGTGTGATAAACCTGGCATGACCAGCTATGACCTGAGGCAGATTCTGCAAAGATTGGACGAGCACAAAAAGAAACGATATGACTACGACTACCTAGATGCCGTGTACGATGCATATATAGAAGAGCAAAAGAGTAAAGAAGGGATAAAACAATGAAAAAGGTCGTTGCGATGATCCCAATCAAACTGCACAATGTGCGACTACCCGGAAAAAATGTAAAACCACTGGGGGATCGCGCCCTTTGCCAGTATTTGTTTGAAACGGTAAAAAAAGTCGATAATATCGACGAGGTCTATGTATATTGTAGCGATGAATCAATATGTCGATATATTCCCGAAGGGATACGATTTTTGAAACGTCCTGAATACCTTGACAGTGATACTGTAAAATCCAAACAGATATTGGAAAGCTTTGTTTCCCAAGTGCCAGCCGACATATATGTTCTCTTGCATGTCACGCAGCCTTTTATCAAAGCAGATACGATTCAGCTCTCCATAAACAAAGTGTTGTGTGATAACTATGACTCAGCTTTTGCTGCCCATGAAATTCGTGAATTCACATGGTATAATGGACATCCGCTCAACTATAGCCTTTCGGATGTCGTGCGTACCCAGGATCTGGAACCTGTCTATGTTGAAGGGGAAATGTTTGTCTTTGAAAAGGAAGTTTTAACAAAATTCGGCCGCCGGATCGGCGAAAAACCATATATTCACCCCATAACACAGTTCGAGGGTATTTGCATTGATGATATAGATGATTTTTTGATGGCGCAGGCAGTTATTGAGTTGAAGAAAGCTGAGAGGCCGGATACACAGATTCCTCTGATCTCATAATTATTGCGGAGCATACACAGAGAGGGAAACAAAAGAAAAAAGGATAAAGTGCAATGAGGAAACAAATAAGGATCCGTTATGATCAGTTAAGGAAAACGGCGCTGAAGAATCGGATAAAAATACTTGACATGGTTTATTTCGCTTCATCGGGGCATTTGGGTGGCTCTTTTTCCGCCTGCGATATGATTACCTACCTTGGAGAATGCGAGATCGATTACAGATCTTCGGACAGAGACCGGTTTATTTTATCAAAGGGACATTCAGTACCCGCGCTTTATGCCGAATTGAATGAACTCGGATTTATAGACGACAGTGAATTGAACACTTTCAGGCAGGTCGGGAGCCGCTTGTCCGGTCATACAAATCGTGACAAGGTGCCTGAAACAGAGGTCACAACAGGACTTCTCGGACAGGGCCTGTCTTATGGGGTCGGGATGGCATTGGCAAAGAAGTTAAAAAAGAGTAAAGACACAGTTTATGTCATGATCGGGGACGGAGAAACACATGAGGGGCAGGTCTGGGAAGCCATGATGGAGGCTGGTCATTACAAGCTTGATAACCTTGTCCTGATCATTGACAGAAATGGACTTTGTTCGCATCAACCCGTAGAAAACGTGATCTCTATCGAACCTTTGAAGGAAAGACTCGAGAGTTTCGGGTGGTTTGTGAAAGAAATCAACGGTCACTCTATGGAAGAGATCGATTCTACGATAACGTCCTTCAAATCTCAGTATGGCAAACCAAAATGTATCATCGCACATACAGTAAAAGGAAAAGGTGTGTCATTTATGGAAAATGATGGGTATTGGCATAGAAGTATACCTACTGAAGAGCAATATAGATTAGCTCGAACAGAATTGCTTGAGCAGATGGGAGAAGAACAATGTTAGAACAGTTTGGATGTTCAATTCCAAAGGATGCCGTCGGACGCACATTGATCGATATCGCAAAGAAAAACGATAAGATATGCGTCCTTTCAAGCGATGTCAGCAAGTCAGTAAATATATATGAGTTCAGCGATTTTTTTCCGGGGCGCTATTTTGAAATGGGCATCGCTGAACAGTCGACCGTATCAGTAGCAGGTGGACTTGCTGCAGAGGGCTTCATTCCTGTTTATGCGGCATTGTCTATTTTCTCTTGCTGCATGACTTTCCCGCAGATACGTCAGGTCTGCAACAATAACCTTAATGTAAAGATCATCGGTACTCATGCAGGGGTCGACGATGGAGCCGACGGACCGGGGCATCATGCGACGGAAGACCTGGCGATCAGCAGGGTGATTCCAAGGCTGACAGTTTTATGCCCGTCTGATGAGAACGAAGTGGCAGCAGCGGTAAGGGCGATGGTGGATATAGATGGCCCCGTGTATATGCGTGTTGCAAGAGAGAACCAACCTGTTATTGAAGAACTGGTCAAACGGGATTTCAAAAAGAAATATAAGCGGACTGTGCTGGGTATGGCCTGGAGTATCCTTGCGCCGCTGCTGCAGCTGGCGGTCATGACGCTGGTGTTCACCAAGTTTTTTGGCCGTAATACGCCGCATTTTATGATCTATATCTTCTGCGGGATGCTGGTGTTCAATTTTTTCTCCGACGCCACCAAGGGAGGCATGAGCACCATCATGGGCAACGCGGGGATCTTCACCAAGGTCAATGTACCGAAATACCTCTTCCTGCTCAGCCGAAATATCCAGGCGCTTATCAATTTTGGGCTGATTCTGGTAATATTCTTTATTTTCGTGGCCTTTGACGGGCTGCTGTTCACGTGGAAGTTTCTTTGCCTTCTGTATCCTATCTGCTGTCTCATCCTCTTCAACATCGGCATCGGCATGGCCTTGTCAGCGCTGTTCGTCTTTTTCCGGGATGTACAGTATCTCTACGACGTTTTTACGCAGCTTTTGATGTACATGTCAGCTGTTTTCTACACCATCGACCGGTACAGCGAAACGGTGAGGAAGCTGTTCCTGCTCAACCCGATGTATCTGTTCATCCGGTACTTCCGCAAGATCGTCATCGAGGCCACGGTACCGACCATATGGTTCCACCTGCTCATGGCGGCGGACGTGGTCATCGCGCTGGGCGCCGGATGCTTCATGTATAAGAAGTACAACACAAAATTCCTGTACTATGTGTGAGGCCGGCGTATGAGCATATTGGAAGTGAACAATGTTTCCATCCGGTACCTGACCGGGGATTTCAAAGAGATCGGCTTAAAAGAATATGTCATGCGCAAGCTCACCCGCAACTACCACGTCAACGAGTTCTGGGCGGACCGGCGCGTGAGCTTCACCCTGGAAAAAGGCGAGATGCTGGGCATCATCGGCTCCAACGGCGCGGGCAAGTCCACGCTTTTGAAGGCCGTGGCCGGGATCATGGAACCCACCGAGGGCTGGGTGACGCGCCAGGGGAACGTGGCGGCGCTGCTGGAGCTGGCTTCCGGCTTTGACGGGGAACTTACCGTAAAAGAAAACGCGTATCTTCGCGGGGCCATGCTGGGGTATACCCGGAAGTTCATGGACGAAACATATGACGAGATCATTGCTTTTGCGGAGCTGCAGGACTTCCAGGACCGGCCCTTCAAGCAGCTGTCCTCTGGTATGAAGAGCCGCCTGGCCTTCGCCATCGCCAGCATGGTCCAGCCGGACATCCTCATATTGGACGAGGTGCTCTCCGTAGGCGACGGCGCGTTCCGAAAAAAGAGCGAAGCGAAGATGAAGGAGATCATCGCCGGCGGCGCGGCGACCATCCTGGTGTCCCACTCTCTGGGCCAGGTAGAGGAGCTGTGTACGAAGGTGCTGTGGCTGGAGCATGGGGAGCAGATCGCCTGCGGGGACACGGCCATCCTCTGCGGCCTTTATCAGCAATACCTGGACAAGACCATCACCCTGGACCGGGCCAAGGCCATCTGGGCCAGCCTCAGCGGGCATTACGATTACCTCATCGTGGGCAGCGGCCTCTACGGCTGCACCTTCGCCCGGGAGATGGCGGACCGGGGCAAAAAGTGCCTGGTGATAGACGAACGCCCCCAGCTGGGCGGCAATGTGGCCTGCGAGGACATGGACGGCGTCACCGTCCACAAGTACGGGGCACACATCTTCCACACGGATAGCGAAGATGTGTGGAATTATGTTAACCGATTCGCCAGATTCAGACCCTATATACATAGAGTAACGGCGGTGAACGGGGAGCAGGAATACTCCATGCCCTTCAACATGCGCACGTTCCGGCAGCTGTGGGGCGTGCAGATGCCGGAGGAGGCAAGGGCGAAGATCGAGGCCCAGCGGCTGGTGCTGGACCGGGAGCCGGCGAATTTGGAGGAGCAGGCGCTCACGCTGGTGGGCCGGGACGTATACGAAACGCTCATAAAGGGCTACACGGAGAAGCAGTGGGGCCGGGCGTGCAAGAGCCTGCCGGCGAGCATCATCCGGCGCATCCCCCTGCGGTTCACGGAGGACGACCGTTACTTCACGGACGCGTACCAGGGCATCCCGGAGGGCGGCTACAACGGACTCATAGAAAAGATGCTAGCCGGCATCCCGGCGGTGACGGGGATGAGCTACGAAAAGCTGATGAACGCCTTCCCGGATATCGCGGACAGGACCGTGTACACAGGGACCATAGACGGGTTTTTTGAGTACAGCCTTGGGCATCTGGACTATCGGAGCCTGCGGTTCGAGACGGAGACGCTGGACGAGGCCGACTTTCAGGGCCGGGCGGTGGTGAACTACACCGACGCCGACACGCCCTATACCCGGATCATTGAGCACAAATACTTCCTGGAGGAGAAGGTAGAAAAGACGGTGATCACCTGGGAGTACCCGCTGGACTGGACGCCGGGACGGGAGGCCTACTACCCGGTGAACGACGAGCGGAACCATGAGCTGTACGCACGGTACCGGGAGATGGCGAAGGAGCGGCCGGATGTGATCTTCGGCGGACGGCTGGGAGAGTATCGGTACTACGATATGGACGACGCCATCGCTGCGGCGCTGGACCGGGCGGCACAAGAGATATAGATCTGTTTATGAAGGTTGGACAAAGTGACATGAAGGCAAAACCGGTCGTGGAGATCATTTCCTTTCGCTGCGCGTTTGGCGGTCACAGCGATTATTATGTTTGCCCGGCTTGTCATGTAACGCTTGCGCGAGAGTTCATGGCCTACTGCGACTGCTGCGGTCAGCGGCTGGATTGGAAAAAATACAGAGAAGCAACGGTCATTTCCGCCCACCGTTAAACTTTACATTAACTTTGGTGATTGAATGACAACTGGTTCTTTTCCCTCCCGCCTACAAAAGCTACGAGCGACAAAGAGGATCAGCGGAAGAGCATTGAGTGAGCTATGCGGGTTGTCAAAAAACATGATTTGGAAATATGAACACGGCGAGAGGGAACCGTCGATTCAAA
The DNA here is from genome assembly GCA_947627735.1 of uncultured Oscillospiraceae bacterium. Lineage (GTDB taxonomy): Bacteria > Bacillota > Clostridia > Oscillospirales > Oscillospiraceae > CAJOIG01. The sequence continues at coordinate 149,856 of CANQXG010000002.1, read as the reverse complement.
CGCTGGTCATAATCGCGGACTTCTTCCAAGTATCTCTTGATTACCTGGTAGGTCGAGAGGAATAACAATTTATACCTGTGACCCTCCAGAGGGGGCACAGGTATTATTATCTATGTTAGAGTTACAATAAGTTACATATTGGTTACATTGACTACGTGCCTCTGCCAGCTTTATATATGGATGAGCCGACAGCGTAACCCAAAGAAAACCCGCCTGCGGCCCAGCCGTAAGCGGGTTTTTAACTTTTGTTCTCTTCTGTATCAGTGCAGGCTCCTGGCTTCAGCAACTCATGTCCTAAGGTGCGGATCGTTGCCAGCAGTATCTTCTGTTTCTCTCTTGGGCACAGCCTATACAAATCGGTGATCTCCTGGATCTCTCGCTGCTGCTCTTCCGTGGCTGGATGCAGGATGCTGTCATAGCTTACCTCCAAAGAATCCAGCAGGGTGGCCAGCACCTCAATGGATGGATTAATTACCGCGTTCTCAATGCCTCTGATATGCCGCGTGGATACGCCGGTCAATTCAGAGAGATATTCTTGTGAAAGGCCGCGTTTTTTGCGGGCCTCCCGTAGTCCCCTTCCAAGTGTAACAAGTCGTTCATCCGGCATTACCCTTTCACCTCATTCCCATTTTATCTTACCGAGAACAAGGCTTCTATAACCCTATCGTTCCGATTCTATCGGCAATATCTTGCCGGTTATGTATTTGACATAGTTTTTTACCATGCGCCGAAGGGCAGTTAAAAAAAACGGCGGCTCTTCGGATGTATTAGTGTGCCTTATTATGCCATGGCTGCCGTTTGGGGAGGACAGCTATGGCAAATTTTTGTGGCCCTACGCGCTGCGTGACCTCTTGGGCAGGTGACTTCCGAAAAAAATCTATGCCCTGGCCTGGCGATATTCTACATATGACCCGGAACGATTCTGCCGGATAATCCTTACTGATACATCCGATTTCCCCTGTTATCTCAGAAGCGCCGAATACTTCTACTGTGAAGTGTTCGGCGCTTTTCTTTGTCAAATCCGTACGAACCATGTCGCCTCCGTCGGCTGCCGTGGCCCTCCCTGCCGGCCTGGATTTCCACCGAAATTCAGATTGACAGGAGGAATAACAATGGATGGCCACCATCCAAATAACGATAAGCCCCGCCCTAAGAGGCGCAAGGCAGAGGACAATCCATACACACTCTCCGAATCGGTAGATACCTCCCTCACCTCGCACTATTACATATCGTTCACAGATGAACAGGGCAGGAAAAACCGCCTGGAGATCAGCCAGGAGCTGTTTGCTGCGTTTGATCGCTTCGAGCTGGACGATCTCTCTTTTCTCAATGAAGTGGACAAGCACTATGAGCACTCCGAGCTGACAGAAGCAACGCTGAACGCACGAGCGCTCCATAAACCTATCACCGTTGAGGAGATCGTATCCTACCACACCCAAAGCGAGAAGCTGCGCGAGGCTATTGATCTTCTGCCCCAAACACAGCGTACCCGGCTGCTCTTATACTACTTCGGAGGTAAGACATACCAACAGATTGCAGAAATGGAGGGATGCACCCATCACGCAGTAATGAAATCTGTATCTGCGGCAATAAAAACTTTGAAAAAATTTTTAGATACATAGGGTATCATTTTTCGCTTTTAGTTAGGAAACAGGTGGAGGGGTACTTCTCCTCCACCCGTTCTCCGCTTCTGGCGGTGAATGGGTCCGGCCTTTGAAAACCGCATACCCATTCATCAGACACATTCCCGTTGCTATTGTGATGAGCATGAGCCACTTTAGCGGCTGCGCCACGATCTGCCGACGGCAGGGAGCGATACACAGCTACTATAAGCGCCGGGCGGCACCCAGCGCGGCAATGACCGGCAACGGGGACAATGATACTCCTGTCCAGCCACAGTCGGCGGCTCTCTGCGTTTGGCAAGCGCAGATCCGTCACAGGCAATGGGGGCAGTCACGTGAGACCCACGCGAGGGTGAGATTCCCGTGGAGCTGGCAGCCGCCAGCCGTCTGATGACTTCCCTTCCTGGGTTCCCATCGCGATCCAGCATAGCGATCGCGATGGGAAAAGGAGGAGCAAGGGAGCGTGTGTAGTTTTCGGCTCTGCCGGAAACGGAACAAAGCGGACTTTGCTCCGACGCGATCCGGGGTGTCGAGGACAAATTGGATCGCCTCCCCATATTGGCCGAGCAGGCGAACAACAGCGCCAGGGATGATTATATCTCTCTGAATGTTATGTAAACTTGTTCGGCCTCTACATAGGCAGGGTCTCCCCTGCCTTATTTCTTTTCGGGAGGTCAAAAAGAATGGAACGGACATATTTGCGAGGCGACATATACTATGCCGACCTCCAGAAAGGCGTCGGCTCCGAACAGGAGGGGCACCGCCCCGTCGTAATCATACAGAACAATGTGGGCAACAAGTATAGCCCCACCGTGATCGTGGCTGCTATCACCAGCAAGGCAGGCGTGAAACCCCGCCTGCCGACGCACTGCTATCTCAACGGAGAGGACGGCTTGGAATTGCCGTCCATCATTCTTCTGGAGCAGATCCGCACCATCGACAAGAGCCGCCTGGATGGTTACATCGGGCACTTGAGCAAGGAACATCTCGCCGGCATGGATCATGCCCTGGCTGTCAGCATCGACCTGATAGACCGGGTTCCAGATTCGCTCGTCATGTGCCTCTGCCGCACCTGTGCGGAGAACTTTCGCAGCGCAGGCAACAACTATCTGCGCCGGATCGATCCATATCAGGTCAAGCGTGACACCTGCACTTACTGTAACCGCCGCCTGGGATATGACTATGAGCTGATACCCAAAATGATCGGAGGAGTTCACATATGAATTGCAACGTCAATATCGACACTCGTTATGCCGCCCTCCTCTTGATTGAAATCCTCTTTGAAAAGGGCGTCATCAACGGACAGACCTATTTCAATGTGAAAAAGCGTTTTGATTCGCACATTTCACAAGTTCCCTGATTTCAAATCTCATAGCACACCAATAGAAAACTACCGAACCTTCATTTTGACGATTCTCTCCAACTCCGTTAATTGCTCTTCCAGCTCTTGTATCCGCACCTCATACTGCGTCTGAGTATCATTCACCGATTGTACAAGTTGAAGTGTTGGCAAGAGCAGCGAGAAGACAGCCACCAATACAGTAATCACACCTACAACCGTAGCTACAATGCCTGCTTTTACGATACCTCCCTTTAATTTATTGCTAAGATCTTTAGCTTCCTGTGCAATAGTGTTTGCTTCTTTTGCTGTCTTCTTGGCAGCATTTGTTGCTCCAATGACTGAACTGATAACACCACTTGTATTATTCTCTCCTAATGCCTTTTGTAAATAGTCTGTTACCTGCCTATGCTGTTTAATCTGTGTTTCCTTGTATTCACCGTTCCTTGATCCCTTATTGGAACCCCAGCCGGAATATTTGCTCATTTTTGTAACTTCCAGAGAAATAATCTCATCATTCTTATGGAGTACATACTCATTGGAGGTCAAATTATGTAAAGGAATTGACAGACGCCCTTGAAAGCCAGGGTCAATAATGGGACCTGTTCCTAAAAGCAAGCCCTTGTATACATGAGGGATCTTTAAGTTAAACCGCAACGCTAAGTAATCCGGTACTTGAAAGACAGGCTCCAATGTTATGAATGTAATAGAATTCGGCTTCAGCCTTAATTCGCGTTCTATCCGGTATTTGTTTTCTTTATTCTTCGTTGCGTCCGGCAGATCCTCGTTATCCTCACCGACGCAAAACACATACTCTTCCACCCCGTTGCCGTCTATCTTCTCATCGTAATAAATACAAAGACCCTTCAATCGTACCGTATAGGTTGCTCCACGAAGGTCCTCCTTATGAAATGGATAAATCATACCCGTCAAGCGCACATAATCCTCAATATCTGCCGAATTGAGTAAGGCAGGTGCTATCTGAGAAAAGGGATCCTTGTCTTTCCACTTCCTGTATGCTTCCTCGGCCTTCTCATAAGAAGGAAAAAACGGATCATTCGAGATGTCCATCTTTCTTCCTCCCTCAGAATATCACATCAGGCCCAAGCCCAATATAATCAATCGGCGAATTGATTGACCGCTGCACATCGTTGATAAAGTCCTGGCGTTCATGTCCAATGCCTACTGTATCATCAGCAATATAGTCAAGATGGTTCAAAACAATTTGATTCGGCTGATTAGCAATAATGGTCTTATTAACGATACCAGCGTCAAACCTCCCGACACGTCGCACTCTTTTTGTAACGCTCGTATACTCAACAATAGGACTCTGGCTTTTCGCCAATTCAGTAACCTTATCCCATGTTATCTCATTGGGCAATTCACCAGAATTGCCAGCAACGCGGATGGGAAAGGCACGAATGACCATAACGATCGTCTTAACATCAAAAGGACTTAACCCTGTCTCTGATAGAAAGCCAGCAGCAGAAGTGTCTCTGCTGGTAGCATACGGATAGTATTCTGAATGCAGGTTAGACAATCCGTATCCCTGCGTTCCCTCTATCAACACCTCCTTGCCGTTTCTAATCTCTGCGCGAAGATAATCTACTGTATCACAGATAAATGGCTTCAAGATTTCAACGTCTTTTGCCTGCAAAAAGCCAGTTTCCCGCATGACACGCATACCAACTGCCGCCCCTGTACCGCTGCAGGTAGAGCCTATGCGAGTAGAAAGGGCGTACGTCTGTTCTCTCTTTACCTGCTCATCTGTAATCACAGCCGCATTTGGATGAATCTTTACCATAGAAGGATCGATCCCCGACCTCGCTATCTCCTCAAACAGGATACCTACATCCAGATAACTACCTGCAGGCAAAACACAGACCGCATTCCTATCTATGGCCGCAGTCGGAAGAATTCGAAAGATCACAGGTTCACCATTCGAATTTATCACTGTGTGACCTGAATTAGTCCCGCCAACGCGGACAACTGTAGATGCGCCAATTTTGCTTGCAAAAAAGCGTGCTACTTTTCCCTTACCCTCCGAGCCAAATTGCCCGCCAATTACGATAGAAACGCTCATTGCTGCTCCTCACTGTCCATACTTTTTTTAAGTTCTACTAGAATGTGATCCACTCTTACATATAGGTCCTTGAGTTCATTATTATTCTGGATAACGATGTCTGCTTTTAATCTCAAAGCTGCAACATCCGCTTCCGCAGAATGATTTACTGCTTCTTCATATGTACATCCCTCATTGCCTCGCTGCAAAAACCTAGATCTGCAAAGCTCATAATCTGTGTCAATATACACTAAAACAAACCGAGTGAAACAATGCTCTTTCCAGAATGTATAGTCCTCATTATGTCGCATTCCGTCAATGACTACACAATCGTCTTCTGAAATACGTCCTTCAAGTTTCTCATTTAAGCCATATTGTCCCTTTCCCAGATAAAGCGCTGCGCCAGCTTCGCGAAGATCGTTACGCCCAAGTGGCCCAACTCCAGATGTATCGCTGTTTCCTATAACCTGACTATACCGAATATACTGGAAGCCATGCTGCTGAATATATTCTCCCACAGTTGTTTTTCCCGCCGCTACGGGGCCAGCCAAGCCTATCACTATTTTATGAGCCGGCAAACGGTACTCTCTTTGCGGGATTATCAGATCATTCTCTTCTGGACATCCCAACGGCTCATAAAAACCAGAGATGAAGAATTGCCCTACAAGAGATGCTGTAATAGCGTCCAATTCATCATGGCAGACTTTTTCTGTTCGAAATGAACCTTGTATACCAAACCTGGACAAACCTCGCTTCAGGAGCGACTCATCCGTCCGTTTCCTCGGCAATTGGATGACATCTTGCGCGGCACCTGGAAAGCATTCGATCACTGGATACCCAGCATTACGAAATTGTTCTGCCAGCCTAATACCTCGTTTCGTAAGTTCCTGCATTGAACGTATCAGTGCCGGATAGCAATTCACTCCGCGTTTCTTTAGCTCGCGCTCTGACTCCCGCGTAATCCCAAAGTGTCGTTCCGGATCATCATCATATACACTCGTTCGGCCATTTGGCAAGGAAAGCGGAGCGTCGATAGAAATCAAATCGGGCTTTTTTTCGCAAATAAACTTTCCTATATCTTCGTCTGTATGTGCAACCCTGGTTTCAGCCTTATTCCCCTTCAGCAAGCAAAGTCCTGTACGTCTGGATACTTTTCCCGCAAGGTCTATTCCAACAATACGATACGGATACGCATCCTGTAGCCGTTCCCTGGAGAAATTGCTTATGCTGTTTTTTATTTCTTCTCTAATACATTTGCACGTTTCTTCTGGCGGCAAACACTGTACTAGATCACACTTGATATTGTGCTCAAATCGTCGTGGTTTACCTCTCTTCGGAAAGATCGATCCATATATGCTCCCAAAAAAGACTCCGTCAAGCAGGTGAGTCATGCCACGCAAATCGTAGTAATTATACTCAATAAGCTTCTTCAGTGCCGTTCGTTCTCCAAACAGGAAGGAATACCATAGTGCAATCGCTTCTTTTCCATCTGTTTCCTTTATGGAACCCGGCCGTATGAATCCCATTAACTGCTCAATCTTTTTCTGGCCACCTGAAAGGCCAAACCTCTTGCAGAAGTACCTCAAATCCAAATGCGGTTTCTGGGAGAAGTCTTCGGTGCCAAAATATAAATCAAGGAACTTACAGTCAAACATCGTCCCGTTAAAGGTTACGATCATCTTTGCCTTTTGAAATGCCTTAAGAAACGGTTCAGGGTCAGTCCCCCTTATCCAGCAATCATATTGACCATCAACTATCCACCCGATGCATGTAATATAGTGATAGACTCTACTCAACCCCGTTGTCTCGATATCCAGAAACATTACGTCCTGCGGGAATGAATAGGCAATACGATAGTATTCTTTCGATTCCAAGCGATCAAGGAAAAACATAGCATCTTTCTCTCTCAACGCCTGAATACTACGAGATGCACTGCAAGGCGACCCATCAGGATCGTTGCCATCATCAAAAAAGGACAACTGGACATTCTCTCTGGCCGCCAGGGTATCAAGCGTTTCCCGCGCTTTCCAAAGGCCTATCTCCTTCCGGGCAGATACACCATGGAGCTGCAAAAATGAGTAATACAAGAGCAGATCCTGCATTCCGTTCACCGCTCCTTCCATCGGATGATCTTTACCCTTTGAGAGCTTGCGGAAGGCCCTGTATGCCACCTTCTGCAAAAATGTGTAATCAATTTCATTATATCACTTTTTTTATCTTGACGCAATGGTCTGTTACCTCACAAATTACCATCTATCCAAGATCCTTGTGGCTTAGCAAGAGTTCTTACCAGAAACTGCTATGTGCTTGCCGCACCTGCTCTAACAACTTTCTAAGAGCACCCGACATCGTCGTTGCGTCGGCCCCATCAGAAGAATCGTAACACCTATGCCTTCTTCAACTGCTATCTGGTATGAAAGTGTGACACAAAAGGAACATATGCACTTTGAATCGCACATTTCACAAGTGGCCTGACTTCAGGTATCATATAGAAAAATGATTCTGGGAGGTCTTGATATGTACAGCAACACAGCAACTCCATTTCAACTGCCCCATACCATCCTTTTGGATAGAAACCGGGCGCGAAAGATCGTGTTCTATGGCCGGGTGTCCACCGAGCATGAGGCCCAGCTCGCCGCACTGGAAAATCAAATGCAGTGGTACGACAATCAGGCAAAGTATCACCCTAACTGGACTGTCCTGGACAAATACATTGACGAGGGCATCACAGGCACCCAGGCAAAAAAGCGGCCTGCGTTCATGAAGATGATCGAAGATGCAAAAACAGGAGAATTTGATCTCATCGTAACCCGTGAGGTGTGCCGCTTCGCCAGAAACACAGTGGACACACTGGTGATGACCCGGCAGTTGAAGAACTACGGCGTCGAGGTTTACTTCGTCGAGGACAACATCTGGACGATGGACGGCGACGGAGAACTGCGCCTGACCATCATGGCGACGCTAGCCCAGGAAGAAAGCCGCAAGATCTCCGAGCGCGTCCGTGCAGGCCAAAAGATCAGCCGTGATAACGGTGTGCTGTATGGCACTGGTAACATCATCGGCTATGACCGGGTGAATGGCACCTATGTCATCAACCCGGAACAGGCAGAAACCATCCGTATGATCTTTGACCTCTATCTGGAGGGTCTGGGAGAGATCAAGATATGCAAAGAACTCTGCCGCCGCCAGAGAAAGGACGGCCACGGCAACGTCAGTTGGAGCGTTTCAAAAATCAGCCGTATCCTCCGCAACGCCACATATATGGGCTACAAGTGCTATCTGAAGTCATACAGCAACAACTATCTGGAGCAGAAGCGCGTGAAAAATCTGGATGAAGATTCCTACCTATATGTCAAGGGCGACTTTGAACCGATCATATCCGAGGATGTTTTTCTGCGCTGTAAAGAGATCCGGGAAAGCCGCACCGTAAAAATGGTGAAGAACACGGGCGTGTGCACCTACGGCATGCGTGCCTCCCAGGATGTATGGCTTCGCAAGCTCCGCTGTTCCTGTGGCTCTACTTTCCGCAAAAACAAATGGAGGACCAATCAGCGAGGCGATTCCGCCTATGGCTATCAGTGCTACAACCAAGTGAACAACGGCAGCAAATCCTTCCGGGAGAAAAACGGCCTTGATACCGAGGGATACTGCGACATCAAAATGATCTGCGACTGGAGGATGGACCTGATGGCCAAGGTCATTTTTGAGACACTCTGGAGGGACAAAAAAGCTGCCGTCATGGAGGCTTATTCCCTCCTGCGGGAGTGCTATCAGGCAGACAGCAGCAGCAACCGTGCCGCGATCTCCGCTCTCCAGGGGAAAATCGCCCGCGCTACCGCAAAGATAGAGAACCTCATTTCCATGCGCGCTGAAGGCGAGATCTCAAAGGAGGAGTTTCAGAGCCAGCGAAAAAAGGCAGAGGATGACCTCACGGCATTGAAATCCGAGATGGAAAAGCTGGACGCCTCCGGCGACGATAAAGCAGCGTCCCTTGATATGTCAGCGATCCAGAAAGCCCTCGATGAAATTCTTGACTTCTCCGGGCCAAAGATCGACGAACACATAATTGATAAATTCGTCTGCCGGGTCACGCCCATTGAAAACGGGCGGTTCCGGTGGGACCTGAATTTCGCTCCCGGCCATCGGCAGGCCATCATCGGCGCAGTCCATGGGCGAAAGGGCCACGCGACCGTGGAGATAGAAGAAAACGGTGAGGATGACGAGCATCCTCACCGTACATACGATGGTGTTATGCGATTGGTGTCACGCGGGACGATAGCCTATCAACCTTTAATGGCTGCCTGGGCGGCGGCCAGACGGGCGATGGGGACGCGGAAGGGAGAGCAGGACACATAGTCCAGGCCCACCTTGTGGCAGAACTCCACGGAGGAGGGGTCGCCGCCGTGCTCGCCGCAGATGCCCAGATGCAGGTCGGGGTTGACGGACCGGCCCAGCTTGCAGGCCATGTCCACCAGCTTGCCCACGCCGGTCTGGTCCAGCTTGGCGAAGGGGTCGCTCTCATAGATCTTCTTGTCATAGTAGGCGCCCAGGAACTTGCCGGCGTCATCGCGGGAGAAGCCGAAGGTCATCTGGGTCAGGTCGTTGGTGCCGAAGGAGAAGAAGGCGGCTTCCTTGGCGATGTCGTCCGCGGTCAGAGCGGCGCGCGGGATCTCGATCATGGTGCCCACCAGATACTTCATATCAGAGCCGGCGGCGGCGATGATCTCGTCGGCGGTCTTGACCACCACGTTCTTGACGTACTTCAGCTCCTTGACCTCGCCCACCAGGGGGATCATGATCTCGGGGACCATGTTCCACTCGGGGTGACGGGCCTGGACGTTCAGGGCGGCCTTGATGACGGCGCGGGTCTGCATCTCGGCGATCTCCGGATAGGTGACGGCCAGACGGCAGCCGCGATGGCCCATCATGGGGTTGAACTCATGCAGGCCGGCGATGATGGCCTTGATGTCGGCCACGGACTTGTTCATATCGGCGGCCAGCTTCTCGATGTCGGCCTCCTCGGTGGGCACGAACTCGTGCAGAGGGGGGTCCAGGAACCGGATGGTCACCGGGCAGCCCTCCATGGCCTCGTAGATGCCCTCGAAGTCGGACTGCTGCATAGGCTCCAGCTTGGCCAGGGCCTTCTCGCGCTGCTCCACAGTGTCGGAGCAGATCATCTCCCGGATGGCGGGGATGCGGTCGTCGTTGAAGAACATGTGCTCGGTGCGGCACAGGCCGATGCCCTGGGCGCCGAACTTCCGGGCCTGGGCGGCGTCATGAGGCGTATCGGCGTTGGTGCGCACGCCCAGACGGCGGTACTTGTCGGCCCAGGCCATGACCCGGCCGAACTCGCCGCTGATAGAGGCGGGGACGGTGGTGACCTTGCCGTCGTAGATCTTGCCGGTGGAGCCGTCCAGGCTGATCCAGTCGCCCTCATGGAAGGTCTTGCCGGCCAGCGTGAACTGCTTGTTCTCCTCGTCCATGACGATGGCGCCGCAGCCGGAAACGCAGCAGCGGCCCATACCGCGGGCCACCACGGCCGCGTGGCTGGTCATGCCGCCGCGGACGGTCAGGATGCCCTGGGCGGCCTTCATGCCCTCGATGTCCTCCGGAGAGGTCTCCAGACGGACCAGGACCACCTTCTCCTTGCGGGCGGCCCACTCCTTGGCCTCCTCGGCGGAGAACACAATCCGGCCGCAGGCGGCGCCGGGAGAGGCGGCCAGGGCCTGGGCCAGCACGGGGGCCTTCGCCAGGGCCTCGGCGTCGAACTGGGGATGGAGCAGGGTGTCCAGGGACCGGGGCTCGATCATGGCCACGGCCTGCTTCTCGTCGATCATGCCCTCGTCCACCATGTCGCAGGCGATCTTCAGGGCGGCGGCGGGGGTGCGCTTGCCGTTACGGGTCTGGAGCATGTACAGCTGGCCGTGCTCGACGGTGAACTCCATGTCCTGCATGTCGTGATAGTGGTCCTCCAGGGTCTTGCAGACGCTCTGGAACTGCTGGAAGGCGCCGGGGAACTTCTCGGCCATCTGGCTGATGGGCATGGGGGTGCGCACGCCGGCCACCACGTCCTCGCCCTGGGCGTTGGTCAAAAATTCGCCCATGAGCTTCTTCTCGCCGGTGGCGGGGTTACGGGTGAAGGCCACGCCGGTGCCGCAGTCGTCGCCCATATTGCCGAAGGCCATGGACTGGACGTTGACGGCGGTGCCCCAGGAGTAGGGGATGTCGTTGTCCCGGCGGTACACATTGGCGCGGGGGTTGTCCCAGGAGCGGAACACGGCCTTGATGGCGCCCATGAGCTGCTCGGTGGGATCGGTGGGGAAGTCGGCGCCCACCTTCTCCTTATACTCGGCCTTGAACTGCTCGGCCAGCTCCTTCAGGTTCTCGGCGGTCAGATCCACGTCCTGGGTGACGCCCAGCTTGGCCTTCATCTGGTCGATGAGCTGCTCGAAGTATTTCTTGCCCACCTCCATGACCACGTCGGAGTACATCTGGATGAAGCGGCGATAGCAGTCCCAGGCCCACCGGGGGTTGCCGGACTTGCGGGAGAGCACGTCCACCACGGTCTCGTTCAGGCCCAGGTTCAGGATGGTGTCCATCATGCCGGGCATGGAGGCCCGGGCGCCGGAGCGCACGGAGACCAGCAGGGGGTTCTCGGTGTCGCCGAACTTCTTGCCGGTGATCTGCTCCAGCTTGGCGATGTACTCCATGATCTGCGCCTGGATGTCCTCGCCGATCTTTTTGCCGTCGTCATAGTAGCGGGTGCAGGCCTCGGTGGTGATGGTAAAGCCCTGGGGCACAGGCAGGCCGATGTTGGTCATCTCGGCCAGGTTCGCGCCCTTGCCGCCCAGCAGCTCGCGCATGTTGGCGTTGCCCTCCGAGAACAGGTAGACATACTTCATTATGCGGTTTCCTCCTTGTATTTTCCTATGAATAGAATTGACATATTGCAGCGCCGAACCATGGGGCCGCGCCATACTAATTTTAACTTGTTATATTAAACGTCAAACACCGCGAATTGTCAAGGAAAAATCCCCCTTCCGGACCATTTTTCGCTGGGGCAGGGAGCGGGCGGCATTTTTGCGCATATTCCCCCCGCCGGCGGGCATACTACCGGCGAGGTGATAAGCATGTCCAAGCACAGCGGCAAGAACGGCCAGAACCAGAACAAAGACCAGAACGGCCAGAAAAACGCCCCCGGCCAGCCCGGCCGGCCCGCCCAGAGCGGCAAGGGCGACAGCCCCTGCCGGAACGGCGGCCAGGATTGAAGGCACGGCCCTGACGTGACAGGGGCGAATCCGCGCCTGGATCCGGAGACCCGCCTGGCGCCGAAATTCGACAGCACCGGCATCGCCAAGTTCCCCACCGGCACCCGGGAGGACATGGGCATGCGGGTCCGGGACGACTGCGCGGAAGAGCATATTATGTAAATATCTAACGCAAAGAAAAGGCGGGACCATCGTGTCCCGCCCGCCTTCTTTTATGTTATGTAAACTTATGTGCGCACCGCATGAGCAATATATTGGCCCCGCCGGAGAGACCGGCGGGGCCGCGCGTGTATCATTGGATGTCCCCCTGGTCCACCAGGGCGAAGGTGATCTCCAGGGTCTCCCCGTCCCGCCAGACGGAAACGGTGATCTCGTCGCCCACCTCCAGGGACTCCTTGATAAGGTTCACCTCCGGCACGCTGACCACGTGTTTGCCGTTGACGGCGGTGATCACGTCCCCCACACGCAGGCCCTTTTCCAGGGCGTCGGAACCCTCGCTGACCTCCGTCACGTACACGCCCTGGGGCATGCCGTACAGCTCCATGGCCTCGGCGCTCACCGAGCCGGCCATGATGCCGATGGTGGGCATGCCGGACACCACGCCCCGGGCCAGCAGCTCGTCCGCCACCTGCTTGACCACGGACGTGGGGATGGCGAAGCCGATGCCCTCCACGGTGGCGTCGTAGGAGTGCATGATCTTCATGTTGGTGATACCGATGACCTGGCCGGCGCTGTTGATAAGCGGGCCGCCGGAGTTGCCCTCGTTCAGGGCGGCGTTGGTCTGCAGCAGGGTCATGGTGTGGCCGTTATAGACCACGTTTCGGTCGATGGCGGAGATGATGCCGTTGGTCATGGTGCCGGTATAGGCCTGGCTGAGGGGGTTGCCGATGGCCACGGCGTCGTCCCCCACCTCCATCTCGTCGGACTGGCCGAAGACCGCGTAGGGCAGGTCCTCCCCCTCCACGTGGAGCACGGCGATGTCGCTGGCCTCATCGGCGCCCACCAGCAGCGCCTCCAGCTCCCGGCCATCGGAGAACACCACCGTCGCGCCGGTGCAGCTCTGCAGCAGGTGGGTGTTGGTGATGATATACCCGTCCGGGGAGAACACCACGCCGGTGCCCCAGCCATAGGCAGCGCCGTCCACGGTGGTGTTGATGCCCACCACCGCCGGACTCACCCGGTCGTATATCTCCTGGAGGGTCAGCTCCTTTTTGGTCCGGTGCCGGAGGGTGAGGGTGACGCCCTCGCCGGTCTCCGCCCGGGGCAGCAGGATCTCGCTGGAGCGCTGGTAATACTCGTCGAAATAGTCCTGGAAGTCCTCGAACACGTCCGGCGGGAGGGTGTCGCCGCCGTCCGCCGAGGCGCCGGGCACCTGGACGTAAGGGGTCCGGGCCAGGACCCTGCCCCACACGATCCCCTGCCACACGGCCACGCCCGCCGCCGCGCACACCAGCACCACACACACCGTCAGCCACACCGTTTTGGCCCGGCTCCTGGGCGCCGCCGGGGCGGGGCCTGCCGGGCGGCTATAGCCGGACTGGCTGCCGGTCTGGCCCTGGTCATACCAGGGGTGCTCCTTCTGAGGGGCCGCCGGGGCGTACCAGCTGTCCTGAGAGGGGATCATATCGTTGGCCATAGGTTCCTCCTTGCCACGGATGCGGTTTGATATAAGTATAACACCGGCAGGGCCGGTCCACACGGCCGGCGGATCATTTTATCCTGCCGGCGCTGTCGCTCTTGGCGCCGCGACCGCTGTCGGCCAGGGCCAGGGTGAAGGTGAACACGGTGACGCCGTTTTCGCTGGTGACGAAGATGTCCTGGTCATGGGCGGCCAGGATCTGCCGGACCATGTAAAGGCCCAGGCCCACGCCCTCCCGGTCCTGGCTGCGGGACCGGTCCGACTTGTGGAACCGGTCGAAGATGAGGGGCAGCTCCGACCGGGGGATGGTGCGCCCCACGTCCTGCACGGCGGTATAGGCCTTGCCGTTCTCCTTCCAGACGCTGACGGTGAGGGGGGTGCCCTCGGCGGCGAACTTGATGGCGTTGTCCAGAAGGTTGTAGATCACCCGGGTCATGGAGTCCACGTCCCCCCGGACCGGCAGGGCGTCCTCCGGCATGTTCAGGTCCACGGTCATGTGCTTTTTGTCCACCCGGTCCTCGAAGCTGAGCATGGTCTGCAGCACCGTTTCCGACAGATCGAAGGTCCGCTCCCGCAGGGCGGGGTCCCCGTCCTGGAGCCGGGACATGTCCAGCATGGTCCGCACCAGCCGGCCCAGGCGCTTCGTCTCCGAGGAGATGGTCTGCAGGTATTTCTTCTCCTCCTCCGGGGGGATGGTGCCGTCCAGGATGCCATCGGCGAAGCCGGCGATGGCGGTCATGGGCGTGCGCAGCTCGTGGGATACGTTGGCGATGAACTCCCGGCGGCGGGACTCGTTGCGCTCCAGGCTGTCCGCCATGGTGTTGAACGCCTGGGTGAGGGTGCCGATCTCGTCCTCGTCGGGATAGGGGCTGACCCGGGCGCTGTAATCGCCCCGGGCGAAGCGGTGGGCGGCGTCGGCCATCTCGTTGAGGGGCCGGGCCAGGCGCCGGTCGTTGGCGTATTCAAAGGCCACCGCCACCGCCAGCACGCCCACGGCGATGATAACGAACATCAGCAGGAACCCGCCCCACACGCCGAAGAAATCGGACCCGGCGTAGTTGACGAAGGCGTAGCCCACCAGCGAGCCGTCCGCGGCGGTGATGGGCACCGCCACGACATAGTACATCCCCTCGTAAAACCCGTCCAGGTTGGTCAGCTCCTCATAGCTGCCGTCCCGGCGCAGCCGGTCCATCACCGATGCCGGCAGCTGCCGGCCGATGTAGGGGGAGGCGGCGCTGCGGTCGGAGCTGGTGACCACCCGGCCGTCCGCGTCGCAGATGAAGATGTGGTCGCCGGTGCTCTGGGCGATGGCGGCCAGGTTCATGCGCATCTCCCAGCTGCCGATCTCCTGGTCGGCGTGCATGGCCTCGGCGTAGCGGCACACCTCCCCGGCGGTGTCATAAAGGCTCTCCTGCTTCTCCTGGATGAGGAAGGCCCGGCCCATGAGGAACATAGTGGTGCCGAACACGAAAAAGCACACCACGAACATCACCGTGGTGACCATGAAGTTGCGGTAAAAGACGCTCTGCTTCACCTTTACGCTTCCCCGACCTCGAACTTATAGCCCACGCCCCAGACGGTCTTCAGCCGCCACTGGTCGGACACGCCCTCCAGCTTCTCCCGCAGGCGCTTGATGTGCACGTCCACCGTCCGGGAGTCGCCGAAATAGTCGAAGCCCCACACCTCGTCCAGCAGCTGGTTGCGGGTATAGACCCGGTTGGGGGCGCTGGCCAGGTGGAACAGCAGCTCCATCTCCTTGGGGGGCGTGTCCACCTTCACGCCGTTGACCACCAGCTCATAGGAGTCCAGGTTGATGATGAGCTTGTCGAACTCCAGCCGCCGGGGCCGGCTCTCCTCCGGCGCGCCGTCGGTCCGGCGCAGCACCGCGTGGACCCGAGCCAGCAGCTCCTTGACCTCAAAGGGCTTGGTGATATAGTCGTCCGCGCCCATCTCCAGGCCCGCCACCTTGTCCTGGGTCTCGCCCTTGGCGGTGAGCATCACGATGGGCGTCTTGGAAAAACCGCGTATCTCCCGGCACACCTGCCAGCCGTCTTTCACCGGCAGCATGATGTCCAGCAGCACGATGTCCGGCTCGGCGCTCCGGGCCAGATCCACCCCCCGGCCGCCGTCCGCGGCCTGGAGCACCTCGAACCCGTCCCGCTCCAGATACAGCCGCAGCAGCTCCGCGATGTTGCCGTCGTCCTCCACGATCAGCGCCTTTTTCGCCATGACCGCACCCTCCTTCGCGCCCCGGGGACCCCCGGCGGCGCCTTGTTCATTCTATCCCAATTATATACCCGACCGCAACCCTTGGGTGAACAAAATGTAAAAAATGCGAAAGGAGCGAAAAAAAGACTTTACTTTAGCTCGCTA
This sequence comes from uncultured Oscillospiraceae bacterium, assembly GCA_947627735.1. Lineage (GTDB taxonomy): Bacteria > Bacillota > Clostridia > Oscillospirales > Oscillospiraceae > CAJOIG01. Next base: position 133,553 of record CANQXG010000002.1, on the reverse strand, counting down.
CCATGGTAACATGCTAAACACAACCCGACAGGAGGAAAATGAAAATGAAAAAGATCCTTGCAGTTATCCTTTTCCTGGCGATGCTCCTGGCCCTGGCCGCCTGCGGCGGCTCCGGCGCAGGGGACGCCGCCGACGAGAGCGATCTTGCCTATGTGAAGGACAAGGGCACCCTGGTGGTGGGCATCACCGAGTTCGAACCCATGGACTACAAAGACGCCGACGGCAACTGGATCGGCTTTGACGCGGACATGGCCGCGGCCTTTGCCGAGAGCCTGGGCGTAGAGGTGGAATTTCAGGAGATAAGCTGGGACTACAAGACCCAGGAGCTGGACAACAAGTCCATCGACGTGGTCTGGAACGGCATGACCCTCACCGATGAGGTGACCACCTCCATGGAGTGCTCCAACCCCTACTGCCAGAACGCCCAGACGATCATCCTTCCGGCGGACAAGGCCGCGGACTATGCGACCGTGGAGGACATGAAGGACCTGACCTTCGCCGTGGAGGCCGGCAGCGCCGGCAAGGCGGAGGTAGAGGCTCTGGGCTACACCTTCACGGAGATGGAGACCCAGGCCGCCGCGCTGATGGAAGTGGCAGCCGGCACCTCCGACGCCGCCGTCATCGACCTGCTGATGGCCGCCGCCATGGTGGGCGAGGGCACCAGCTATCCCGACCTGGTCAACACCGTGAACCTGAACAGCGAACAGTACGGCGTGGGCTTCCGCAAGGGTTCCGACCTGGCCGCGGCCCTGAACGACTTCTTCGCCGCCAGCTATGCCGACGGCTCCATGCAGGCCATCGCCGAGACCTACGGCGTCCAGGCCGCGCTGATCGAGCAGTGACCGTTCTGGCCTAACACAGACGCGCTTGACGCCTCCCCTGTGTAAGGGGAGGTGCCGAGCGAAGCGAGGCAGAGGGATTGTCGTCGGAAAAAGCTGCACCGGTTTCCCGCGGGGACCCCGTTACAATCCCTCAGTCATGCTCCGCATGACAGCTCCCTTTGCACAAGGGAGCCTTTTGTGTGTATCGCCTGCGGCGATGATTATTATTTTTCAGGAGAACCCTATGAACCTGATGCTCCAGCAGTTCCCCGTGGTGTTCCAGGCGCTGAACGTGGGCTTTCTGCAGACCCTGAAGCTGTTTCTCGTCACCGGCCTGGGGGCCATCCCCCTGGGGCTGGTGATCGCCTTCGGCTCCATGAGCCGCTTCAAGCCTCTGAGCGCCCTGACCCGGCTGGTGATCTGGGTGGTGCGGGGCACGCCGCTGATGATACAGCTGCTCATCATCTACTACTTCCCCGGCATCGAGCTGCACAACAACTGGTGGGGCGGCGGTGAGTCCGGGCGGTTTCTCGCCTCCTCCATCGCCTTCATCTTCAACTACGCCTGCTACTTCTCCGAGATATACCGGGGCGGCATCCAGTCCATCCCCAAGGGCCAGCAGGAGGCGGGGCTGGTGCTGGGCATGACCCGGGGGCAGATATTCTATAAAGTGACGCTCCTGCAGGTCATCAAGCGCATCGTGCCGCCCATGTCCAACGAGATCATCACCCTGGTGAAGGATACCGCCCTGGCCCGCATCATCGCCCTGCAGGAGATCATCTGGGCCGGCCAGTCCTTCATGAGAGGCTCCCATGGCATCTCCGGGGCCATCTGGCCGCTGTTTTTCACCGCCGTGTACTATCTGCTTTTCAACGGCGTGGTCACGCTGGCCCTGGGGCAGCTGGAAAAGCGCCTGGACTATTTCCGCTGAGAGGAGGCTCGCCCATGGCTATCCTGGACGTAAAAGATATCCGCAAGCGCTTCGGCAGCACGGAGGTGCTCAAGGGCATCAGCTTCTCCCTGGAGCGGGGGCAGGTGCTGTCCCTGATCGGCTCCTCCGGCTCCGGCAAGACCACTCTGCTGCGGTGCCTGAACTTTCTGGAGACCCCGGATACCGGCTCCGTCGCCGTGAACGGGGAGGTCATTTTCGACGCCGCCGAGCATGCCGCCCTGAAGGAGGCGGAGATCCGCCGCCGGCGGCTGCACTTCGGGCTGGTGTTCCAGTCGTTCAACCTCTTCCCCCAGTATACCGCCCTGGAGAACGTGACGCTGGCCGGGCGGCTGCTGATGAAGGAGGAGCCGGATTACAGGACCCGGAAAAAGGAGCTGACCGCCCAGCTGGAGGAGCGTGCCCGGGCGCTGCTGGTGCGGATGGGCCTGGCGGACCGGATGGAGAACTACCCCCACCAGCTCTCCGGCGGACAGCAGCAGCGGGTGGCCATCGCCCGGGCCATGGCCCTGCAGCCGGACATTCTGTGCTTCGACGAACCCACCAGCGCCCTGGACCCGGAGCTGACCCACGAGGTGCTGCGGGTGCTCCGCTCCCTGGCGGAGGAGCACACCACCATGATAATCGTCACCCACGAGATGGCCTTCGCCCGGGACGTGTCCAGCCGGGTCATCTTCATGGACGACGGCCAGGTGGTGGAGGACGGTCCGCCGGAGCAGGTATTGGGCGCCCCCGTCCAGGAGCGGACCCGCCGGTTCCTGGAGAGCTACCGCCAATGACGGATCGGCCCCGGGACGACTTGATTTTCCCGCAGATTTCAGGTAATATAAAAACCGCACGGACACCGTGCGGTTTTTATCACTCCCTAGGAGGACCGGCATGAGGATCTTTCGGGCCGCGATGTGCCTGCTAATGTGCTTCGCCCTGCTGCTGCCCCTGGGCGGCTGCGATGACAGCGGCGGCTACCGGGTGGTGGACGACTACTCCGGCGAGACGAGCTACTATATGGCCTTCCGCAAGGGCGACCGGCTGCGGGACTATGTGTCCGCCGCGCTGGAGGAGCTGGCCTCCGGCAGCACCCTGCGCATCCTTTCCGACAACTGGTTCGGCCAGGATCTGGTCACCGTGGATGGCGAGGAGGGGGCCGTCGCCGCCCTGGGCGAGGAGGTGCCCCACCGCACCGTCACCATCGGGGTGGACCTGACCAATATGCCCCTGAGCTACTTCGACGGCACCGGCTACCGGGGCTTCGACGTGGAGCTGATGGGCTATATCTGCGGCCTGCTGAGCTGGGACCTGCTGGTCTATCCCATCGACATCGCCGACGCCGAGATCGAGCTGAACGCCGGCAACATCGACATCGCCATGTCCGTGCCCGGCAGCGCCATCGGCTCGCTGGACTCCTCCCCCGCCTACCTGACCAGCAACTACGTGCTGGTGGCCCGCGCCGGCAGCCACATCCGCCGCCGCTCCGGGCTGAAGGGCAAGGTCCTGGGCGTCACCGTGGCGGACGAGAAGATCCTGTACTCCAACGAGAAGTTCGTCAACGACCTGGGTTCCGTGATCTTCCAGACCAACACCGAGGGCCTGTTCCAGGCGCTGATGAACGCCGAGGTGGACGGCGTGCTGGTCTCCAGCCTGGTGGCCGCCTACTACATGCGCTGACGCGACGACTAAAGCGCCCCTGCCGCTTGGCGGGGGCGCTTTTTTCATGTCCGTTTTCAGTATTTGTCCAGGGACACGTCCCCGCTGATGCTGGTGAGCGAATACTGGGGCGCGGGGGCGTGGGGGTCGGCGGTGCCGGACCAGGACCACTTGGCGAAGGGCCGCAGGTCCACCGTGCCGCTGGTGCTGGAGGCCCGCACCTTGAACGGGCCGCTGTCCGGGATGCGCACCTCGATGTCGCCGCTGGTGGAGGACAGCTCCATCTCCGCCGGCAGGGTCATGCTCTCCAGCCGGATGTCGCCGCTGACGCTCTTCACCCGCGCCTTCCACACGCTGCCGGACAGCTGCACGTCGCCGCTGACGGTCTTTATATCCGCCTGGCCCATGAGGCCGGTCAGCTCCACGTCGCCGCTGGCGGTGACCGCGCTCAGCTGGGCGGCGTTGCCCTCCATGTGCACGTCGCCGCTGGTGGTCCTGAACTCCGCCTGCTGGCAGCTTCTCACCCGGCAGTCGATGTCGCCGCTGGCGGTGCTGACAGCGAGCCTGCCCACCTCCAGCTCGTCGCCCATGTCCACGTCCCCGCCGCCGGTGAATACCCGGATGCTCTCCCAGGCCCGGGCGGGGACGGTGAGGGACACGTCCTGGCTGGAGGCGCCCCGGAAGGTGAAAAACTGGTTGCTGGCCGTGAACAGGGGTCGGACGGTGAGCACGCCGTCCTCCGTGACAGCCACGTCCAGCCGGGACATGTTCCCCGCCACCCGGACGGGGCTGTCCGGGTCCCCGTCCAGATACAGGTCCACGTCGCCGGTGGTCTCCACGTCCAGCCGCAGCAGCCCCTGGGAGGGGAAGCTCATCTGCTCGTCGCTGTCGCTCCTGTTCCCGTCGCCGTCCACATGGACGTGCACCGTGGCGCTCTCCCAGGCGGAGCCGTCCGCGCCCTTGTTGATGTGCACCGTGGCATTATCCCAGGCGGAGCCGGCCACGCCCTTGACGAAGTTCCGCGCCTCCCGGGCGGCCTTCTTTCCCTCCCGGACGGCGTCCCGGACGCTGCCCCGGAAGCTGTCGCTGCGCAGGAAGTCCCCCACCGCGCCGGCGGCCTCCCGGGCGATGTCGCCCGCGGCCCGGCCTATGTCCCCGATGGTCTGGAAAAACGCGTCCATATCCGGCTGGGACGCGCCCTCCGTCCGGGCGGCGCCCTCCGGCTCCAGGCTGTTGAGATAGGCCGTCAGCTCGTCCGCGTCCCCCAGCTGGTCCATGGCCCGGGCGTAGGCCTCCTCCGCCGGCGTGCCGGCGGCGACCATGTCCCCGTACCGCCCCGCCAGGTTCTCCGCCAGCTCCTCGATCATCTCCGATTTGGCGTCGCTCTCCGCCGCGCCGGCCAGCTTCGCGGCGATATCGTTTGCAAATCTGCGCTTGATGTCCTCCATCGTCAGCCCTCCTTTACGATCAGTGCGTCCAGCACCGCTTTCGTTTCGCTCCACTCCCGCCGGTCGGCCTCCAGCTGGTCCCGGCCCGCCGGGGTGATGGCGTAATACCGCCGCCGGGCGCCGGGTCCCTCCTGGCCCCAGTAGGAGGATATCATGCCGTTTTGCTCCAGCCGCCGGAAGGCGGTGTACAGCGTGGCCTCCTTGAACCCGCAGGCGCCGCCGGACAGCTGGGATACGTTCTTGCCGATCTCGTAGCCATAGCTGTCCCCGGCCGCCAGCTGGGCCAGGATGATGGTGTCCGTGTGGCCCCGCAGGATATCCGCGGATATGGACATGCAGCTCCCTCCTTTACGTTCTTCTATACCTCATCAGCCGATGTATTTCACATCTGCATAGTAACACAACATACCTCGCCTGTCAAGGTATCGTGCAAAAAAATTTCTCTCCCCGTTTCGGGGAGAGAGATCATCACCGCATCAGGCACAGGATCAGCCCGTATACCACACTGGCGGTGAGGCCGAAGGTGATGACCGGGCCGGCGATGGTGAACATCTTCGCCGCCGTGCCCAGGATGAAGCCCTCGGTCTTGAACTCCAGCGCCGGGCTGACCACGGCGTTGGCGAAGCCCGTGATGGGCACCAGGGTGCCCGCCCCGGCGAACCGGGCCATCTGGTCGTACACGTTCAGGCCCGTCAGCACCGCGCTCAGTGCGATCAGCGTCATGCTCACCGCCGTGGCCGCGTCCTCTCGGGCCAGCCGTACCACGTCCGTGTACAGCAGGCTCAGCCCCTGGCCCAGACAGCAGATCAGCCCGCCCACGATGAAGGCCTTCACCAGGTCCTTCGCCACCGGGGAGCCGGGGGCCATGCCCTTGATATACTCGCCGTATTCTCTGTTGGTCATGTTCAAGTCGATCACCTGGCCCTAGTATGGGCCGGCGGCGGCGGATTATGCGCGTCCGAGAACGATTGCCAAACGGGAAATAATATCGTATAATCAGACTATAAGATATAAGGAGCTGGCCATGAGATCGAAGAAGAAGCTATTGGATCTGCTGTGGACCGGCGGGGCCATCGCCGTGGGCAACGCCCTGCTGGCCTTCACGGTGGAGGCGTTCATCGTTCCCCACGGCATCATCATGGGCGGCACCACCGGTCTGGCCATCGTGCTGGACGGCCTGGTGCCCATCGACCGCGCCACGCTGGTGCTGCTGCTCAACGGGGTGCTGCTGGTGCTGGGCGGCGTCATACTGGGCCGGAAGCTGGTGACCACCACTGTGGCCAGCTCCCTGCTCTACCCCATGTTCCTGGGCCTGCTGGAGCGGATGCCTGGGCTGACCCGCCTGACGGACAACATCCTTTTGGCGTCCCTGTTCGCCGGGGTGCTGATGGGCGTGTCCCTGGGCATGGTCATGCGGGTGGGTTCCTCCACCGGCGGCATGGATATCGCCAGCCTCATCCTGAACAAGTGGACCCACATCCCCCTTTCCATATGCGTGTATCTGATGGACACGCTGGTCATCGGCGGCCAGGCCCTGTTCGCCGGCTCCTCCGAGCCGGTGATGTGCGGGCTGGTGGTGCTGGTGCTGGAGTCCATCTTGCTGGACAAGGTGATGATCCTGGGCCAGGCCCAGATCCAGCTGCTCATCATCTCCCAGAAGTACGACGAGCTGCGCCATCTGCTTTTGACGAAGCTCCAGGCCGGCGTCACCATGATCGAGATCCAGACCGGCGCTCTGCAGGAGCGGCAGCAGGGAGTGATGTGCGTGATCCCCAACCGGAAGCTGTTCTCCGCCAAGGAGATGATCCAGTCCGTGGACCCGGCGGCCTTCATCACCATCACCCAGGTCAAGGAGGTCCGGGGCCGGGGCTTCACCCTGGAGCGGAACTTCATGCTGCCGGAGGAGGAAAAATAAGCCGGACATAAAACCCCCCGGGACCGCGGTCCCGGGGTTTTTTGTTTCATTCCTTCGGCGGGGCCATATAGCCCCGGTCCAGGGTGATCCGGCAGCGGGCGCCGGGGTACAGCTCCCGGACGATGTTCTCCGCGATCCGCCGCAGCTCCCCCTCCGGGATGTCCACCTCCGGGGGGATGTAGCAGTCGAACTGCACGCTCACATCCTGCCCGTCCCGCTCCAGGGTCAGGTCGTGCACCGCCGCCCGCCGGTCGATGACCCCCAGCCGCTCCGTCAGGTGGTCCCGCAGGCGGTTCTCCGCCGTGTCCGCCTGGGAGATGGGGTCGTACTGGAACAGGATGTGCAGCCCCTCCTCCTCCAAAAACTGCCGGGCCAGGGCGTCCAGGGTCTGGTGCCACACCGCCGGGTCCGCCTCCGCCGCCATCTCCACGTGGGCGCTGGCGAAGCGGCGGCCCGGACCGTAATCGTGGAGCATCAGGTCGTGGGTGCCCAGCACCCCGGGGCAGGCCAGTATCCGCTTGCGGATGGACTCGATCTCCTCCGGGGAGGGCATCTTCCCCAGCAGCTGGTCCAGGGTCTCCCGCACCAGGGAGAAGCCGCTCGCCAGCACGAACACCGCCACGCCCAGGCCCAGCCAGCCGTCCAGGTCATGCCCGGTGAGCCGGCCCGCCACCATGCCCGCCAGCACCACGGCGGTGGCGATCACGTCGTTGCGGCTGTCCGCCGCCGTGGCGATCAGCGTTTCGGAGCCGATGCGCCGGCCCGCGTCCCGCTGAAAGACCATCATCCACAGCTTCACCGCCATGGACCCGGCCAGCACCGCCGCCATCAGCCAGGAGAAGGCCGGCTGCTGGGGATGGAGCAGCCGCAGCAGGCCGCTGCGGGCCAACTCCACGCCCGCCGCCAGGATGAGCACCGCCACCGTCAGCCCCGCCAGGTACTCGTACCGGCCATGGCCATAGGGGTGCTCCGCGTCCGCGGGGCGGGCCGCCAGCCGGAAGCCCAGCAGGCTCACCACGTTGGACGCCGCGTCCGAGAGGTTGTTCACCCCGTCGGCCACCACCGCCACCGAACCCGCCGTCAGCCCCACCAGAAGCTTGGCCAGAAACAGCAGCCCGTTGGCGCACACCGCCGTCACGCTGGCCAGCCGCCCATAGGCGAGGCGCACCCGGGGCAGATCCGTGCGCTCATGGTCCCGTATGAACTTGGCGGCCAGATACCGGAACATCTCCCGACCTCCCTATCCTCATGCCATGCTATGCGCCCCGGGCCGGGGCCGTCACTTCTCCCGCCGCTGGAACTGCTCCAGGTCCACCGTCTGTCCCCCGTGGGTCCGGGACCACTCCGCCGCCAGGGCCATCACATGGCTCTCCACCGACGCCTCCACGCTGGTCAGGCCGTCCGCCCGGCCCGCGTCCAGCAGCTCAAACAGGCTGTCCAGCAGCCCGTAGTCCCCGCCGCCGTGGCCGGAGAAGGCCCCGCCGGCCTCGTTCAGGTCGATGATCTGCTCCGGCCCGCCGAAGGGCGTCAGCCGCAGCTTGTTGTCGGCCATGTTTCCCTCGATCTGGCCTGCCGTGCCGGTGATCTTCACCGTGCGGTAGCATTTGTCGGTGAAGGCGCTGACGGTGAACGAGCCGGTGATGCCGCCTTCAAAGAGCATATTCACCGTCTGGTGGTCCGCCACATCGTTGTCGCACCGGTACACGCACCGGCCATAAGGCCCCGTGCGCAGGGTGGCGAGGAGCTTTTCCTCGTCCGGGTCCGTGGCCACCACGTTCACCGGCCAGTCGTTTCCGATGCGGGCGTAGCCGCAGTGGGGGTCGGTCAGGTACAGCCGCCGGGCGTCGTAGGCGCACGCCCCGCTCACCGGGCAGTCCAGGCACCGCTCCGCCGATCCGGCGGGGGCGTTCTCCCGCCGGAACCAGTCCAGAGAGCCGAAGCTCTGCACGGACAGGCACCGCCGGTCCGCCAGCCACCGGAACAGGTCCATGTCGTGGCAGCACTTGGCCAGGATCATGGGGCTGGTCTCATCCTCCCGCCGCCAGTTGCCCCGCACGAAGCTGTGGGCAAAGTGCCAGAAGCCGATGTTCTCCGTCGCGTCGATGGTCTGCACCTTCCCCACCGCCCCCCGGGCCAGCAGGTCGTGCAGCGCCGCGTAAAAGCGGGTGTAGCGCAGCACGTGGCACACCACCACCGCCCGGCCTGTTTCGGCGGCCTTCTCCCGCAGGGCCAGGCACTCGTCCAGGTCCGGGGAGATGGGCTTTTCCAGCAGCACATGGTAGCCCTTGTCCAGGGCCGCCAGGGCGTTTTTCACGTGGGTCCTGTCCTGGGTCGCCACGATCATCACATCCGCCAGCTTCGGCTGGGCCAGCATCTCCTCGTCGGAGGCAAAGCACCGCTCCGCCGGCACGCCGTACTCCCGGCGCAGCTTCTCCAGCCGCTCGGGCCGGGGGTCCGCCCCCGCCGCTACCCGCATCCTGTCCGGGTGCTCCCGGGAATAGAGGGCGTACGCGTCCAGTCCCCGGCTGCCGCAGCCGCATATGGCCACCGTATACATCGCCATGATAACACCTCGCCGTTTTTTCTCGATTATATCCCCCCGGGGCCTCTTGGTCAACGCTAACTTCCCCGCCGGCGGGCCGCAGGTCCGCCCGACCGGCTCTCGTATCCGGCGAACTTAGGGTTGACAAATGCCCCCAGAATTGGTAAACTTTGGCTCCGGCGCTGTGCTGCGCCCAAAAGAAAGATAGGAGAAGATCATGCCTGACTACCAGAAAATGTACCACATCCTCTGCGACGCCGCCGCCCGGGCCCTGGACGCCCTGCCGGAGACCGTTTCCGAGGAGGCCGCCCGCTTCATCCTCCAGCAGGGCCTGTTGGAGGCGGAGGAGCTGTACATCCGCGCGGAGGAGTGAAAAAAAGCCGGGGACGGACTCGTCCCCGGCGCTCTGTTTTTTTATCCGCCTATCTGTCCCAGCAGGGCCAGGATATCCTCCCGGCTGCCGCCCCCGCCCAGCAGATACAGCGTCCCGTCGGTCATGGTCACCTTCAGCCACGGCCCCGTCCGGGGGTCCAGACACAGGGTGGCGTCGCCCCCGTCGATCTTGAATTTGCCCTTCAAAAAGCTGTCCAGTCCTATCCCCATGACCCGGACTCCGTTCTCCGGCAGCGCGTCGATGATCTCCGCGCTCTCTATCTCCTCCAGGGGCAGGACATAGTCCTCGCCCCAGCTGGCCGCCACCAGGGTCCCGTCCTCAATGACAAGGGGTTCGGGTCCCATCATGTCGAAGCACACGCCCATCACCGGCATGGCCACGATCAGCAGTATCAGGACGAAGGCCATGAGCACTTTGCCGCCCGGCCTGGCCAGATTCACGGTGGAGTTGACGCCGGTGCGGTTGTTGACGACGGTGCGGCTGTCGTTGGGGTCGTAGTAGAGCTGGCCCCATATCCACTTGTCGTCCTCGTCCACGTAAAAGCCCTCGCCGCTGGAAGCGGTGAGCTTTTCCTGCACCCGCCGGACCCGAAACTCCAGCGCCACGGCCACGGCGCACACCGCCAGGGCCAGGGCCACCGTGAGCAGCATCACCGCCCCGCCGCCGGCGGCGGGAAGCGCCGTGCTCAGCCAGATGCCGACGCTGACGGCCGCCATCGTCCAGGCGCACAGCACCCACACCCGATCCCAGGCCCGGCGGCGCACCCGCGTCAATGCCTGGGTCACCGCGTCGTTTTCATCCACCGCCTCCGCCCGGTTTCGGTACAGGTACTTCGCCCCCGCCCAGCAGCCCAGGGCCACGCCCGCGTCCAGCAGGTAGGCGAACCACATCTCCCGGTCAAATACCGCCGGCACGGCGGCGACGACTGCCGCGGCGATGAACCACCACCAGCCGGGCCGCTTGACCGGGACGGCGGCCGCGGTGACGCTGGCGGCGCGGAGGGCGGGCACCGTCCAGCCCTTGGCCCTTTTCACCGCCTTCAGCTTGCCGTTCCAGCGGGCGTAACTGACGAACTGGGCCACGATCATCAGATCGATCCACAGAAAATAGGGCAGAAAATCGATCCCCGGCCAGCCCAGGACCAGGCACAGGACCCCCAGCGCCACCAGCGCCAGGCACAGGACGATCTGCTCCCGCTTGAAGCCGGCCAGCAGCCTGAGTACCTCTGCGTCCTCCCGACCAGCTCTGGGGAAAGTGACCCCCACGGCCAGGTTCTTCTTGAACTTCGCCTCGTTGATATTCAGCACACACATCAAAACGGGCACCCACAGGGTCAGCCCCCACATGATCAGCGCGTTCATTTCGTTCCCTCCTCATAGAGTTTCCGGCAAAGGTCCATAGCTTCTTCCACGCTCAGTCCCGCCAGGCGCAGCTCCCCCAGGCGCAGACGCAGCCCCTCCACGGTCTCCGGCTGAGGCCCGGCGGGGGTCTTTCCCGACGCCACCACCGTGCCGGCCCGCCGGTCGGCGGTGATGTATCCCTCCTGGCGCAGCAGCTGATAGGCCTTGCTGGCGGTCATCATGTTGATGCCGCACTCCTCCGCCAAGGCCCGGATGGTGGGCAGCCGCTCCCCGGGGCGGAGCTGCCCCTGGGCGATGCCCAGGACGATCTGGTTTCGTATCTGCATGTAGATGGGCTGATCGGAGCCAAAATCCAGCTTCAGCAGCATCTGCATCCCTCCCTGCATCGTTTGCATTATTTGCATTACTTACTATAATGCAAACTTTGCCTTTTGTCAACCCCTTTTCTGCCGATTATTTAGGTAAAATAATGATTGCTTTTCCCTATAAGTACAATTATAATGGAATCGTGGCCTGACGCCTAAACTGGGGAGTTACAGCGAAAGACACGGTATGCACAGGATAGGTATATCCATGCCCGCGTCTTTCGGCGCGGGCGCATTATTTATTTTACAAGGGGAGAAAAAAGCTATGATGGTAACACGCGTGGCCGTACTGGGCATCATTGTGGAAAATCTGGACAGCACCGAACAGCTCAACGCCATTTTGCACCGCTATTCCGGCTATATTCTCGGCCGGATGGGCATACCCTACCGGGACCGGGACATCAACATCATCAGCATCGCCATGGACGCGCCTCAGGACGTTATCAACACCATGGCCGGCGAGATCGGCGTCCTTCCCGGCGTCAACGTCAAGACCGCCTACTCCCATGTCATCACCAAGTCGTAAATTCCCATCGCAATAACCATAAAAACCGGAGAGTGACCTTTTATGAAACGTACCCTCGCGGCGCTGCTGGCGCTGGCCCTTTTGGCGGGCCTGTGCGCCTGCGGCGCGTCCGACCAGTCCCAGACCGCAGCCACCGACGAACCTGTCGCCACCGAAGAACCCGCTGCCACGGAAGAACCTGCCGCCACCGATGAACCCGCCGCGACCGAAGAGCCTGCCGCCGACGCAGAAACCGCCGGCACGGCGCCCACCGTGATGGTGCTCAACGGCACCACCGGCTTCGGCATGGCCAAGCTCATGGCCGACGCCGCCGACGGCGCCGCCGGGCAGGATTACACCTTCTCCGTGGAAACGGACGCCAGCGTGGTCACCGCCGCGCTGGTCAACGGCAGCTGCGACATCGCCGCCCTGCCCACCAACGCCGCCTCCGCCGTGTACAACAAGACCCAGGGCGGCGTGCAGCTGCTGGCGCTGAACACCCGGGGCGTGCTGTATCTGGTGGTCAACGGCCAGAGCGTCCCGGCTGTGGAGAGTCTGAAGGATCTGGAGGGTATGACCGTATACGCCCCCGCCCAGAACCCCAGCTTCATCTTCAAGGCCATCTGCCAGGCCGCGGGGGTGAACGTGACGGTGGACGACACCTACGCCCAGCCCGCCGACCTGCGCACGGCCCTGGCCGCCGGGGAGGTGGACATGGCGGTGCTGCCCGAACCCATGGTGACCATCGCCATGGCCGCCAACAGCGACCTGACCGCGGCGCTGGATCTGACGGCGGAGTGGGACGCGGTCTTCCCCGCCGGCAGCCTTGTCCAGGGCTGCGTGGTGGCCCGGACCGATTTTGTGGAGGAGAATCCCGACGCGGTCGATACGTTCCTCAGCGAATACGGCGAGTCCGTGGCCCTGCTGACGGAGGACCCGGACACCGCCGCCGCGCTCATCGAGCAGACCGGCGTCTTTGCCCAGGCTCCTGTGGCCCGCAAGGCCATCCCCAACTGCAACGTATGCTTCATCACCGGCGGAGAGATGAAGACCGCCATGAGCGAGTATCTCTCCGTGCTGTTCGATCTCGCCCCCGAATCCGTCGGCGGGGCGCTGCCCGGGGACGATTTCTACTACGGCGCCTGATATGCGCCGGTCCGGGACAGCGGCAAAGAGCCTGGGCGCCCTGGCCTTCTGGCTGGGCGTCTGGGCTGTTTTGTCTGTGCTGATAGGCCGGCCCCTGCTGCTGCCGGCGCCCTGGACCGTGGCGGAGCGGCTGCTCCGGCTGGCCGGGACGGCGGCGTTCTGGCATATCACCGCCGTGAGCCTGGGCCGCATCCTGCTGGGGGCGGCGCTGGGCGTGCTGGCGGGGGTGGTCACCGCTGTGGCCACCAACCGGTACCGGTTCCTGAACGCGGTGCTGTCCCCCCTGCTGTCGGTGATACGGGCCACCCCCGTGGCCAGCTTCATCCTGCTGGCGCTGATATGGGTGGGGCGGGACATCCTGCCGTGCCTGATCGTGTTTTTGATGGTGCTGCCGGTGGTGTGGGGCAACGTGTCCGCCGGCGTGGCCGCCACGGACGGGCAGCTGCTGGAGATGGCCCGGGTCTACCGCCTGAGCCGCTGGCAGATCGCCCGGCGGGTCTACGGCCCCTCCGTGGGACCCTATCTGCTGAGCGCCTGCCACACCAGCCTGGGCCTGGCCTGGAAGTCCGGAGTGGCGGCGGAGGTGCTCACCATGCCGGCCTTTTCCATCGGTCGGCAGCTGTACGAATCGAAGCTGTATATGGAGATGACCGACCTGTTCGCCTGGACGGCGATGGTGGTGATGTGCTCCATCGCGCTGGAGAAGCTGTTCACCGCCCTCATCCGGCGTCTGGGGCGGCGGCGGAGCATGGGAGGGCAGGGACAGTGATACATTTCGACGGCGTCTGCCTGTCCTATGGGGACAAGGCCGTGCTGAAAGCCATGGACATGCACATCCCCGCCGGGGTCCACGTGGCCCTCACCGGCCCCTCCGGCTGCGGCAAGACCACGGTGCTGGCCCTGGCCGCGGGGCTGCGCCGGCCCGACGCCGGCGCCGTCACCGTGAACGCCCGGCGCGTCGCCTACGCCTTCCAGGAGCACCGGCTGCTGCCCTGGCGGACGGCGGCGGAGAACGTGAACCTGGTGCTGGGCGACACCGCCGCCACCATGGCCTGGGCACGCCACTGGCTGGCGCTGGTGGGCATGGCCGAGGGGGCGGACCTGCTGCCGGCGGAGCTGTCCGGCGGCATGCGCCAGCGGGTGAATCTGGCCCGGGCACTGGCCTTCGGCGGGGATTTGCTGCTGCTGGACGAGCCGCTGAAGGAGTTGGACCCCCACCGGCGGGACAGCGTGCTGACGCTGCTGCGGGACCACGCCTTCGGCAGGACGGTGCTGCTGGCCACCCATGACCGGCAGGAGACCGAGGCCCTGGCGGAGTTCACCCTGGACTACCGGGACGGCACCTTCGTGCCCGCGTAAAACAACAATAAACGAGCCGCTGTCCGAAGATGGCAGCGGCTCGTTTCCGTCTGTTTTCAGTTGACATAAAACCTCATTCTCTGCTGTCGCAGGGTCCATTCAGGGCCTCGACCAGCTCCTGGGATGTGACGATCCGGGGCGCGGAGAGCTTCTCCTCCCACCGGGCGCACACCGCCGCCATGTAGCCGTCCTCCAGGTCGTATTCGCCGAACTGCCAGCCGTTGAGGCCGTGGATCACGTCCTCTTGGTCCAGGCTCAGAAGCTGGTCATGGCTCACCGCCTTGACCCAGGCTTCCTTTCTCGTCCAGATGCGGAAGAAGGCGCTGGTCTGCTCGTTCTGGGGCTGATCGGCCAGCCAGTCCCGCTCCCGGAAGTGGAACCTGCGGGCCACGGACAGGTGGACGGGCTTGATCTGCTGCACGTCCACGCCCACATGCTTGTCGCTGATGGCGCACATGGCATAGGGTCCCGAGTGGGACAGGCTGAAGTGCAGATCGTCCCGCTGGGCGAACACAGGCTTTCCCGCCTGCAGGAACCGCACCGGCTCCTCCGGGTGTATGCCGTGGCACTCCATCACATACCGCCACAGCAGCCCCGCCCCCAGGCTCGCCTCCCGGGCGGCGGAATAGCGCAGTCTTTCCAGCCTCCGGCGCCTCCACCGGGGCAGCAGCTCCGCCTTTTCCTCCGAAACAGGCTCGCTGTTTTTCAAAATAAAGATATCAGTCATAATCTATCACCATTCATCACCAATCCGGTGTATACCAATAGCTGTAAATTGAGAAATTTTCCATGCGGAACAGCGCCAGGTCCCCGTGCCGCCATGGCCGGGCGTCCTCCAGCTCCACGTCGTAGATCCAGTCGGTCCCGTCCTCCGGGATGACCACGAAGCTGTGGGGCGCGTAGAATTGGTTGACCGTGGCAGCCACGATCTTTGCGTCCTCTCCCAGGCACCGGGCCAGCAGGCCGAAGGTAGCCGCATAACCGTAGCATGTGCCCCCGCCATAGCGGAAAAACCGGGAAGCCCGCCCGAATTCCCATCCGGTGGTCCCCTTTTGCTCCGGTACCTGATCCTGAGGCGTCACCTTGTACTCGAAATTGTTCTTCACATAGAGGTATACCGCCTCCAGCGCCTTCCGCCCGGTGAGGGCGTCGGCGCCGCTGTCCTTCAGCGCCTTGGCCAGTCGCTCGTCCAGAGCGCTGTCGCCGGTGGTATAGCCTCCGTCCGGTCCAAAGGACCAGACCCCAACGGAGCTGTCCCTCACCAGGGCTCCGTCTTCATCCGCGGCGTACACCCAGCCGTACAGCCGGTATACGCCCTCCTCTCTCCAGGGGGGCAGCCCCTCCGTCACCGCGTCGGTCACGGCGATCCAGTCGTCGTCCTCCCGGGTCATGTCGGAGGGCATACACCCGCCCAGGAACAGGCGGTCCTCCTCCAGTGGCACCCGGCCGGACAGATCCTCCAGGATCAGCGCGGCCTCCCGGCGGGTCAGGTATCCCCCGCCGGTCAATTCCCCGGCCCATGACCGGGCCAGGTCCTTTGCCGGACCGGCGAGCCGGCCGGCCAGTGTTCTGAGCATCGTCCCCGCCTCCCGGCGGCTCATGGGCCACTCGGGGCGGAAATCATCCTGCTGCGCAAGCCCGGCAGCCGTCAGCACGGCGGCGCCGGTATAGCGCTCGTCACAGTCCGTCACAGGGCCGGCGACAAACGCCGCTCCCTCCACCTCCAGCCCGTCCACCAGCCGGGCCAATGCCCGGACCATCTCCCCCCGGGCCATCAGCCCGTCGGGGCGGAACAGGCCGTCCTCCGGCATATCCAGCAGCGCCGGGTGGGACGCCTGGCCGGCGATATGATAGGGCGGCTCCGGCGTCGGCGTGGGCGCCGGGGTGGCGGTAGGCTCGGCTGTCGGGGCCGGCTCATCCATCTCCCGCTCCTGTCCCGGTCCGGCCAGGACCGCCACCAGCACGGCCAGGGCCACCGCGGCCAGGAGCACATACAGTTTCTTTCTCTCTTCTCTCATGGCGTCGGCGCGTCCGTCCCTCCCGGGCGGACATGATACGTTCCCTCACTTCCCTCCGTCCTCTTCGGTCCTCAAGAGGACGCTTCTCCGGTCGGTGACGGCGCCGTCGCCTTCCTGTGTGGTGATGCCGGCGGGCACGACTGCCCCGCGGCCGATCGCTCCGATGTGTCGTCCATCCTCATGGCCACACCGGCTGCAGGTCCCTGTGCCGGTTCGCCTTCGTCCATCTCTTCCTCTGCCTGCGGATCTCCTTCTCCTTCCTCTCGTCCGACTGCCGGCGTTTCCTCCGCCGGCGTCCCATCTTCCCCGGGACTTTCCTCATGGGCGTCCCCATCCGCCGCGGGACCTGCCACCGTCGCGCGTCCGCTCCGGCCATCCTCCGCTCCCTCCCGGAAAGCGGCGCCCGGCCCCGTCACGGCGGCACTGGCGTCCGCGGACAGGAACAGGGCAAATATGACGTTCGGCGCGGGGGTCCTGGGGGACTTCATGGCAGCTCCTTTCACCGCGATGGGCGCGGTCGCCCTACTATATGTACATTTTATACTATTGGTAAGAAAATGGCAATCCCAAATTTTGTTAAATTTTTATAGGCGTTTTTTGCTTTAATGCACAAAAGTTTCCCCTCCCGCGGTCTGCGGGAGGGGAAAACGACGAAAACTGTCACATTTCCAGGTCCCGGATGTACACCAGCTTGGACCGGGGGTCGGATTTGTCCTCCCGCTCCACCACCTCGAAGCGGCTGATGGCCTTCACCATGCCGGACAGCTTGGAGAAGCCGTAGCTGCGGGTGTCGAAATCGGGCCGCTTTTTCTGGATGAGCTGTCCCACGGCGCCAAGAGAAACGTAGTCCTCGTCCCCGGCGCCGGACAGGTCCAGGATGGAGTCGGCGATGAGCCAGACGATGCTGTCGGGGATCTGCCGCTCCTCGCCGGCGGCGGGCTTGCTGTCCGGCTCCGGGGCGGTCTTTTTGGGCTGGTCGTTTTTCTTGGGCTGGTCATTCTTCTTGGGCTGGTCGTTCTTCTTGGGCTGCTCCGCCTTCTTTTTGGCGGGCTGGGAGGCCTTGGCGGCCACCTTGGCCGACCGGTCCCGGATGACCTCGATGTAGATGAACTTGTTGCAGGCGGCGATCAGGGGGCTGGGGGTCTTCTGCTCGCCGATGCCGATGACGAACTGGCCCGCCTCCCGCAGCCGCCGGGCCAGGCCCGTGAAGTCGGAGTCGGAGGACACCAGCACGAACCCGTCCGTGTTGCCGGAGTAGAGGATGTCCATGGCGTCGATTATCATGGCCGAGTCGGTGGAGTTCTTCCCCTTGGTGTAGGCGAACTGCTGCATGGGGGTGACGGAGTTGTCCAGCAGCGCCTGCTTCCACCCGGCCAGGTTCCTGGTGGACCAGTCGCCGTAGGCCCGCTTCAGGTTGGGGGTGCCGTAGATGGCCACCTCCTCCATGATCCCCTGCAGGCAGTCCCGGGGGGCGTTGTCCGCGTCGATGAGCACCGCCAGCCGGAGGTTTTTGTCGTTATCTGTAATGGGCATGTCATATCCCCTCCATTTCCCCCACAGTATACAGGATGTGGACATGTTTTGCAAGTAAAGTTGACATAATTCATAAAATGAATTGTAAACATTCTCTTTCGGCGCAGAAAAAACTTGAAACAGGCCGGTGGCTGTACTATAATAACTAAGATTCTGAAGAAAACTTCCCGAGAGGTGTCGACACATGAGTGCATCCAAGGACAAGATCCTCCGCAAGCAGCAGATCGAGGCCGGTACGGACAAGCGTTCCGTGGCCGAGGCGAAGGAGAGGGCCAAGCAGCGCAAGAGCACCATCACCTATGCCGTGGTGGCCGCCGCGCTGGTGGTGTTTTTCATCTTCATCTTCGTGTTCAACTCCGCCCTGCCCAGCCGGGCCATGACGGCTGTGACCATCAACGGTGTGGACTACTCCGTGGCCCAGCTGAACTACTACTACTCCACCGGCTACATCAACTTCTACAACACCTACAGCACCTACATCAACTACGGCATGTTCTTCGACCCCAGCACCAGCCTGGCGGACCAGGAATACGCCGAGGGCCAGTCCTGGCGTGACTTCTTCCTGGAGAGCGCCGTCAACACCATGGCCCAGGTGCAGATGCTCAACGACCAGGCCCAGGAGGCCGGCTTCACCCTGTCCGACGAGGACCAGGCCGCCTATGAGGAGGAGATGGAGGCCCTGGAGACCAGCTGGCAGTCCCTCGGCTACTCCAACCAGCAGCAGTTCATCAACATGACCTACGGCAAGGGCGTGGATATGGACATGCTCCGCACGGAGATCTACCGCACCTATGTGGCCAGCGCCTGGTCCGACCAGCAGTTCAACAGCTATGAGTACACCCCCGAGGAGCTGGATGCCTACTACGCCGACCACGCCGACGAGTACGACGTGATGAGCTTCGTCAGCTACACCGTCACCGCCGACAGCGAGCTGGACGCCGCCGCCATGGTGGAGGCCGTCAACGGCACCGACCAGGAGACCTTCACCGCCTATCTGGCCGACAACGCCGACGGGGACGAACCCAATGTGCAGGACCTGGTCGTGTCCGACCTGAACGCCGCCTACTCCGACTGGCTGCTGGATGACGCCCGGGTGCCCGGCGACGCCACCTCCGTGGAGGACGGGGACAACACCTATGTGGTCATGTTCCTGGGCCGGGACGACAACAGCTACCTGATGGCCAACTTCCGCCACATCCTCATCGAGGCGGAGGACACCGACGGCGACGGTACCTTCTCCCAGGAGGAGCAGGACGCCGCGGCCAAGGAGGCCATGGGCGTTTACACCCTGTGGCAGAACGGCGACGCCACCGAGGACAGCTTTGCCGCCATGGTGGCCGACCACTCCGACGACACTGGCTCCAACACCACCGGCGGGCTTTATGAGAACGTGGCCAAGCACACCATGGTGGACCCCATCAACGACTGGCTGTTCGCCGAGGGCCGCAAGGCCGGCGACACCACCGTGGTGTCCTATGACGGGCCCAGCTACACCGGCTCCCATGTGGTGTACTACGTCGGACCCAGCGAGCTGACCTACGCCCAGTTCCAGGCCGACGACGAGATGCGCACCGAGGCCTATCAGTCCTGGATGGACCAGCAGATGTCCAGCTACGTCACCTCCACCTCCCACCTGGGTATGGCGGGCAAGAACCACTAAAACCGTATCAACCCGGCAGCCCCCTCCTGAGAGGGGGCTGCCTTTTTGCGCACAAAAAAGCTGACCTTCCGGTCAGCTTTTTTTGCCGTTGTCCTTCCCGCCCCGGGGCGGGTCCTTCTTTGGCCGGGCGAAGGCCATGGCCGCCAGCAGCACCGCCTGGGCGCCCGCCAGCACACCGGCCAGGATGCCGGCTTTCT
Organism: uncultured Oscillospiraceae bacterium; assembly: GCA_947627735.1. Taxonomy (GTDB): domain Bacteria; phylum Bacillota; class Clostridia; order Oscillospirales; family Oscillospiraceae; genus CAJOIG01. Next base: position 113,696 of record CANQXG010000002.1, on the reverse strand, counting down.
TCCGCCTGTCCACGGCTCACTCCCTGTTCTGGCCGCCGCCCTCGCTCTTGGGACGGCGGTTGTGGGGCCGGCGGCGGCTGTAATAGTTCTTGCTGCGGGCCTTCTGGCTCTGCTCCTGGGCCGCGGGCGCGTCGGTCTTGGGCCGGCTCTTCCGGGCGGAGCGGCCCTGCTCCTGGGTCTTGGGCTGCTGCCCGGCGGCCCGCTCCTCCCCGCCGCGGTTCTGGCCGCCCCGGCGATGCCGGCCGGACCGGCTCTGGCGGGGCTTGTTCCCCTCCCCGCCGCCGGCGGCGGGCTGGGCGTTCTCCTTCCGGGTCCGGCGGGGCCGGTCCCGGCGCTCGGCGGGCTTCGCCTCCGTCCGGGCAGGCTCCTCCCCGGGGGCGGTGATGAGCAGCTCCGGCATCTGCCAGGGGTCTGCCTCCGGCTCCGGCTCGGCCACCTTCTTGGGCTTGACCACCAGCACATGGGGCGGCTGGCTGCCGTCCCGGGGCCGGCCTCCGGGGATGGCCGCCACCTCGTCCATATCGTACTGGCGGAACACGTCGTCCCCCTCGCCGTCCAGCTTCACCCGCACGGTCTGGCGCAGGATGTTCACCTGGGTCACGTTGCCGTAGCCGTCCGGCGTTTCCACGAAGGCGCCGTTTTTCGGCACGTTCTTCACCAGCTCCTCATAGGCCGGCTGCTCATACCGCAGGCAGCACATGAGCCGGCCGCAGCTGCCGGAGATCTTGGTGGGGTTCAGGCTCAGGTTCTGGACCTTGGCCATCTTGGTGGAAACGGGCTTGAACTCGTCGATGAAGGAGCCGCAGCAAAACGGCCTGCCGCATATGCCCAGGCCGCCCAGCATCCGGGCCTCGTCCCGGACGCCGATCTGGCGCAGCTCGATGCGGGTGCGGAACACCCCCGCCAGGTCCTTCACCAGCTCCCGGAAGTCCACCCGTCCATCGCTGGAGAAGAAGAATATGATCTTCGTGCCCTCAAAGCTGCACTCCACATCCACCAGCTTCATCTCCAGACCGTGGTCCTCAATCTTCTGCTTGCAGATGCCGTAGGCCTCCTTTTCCCGCTGGCGGCACAGCTCCTCTATGCGCAGGTCGTCCTCCGTGGCCGCCCGGGCCACCGGGCGCAGGGGCTGGACCACCTGGTCGTCCTCCACGTCGTGGTTGCCCCGGACCACCGTGCCGATCTCCAGGCCCTTGGACGTCTCCACCACGGCCTTGCCGCCGGTGGTCAGGGTCAGGCCCGCCGGGTCGAAGTAATAGGACTTGCCCCGGTCGCGGAATCTTATGCTCACTACTTCCGTCATGTATCTCTCACCTCAAAGTCTCCGCGGCCAGCACCCCGAATATCTGCTTCGGGGCCACGTTGTGCCGCAGGTAATCCTCCGTCTTGTCCATCAGCCCGGCCAGATGGTACAGCCCGTCCCGGTCCAGGCCCGGGTTTTTCTCCCGGCCGCACAGGATGTCGCACAGCATATCCTTCACCGCGCCGGCAAAGGCCTCCGTCTGCTCCCGGGTCAGCTTCGTCCGGTTCATACAGTACAGGGCCACCTCCGCCGCGTCGCCGCCCGCCGCCGTTTCCAGATAGGCCCGGGCCAGCTGGTCCGCCTCCCCGGACCGGGGGGCCGCGCCGCCCGCCGACGTCGGCTCCCGGACACACCGGGACCGGACCGTGGGCAGCAGCGCGTCCGCCGAAGCGGCGCACAGGATGAAGCAGGCGTGGCCGGGAGGGTCCTCCAGGGCCTTCAGAAGGGCGTTCTGGGCCTGCAGGTTCATCCGGTCCGCCGGGGAGATGATATACACCTTCCGGGCCGCCTCATTGGGCGCCAGCACCGCGTCGGCGGTCATGGCCCGGATCTGGCCCACCACCAGGTCCCGGCGGGTTTCCTTTTCGCCCTTCTCCCGCTCCACGCGTATCACGTCCGGGTGGACGCCGGCCAGCGCCTTCCGGCAGTCCCGGCACTTGCCGCAGGGGCCGTCCGGCTCCGGACACAGCAGCTTCGCCGCCAGGCGCAGGGCGGCCTCGTCCCGCCCGGACCCCTCCGGACCCAGGAGCATATATGCGTGACTCAACCGTCTTTCCGCCATCAGACGCCCCGAATGCCTCCGTTCCGGGCCGGGGCTTTGTCTAATATGCTCACCCGCCCCGGCTTGAATATGTTCATTATAGCATATTTTCGTTCCGGCTTACAATATCATTTGCAACTTTCCCAAAAATATGGTAAATTCAAATTAATAGTATGGGATTAAGTGCAATCACTTTCTCAAAAGGAGGCAGTAAGGTGAAACGCAGTAACGTTTCCAACAACGTGATCCGCCGGCTGCCCCGATATCTGCGGAAGCTGGACGACCTCGCCGGCAAGGGAGAGGAGCGCATCTCCTCCGACAAGCTGGGCCGGCAGATGGGCCTGACCCCCTCCCAGATCCGGCAGGACTTCTCCTGCTTCGGCGAATTTGGGCAGCAGGGCTACGGCTACAACATCGACTCCCTGCGCAAGGAGATCGGCCAGATCCTGGGGACGTATCGGGGATATTCCGCCATACTGGTGGGCGCGGGAAAGCTGGGGACTGCTCTTGTACAGAACTTCGACTTCATCATCGAGGGCTATTCCTTCCTGGGGTCCTTCGACATCGACCCTGAGATCATCGGCACGAAGATCGACGGCTTCCCCGTCTATGACGTGGCCCAGCTGGGGGATTTCGTCCGGGAGAACAAGGTGGACATCGCCATCCTCACCGTCCCCCGCCACGCGGCCCAGGCCATGACCGACGAGCTGAAGCAGGCCGGCATCCGGGCCATCTGGAACTTCACCAACACAGAGCTGGAGGTGGGCGAGGACGGACCGCTGGTGGAGAGCATCCACTTCTCCGACAGCTTTCTTGTCCTGACCTACCACCTGGCTCAGGCAGACGACAGGGAGAAACAATGACCGCAGACCTCACTTCTACCGCCGCCCGCCCGGGCGGCGGTTTTGACACCATCGCCGCCATCGCCACCGGCCATCAGCTGGCGGCCATCGGCATCGTGCGCATCAGCGGCCCCGACGCCCTGGCCGTGGTGGATAAGGTGTTCACCCCCGTGTCCGGCGCGCCCATGAGCCGGCGGCCTGACAGAAAGCTGGTGCTGGGACGGCTGTACGGCCCCGACGGGGCGCTGCTGGACCAGTGCATGGCCACCGTGTCCCGGGGGCCGAACAGCTACACCGGCGAGGACACCGCGGAGCTGCAGTGCCACGGCTCGCCCGTGGTGCTGGCCCAGGCGCTGGAGAGCCTCTTCGCCGCCGGCGCCCGGCAGGCCCGGGCCGGGGAGTTCACCCGCCGGGCCTTCCTCAACGGCCGGATGGACCTGACCCAGGCGGAGGCGGTGATCGACCTGATCGACGCCGAAACGCCCCGCGTCGCCGCCAATGCCGCCGCCCAGCTGGACGGTGCCATCCGCCGGCGCACCGACGGCATATATGACCGCCTCACCGCCATTTGTTCCCACTACCACGCGGTGGTAGACTACCCGGACGAGGACATCGAACCCTTCGAGCTGGAAAATTACCGCGCCTGCCTGGACGACGCCGCTCAGGACCTGGAGCGGCTGCTGGCCACCTTCCGGCGGGGCGGGCTGATGAAGGCCGGGGTGCCCTGCGCCATCATTGGCCGGCCCAACGCCGGCAAGAGTTCCCTGCTCAACGCCCTGGTGGGCTATGACCGGGCCATCGTCACCGACATCCCCGGCACCACCCGGGACACCATCGAGGAGAAGGCCGTGCTGGGCGGGACGCTGCTGCGGCTGCTGGACACGGCGGGCCTGCGCTCCACCGACGACCCGGTGGAGCGGGAGGGCGTGGCCCGGGCCAGGGCCGCCGCCGAAAAGGCGGAGCTGGTGATCGCGGTGCTGGACGGCTCGGAGCCTCTGTCCCCGGAGGACGAGGCGGTGCTGGCCGCGGCGAAGGCCGCCCCACGATGCATCCTGGTGCAGAGCAAGGCCGATCTGCCCGCCCGCTGGAAGATGGACGGGGCCGTGCCCGTCAGCGCCCTCACCGGCGCGGGCCTGGACGAGCTGGAAAAGGCCGCCGCGGCGCTGTTTTCCCAGGAGGACACCGCCGCCCCCGGGGAGACGCTGACCAATCCCCGCCAGGCCGACGCGGTGGGCCGGGCGCTGGACTATGTCCGGGCGGCCCGGGAGGCCATGGAGGCGGGCTTCGCCCCCGACGCGGTGCTCACCGAGATCGAGGGCGCCCTGGCGGCCCTGGGGGAGCTGAGCGGCCGCACCGTCCGGGAGGACGTGACGAACGGCATCTTCGCCCGCTTCTGCGTGGGCAAGTGACAGGACCATATACGACCGGGAGGAGGTGTCCGCCATGAGAGCGCTGCGGGCCGTGCTGGCCGGGGCGGGGTTCGCCGGCGCGGTCTTTTTCGCCTTCTGCGCCTGGGCGCTGTGGGGGGCCTATCTCCCCGTGGCCATCGCCGCCGGCGCCGCCGGGGCGCTGTGTCTGGGCGGGGCGGTGTGGCTCATCCTGGCCGGGCGGCCGCCCCGGGAGGGGCAGGTCTCCGCGCCCGCCGCCAGCCCCGAGGGGGAGCCGGAGCGTCCGGCAAGGCCCGCCCCGTCGCCTGCGCCCGCCGCTCTGTGCTCCGGCACGTTCCTGCACGTGTCCGGGCTGGACCTGCCCGAGGGCGTCAAGTGCGCCCTGCGCTATGAGCCGGACCGTCTGCGCGTCTCCGCCATGGGCCACGACTTCACCCTGGCCCACGAAAAGGTCCGCGCCGCCGGCGTCCTCACCTGCAAGGATGTGCAGCGGCAATATGTGTCCAGCGCCGGCGGCGCCGTGGCGGGGGCCATGCTGCTAGGTCCCCTGGGGGCGGCCCTGGGCGGCGGCGTGCACCGGAAGAACATCCGCACCCGGGAGCGATTGCTCGTGTTCGCCTACGGCGGCGCCGACGAGCCGCCCCGGTACCTGATCTTCCGGACCACCCAGTGGGGAAGCCGGGGCAGGGAATTCGTCTCCGCTTACAAAAAGCGCCTGGCGGGCGCGGTGACCCGTGTGGAGCTGTAAAACCATATGAAATATCTCCCCCGGCCTGGCCGGGGGAGATATTTTGTCTGTTCAGTTTTCTCAGGCGGGGATTTCCTCCACGCCGGCCTCGATCTCGGGAAGGCCGTTGGCCTCGATCATCTCCATGAAGTTCACGAGGATGGCGGCGGCCTCCGCTCTGGTGACCACGCCGTCGGGGGTCAGGGCCGTTTCCTCATTGCCGTCGATGCCCTCGATCAGGCCCGCCTCAACGGCCCAGGCCATGGCCTCGGCGGCATAGTCGTCGATCTCCTCCGGGTTGGCGATATCCGCCTCGCCGGTGGTCTCCACGTCCCAGCCGGCGGTCTGGGCGAAGCGCCACAGGAACGTGACCATCTCCTGGAGGGTGGTGACTTTGTCGCCCTCGAAGGTCTCGCCGAAGATGTCCACGATGTTGTTGTCCGTGACCCAGGAGGCGGCGGAGGCGTAGTAATCGTCCTCGCTGACGTCCTCGAAGCGGTTCTCCGCGGCTGCGGCGGGGCTGCCGGCCATGCGGTAGATGGCGTCCACCAGTTCCGCCAGGACGATCTTCTCATCGGGCTTGAAGCTGGTGGTCTCACCGGCGCTCTTGCCGCCGCTGAGGAGGCCGGCCTCCAGCACCTGCTTGACCGGCTCATAGAACCAGTCGCGGGTCCGGACGTCCTTGATGTTCTCCATGACGGCCATCTCATAGCCGCAGGTCATGCAGGCGCCGTTGAGCATCACGTGGGCCGTCTTTTCGGCCTGGAGGCCGCAGCCGGTGCACTCCCGCCAGTGATACTGGCCGTTGGCGTGCAGGCTGCCGAAGGAGTGGGTGTGGACCTCGGCGGCGTTGGGATCGGCCGCGCCGCAGACGGAGCAGCTGCCGTTGACGAAGCTGTGGGCCGCCTTGCGGGTGATCTCGCCGCAGGGACAGTCTCTCCAGTGGCTGACGCCGTCGCTGCGCCAGGTCACGGAGAACTCGTGCTCATGTTCCTCCTGCAGGGCCGCGATGGTGTGGCCCCGGCTGATGACCTCGCCGCAGGCGGAGCAGACCAAGTCGCCGCTGTAACCGGCCTTGCCCACTTCGGCGGCCACCGCGTTTTTCAGCTCCGTGCCGCCCACGTGGCTGCCGCCGGAGCAGACCTTATGGTTGGGGTCGGACATGCCGCAGACGGTGCACTTGCCGTTGACGAAGAAGTGGGCCGACTCGGCGGAGCGCTCGCCGCAGGTGCACTGGTGCCAGTGGCTGCTGCTGTCGCTGCGCCAGGAGCCGGAGAAGCTGTGGGTGTGATCCTCGTCCAGGGCCTTGATGGTGGTGCCGGAGCTGATAAGCTTGCCGCAGCCCAGGCAGTAGGTGTCGCCGGTATAGCCGCTCTTGCCCTTCTCGGCGGGCCGGGCGTTGCGCAACTCCGTGCCGCCGGTGTGGGTGTTCGGGGCCTTGCTGCCATAGGCGGCGCCGCAGACGCTGCACACCGCCGCGGAGGTGCAGGTGGCTCTGCCGCCGGTGTGAGCCGAACTCTCGATGGCGGTGCAGCCGGGGTGGGTGCAGGCGCGGTAGTGGGTGCTGCCGTTGGCCATCCACACGCCGAAGGAGTGGGAGCCGTAGCCCTTGCTGAGCGTATAGCCGCAGACGCTGCAGCTGACGGAGGCGGTGCAGCTGCCGCTGGTGCCGGTGGTCTTGGAGGTATGGGTGCTGCTCTCCACATAGCCGCAGGTCTTGCAGGTCCGGCTATGGCCGGAGGACGTGGCGGTCCAGGCGCCGAAATTGTGGCTGCTGTTGCCCCGCACCAGCGGATAGCCGCACACGCAGTCGATCTCCTCGCCGCACCTGCTCACGGTGCCGGGCTTGTCGTGGGGCTGCTGGGAGGACACCTGGGTGCACCCGGGGTTGCCGCAGCGGATCTGGTGGCCGTTGGTGGAGGAGATGACGTAGCCGCCGCTGCCGTCGAAGTTGTGGCTGACGCCGGAGGAACCGCCGGCGATGCCGCACACGGAGCAGGACGACAGCCGGGTGCAGTCGTTGGACGTGCTGCCCTTATGGGCGCCCACGTCGGTGCGCTGGGTGCAGCCCGGGTTGGTGCACTGCCTCCAGTGCTGGACGTTGTCGTGGCTGTAAGTAGAGGAATAGTGGTGGGACATGGCCGGCTGCACCACGGCGCCGCACAGGGTGCACTTGATGGGCGTGGCGCAGTTGCCGTCGTCCGCCTCCCACTTATGGGCCTTGGGAGTGGTGGTCTGCTCGTTCTGCTTTGCGTGGCAGCGGGTGCACTCCTGCCACTTCATGCCGGCGGCGGTGCAGCTGGCGGGGGTTTCCTTCCAGACCCAGGCGTGGCTTCCGGTGCCGACGGTCTTCTTGTCGACGGCGCCGCAGACGCTGCATCTCCGCTCCTGGTAAGCGCCGGTGCACTGGTCGCCCACCGTTTCGCCCCAGGGACCCCACTCGTGGTCGCCGTTCTTGCCCGTTCCGCCGGTGTATTCGATGGTGCCGGCGCCGCACACGCTGCAGGTCTTATAGGTCACGGTCTTCCCAGGGCAGGTTCCCTGGGCGGAAGAGGTGACGACCCATGTGTGCTCTCCCTTCTGCTTGATGCTGTCCGGACGCCAGGCAGAACTCCTCTGGAAGCCGCAGATCGTGCACTCGTCATAGGCCCGCCAGGTGGTGCCGTAGACGCAGTCGTCGGTGATGATCTCGCTGTGGGTCACCCAGTTGTGCTGGCAGGTCGCCGGGTCGGGCTTGGACGAGGTCCCCGGAGCGGGATCGGTAGAAGGCTCCGAGGGGGCCGTGGGCGCCTCGGTGGCAGCGGGCTGCTCGGGGGCTGCGGGCGCCTCGGTGACCACGGGATCGGGTTCAGGCACAGGCTCGCTCTGGGGCTGGGGGTCCCCCTCCTCCGATGACGCTGCCGGAAGCTCGGCCATGGGCACCAGCAGATCGTCGAAGCTGGTCACGCTGGGGGTCGGCGGGAGCTGTTCCAGGACCTCATTGGCATGGACATGGTCATGCTCCTCCGCGTCGCCGGATGCGCCGCATCCGACGAGGGCGAACACCATGACCGCACACAGCAGGAGAGAAACAAATCTCAGGTGCTTGTTTTCCATATCATATTCTCCTTTCAGGCGCCTTTGGCGCCGCGGGGGATTTGGTAGTATTATATGGTATGGTCAGGCACCCTGTCAATACCCAGATTATTACAATTATAAGCGAAAATAAGGCCCACGTCCATCGGGACGCGGGCCTCGCGCTGGAGCTAGTGATGTGACTCGAACACACGACCTGCTGATTACGAATCAGCTGCTCTACCGACTGAGCTACACTAGCGCTTGTGCTCCCGTATTGTAGCATACCCCCAGGGGAGAAGTCAATATCCAATCGCCCCGGGAGCGCCGATTACGGTCAGTATTATCCGCCGGGAAAATGAACATTTTTTATCATTTCCCCTGTCAACATCTGGGATTCTATCGGCGATATCCAAAAACGCCCGCCCCCAAAACGCCTGCCGTTCCGGTATTTTCTCAAATCCCCGTCAGGTGGAGTTGATTTACATAATCAGTTTCCCGCATTTATAATGCAGATAGTTATCGACACTTTCAACAGAGATTTCAACACCCATTTTGCCCCCATGCGCAGGGGAAAAGTGGCCGATTTACCAAATATTTCAAATTCCTGTATGCTGTCCAGAAACAAATAGTTTCAATTTCTTATTTTACATAATTCAAGAATTTTCATGCCCCTCTGCATATCCCCGCCGGAAGTGCAAGCATGGCGGGAAAACCTGCATCCGGCCTCACTCCGCCGGCAGCAGGCCGCTGTCCGCCATGGACACATAGTCGTCCCCGGCCACCACGATGTGGTCGGTGAGGGTCACGCCCACCTGTTCCAGCAGCGCCCGCAGCCGCAGCGTCACGGCCACGTCGTCCTTGGAGGGCACGGCGATGCCGCTGGTGTGGTTGTGGGCCAGCAGCACCGCCGAGGCGTTCTGGCCCAGGGCGATCTGCACCACCCGCCGGACGTTCACCGACACGGACGTGGTGCTGCCCTGGCTGACCTCCCGGCAGTCCAGCACCTTCAGCTTGGCGTCCATGCACACCAGGTACATGGTTTCGTTGGGACAGGTGAGGAACCGGGGCAGCAGATACCTGCCGGCGGCGTCGCTGTCCGCCAGGATCTGGCCGGGCTGGGACCGGGCGATGAAATACCGCCGGGCGGCCTCCGGCACCAGATGGATCAGCGCCGCGGCGGACTGCCCCACACCCTCCACGCTCATCAGCGCCTCGGGCGCGGCGTCGAACACCCCGTCCAGGGTGCCGAAGGCGTCCAGCAGCCTGTGGGCCAGCACGTTGGTGTCCCGCCGGGGCACCGCATAAAACAGCAGCAGCTCCAGCACGTTGTGGTCGTCGAAGTTGTCCAGTCCGAAACGCAGAAAACGGCTGCGCATCCGCTCCCGGTGTCCTGCGTGTTCTTCCATGTATTTCTTCCTCGCATCTTAATAATTTCTTCATTTGCCACGGCGGCGTATGTGTGGTATACTTTGTCGTGACCGGCCGAAAGGAGGGCGTGCCCCTTGCGTTCCAAGACATCTGTGCTCCGCGACTTTTTCAAGCGGGCAGATATGCTGCTGTTCACCCTGTGTCTGGCCTCGGCCATCATGGGGCTGGTGGCCATATCCAGCGCCACGCGCACCATGGGTTCGTCCTACATATACGTGCAGATCTTCGCCATGCTCATCGGCATCGTGCTGTACTTCGTCCTGACGGTCATCGACGCGGACATCATCGCCGACCAGTGGCCGCTGCTGGTGGTGGCGGAGTTCGGCCTCATCGCCCTGCTGCTGACGCCCCTGGGCTACAAGGACGACACCGGCAACCGGGCCTGGCTGCGTTTCCTGGGCATCGGCGTGCAGCCGGCGGAGGTCATCAAGGTCATCTACATCATCCTCACGGCCAAGCACCTGTCCTATCTGAAGGAGTACCGGAACCTGAACTCGCCGCTGTCTATCTTCCAGCTGATCGCCCACCTGGGGGCGCTGTTCGCGCTGTACATGGTGATCTCCAGCGACCTGGGCAACGCTCTGGTGTTCTTTTTCGTGTTCGCGGTGCTGGTGTTCGCGGCGGGGGTGAAGCTGTATTGGTTTTTGTTTGGCGGCGCCGCCATGGCCCTGGCCATCCCCCTGGCGTGGAACTATGTTCTGTCCGACAACCAGAAAAACCGCATCCTCCTGCCCTACATCCAGGACCAGATCGACCCGGACGGGTTCGGTCTGAGCTGGGAGCCCACCCGGGCGAAGCTGGCGCTGTCCGCCGGGCGGCTGTGGGGCGCCGGCCTGGGCGAGGGCACCCAGACCCAGTCCAGCGCCCTGCGCAGCAAGCACGCGGACTATATCTTCGCCTGCATCGGCGAGGAGATGGGCATGGTGGGGTGCGTGGTGGTGATATTGCTGCTGACGGCCATCATCCTGCGGTGCGTGTACGTGGGGCTGCACTGCCACAGCACCTTCGGCATGCTGGTGTGCATCGGCATGGCCTCCATGATCTGCTTCCAGCTGTTCAACAGCGTGGGCATGTGCACGGGCCTGACCCCGGTCATCGGCCTGACGCTCCCCTTCTTCAGCTACGGAGGGTCGTCGCTGTTCACCATGTTCGCCGCCATGGGCGTGGTGTCCGGCATACGATACCGACCAAAACCGGTCCAGTTCCGATCCTACAGCTCGGAGTTTTAGAAAACCAGCAAAAAGCAGCAGATACGCCATCTGCTGCTTTTTCCCGCTTCACACCGGCGGTGCCGGGGGGATGTCCTCCGCCGGCCTTATCTCCGCCACGGCGTCATAGTACCCGGCGAAGGTCACCTGCTGATAGACGCTGACCCACACCAGCAGGAAGATGCCGCCGATGGGGATCACCGCCGACAGCAGCGCCCAGCCCAGGAAGCTCAGCTCCAGCTTGAACATCTCCCACTTGTGGCCCTGCATCATGCGCTTGCTGGCCAGCACGCACTGCCAGCAGCCCAGGTCCGGCCTGTCCAGCATGATATAGGCGCTCAGCCGGTAGGCGTAGATGGCCCGGATGGCGGGGATCATCAGCGGCAGGCCCGCGAACGTCCACCAGGTCTGATTGGTCATGATGATAAGGCCGGTCACGGGCACCATGTACACCATCCCCCACATGCTCACCAGGATGGTGGGGAGGATCTGGATGACCACCGCCCGGAGGAAAAAGCCGAATCCGTCCAGCAGATTTCCCACCGAGGCCTTCATCCGCCGCCACACCCGCACGGAATACAGGATGAACCCCACGCTCACCACCGCGCTCATCAGCTCCAGCGCGAAGGTCAGCACCGGCCCGAAGAAGCCGCCCCGGGCCACTGGGGCCACATACTGCACCGGGTCGCCGGCCATGGCCTGCTCCATCATGGCCCGCATGGCGCCCAGGGTGCCGTCCAGGCTCATCCCCAGCACCCCCAGCAGCATCACTACCGCCAGGAACACCAGCGACACCAGATAGGGCGCCGGCTTTGCCTGGCGCATGGCCTCCCGGGCCGTGCGCTTGAGGTCCTTTCTGTTTATAGGCATAGCAGTTATCTCCTTTCAGCCCTGTCTGCGCTCGTAGGCCCGCAGGGCACGGGTCAGGTACATGGCCCCCAGGCCGGTGAACGTGCCGGTGATGATGGCCGCCGTCAGCAGGGCCGGACCGTACCAGATCAGTCCCGGCGTGCCCGTCACCGCCATCGCCGCCAGCAGCTGGCCCAGGTTGTGGCCGATGGCGCCGAACACGCTCACCACCCACAGCAGCTTTTCCGGGAACAGGCCCACCAGCGCGCTCATCACGCACCAGCTCAGCGCGCCCCCCGCCAGGGAGAAGATCGCCGCCGACAGGCTCCCCGCGAACAGGCAACCCAGGGCGATGCGCCCCAGCAGGATGCACCCCGCCTCCTTCCGGCCCAGCAGCTTCATGGCGGTGAGGGTCACCACGCTGGCCAGCCCCAGCTTCACCCCCGGCACGGGGATGGGCGGGGGGATCTGGCCCTCGATGACCCATATGGTCAGCTCCACCGCCGTCAGCAGGGCCATGACGACCAGTTTTTTCGTCTTGCTCATGTCAGTCTACTATCTCTATGACCAGCCGGTGGGGCAGACACACGATGGGCACGGCCCCGTCGGCGATGTCCCCCTGGCGGACGCAGTCGTGGCCGGGGCAGTCCGCGTCGATCACGGCCACCCGGCCCGGGGAGAACCGGACGGTGTTCCAGCCCCGCTCGGAGGTATAGGTCTTTTCCCAGGCCACCGCCACCGCGGTCAGGTCCACCCGGTCCACCTCCTGGCCGTCCACGGTCACCACCGCCACGGTCCCGGCGCCCCGGAGCATGTATACCGCCGCCCCGGCTATGGCCAGCAGGGCGAACAGCCCCGCCCAAAAAAGTGTTTTTCGCTTCATAGTTTACATTTTAGTTACAGGAATGTATAATGTCAATAAGATTCTTGCCCCGGCGGGCCAAATCCTTTTCGGCTCCCGGGCATATGCCGCGCAAAGGAGGTGGCAGGCAGCGTGGAACTGGTAACGGCGATCTTCGGCGAGGCGGGTCCGACCCTGGCCCGTCTGAGCCGGTATATCCTGCCCCTGGTGGCGGCGCTGATCCTGGCCCGCTGCGTGGGGAGCATGCTCCGGGAGCGGTATGAGCCGGAGACCTGGGCGTACCTCTATCTGCCCGGGAACGTGATGGTCCCCCTGCGCCACTGGGAGTGCATCCTGGGCCGGGCCAGGAGCGTGGACGGCCAGGTGAACGACCCCTCCGTGGAGCGGCTGCACGCCTGCCTGATCCGGGACGCGGCCGGGAACTGGACGGTGTATAATCTGGGCCGGGGCGAAACATACGTCAACGACATGCGGGTGCCCCCCGGCGGCAGCCCCATCGCCGACGCGGACGTGCTCACCATGGGTTCGGCGGCGGCCCGGTTCGTGGACCTGACGGAGCAGGAGCGGGCCAGCCTTCTCAAGTACCGCCATGCCCCGGGCCGGCGGGTGCGCCCCGGGGTGACGCTGCTGCTGCTGACGGTGTTCCAGATCCTTCTGCTGCTGCAGCAGCTGACCTATAACCCCGACGCCGGCACCGGCGTGGCCATAGCCTTCGGCGTGGTGGCCGCGGTGCAGTGGGCCTATTTCATCGTGCTGCGGGCCTCGGGCCAGACGGGCTTCGAGCCGGAGCTGCTGGCCTTCCTGCTGTCCTCGGTGGGCATGAGCGTGGCCGCGTCCAAGACCCCGGGCGACATGATAAAATACATCATCCTGTTCGTGGTGGCGGTGTGCCTTTACGTGTTTTTGTGCCTGTGGATACGGGACCTGAAGCGGGTCAAGAGCGTGCGGCTGTACGCCTTCATCGCCGCGGTGGTGATGCTGGCGGCCACGCGCCTGCTGGCCACCAGCCGCAACGGCGCCTACAGCTGGATCGAGCTGGGGGGCAACCTGACCATCCAGCCGTCGGAGCTGGTGAAGGTGCTGTACATCTACGCCGGGGCGGCCACCCTGGACCGGCTGTTCGTGGACCGGAACCTGATCTTCTACATCGGCTTCTCCGCCGCCTGCGTGGGGCTGCTGGCCCTGATGGGCGACTTCGGCACGGCGCTGGTGTTTTTCGTCACGTTCCTGGTCATATCCTTCATGCGCTCCGGCAGCTTCGCCACGGCCTTTCTGGCGGTGGGCAGCGCGGTGCTGGCGGTGATGGTGGTTCTGTCCCTGAAACCGGAGACACTGAGCCGTTTCGCCGTCTGGGGCCACGTGTGGGAGGACATCTACGACAAGGGCTTCCAGCAGGTCCGGGCCATGTCCGCCGCGGCCAGCGGCGGCCTGTTCGGCCAGGGCGCCGGCAACGGCTGGCTGGTGGACATATACGCCGCGGAGACGGACATGGTCTTCGCGGTGGTCAGCGAGGAGCTGGGCCTTATCACGGCCCTGTGCTGCGTGGTGAGCCTGCTGGCCATGGCCATATTCGCGGTGAAAAACGCCTCCGCGGGCCGGTCCAGCTATTTCGTCATCGCCGGCGCGGCGGCGGTGAGCATGATGCTGGTGCAGATGATCCTGAATGTGCTGGGCACCATGGACATCCTGCCCTTCACCGGCGTCACCTTCCCCTTCGTGTCCGTGGGCGGCACCAGCCTTCTGGCCTGCTGGATGATGCTGGCCTTCGTCAAGGGCTGCGACACCCGCGCCCGGGCCAGCTTCGCCGTGGTGCGCCCGGAGCGGTTCACCGGCGGCGCCGGCGTGGAGGACGGCGGGGCCGAGGACGAGGGCTGGTACGGCGACGGCTATGACGAGGACGACGCCGATGATGGCGGCCAGTGGTACGACGACGGGTATGGACCCCGGGGAGGGCGCAGATGAAGAAAGTGACCGGACGCGCCCTGTCCGTGCTGCTGCTGGTAGCCGTCATGGTGGCCGGCATGGGCATATACATCTTCCGCCTCGTCCGGGACGGCGGGGACTGGGCGTCGTTTTACGCCAACGACAGCGTCTACACCCAGGGCGTGCTGAACCGGGGCGCCGTGCTGGACCGGAACGGGAACCTGCTGGCGGGCGCCGGAGAGGGCGGGTTCCTGTACGCGGAGGACGCCTCCGTGCGCCGGGGCTGCCTGCATGTGGTGGGCGACTTGGAGGGGAACATCGGCACCAGCATCCTGTCCAACTACAGGCCGGAGCTTATCAACTACTCCCTGCTCACCGGCACCACCACCGACGGCGGCACCGTGCAGCTGACCCTGGACAGCGACGTGTGCGCCGCCGCCTATGACGCCCTCAGCGGCAAAAAGGGCGCCGTGCTGGTATACAACTACAAGACCGGGGAGATCCTGTGCCTGACCTCCACTCCCGGCTGGGACCCCCAGGATGGCATCCACTTCGACCTGGACGACCCTGCCTACGAGGGGGCCTTCATCAACCGGGCCATCAGCTCCGTGTTCACGCCGGGATCGGTGTTCAAGCTGGTGACCATGGCCGCCGCCATCGAGCAGATCCCGGACATATGGCAGCAGACCTTCACCTGCAACGGCGAGACCATCATCGGCGGCCAGCGCATCGTGTGCACCGGCCACCACGGCACCATCACCGTGGAGCAGGCCCTGGCCCACTCCTGCAACGTGGCCTTCGGGGAGATCGCCCGCCAGCTGGGGGGCGACACCATCGCCCGCTATGCCGAGGCATACGGCCTGACCGCATCCCATGAACTGACGGACGAGATATCCACCGCCGCCGGCAGCGTGCCTGCCGCCCAGGGGGACGGGGACGCGTCCTGGGCCGGCATCGGTCAGTACGAGGACCTTATCAGCCCCTACGCCTTCCTGCGCTTCGTGGGGGCCATCGCCAACGGCGGGACGTGCGTGGAACCCACGCTCCTGGCCGGGGAGAAGCCGCAGCAGGTGCAGCTGATGGACCCCGCCACCGCCCAGACCCTGTCGGAGATGATGAGCTATAACGTCCAGTACGAATACGGCGCGGGCACCTATCCCGGCCTGGAGATGCACGCCAAGACCGGCACCGCCGAAACCTACGGCGGCACCCACGCCTGGTTCGCCGGCTTCATCACCAACGCCAACGCGCCCCTGGCCTTCGTGGTGATCGCGGAGCGGGCCGGCGGCGGGTACTACGTGGCCTCCCCCATCGCCAACGCGGTGCTGCAAAAGGCGGTGGCGGTGCTGGGATGACGCCCGGCGCAATCTGAGACAAGGCAGTTTTTCCTATGATCGACATATCCCTGCAGAACGTGAAAAAGGGCTTCGGGGGCACCGAGATCCTCCGGGGCGTGAGCTTCGATATCCGCGCCGGCGAGCGGGTGGCGCTGCTGGGCCCCAACGGGGCCGGCAAGACCACCCTGCTGCGCGTCATCACAGGTGCGCTGGAACCGGACGAGGGAGAGGTGGTCCTGGCCGCGGGCAAGCGGGTGGTACTGATCTCCCAGATCCCCGTCTACCCCGACGGCTACACCGTGGAGGACGTGCTGCGCTCCGCGGTGCGCCATCTGGACCGCATCCGGGAGCAGATGACCGAGCTGGAGACGGCCATGCAGACCGACGCCTCCCCCGCCGTCCTGGCCCGGTACGACCGCCTGGCGGCGGAATATGACCGGCTGGGGGGCTACGCCTCCGACTATGAGCGGGACCGGGTGGCCGGGGGCCTGGACATCGGCCCGGCCATGCGGGCGCAGAGCTTCGACAGCCTCTCCGGCGGGGAGAAGACGCGGGTGAACCTGGCCCGGCTGCTGCTGGAGGACACGGACATCCTGCTGCTGGACGAACCCACCAACCACCTGGATCTGAAGAGCACCCAGTGGCTGGAGGAGTTCCTGGGCCGGTTCAAGGGCACCGTGCTCACCGTCAGCCACGACCGGTGGTTCCTGGACACCGTGGCCCAGCGGACCATCGAGCTGAACGGGGGCGTGTGCCGGTTCTACGCCGGGGCGTACAGCTTCTACATCGAGGAAAAACAGCGCCGCTATGAGGAGCTGCGCCGGCAGTATGAGAAGAGCCAAAAGGAGATCGCCCACCTGGAGCAGGCGGCCCGGGACCTGCGGCTGTGGGCCTTTTTGGGCAACGACAAGCTATACAAGCGGGCCTTCTCCATGGAAAAGCGCATCGCCCGCCTTCAGACCGCCCCCAAGCCCCAGAAGGAGCGGAAGCTGAACGCCCGGTTCAAGGAGCGGGAGTTTTTCGGCGACGAGGTGATGGTGGCCCAGGACATGGGCAAGGCCTTCGGGGAAAAGCGGCTGTTCGAGCATTTGGACCTGCTGATCCGGCCCGGGGAGCGGGTGGCCGTCATGGGCGACAACGGCAGCGGCAAGTCCACCCTGGTGAAGATCATCCTGGGCGAGGTGACGCCGGACGCGGGCTATACCCGCCTGGGTCCCGCCATCCGCACGGCCTATCTGCCCCAGCTGGTGACCTTCTCCCACCCGGAGAGGACACTGGTAGACACCCTGATATACGACGACAAGGCCCAGCCCCAGGACGCCCGGGACCGGCTGGCCGCCTTCAACTTCACCGGCGAGGACGTGTTCAAGACCGTGGGCAGCCTCTCCGGCGGCGAGCAGAGCCGGCTGCGGCTGTGTATGCTGATGAAGAGCGACATCAATTTCCTCATCCTGGACGAACCCACCAACCACCTGGACATCGCCAGCCGGGAGTGGATCGAGCAGGCCCTGGACGACTACGGCGGCACGCTTCTCTTCGTCAGCCACGACCGCTGGTTCACCGACCGGTTCGCCACCCGCATATGGGAGCTGAAGGACGGCGCCCTGACGGACTTCGCCGGGGGCTATACGGAGTACCAGCAGTACAAGGCCCGGCAGACCGAGCTGGACCACGCCGCCAAGCGCCATGAGCCCCGGCCCAAGGCCCCTGGCCGCGCCCCCCGCCCCGCCGACACCGGCAAGGCCCTGGCCCGGCTGGAGCGGGAGATCGGAAAGCTGGAAAGCGCCCTGGCGGAGCTGACGGCCCAGGAGGAGGCCAACGCCGCCGACTACCAGAAGCTCATGGCCCTGGGCGAGGAAAAGGCCGCCCTGCAGCAGACGCTGGACGGGCTCTACGAGCAGTGGGAGGCCCTGGCGGAGCAATGAAAAAGGCCCTTTATATCGCCGCGGCGCTGTGCGCCGGCGCCAGCGGCGTGTTCGCTTTTGCCCTGGCGGGCTACCGGATGATGGCGCTGGTGTTTCTGGGGCTGAGCGCGGTGCTGGCCCTGTTCGGCCTGCTGGCCGGCAGGGGCACCGCCGCCGCCCGGCGGACGAGGACAGCTATGATCGTGATACTGCTCATCGGCGCGGCCTGTTTTCTGGCGGCGGAGATACCGGTGCTGGCGGACTGCCGCTCCGACGCGGACACCGCCGCGCCCCACCTGATCGTGTGCGGGGCAGGGGTGAACGGCTCCGTGCCCAGCCGCTCATTGGCCGACCGGCTGCAGGGAGCGCTGAAATGGCTCAACGCCAACCCCAACTCCGACGCGGTGCTCTCCGGCTGTCAGGGGCCTGGGGAGGACCTGAGCGAGGCCCAGGCCATGTTCAACTGGCTCACGGACCGGGGCGTGGACCCGGACCGGCTCATCCTGGAGGAGGCCGCCCGCAACAGCTACGAGAACATCTCCAACTCCCTGGCCCTCATCGCCGCCCGGGACGGCGCCCCCGCCGGACGGGTGGCCATCCTCTCCAGCGAGTACCATCTGCACCGCCTGGGCTGGATGGCCCGGCGCCTGGGGTGCGAGCCTAAGCTGGTGGCCGCCCGGACCACCATGCCGGTGCTGTTTTTGAACTATGCCATCCGGGAGGCCTTCGCCATGTGGAAGCTGTGGGTCTTTGGCCCCTGAACAGGAGGGAATTATGTTAACCTATGACATGATCCTGGACGCCCAGAAAGCCCTGCGGGGCATCGCCCGGCGCACGCCCCTGGAGAGCGCCCCCCGCCTGGGGGCCAACATCTATATCAAGGCGGAGAACCTGCAGCTCACCGGCGCGTTCAAGCTCCGGGGCGCCTACAACAAGATCCGCTCCCTCAGCCCGGAGGAGGCCGCCCGGGGCGTCATCGCCTGCTCCGCCGGCAACCACGCCCAGGGCATCGCCCTGTCCGCCTCCAAGCTGGGCATCCGCTCGGTGATATGTATGCCCGCCGGCGCCCCCATCAGCAAGGTGGAGGCCACCCGCGGCTACGGCGCGGAGGTGGTGCTGGTGCCCGGGGTGTACGACGACACCGCCCGGGAGGCGGCCCGCCTGGCCGGCGAGCACGGCTATACCTTCGCCCACCCCTTCGACGACCCCTATGTGATCGCCGGCCAGGGGACCATCGGCCTGGAGATCATGGAGCAGCTGCCCGACGTGGAGCAGGTGGTCTGCCCCATCGGCGGCGGCGGGCTTATCAGCGGCGTGGCCCTGGCCATCAAGACGCTGAAGCCCTCCTGCCGGATCATCGGCGTGCAGGCCGAGGCCGCCGGGTCCATGGCCGCCTCCCGCCACGCCGGCCATATCGTCACCGTCCCCGACCGGGACACCATCGCCGACGGCATCCACGTGCTCACCCCCGGGAAGCTGACGTTCCAGCTGTGCCAGCAGTATGTGGACCGGATCGTCACCGTCACCGAGGACGAGATATGCGCCGCCATCCTCTCCCTGATGGAGAACCAGAAGACCGTGGCGGAGGGCGCCGGCGCCGCCAGCGTGGCGGCGTGCCTGTTCAGCAAGGTGGACGTGTCGGAGAAAAAGACGGTGTGCGTGGTCTCCGGCGGCAACGTGGACGTGACCACCCTGTCCCGGGTCATCACCAAGGGCCTGGTGAAATCCGGCCGGATCGCGGAGCTGACCACCCGGGTGCCGGACCGGCCCGGCAGCCTGATCGGCCTGCTGCAGATCGTGTCCCAGACCGGGGCCAACATCGTCAGCATCCGCCACGCCCGGGAGGACGCCCAGTCCGACGTGGCCGTGTGCACCGTGTCCATGGTGCTGGAGACCCGGGACGAGGCCCACGTATCCCGCATCCGCCAGGCTCTGCGCGACAAGGGCTATCCCCTGCTGTCCCCGTGACGGCGGGGTCCATATATCAGCCACAAAACGAAAGGACGACATGCCATGAAAAAGACTTCCACCCCCAACGCACCGGCCGCCATCGGCCCCTACTCCCAGGCCATCGCTACCGGCGGACTGCTGTTCGCCTCCGGCCAGATCCCCCTGTCCCCCGCCGACGGCTCCATCGTGGGCACCACCATCGAGGAGCAGGCCGAGCAGTGCTGCGCCAACGTGGGCGCCATCCTGGCGGCCAACGGCCTCACCTTTGAGGACGTGGTGAAGACCACCTGTTTCCTGGCGGATATGGGCGACTTCGCCGCCTTCAACGGCGTGTACGGCAAGCACTTCACCGGCAAGCCCGCCCGCTCCTGCGTGGCGGTGAAGGAGCTGCCCAAGCAGGTCCTGTGCGAGATCGAGGTCATCGCGGAGCTGAAGTGACCCTTCACGGCAGGAGGCCGCGCACCGAACGGTGCGCGGCCTCTGAGCTTGTCAAAAAACGAGTTTTTTGACCGCTCTGATTGAATCTGCTCGGCGGAAGTGAATCCCGCCGGCATAATCCAAAATCCCTTGTTTCCGGGATTTTGGATTTCACGCGCGGCCAGGGTTCCCAAAAGGTTCGCCAGCCTTTTGGGAAGAGGAGATGCCGCCGCTATTTGAACTTTGTCGCTTGCGGCAAAGTTCGACCTAGCTGGCGCGCATCGACGACGCGGCTCGGCCTGACCGGCCTTCGCTCCCATTCATCCTTTCTCTGACAGTCTGAAGAGGCCGCGCACCGAATGGTGCGCGGCCTCTTCTTGTCGCTTTAGTTTACATAATCATGCTCCCGGCGGGTTGAAGCTGAGCCGGTCCAGGTCCCAGTATCCCCGCACGACGAAGGTCTCTCCCACGCTGGTGGTCAAATACCAAGACGCGTAGTCCATCCCGTCGCTGGAGATGATGAGCGGATCGCCTGTCACCCCGGCCATCTGCCTGTCCAGGATCGCGTTCGGATCTAACATCCCGTCCGGGATCTCCCCCATGTCCGGAAAGTACGACCCGAACTCGTCCTGATACTCCCGGCCCTGACCCTGCAGGATCTTCCAGCAGCGCCAGTACATGTTGTCTAGCAGGAACGACCGCAGATCCACCAGGGAGGCCCGGATGACCTCGCCGTCCACGGGCCAGCTGGCCTCGGACCCGGGGGTGGGCTGGGCAGTGGGATAGGCGGCGGCGGTGGGGGTAGGCGAGCGCCAGTCCATCTGCAGGCTCACCACGCACCCGCTCCGGTCGTCCACCAGCACGGCGGCGGTATAGGGTGTGTCGCACGGGTCTTCCCAATCGGCATATTCCGGCCCGTACCAGCTGGCGGCGATGTTGACAGGCTCCGCGGACAGACCGGTGACAGTCACCTGCCACAGCACCACGCAGCTGCCGTCCTGCCCCGTCATCAGCACGGGGCGGGCCTCATAGTCCTGTATCTCCAGGTAGTTCCCAAGGCTCTCGAATATCCCGTTCAGGGCGTCCGCCGCGGCACCGCCGGCCTCCCCTTCGGTCATCACCCGGCCATTTTCCAGCACCACCCGGGACCGGGCGTTCTGCACCAGATACAGGGTGTCCGCCAGGCACAGGTCGCTGAGCAGGTCCAGGTCCAGCGTTTCCATGTCCATGGTCTGCACCGTCCGGGCCAGGCGCTCGTCCTGCACGTGCAGCGCTACCTCCGGCAGCAGGGCGCTGGCCGCCACCACCAGCGCCGCCGTCAGCAGCCAGGCGATCGTTTTTCTCGTCATACCGCCCGCCCTCCGTTCAGCGTCACCGTCACGATGGTGCCCTTGCCCTCGGCGCTCTGAAACTCCATGGTCCCCTCATGCAGCCCTACGATCTCCTGGCACAGGGCCAGGCCCAGCCCCACGCCTCCCTGGGCCCGGGAGCGGGACTTGTCCACCCGGTAGAACGCCTCGGTGATCCGGCTGATCTCCGACGGGGGCATGCCCCGGCCATTGTCCACCACCCGGATGCGGCAGCCGGTGTCGGTCATCTCCGACAGCACGAAGATGTTCCCCGGCCCGTCCATGGCCTTGCGGGCGTTGTCCACCAGGTTTATCACCAGGCTCTTCACCAGGTCCGGTTCCATCCGGCACCGGCCAGGCTGGCACCGGCACTGGAGCGTCACCTCCCGCTCCGCCATGGCGGGGCGCAGCACCTTCACCAGCGACTGGATCACCGCCGCCGGGGACGCCTCGGTCAGGGTGAAGTCCCGCCGGCGCAGCACCAGCAGGTCCAGCAGCTTCAGCGACAGGCTCTCCAGCCGCTTCCCCTCAGAGAAGATGTAGTTGGCGGCCTGCTGCTGGTCCTCCTCCGACAGCCCCTGGCCCCGCAGCAGATCGGCGTAGCCGATGATGGAGGTCATGGGGGTCTTCATCTCGTGGGCAAAGGAACCCATGAACTCCTCCTGCCGGCGCATGGCGTCCTGCAGGGCGGCCATGTCCTCCTCCACCCGGTCGGTCATGCGGTTGAAATCCGCGGCCAGCTGCTCGAACTCGTCCCCGGAGCGGATGTTGGCCCGGCTGGCCAGGTTGCCCCCCGCGATCTGGCGGGTGACCCGGCTGAGCTGATACAGCGGGCGGGTCAGCAGCACCGACAATGCCCAGCTCATCAGCGCCCCCAGCGCCACCACCGCCGCCAGCAGCTGGTAGTAGATGCGCAGCTGGATCCGGCGCACGGAGTAGAGGTGGCCGACGCTGTAGCCCGCGTCCAGGTACAGCGCCGCGCCGCTGTTGACCTGGATCGTGCCGGACACCTGCAGCACGCCCTCCCCGTCGCCGTCATACAGCCGCACATAGCACTTGCCCGGCTCCCCGGCGGCGGTGTCGGCGAAGGGCAGCTGCCCGCTCTGATAGAGGGTGCCCGAGCCGTCCGTCAGGCGGATGCCGCTCCACACCGACTCCCCCTGTCCGTCCAGCTGGCGCAGGGTATCCACCAGTCCGGCATAGCCGGGCTGGGAGGAGATATCGTTGGCCAGGACCATGGTGTTGGCCACCATCCGGTGGCTGCGCACGGCGATGGTCCGCTCGCTGTCCAGACTCTCCCGGAAGGAGACGGATATGAGTATGCTGCCCCCGGCCCCGAACACCAGGGCCAGGAGCATCACGATGCACAGCGTCATCCGCAGGCGAAATTTCATCTTATACTTCCAGTCGATAGCCCACCTTGGGCAAGGCGACCAGCCGGTCCTCCCAGCCCACCTTTTTCCGCAGCCGCTGCACGTGCAGGTCCACCGTGCGGCTGCCGCTGAGCCAGTCGCCGCCCCACACCCGCTCGTAGATGGTCTCCCGGTACAGGGCCACGCCGGGATTGCGGGCAAACAGGAGCAGCAGCTCAAATTCCTTGGCGGTGAGGGGGATATCCTCCCCCTGCCGGGTCACGGTGAGGGAGCGGGTGTCGATCTCCAGACCGCCCACATGCAGTATCTCGTCCAGCTTGTTGTACCGGCGGAGCACCACCTCCACCCGGGCCAGCAGCTCCAGCACCTCGAAGGGCTTGACGATATAGTCCTCCGCCCCCATCTTCAGCCCCTTCACCCGGTCGTCCAGGGCGTTCTTCGCCGTCAGGAATATGACCGGCACGTTCAGGGGCCGGATATAGTCCATCAGGGAGAAGCCGTCCACCCCGGGGAGCATCACGTCCAGCAGCACCAGATCGAACCGGTCCCGCTCCAGCGCGTCCGCCGCGCTCAGCCCGTCGAACACGCACACGCACTCATAGCCCGCCTTCTGCAGGCTCATGCGGATCAGGTCGGAGATGGGCTTTTCATCGTCCACCACCAATACACGTATCATGCCGCCAGTCCTTTTTTACAGCTTCCGGGCGAACTCCCACAGCCGGGACACGTCCGCCTCCTCCGCCTGGCCGTGGTCGAACAGCGTGGCCACCGACGGGTCCAGGGGCAGGCTGGCCAGGTTGTCCAGGCCGAAGCGCTCCCCCAGCTCCTCCAGGTGGCTCTGGCCGAAGATGGGCAGCTTCTGGCCGCAGCAGGGGCACTCGTACCAGGACATGTTCTCCACCATGCCCATCACCGGCACGTCCATCATCCGGGCCATGTTCACGGCCTTCTCCACGATCATGCCCACCAGCTCCTGGGGGGTAGTCACCACCACCGCGCCGTTCACCGGCAGGGACTGGAACACCGTCAGAGGCACGTCCCCGGTCCCGGGAGGCATGTCCACGAACAGGTAATCCAGCTCTCCCCAGATCACGTCCGTCCAGAACTGCTTCACCGCCGAGGCGATCACAGGACCACGCCAGACCACCGGGTCGGTCTGGTTGTCCAGCAGCAGATTGATGCTCATCAGCCTGATCCCCGTGCGGCTGACCAGGGCGGGCATGCCCTTGTCGGTGCCGTAGGGCCGCTCATGGACGCCGAAGGCGGTGGGGATGGAAGGGCCGGTGATGTCCGCGTCCAGGATGCCCACCCGCTTGCCGCTCTTGGCGGCGGCCACCGCCAGAAGGGAGGTGACGGTGCTCTTGCCCACGCCGCCCTTGCCGCTGATGACGGCGATGACCCGGCCTATCTTGGAAAGCTCATTGGCCGGCTCCAGAAGGCTGGCCGGTCCCTGGCGCTGGGCGCAGTCGGCGCCGCAGCTGTCGCAGTTGTGAGAACACTCTTCGCTCATGGTTCGTCGCTCCTTGCCTGTCATATCCGGGCCTGTGCCCGGTCACGTTCGGCTCTAAGTATACCCGTCCGCCCCGCCTTTGTCAACGGCGCAGCCCGTCCCCGCCGGCGGCGGACAGGGCAAAAAGCGGGCCGCCGGATGCTCCGGCGGCCCGTTCGGGTCATATCCTCTTTTCAGAAGTCCAGCATCAGCCGGGTCTTCACCACGTCCGGCTCCGGGGCCTTGAACGCGCCGCACAGCCGCTTCCACAGCAGCGCCAGCACCAGCGCTCCCACGCCGGCCAGCAGCACCGCCCGCAGCACGGGCCAGCCGGTCCACAGCTGGGTCAAGAGCACATTGGCGGCAGTCACCGTCACCGCGCCCAGCAGCAGCCACTTCAGGTTCTTCTTCCGGAACAGCTCCCGCACCTTTCTGTCGGGGAACAGCAGCTTATACACCCCGCAGAACAGCCCCAGCAGCACCGCGATCTGCAGCAGCAGGCCCAATATCGCGCTCCACACCGGCCCCAGCGCCGTCAGCAGCGCCGCCGGGATAGCGCCCAGCGCCCACAGGGGCAGCAGCAGCGCCGACTTCACCGCCACGGGCAGCCGGATGAACCAGGCCCGGGCCGCGTCGGGTAGGGTGATGCGCTCATAGTCCTCCAGCTGGGCCAGGGCATCCTCCCCGGCAAGGCGGATGGGCGCGTGCTCGGTATGGCGGGCCAGGTAGTCCGCGCTATGTATCAGCTCCGCCGCCTCGAATGTCCGGTTGGTTCCCACGCTGGCGGCCAGGATCACAGCCGCCACGCCGGCGGCGACTTTTTTATTCATGGCGTTCCTCCTTCCGCCGCCTCACGCGAGCCGGCATATTTTGGCAGGACCGGGAATATACATAAAAGTATTATACCATGTGGTGCGCCTTCGCGCAAGGGGGAGCAGCATCGGGGCCGCCCGCAAATTTCTTCCGCTCCCGGCCCGGCCGCAGACGCCGGCGCCGGGCGCCTTGCGCTTTCCCGCCCGCCGTAGTACAACAGACGCTCCGCGCTGTTATACCAAAAAGATACCGGTCGCGCTCCCGGCTTGCGCCGGAACCGCGCGACATGGTATAATGGAACAGCGCAGCAGATCGGGATCGGGGGGAGAAACGCATGAAGATCAGCATAGACTTCGGACACCCATATTTTGATGAACAAGCCATCTTTGCATTGACCCCTGCCGATCTTGACGGCTTTTATGCGGATGAAGATGAGGTGGACCGGCTTGACCTGTTCTTCGTATTGGAGGCGTCGCTGCACAGGTTCCAGAGCGAGGACCGTTTGAAAGCCGCCGCCCGCTGCGCGTTTTTGATGGCGTATTATCTTTTCGTGCCGTTGACGCCCCCGGCGTCCTGCGAGCTGGCGGAGTATTATATCGACAGGGCACTGGAATGGGATGCGACGCCGGAATACAGCCAGTGGAAAGAGCGCATAGATAAGGGAAATTGACCGCTTCCCGTTTGTCGGGGGAGAGTTAGAACAAAACATCGGAATTAAACGTGCCGCAGGCGCACATTATTGACGGCTCCCTTGTGTAAAGGGAGCTGTCGCCGCCGCCAGGCGGTGACTGAGGGATTGTCCGACGAGATTGTCTGACAACCCCTCCGAGCCGCCTTTGGCGGCCCACCTCCCCTTGCACAGGGGAGGCTTTAAGTAGACAGTGACTTCGATAACTTCCCGTCTGTCGGGACGCGGACCAGCGCGGCAGACCGGGCTTTGCGGGGGAGAAACATTTATGACTGATTGGTTCACCGTTGAGAGGATCGACGCTCATACATTTGCGATCAGTGAATACAAACATTGGGAAGAAACACACTGTTATCTATTATGCGGACAAGATAAAGCGCTTTTGATCGATACGGGCCTGGGCGTTTCTAATATCAGGAAGATCGTGGACAGCCTGACGGAATTGCCTGTCATGGCAGTTACTACCCATGTTCACTGGGACCACATCGGCGGACATCCGTATTTTGATAACATAGCCGTCCATGAGTTGGAGAAAGATTGGCTCTCTGTCAAGTTTCCGATACCTTTGCAAGTTGTCAAAAATAATCTGACAAAATACCCTTGTGATTTTCCGGCAGAGTTTGATATTGACGCCTATCGTATTTTTCAAGGTATGCCGCAAAGTATTTTGCGCGACGGTGACTGGCTTGATCTGGGCGATCGGAAGATCCAGGTCGTTCACACGCCGGGACACTCCCCCGGACACTGCTGTTTCTATGAGCCGGGGAGAGGTTACCTGTTTTCCGGGGATTTGATCTACAAAGGTCGTCTTTACGCATTTTATCCGACTACCGATCCACAGCTTTTCTATCATTCTATAAAGCGCGTGCAGAAATATAAGATCACAAAGGTCTTACCCGGTCACCATCAGTTAAGTATCCCCATTTCCTTGATAGACGAAATCGAGGCTGGGTTTGCGCAAATCGAGAGAAGCGGCAAACTCAAACAGGGGAATGGATCATTCAAGTTCAGGGATTTTCAGATCCTGATCTGAATTGACCGTTTCCCGTTCGTAATCGGCAGTTAAGGAGACATGGGCATGGTCTATTACGATAAAAATGGGATCGTCATTCGCGATATGCAGCAGAGCGATGCCCGGATCATCACAGATGAAGAGCTCGCGCAGGGCTGGGATGCGACGACAGACAAATACGAAATGCGGCTGAAGCACCAGGCTGAGGGCAGAGCGATCGCATTGGCCGCCGAATGGAACGGGAACGTCGCCGGATATATCAACGTCTATCCCGATGCCAAGAGCGGCGCGTTTGCAGATCGGGGCTATGCGGAGATCGTCGACTTCGGCGTTCTGGAGAAATACAGGCGCAGAGGGATCGGCAGCAAGCTCATGGATATTGCGGAACAGATCGCGTCCTCTTATTCGGACGTGATATACCTCGGAGTGGGACTGCACAGCGGATACGGGAGCGCCCAGAGGATGTATGTCAAGCGGGGATACATCCCGGACGGGAGCGGCGTCTGGTATAAGGATCAGGTCTGTGAGCCGTATCGCGACTGCTGTAATGACGATGATCTTGTATTGTATTTATCGAAACATATAAAGTAACTTCAACTTCCCATTCGTCGCGCGGCAGGCGCACCATATCGAAGGCCCCCTTGTCGTCGGAACACGCAAGCCAGGTTTCCCTTTGCCGCAAGCGGCAAAGCTCGAATGGCTCGCGGCTCCTCCTCTCCCCAAAAGGCAGGCGTGCCTTTTGGGGACCCCGGGGGGGCTGGCAGCGCGAAGCGCTGACTGAGGGATTGTTTATGGGGTCCCCGCGGGAAACCAGCGCAGCGTTTCCCGTGGGGAGAGGAGGAACAGCGGAACGGACGAGTTCTGGCGCTTGCGCCGGAGCGAGGGGTGTGCAGCTTGTTCCGACGACAACCCCTCCGACGCGGCTTCGCCGCGCCACCTCCCCTTGCACAGGGGAGGCTTTGCGATGGCGGTGACTTCGACAACCTACCCCCATAAAAACGTCCAGGGTGGGAACACCGATCAGGTGTTCCCGCCCTGATACTATCAGGCGCTCTGCTTCGCGCCTCAGTCCGCCGTCTTTCCCGCCAGGTACTCCACCGCGCTGTGGGCGGCGATGTTGCCCTCCCCCACGGCCCGGGCGATCTGATAGGGCCGGCCTGTGCAGTCCCCGGCGGCGAAGCAGCCGGGCAGATTGGTCCGGCACTGCCGGTCCGCGGCGATGTGCGGCCCGTCCATGGCCAGGCCGGGCAGCAGCGCGGCGGGGGCCACGGCGCTGCGCAGGCAGAACACCCCGTCCACCGGCACCCGCTCCCCGTCCGCCAGGACCACGGCGGTGACCTTCTTCTCTCCCTCGATCCTTGCCACCGGCCCGGCCAGCCGGGTCACGCCGTTTCCGGCCAGGGCGCTGCCTGGGTAGGTCGGCCAGAAATACATCTCCGCCGCCAGGCCCGCCAGGAAGGCCGCCTCGTGCTCATAGCGGGGCGCGGCGCAGATGACGGCGATGCGCTTGTTTTTGTACAGGAACCCGTCGCAGGTGGCGCAGTAGCTGACCCCCCGGCCCAGGTACTCCTGCTCCCCGGGCAGGCCCTTGGCGGTGACGGCCCCGGTGGCCAGCACCACCGTCCGGGCCTCGTAGACCTCGTTCTCCGCCAGGAGCATATACTTCTCCCCCAGGGGCATGACGCTGGTGACCAGCTTGTCCATCGGGGCCAGGTCCAGCTCGGCGGCGTGCTGAGCGAAGCGGCGCTCCAGCTCCTCCCCGGAGATCAGCCCCAGGCCGGGGTAGTTGGCGATCAGCTCCGCCCGGCCCGTCTTCCCGCCGGCAGTGCCGAACCAGACAATGTCCTTTCCCAGCTGCTTCAGGTTGATGGCGGCGGACAGGCCCGCCGGCCCGGCCCCCACCACGGCGGCGTCGAACATATCTCTCTCCTTTCCCCGACCGCCTCAGGCCCGCCGGGCCTCGAAGCAGTGCCACTCCTCCATGGTCCGGTGCTCCGTCACCGCCAGATGCGCCGCCTCCAGCGCCGCGCGCACCTCGTCCTGGCGGCCATCGATGATCCCGGAGCAGACGAACACGCCCTCCGGGGCCATGAACGCCTCCACATAGGGCACCAGGGGGATTATCACGTCCGCCACGATGTTGGCCAGCACCAGATCGTACCCGCCGCCCAGCTTCGCGCGGAGCTTTCCCGAGGCGATCACGTCGCCCACGTGCACGGTGAAGGCGTCCTCCACCCCGTTGAGTTTAGCGTTATCCCGGACGATGTCCGGGGCCTTTTCATCCACGTCGGCGGCGGTCACCGCCTCCGCGCCCAGCACCGCCGCGGCGATGCCCAATATGCCGCTGCCGCAGCCCAGGTCCAGCACCCGCTTCCCCGGCCCGGCGAACTTCTCTACCGCGGCCAGGCACATCCTGGTGGTGGGGTGGTCCCCGGTGCCGAACAGCAGCCCCGGGTCCAGCCGCACCGGGGTGCGGCCGCCGTCATAATCCTGCCACTGGGGCACGATCACCAGCTTCTCCCCGGCCTCCACGGGCTTGTAGTAGTCCTGCCAGTTGTTCTCCCAGTCCGCGTCCGCCACGGCCCGGGTCTGGGGGGCCATGCCCTTTTCGTACAGCTGTGCCACCACGGCCCGGCCCTCGTCGGAATCAGGCAGCCAGAACTTCACCCGGCTGGTCCCGGCCATGGACGAGGCCAGGGCCTCGTCCACGAAGTCCCAATACTGGGTGTTGTTCTCCAAAAAGCCCTTGAAATCCTGCTCGTCCTCGATGACGAACCCCTCCAGGCCCATGGCCGTGAGGGCGTCGCACACCGCCTCCGGGTCCCCGTGGGCCGGCACGGCGACCTCTATCCAATCTGCCAAAATGATCTTCCTTTCAAAAGGGCGCGGCTGCCCGCGCCCTTACTTATTACGGCTCCCTTGTGTAAAGGGAGCTGTCGCCGCCGTCAGGCGGTGACTGAGGGATTGTCTGACAACCCCTCCGCTTCGTCGGAGCACGCGCAGCCAGGCCTCACTATGCCGCAAACGGCATGGCTCGAATGGCTCGCGGCCCCTCCTCTCCCCAAAAGGCAGGTGTGCCTTTTGGGAACCCCGTGAGGCGGCACCTCCCCTTGCACAGGAGAGGCGTTTAGCCTGGCAATGGACATCGGCTGTTCAGATCATTTCTCCGATGCGCTAGTCCACTTCCAGTCGGCGATCTCCGGCATGTCCACGCCGTACTTGTTGATATACTGCCGGTGCTCCACCAGCTTGTCCTTCATCTGCTGGGCCAGCGCCGCGCTGCGGTTGCCCAGGCAGTCCAGATTCTGCAGCGCCGCCAGCACCAGATGGAACCGGTCGATGTTGTTCAGCACCCGCATGTCGAAGGGCGTGGTGATGGTGCCCTCTTCGATATAGCCCCGGACGTGGAGGTTCTTGTTCCTGCGCCGGTAGGTGAACTCGTGGATCAGGCTGGGATAGCCGTGGAAGGCGAAGATGATGGGCTTGTCCTGGGTGAAGAGCATGTCGTAATCCCGGTCGGACAGGCCGTGGGGATGCTGGGTGTCCGCCTGCAGGCGCATCAGGTCCACCACGTTGATGACCCGGATCTTCAGCTCCGGGAAGGCGTCCCGCAGGATGGTCACCGCCGCCAGGGACTCCAGGGTGGGGGTGTCGCCGCAGCAGGCCATGATGATGTCCGGCTCCTGATAGGCGTCGGTGGAGGCCCACTGCCAGATGCCGATGCCCTCGGTGCAGTGCTTCACCGCCTCGTCCATGGTCAGCCACTGGGGCCGGGGATGCTTGCTGGCCACGATCACGTTTACATAATCCCTGCTCCGGATGCAGTGGTCGAACACGCTCAGCAGGCAGTTGGCGTCGGGGGGCAGGTAAAGGCGCACCACGTCCGCCTTCTTGTTGGCCACGTGGTCCAGGAAACCCGGGTCCTGGTGGGTGAAGCCGTTGTGGTCCTGCTGCCAGACGTTGGAGGCCAGCACATAGTTCAGCGACGCGATCTTCTGCCGCCAGGGCAGCTGGTTGCACACCTTCAGCCACTTGGCGTGCTGGGAGACCATGCTGTCCACGATGCGGATGAAGGCCTCGTAGGAGTTGAAAAAGCCGTGGCGGCCTGTGAGCAGATAGCCCTCCAGCATGCCCTCGCACACGTGCTCCGAGAGCACGCTGTCCATGACCTGGCCGTCCCGGGACAAAAACTCGTCGTCCGGCTCGATGTCGGCGTTCCAGTCCCGGCCCGTGACCTCGAACACGGCGCTCAGGCGGTTGGAGGCCGTTTCGTCCGGGCCAAAGACCCGGAAGTTGCGCTCAGACTCGTTCATGGCGTAGATGTCCCGCACGAACTGGCCCAGCTTGCGCATATCCTCCGCCTCCACCGCGCCGGGGGCGGGGATGTCCACCGCGTAGTCCCGGAAATCGGGCATGCGCAGGTCCTTCAACAGCAGGCCGCCGTTGGCGTGGGGGTTGGCGCCCATGCGGGCATTGCCCTTGGGGGGCAGGTCCAGCAGCGCCTGGACGGGGGTGCCGTTTTCGTCGAACAGCTCCTCGGGGTGATAGCTCTTCAACCAATCCTCGATCATGCGCCGGTGCTCCTCGCTGTCGGCGGAGATGGGCACCTGGTGGGCACGGAAGGAACCCTCCACCTTGCTGCCGTCCACCACCTTGGGGCCGGTCCAGCCCTTGGGGGTGCGCAGCACGATCATGGGCCAGATGGCCCGGCTGCCGTCGTTGGTCCGGCGGGCGGTCTCCTGGATGGTGAGGATGCGCTCCACGGCCCGGTCCAGCGCCTCGGCCATGGCCGGGTGCATCTTGGCCGGGTCGTCCCCCTCCACGAAGATAGGCTCCCAGCCGCAGCCCTGGAAGAACTTCTCCAGCTCCTCGTGGGAGATGCGGGCCAGGACGGTGGGGTTGGCGATCTTGAAGCCGTTCAGGTGCAGGATGGGCAGCACCGCCCCATCGGTGCGGGGGTCGGTGAATTTGTTCAGGTGCCAGCAGGTGGCCAGCGGGCCGGTTTCCGCCTCGCCGTCGCCCACCACGCAGGCGGCGATGAGGCCGGGGTTGTCCGCCACCGCGCCGAAGGCGTGGGCCAGGGAATAGCCCAGCTCCCCGCCCTCATGGATGGAACCCGGCGTCTCGGGGGCCACATGGGAGGGGATGCCGCCGGGGAAGGAGAACTGGCGGAACAGCTTTGCCATGCCCGCCTCGTCCCGGGTGATGTTGGGGTACACCTCCGTGTAACTGCCGTCCAGCCAGTCCTGGGCCACCATGGCGTTGCCCCCGTGGCCCGGGCCGGACAGGTAGATCATGTCCAGGTCATAGGCCCTTATGACCCGGTTCAAGTGGGTGTAGATGAAGTTCTGCCCGGGCACAGTGCCCCAGTGACCCACGATCTTGTGTTTGAAGCCGGCCTCGGTGAGGGGCTTTTTCAGCAGCGGGTCGCCCAGCAGATACAGCTGTCCCGCGGCCAGATAGTTGCTGGCGCGCCAGTACATGTCCATGGTGTGCAGCAGCTCCGGCGTGGGGGCGAATTCCTTGTGGTAGGTCATAGCGCATCTCTCCCTTTCCTGTAATCATTCCCCGTCCCCGGGAAAACTATTTTCCGTACAGCTCCGCCGCCTCGGCCTCCCACTGGGAGGCGTCCTCATAGCCCGCCTCCCGGGCCATGGCGGTGATGTCCATGCCGTAGTAGGTCACCCGGTCGAAGGAGAACGCTCCCTCTTCCACCGTGCCGTGGAAGGTGACGGTGTCCGCCATCCTCTCCCCGCCCACGATGACCTCGATCCGGGTCTTGTAGGTGCACGTGCCGTCGGATTTCACGCTGAGCACGCTGCCGTCCGCGGCGGTATACTTGCCGGGGCGCGGGCCGTCCGGCGCCTCGGTGGGCGCGGGTTCTTCCGCGGGCGCGAGCGCCTCCGGGGGATCGTGCTCCGCCGGCTCCTTCGGGGTCTCGGGCGCCTCCGGGGGGACATGCTCCGCCGGCGCTTCCGGGGCCTCCGGGGCTTCCGGTTCCTCCGGCACCTCCGGCTCTTCCGCCGCTTCGGGGGCTTCCGGCTCCTCCGGCATGGCCGGGGCCGGCTCTTCGCCCTCCTGCAGCACCTGCTGGGCCTCGGTCCATGTCCGGTCCAGGGCCTGCTCTATCTTTTCAGCCGCCTCCTCCGGGGCGCATCCGGCGCAGCAGATCATCAGCGCGGCGGCCAGCGCCAGGCAAACGATGTTCTTTCCTTTCATGCCGATCCCTCCACAGTCCATTCTGCCCACAGTATAGCAGATTTTCCGCTGTATGCAAGGGAAATCCGCTCACCCGTCGATGGTGGATATGGTCAGTGT
This sequence comes from uncultured Oscillospiraceae bacterium, assembly GCA_947627735.1. Lineage (GTDB taxonomy): Bacteria > Bacillota > Clostridia > Oscillospirales > Oscillospiraceae > CAJOIG01. Next base: position 80,699 of record CANQXG010000002.1, on the reverse strand, counting down.
GGTCTCCTCCAGCACATCCAGCAGCACCCGCACCGTGTCCAGACTGGTGAAGGCGGTGACGCCGTTCTCCACGGCGCACTGGCGTATCTCGTGGCCGTCGGACAGCGCCCCGGCGCTGCGCACATCCCGGGTGTTGATTATATAGGAGATATGCCCCTGGCGGATGGCGTCGGGGATCTCCACGCTGCCGTTGCGGAGCTTCTCCACCACATGGGTGCGGATGCCCGCGGCCTTCAGGGCACGGGCGGTGCCCTCGGTGGCCAGGATGTTGAACCCCAGGTCGTAAAACCGCCGGATCAGGCCGATGGCCTCGGCCTTGTCGTCGTCGGCGATGGTGGCCAGCACGCCGCCGTAGTTGACCATGGTCATGCCGGAGGCCTGCAGGGCCTTGTACAGCGCCCGGGTCAGGGTGTTGTCGTAGCCGATGGCCTCGCCGGTGGACTTCATCTCCGGGGACAGATAGGCGTCCAGGCCCCGGAGCTTGGCGAAGGAGAAGGCCGGCGCTTTCACGTACCAGCGCTTTTTCTCCGGCGGATACAGCCGGAAGAAGCCCTGCTCCTTCAGGCTCAGCCCCAGGATCACCCGGGTGGCGATGTCCGCCAGAGAATACCCCGTGGCCTTGGACAGGAAGGGCACCGTCCGGCTGGAGCGGGGGTTGACCTCGATGATGTACACCTTCTCCTCCCGGTCCACGATGAACTGGATGTTATATAGCCCCACGATGCCGATGCCCAGGCCCAGCCGCCGGGCGTAGTCCAGGATGGTGTCCTTCACGGTCTGGGACACGCTGAAGGTGGGGTATACACTGATGGAGTCGCCGGAGTGGATGCCCGTGCGCTCCACCAGCTCCATGATCCCCGGCACGAACACGTCCCGTCCGTCGCAGATGGCGTCCACCTCCAGCTCCTTGCCGGTGATGTATTTGTCCACCAGCACCGGCTTGTCCGCGTCGATCTCCACCGCCGTCCTGAGATAGTGGCGCAGCTGCTGCTCATCCGCCACGATCTGCATGGCCCGGCCGCCCAGCACGAAGGAAGGCCGCACCAGCACGGGGTAGCCTATTTCCGCCGCGGCGGCCACGCCGGATTCGATGTCCGTCACCGCCCTGCCGGGGGGCTGGGGGATGCCCAGGCTGTCCAGCACCTTCTCAAAGGCGTCCCGGTTCTCCGCCCGCTCGATGGCGGCGCAGTCGGTGCCGATTATTTTTACGCCCCGCTCCATCAGCGGCTGGGCCAGGTTGATGGCCGTCTGGCCGCCCAGGGAGGCGATGACCCCCACCGGCTTTTCCCGCAGCAGGATGTTCATCACATCCTCGGGGGTGAGCGGCTCGAAGTACAGTTTATCCGAACAGGTGTAGTCCGTGGACACCGTTTCGGGGTTGTTGTTGATGATGATGGCCTCGTACCCCGCGGCCTTGATGGTCTGCACGGCGTGGACGGTGGAGTAATCGAACTCCACGCCCTGGCCGATGCGGATGGGGCCGGCCCCCAGCACCACGATCTTCTGCCGGTCCGACACCGCCGACTCGTTCTCCCGCTCATAGGTGGAGTAGAAGTAGGGCACGTAGCTTTCAAACTCGCTGGCGCAGGTGTCGATCATCTTGTACACCGGCAGCATGTCCCGCTCCAGCCGCAGCCGGTACACATCCATCTCCGTCCGGCCCCACAGCCGGGCCACCTCCCGGTCGCCGAAGCCCATGCGCTTGGCCTCGTAGAGCACCTGTTCATCCCCCGGCGCGGCGGCCAGACGCCGCTCCATGGCCACGATGTTGCCGATCACATCCAGGAAGAGCCGGTCTATCCCGGTGGCCGCGCGGATGCGCTCCGCGCTCACCCCCAGCCGCAGCAGCTGCGCCACGGCGAAGAGCCGGTCGTCCCGGCCTTGGTTTACATAATCAAGAAGCGTTCCTTCATCCCAGCTGTCGAACTTCTTCATCCACAGGTGGTCCGCGCCGATCTCCAGGGAGCGCACGGCCTTCAAAAGGCTCTCCTCCATGGTCCGGCCCACGCTCATCACCTCGCCGGTGGCCTTCATCTGGGTGGACAGGGTGTTGGCCGCGTCGGCGAACTTGTCGAAGGGGAACCGGGGCATTTTGGTGACCACGTAGTCCAGCGTCGGCTCAAAGCAGGCGGGGGTGTTGGCCAGGGGGATCTCGTCCAGGGTCATGCCCACGGCGATCTTGGCGGACACCCGGGCGATGGGGTAGCCGCTGGCCTTGCTGGCCAGGGCGGAGGACCGGCTGACACGGGGGTTGACCTCAATGACGTAGTATTGGAAGGAGTCCGGGTCCAGGGCGAACTGGACGTTGCACCCGCCCTTGATCTTCAGCTCCCGGATGATCCTGAGGGCGCTGTCCCGGAGCATGTGATACTCCTTGTTGGTCAGGGTCTGGGACGGGCACACCACCACGCTGTCGCCGGTGTGCACGCCCACCGGGTCCACGTTCTCCATGTTGCACACGGTGATGGCGGTGTCATTGGCGTCCCGCATGACCTCGTACTCGATCTCCCGGTAGCCCTTGACGCTCTTTTCCACCAGCACCTGGTGCACCGGGGACAGCTTCAGGGCGTTTTTCAGCACCTCCCGGCACTCGCTCTCGTCGTCGGCGAAGCCGCCGCCGGTGCCCCCCAGGGTGAAGGCGGGCCGCAGCACCACGGGGTAGCCGATGGCCCCGGCGATGGCCAGACCCTGCTCCACGCTGCCCGCCACGTCCGAGGGCAGCACCGGCTCGCCCAGCTGCTCGCACAGCTGCTTGAACAGCTCCCGGTCCTCCGCCCGCTCGATGCTGGCGCTGTCGGTGCCCAGAAGCTCCGTGCGGCACTCCCGGAGCACCCCTTTTTTCTCCAGCTGTACCGCCAGATTCAGGCCCGTCTGCCCGCCGATGCCCGGCACGATGGCGTCCGGCCGCTCGTAGCGGATGATCTTGGCGGCGTACTCCAGCGTCAGCGGCTCCATGTACACCTTGTCCGCCACGGAGGTGTCTGTCATGATGGTGGCGGGGTTGGAGTTGCACAGCACCACCTCATAGCCCTCCTCCTTCAGCGCCAGGCATGCCTGGGTGCCGGCGTAGTCGAACTCCGCCGCCTGGCCGATGACGATGGGGCCGGAGCCGATGACCATGATCTTATGGATGTCCGTTCTCTTAGGCATTCTCCCTATCCTCCTCCATCATGGCGATAAACCGGTCGAACAGGTGGCCGCTGTCCTGGGGTCCCGGGGCGCTCTCCGGGTGGTACTGGACGGAGAACACCCGGTCGGCGGCGCATCTCACGCCCTCCACCGTGCCGTCCAGGAGGTTGACATGGGTCAGCTCCAGGCCCGTGCCTGCCAGGCTGGCCCCGTCCACGGCGTAGGAGTGGTTCTGGCTGGTGATCTCGATCTTCCCCGTGGCCAGCTCCCGCACCGGGTGGTTGCCGCCCCGGTGGCCGAACTTCAGCTTATAGGTCCCCGCGCCATAGGCCAGGGAGATGATCTGGTGGCCCAGGCAGATGCCGAAGATGGGCATCCTGCCCCGCAGCGCCCGCACCAGCTCGATGACGCAGGGCACATCCTCCGGGTCCCCGGGGCCGTTGGACAAAAACAGCCCGTCCGGATGCAGGGCCAGCACCTGCTCCGCCGCGGCGTCATAGGGCAGCACGGTCACGTCGCAGCCCCGGGCGTTGAGAGAGCGCAGGATGTTCAGTTTCATGCCGCAGTCGATGGCCGCCACGTGGAAGCGGGCGTTCTCCGCCGGACTCACCCAGGGCGCTTTGCAGCTGACCCGGGGCACCACGTCCCGGGGCACGTCGGTGGTCCGCAATATCTCGAGCGCCTCGTCCAGGGGCGTGTCGGCGGCGGTGATAAGGGCCTTGCGGCTGCCGTGGTCCCGGATGCTCCGTGTCAGCGCCCGGGTATCCACCCCCTGGATGCCGGGGATGCCGAAGCGCTCCATCACCGCCCCCAGGGTCTCCGCGGAGCGGAAATTGGAGGGGCAGTCGTTATACCGCCGCACCGCCAGCGCCCCGATGGTGGGCACGGCTGTTTCATAGTCCTCCGCCGCCATGCCGTAGTTGCCGATGAGAGGATAGGTCATCACCACCATCTGGCAGGTATAGGACGGGTCGGACAGTATCTCCTGATACCCCGCCATGGAGGTGTTGAACACGATCTCGCACACCTTGTCCTCCCGGCTGCCGAAGCCCTGGCCGGGATACTGGCTGCCGTCGCCCAGGACGATCTTCCTGTCCGCGCGCTCCGTCATAGGCTCACTCCCTTTCAGATATAAAAAAGACCCGGCCCCGCGAAGAACTCACGCCCTGCGCGAAACCGGGAAAAGAAACGCTCCCGCCGCTCCCGGAAAAGGGAAACGGCCCGCCCGCCGGAAAAGGGGGCAAAAAGAAAACAGGACCCCTTCGGACTTTCCCCGCGCGGCGAAATGCTCCAAAGCCGATCCCTTCTCTCCTGGGCAGGACGGCCTTTTGGCCGTCTTTTTCCGGTATTCTAGCACGGCGGCGGGGCCTTGTCAATGCGCCCCGGGACCAGATTTTCCCGCCCGGGCGGGGCATATTTTTTGTGGAAATACCGAAACGTGCCTGCCCGCCGGCGGGCGGGAGCGGTTGCAAAATGTCGAAGGGGAGATTATAATGGGAAAGCCTATCGTCCGGAGGTATCCGATGAAAGAAAAACTGAAGACCGCTCTGGGGCTGTACGCCTATTTCTTCCGCATCGGCTGGTTCATCTTCGGCGGCGGCTGGAACATCGTGGCCCAGATCCAGAAGGATTTCGTGGAAAAACAAAATAAGCTCACCGGCCAGGAGCTGCTGGACATCGTCAGCGTGGGCCGGAGCATGCCCGGGACCATGATCGGCAACGTGGCGTATCTGTTCGGCTACCACCAGTGCGGCGCCGCCGGGGGCGTGCTGGCCGTGCTGGGGATCATCACCCCGCCCATGATCATCCTGAGCGTGGTGACGGTGTTTTACCGGGCGGTGCGGGACAATCCATACGTCGCCCGGGTGCTGAACGGTGTGCGCGCGGCGGTGTGCCCCATCATCCTGGCCGCGGTGCTGAAGCTGCAAAAGACGTCCTCCCCCCTGCCCAGGCCGGTGTTCTGGGCGGTGGTCGGCGCCGCCTGCGTGGCCAGCTTCGCCTTCGATATCAGCAGCGTCCTGATCGTGGCGGCCGGGGTGCTGATGGGGCTTATATACCACCTGATGAAACGGAGGGCGGGCACATGATCGGCACCCTTCTGGCCCTCTTCTGGAGCTTTTGCAAGATCGGCTTCACCAGCTTCGGCGGCATGTCCATGATCCCGCTGATCAACAGCGAGATGGTCTCCCACGGCTGGATGAACGCCATGGAGGTCACGGACATCGTGGCCATCGCGGAGATGACCCCCGGCCCCCTGGGGCTGAACTGCGCCACCTTCGCCGGGATACGGGTGGCCGGGATACTTGGCGCGCTGTCGGCGAACCTGGGCGTGCTGGCCCCCACCTTCACCATCTGCGCCGCGGCGGCGGTGTTCTTCGAGAAGTTCAAAAACGGCGCCGTGCTCACCCACATCATGGTCCTGGTGCGGCCTGTGTGCATAGGGCTGATCTGGGGCGTGATCGTCACCCTGGCCCGGACCAACTACATCGCCGGCGGCGCCATCCAGCCCGACAGCGTCATCATCGGGCTGCTGTGCGCCTATCTCGTGGTCGGGCGGGGCTGGAGCGTGCCCAAGGTCATCGGCGTGGCCGCCGTGCTGGGCATCGTGCTGTGCCCGGCGGTGTGAGATATGTATGCGCCCGGCGCATGGAAAGCATGGTCTACAGGTATTTCACATCCCGCGCCAAAGATGGTATGATATCAATAACTGACTATACCGATAAGGAGATACGATCATGGTAACCAACGACGAAGCCATCGCCCGGATCAAACACGAGGTCATGCGCCTGGTGTGCAAGCTGGCCTGGGAGGGCAAGCTGGACGAGGGGCGGGACCAGATCCCCTATGAGCTGATCCCCGGGCCTCAGGCCCAGTTCCGCTGCTGCATCTACAAGGAGCGGGAGATCATCCGCCAGCGGGTGCGCCTGGCCGAGGGGCTGTGCCCCACGGGCAACGAGTCCGACAACATGGTCCAGGTCATCAACGCCGCCTGCGAGGAGTGTCCCATCGCCTCCTACATCGTCACGGACAACTGCCGCAAGTGCGTGGGCAAGGCCTGCCAGAACTCCTGCCAGTTCGGCGCCATCTCCATGGGCCCCACCCGCTCCTACATAGACCCCAACAAGTGCCGGGAGTGCGGCAAGTGCGCCGCCGCCTGCCCCTACAACGCCATCGCCCACCTGGAGCGGCCCTGCAAGAAGGTCTGCCCCGTGGACGCCATCACCTACGACGAGTACGGCATCTGCAAGATCGACGAGTCCAAGTGCATCCGCTGCGGCATCTGCATCCACAACTGCCCCTTCGGCGCCATCGGCACCAAGGCCTCCGTGGTGCAGGTCATCAACGAGATCAAGGCCGGCAAGAAGGTCATCGCCATGCTGGCGCCGGCCACCGAGGGCCAGTTCGGCAAGGACATCACCATGGACAGCTGGCGCACCGCCCTGAAGAAGGCGGGCTTCGCCGACATGATCGAGGTGGGCCTGGGCGGCGACATGACCGCTGCGGCGGAGGCCGCCGAGTGGGCGGAGGCCTATAAGGAGGGCAAGAAGATGACCACCTCCTGCTGCCCCGCCTTCGTGAACATGATCCGGCTGCACTACCCGGCCCTGCTGGAGAACATGTCCACCACCGTCAGCCCCATGTGCGCCGTGAGCCGGTACTTAAAGCAGCTGGACCCCTACACGGTGACGGTGTTCGTGGGTCCCTGCATCGCCAAGAAGAGCGAGGTCAACATGCACGGCATCGAGGGCAACGCGGATTATGTGCTCACCTACGGGGAGATCCGCTCGCTGATGTACGGCAAGGACATCGAGCTGGAGCCGGAGCCGGTGGATAAGCAGCAGAGCAGCGTGTACGGCAAGCGCTTCGGCAACGGCGGCGGCGTGACCGCGGCGGTGGTGCGCTGCTTCGAGGAGATGGGCGAGGACATCAAGCCCGAGGTGATGAAGTGTTCCGGCGCGGCGGAGTGCAAGAAGGCGCTGCTGCTGCTGAAGGCGGGGAGGCTTCCCGCGGACTTCATCGAGGGCATGGTGTGCGAAGGCGGCTGCGTGGGTGGCCCCAGCAAGAACATGACCATCCTGGAGGCCAAGAAGAACCGGGACGACATGATCGGCCACGCCGATGGCCGGGGCGTGCTGGAGAATCTGAAGATGATGGGCGCCGACGCCGTGCCCATGCACCGGGCGTGATAACGTCAGAACGGCTCTGAAGATGTCAGGTCCCCGCAAGCGGGTCCCTTCCATCGGTCAGAGCCGTTCCTCCTTCTCCCCAAAGGGCAGGCGTGCCCTTTGGGGACCCCGGGGGAGGCCCCCTCATCGGTCAGGGCGCTTCTTCCTTCTCCCCAAAGGGCAGGCGTGCCGCGCGGGGTCTCGGACCGTTGCCGCGATATGGCCGCCGCCCGACAGAAATCCCCGCCGATGTCGTTCCCTCCCGGCCCTCCGTCTGCTATCATAAAGCTACAAAAAACGAACGGAGGGTCACAGGACCATGAACACTGACAAGATCTATGCCGAGGCCATCGTGAACGAGTATTCCAAAAAGAGCGCGTCCAAGGTGGTGGCGCTGCGGAAGCTGGACCGGGCGGCGAAAATGCCCGCGCTGGTGTTCACTTACACCTTCGGCGTCCTCAGCGCCCTGGTGGCAGGCACGGGGATGTGCCTGGCCATGGGCGTGCTGGGCGGCGGCGCGGCCACATTCACCGCGCTGGGCATCGTCATAGGGATATTGGGCTTCGCCGGGATGGGCGTGAACTACCCGCTGTACAAGCGGGTCCTGGGGCGCAGCAAGGACAAGTATGCCGGCGACATCATCCGTCTGGCCACGGAGATCGCGGGCGACGAAAGCTGACCCCCCCCCACAGGCAGAGAGGAGGCGGAACGGTTGAACAAGACGCAGAGCAGGTATTACGCCACGGCTGCCCGCATGGACGAGGCGCTGATCGCCTGCCTGGAGAAGAAGGACCTGGAATACATCACCGTCAAGGAGCTGTGCCAGCTTGCCGGGGTCAACCGCTCCACCTTCTATCTGCACTACGAGACCATCGCCGATCTGCTGGACGAGTGCGTGGCATACACCAATGACAAGTGCTTCCGGCGGTACTCCGCCGAGCTGACGGACATCGACCGCCGTCTGGCCTCCGGCAGGCCGGAGGACGCCATCCTGATCTCCCCGGAATACCTCCGGCCTTACCTGGCGTTCGTCCGGGAGAACAGGCGCATCTACCAGGTGGTCCTGCGCCACCAGGACATCTTCCGCACCCGGGGCACCTTCCAGGAGCTGTTCGACCGCCTCTTCTCCCCCACGATGGACAAGTTCCACTTCCCGGAGCGGGAGAAGGCCTACATCGTCCACTTCTACCTCGGCGGCATCACCGCCGTGGTGGGCGAGTGGCTGGAGAGGGACTGCGCCGACCCCATCGACCGGATCGTGGACATATGCATGCGCTGCATCATGCCGGAGGGCAGCGTGACGGACGCGGAGGCCGCGCCCGCATGAGCGTTCAGGGCAAAAAAGAGCGGCTGCGGGCCGCCGCGGGGAGGCTGCGGCGGGACCGGCTGGCCCGGGCGGAGGCACTGCTGTACGCGGGCCTGGCCGTGAACCTGCTCTACGCGGCCTTCCAGGCGGTGGTCGGCGCCGTCGCCCGCTCCGCCTGGGCGGGGGCGCTGGCGTTTTATTGCATGACCCTCAGCGCCATCCGCTTTTCCCTGCTGCTGGGCCACCGGCGGGCGGACCGGGCGCAAAAGTGGCGCAGGTACCGGGCCAGCGCCCTGGTCATGCTGGTGCTGGACATCGCCCTGCTGGGGATATACTGCGTCACCCAGTACATGGGGCACATCATCACCTACCCCGGCTACATGATCTATGCCATGGCGGCCTACACCTTTTACTCCGCCATCGCGGCGGTGCGGAACGTGGTGATCTACCGCCGGTACGACGACCCCATCCTGTCCGCCGCCAAGGCCCTGTCCCTGGCGGTGGCCGGGATATCGGTCTATTCCCTCCAAGCGGCCATGATCCCCGCCTTCGGGGACTCCGAGCGGTTCCGGCTCGTCATGGGCAGCTGCGTGGGGGCGGGCGTGTTCCTTCTGATCTCCACCCTGGCGGTATACATGATCGTGAGGGCCACGAGGGTCCTGCGGCGCGGCAGGGAAGAATAGCCACGACAAGTCCATAAAAAATGCCCGGGGGACGCTTTCGCGCCTCCCGGGTGCTTTTTTTATCGCTCACGAATTGCTGCCGCCGGGGAACTGGCTGAAGAACTCCTCCAGGGAGCCCTCGGGCAGCTGCTGCTGGGTCTGCTGATCGTCCTCCTCCGGCAGGGCGGGCTGGACGTTCTCGCCCACCTCCACGGTGATCTCCACCGTTTCGCCCTGGCGGTACACCGTCAGCACCAGCTCATCCCCCGCCTTGGCCGAGGACACGATGTTCTTCAGGTCCTGGCTGCTGCCGACGGTCTCGCCGTTGGCGGCGGTGACGATATCGTTTTCCTGCAGTCCGGCCTCCTCGGCGGGGCTGTCGGCCTCCACGCTCTTCACGGCGGCGCCGGCGGGCAGGCCGTAGCCGGTGGCCTCCTGGCTGACGCTGCCCACGGTCACGCCGATCCAGGGCTTGGAGATGACGCCTTTGGTCACGATGCTCTGCACGATGCCGTACACCCGGCTGATGGGGATGGCGAAGCCGATGTTGTCGATGGACGCGCCGCTACCGCTGCGGCTGGAATACTTGGCGTTGGTGATGCCGATGACCTCGCCGTACATGTTGAACAGCGCCCCGCCGGAGTTGCCGGAGTTGATGGCGCAGTCGGTCTGGATCAGGTCCATGGTCACGCCGCTGGACACGGTGATCTCCCGGTCCAGGGCGCTGACGCGGCCTCCGGTCAGGGAAAAGGTCAGCTCGCCCAGGGGGTTGCCGATGGCGATGACCTCGTCGCCTACCCGCAGCGCGCCGGAGTCGCCGATGGTGACGGGGGTCAGGCCCTCCGCGTCCACCTTCAGCACGGCGATGTCGTTGCTCTCGTCGCAGCCCACCAGCTCCGCTTCATAGCTGTCGCCGCCGTAGGTGGTGACGGTGATGGACTCGGCGCCCTCCACCACGTGGTAGTTGGTGAGCACATAGCCGTCGTCGGTGATGATGAAGCCGGAGCCGGAGGCGGCGGCGGTGGTCTGGTAGCCCCAGATGTTGGTGGTGATGGCGGTGGTGATGCCCACGGTGGAGTTCACGCTCTGCTCATAGATATCCGCCGCGCTCAGCTGCTGCCGGTCCTTGCCGGCGGCGGCGCGGGTGGTGCCGCCGAACACGCCCGCCAGCATGACCAGGCACATCAGCGCCGCCAGCCAGCGCGCTGCGGTCCTGCCGCGGCCGTTAGTCATATTCCTGCACATTTTATATCCGCTCCTTTGATGGAAAGTATCCGGGGATCTCTCCCTTTCGCGCCTTATTTTAGTACGCTCCGGGCGGCGGATGTTGACAAATTATTGAACGAAATATGACCGCAATGTAAATTCTCAAGGGGCAAAAAACACCCGCGGCCTGTTGGCCGCGGGCGCTTTCATCAGCCGCGGAAGTTTTTCGGCTGGGTCTTTTGTATCTGCTGGAACTCCCTGTAAAACGGCAGGAAGGTGTCCGGGTCCCGGACCACGCACCCGGTGGGCTTGTGTGCCCGGATCAGGTCGCCGCAGCAGCCGCAGGTCATGCACACCCGCTTCGGATCGATGCGGCCATTTTTCACGATCTCGTTGGCGAAATCCGGGTCGGCGAAGGCCATGCGCCCGAAGAGCATGCCGTCGCACAGCCCCTCCTCCACCGCGCCGGCGGCGTACAGGTCCGCGTACTGGCGCAGGTAGGTGGGCGCGGAGGCCAGGATAGTCATGTCCGGCACCGCCTTTTTCACCGCGCCGATGCCGTTTATCATCCGGTCCAGTCCCACGAAGGGGTGCTCGTCCGGCTGATACTTGCCCTTGTCGAAGGGCCGGGTCACGTGGGTGGTGGCGTAGGGGTTGCCCATGGTCAGGTCCATCAGGTCCAGGCCGTACTCCTGCCGCAGCAGCCGCACCAGGCGGATAGGCTCGTCCAGGTCGGGGGCCAGGCCGCTGTCCGGGCTGACGCCGAAGCCCCAGGGCCAGGCGTAGCCGTCATACAGCCCCAGCCGGCAGGTGACCATGAAGTCCCCGTCCTCATAGACCTTGGCCGCCAGGATGCCGTTTCGCAGCAGGCGGGTGCGGTTTTCAAAGCTGCCGCCGTACGGACCCGGGCGGTGATAGGCGGAGTTCAGCTCCGCCAGCAGATAGCCGTGGCAGGACTTGATGTCCACCGCGTCGAAGCCGGCCTGCTTTGCCAGGGCGGCGCACTGGCCGAACTTCTCCTCCAGGCTCTTCAGATAGTCGTCGGTGACGATGCAGCTGTCGTCGGCGGAGCGGTACTGCTCCAGCTCCGGGTGCCGGTAGGCGATCATGGGGGCGGGCTTGTTGCCCGGATTGGAGTAGCGGCCCGAGTGGTTGGCCTGGAGTATGAGATAGGGCGCGAAGCCGTTGGCCGCCAGGCCCGCCTGCTTCACCTTCTCCACCATGGCCTTGTAGCTGTCCAGATTCGCCTCATTGATGAGCAGCTGGGTCTGGGAGGAGCGGCCCTCCTCCACGATGGAGATGGCCTCGAACCAGATCACGGCGCTGCCGCCCACGGCCTCGTTCACATACCGGCGGACGGTATACTCCGACGGGGAGCCGTCGGGCAGGGAGTCCGCCCCCTCCATGGGCGCCACGCCCAGCCGGTTGGGCAGCGTGATGTTCCGCACCTTCAGCGGCGCGGCCAGCGCGCGGGTGTCCGCGGCGAAGGGCAGGTGCAGCCCCAGCTCTTGGGCCTTGGCCTGGACTTCGTCCAGGGACTTATAATGGAACCTCTCGTGTGCCATGAGCAATCTCCTTTCTGAAAACCTATCCGCCCAGCAGGGCCAGCCACAGCTTCGTCAGCGGCATGACCAGCACCAGCGAGGGCAGCATATCGATGAGGGGGAACATCTTGATGCGGGACATGCGCATCCCGGCAGCCATGGTCAGCAGGCCGCCGCAGGCGATGAAGTTGGCCTCCATCGGCCCGGTCAGATAGGGCATGAGCACCTTGGCCAGAAAATACAGCGATACGAATATGACCCCCTGGGGGATGGCGACGAGGCTCACCGCCACGCCCATGCTGCTGCCGAACAGCACGGCTATGAAGAAGTCCATCAGCGCCTTGGAGATCATCTGGGCGTGGTCGCCGCTGAAGCTCTCCACCATCACCGCGTACATCCCGAACCCGCTGGTGCAGAAGATGGCCACGATGGTGACGTACTGCTCCATGTCGAAGTCCGCCGGGTGGGGGACATGCTCCAGCGCCCGGTGCAGCCCGGCGTAGACCCGCTTCTCCAGCCGGAGGACGTGGCCCAGGGTGCTGCCCACGATCACCGCGAAGGAGACCACGAAGAACTGGTCGGCCTTCACCACGGACACGATGCCGCTGCCGATGGCCGTCAGGGCCGATATCCAGGGCAGGACCGTGCGCATCTCGTCGGTGATCCACCGGCTCAGGGCCTTGCCCAGCAGGCCGCCGAAAAACACCCCCAGCAGGCACGCGATCATGGCGTAGGGCATATCTCCGCTCCCCCCTTACGGGTCGATGTTCCCCGTCTGGCGGTAGCTGCGCCAGACGTTCTCAAAGAAGTCGTCGTCCTCCGGGATGGGCCGCACGTGCCGCCACCGGGCGGTGCAGCCATCCGGCCCGCAGCCGATCTCCTGGACAAGATCCCCCCGGCTGCCGTCGTCCAGGGTGAAGGTGAACTGGTCGGGCAGCTGGGCATAGGGCTTCGTTCCCGCCGGGTCGGTATACAGGGCGCTGCCCCGGCTCTTGCCCCCCTGGGCGGCGTAGTCCAGCATGGCGCTCAGATAGGCCCGCTGGCTCATCAGCGTGTCCCGCAGCCGGAACACCCACACCAGCTCCCCCGGCCTGGCGGCCTTGGCGTTGTCCGGCAGGGCGGCCAGGGCCGCCTCCGTGTCCGCCAGGCATTGGCGTATGGCCGCGCTGTCCCGGACGGCGCCGCCGCAGCGGCTCATCCTCCGGCCGGCCTCCTCCCAGGCCCGGCGCACCCCGCCGGCGGGGTCCAATGCCCGCTCCGCCAGAGCGCCCATCTGCTCCAATACCTGGGCGGCCAGGCGCAGGAACACCGGGTCCGCCGGGTCCGGCGCGCCCTGCCGCCGGGCGGCGATATACTGGGCGGCGCGGGTGCTGCCCACCTGGCCGGCGTTGAGGGCCGTGCCCCCGGGGCGGTACACCCCGTGGGTACCGGCGGCCTCGCCCACCACGGCCAGGCCCTTCACCCGTGTCTGCCACCAGCTGTCCACGGCGATGCCGCCGTTGTTGTGCTGGGCGCACAGGGCGATCTGCAGCGGCTCCCGGGCCAGGTCCACGCCCTTGTCCCGGAAGAAGTCCACGGCGGGGGCGTTCATGTGCTCCAGCCGCTCCAAAGGCGTGCCGAAGCAGGCCCCGGCCCGTGTCAGGTAATCCAGCGCCTCCGGGTCCAGGTCCTCGAAGCGGAACGCGCCGCCCACGGGGTTGGTCCGGTAGTCCAGATACACCTTCCGGCCCTTGCCCAGCTCCAGATAGACCAGGATGTCGATGATGGAGCTGCCGCCGGCCACCTTGCGCACGTCGAAGGGCCACTGATAGCCCTTCAAAAACAGCTTGGAAAGCATCTCGGCGGGGTCAGAGAAGAAGTCCATCAGAAACTCCCGCTCGTCCCCCTCCGGCCCCACGGAGTACATCCGGGGCAGGGCCTGCATATAGGTGCCGGACACGTTCCACCGGGGCGCCACAGAGGCCAGGCCGAACTGCCACTCGGTCAGGTTCTGGCCGTGGGCGCCGGCCTCCAGGGCCAGGCCCGTGGCGCCGAACTGCCGGACGGGATAGACGCTGTCGGCGTACATGCCCGCCGGCCCGCCGGTGGCCCAGATCACGTTCTCGCACTGGATGAGGATGAACCGGGCGCCGTCGTTTTTGGACAGGTCCAAACACAGCAGGCCGCACACCCGCTCCCCGTCGCTGAGGATCTTCACCGCCATGGCCCGGTCCAGGAAGGGAACGCCCTTGTCCTTGACGGCCTGCTCCAGCCGCTCGGTCATCTGCTTGCTGGTATAGGGCCCCACGCTGGTGGCCCGGCGGCGGGGGTCGTGGTCGGTCTTGTAGCCGACGAACTCCCCGAAGCGGCTGCGGGGGAAGGGCACGCCCAGCTCCGTCAGCTTCAGGAACGACTGGGTGGACAGCGCCGCCTCGCACAGGGCGTTGTCCCCGTCCACGCACTGGCCGGCGAACAGGGTCTCGGCCATCTCCCGGACGCTGTCCCCGTCGCCGCCGGAGAGGGTGAGCTTATAATAGGTCTGCTTGTCGCTGCCGGTGTTGCGGCTGGTGCCGCCGCAGCGGTCCTCCGTCACCAGCAGGATGTCCCGCTGGCCATACTGCCAGAGCCGGTCGGCGGCGTTGAAGCCGGCGGCGCCGGTGCCCACCACGGCGGTGTTGCACCGCATGAGTCCGGCCTCAAACTTCCCCGCGCGAAAGATCTCCTCCCCCATGGCCCGCCTCACAGATGGCTGATGTGGAACCCGCCGTCCACGTCGATGTAGTCGCCGGTGGTATACAGCAGCTTATCGGAGCACAGCACGCTCACCGCGTTGGCCACGTCCTGGGGGGTGCCCCAGCGGGCGATGGGGAACGCGCCCTTGGCGATCAGGTCGTCGTACTTCTGCTGGACGGTGCTGGTCATGTCCGTGGCGATGACGCCCGGGCGCACCTCGTGCACCAGGATGCCCTCCCCCGCCAGACGGTCGGCGTACAGGGTGGTGAGCATGGACACCCCCGCCTTGGACACGCAGTACTCCCCCCGGTTGGGGCTGGACACCACGGCGCTGCAGCTGGACACGTTCACGATCACGCCCCGCCGGCCATCCACCGGCTCCTGGCGGAGCATCTGGTTGGCCACGGCCTGGGTCAGGAACATGTTGCCCTTGGTGTTGATGCCCACCACCCGGTCGAAGCTCTCCTCGCTCATGTCCAGCAGGTCCGCCCGCACGTTGGGGGCCACGCCGGCGTTGTTCACCAGCGCATCGATGCGCCCGAAGGCGGCCAGGGCCTCGGACACGATCCGCAGCCGGTCGTCGTGGTCGCCAATGTTGGCCTGCACGTAGGCGCAGTCGATGCCAAGCTCCTTCAGACTGTCGATGGCGCCCCGGTTCTTCTCCGCCGGGCCGGTGGCCACCATGACGACATTGTATCCGTCCAGACCCAGCTGGCGGGCGATGGCAAAGCCGATGCCCCGGCTGGCCCCTGTGACAACAGCGGTCTTTTTCATCTTGATCTCACCTTTCATCCGGAATATCCGGTAATTTATTGTGCTCCGCTCCGGTCCCGCCGGCGCGGCGTCATGCCTGCAAAACGACCTTCAAGCTGCCGCTGGTCCTGTCCAGGGCGGTGTCCAGCGCCTGCTGCAGCTGGTCCATGGGGAAGGTGTGGGTGACGAACCGGTCCATGGGCAGCCGCTCCGCCGCCGCGATGGCGATGGGGAAGTCCCAGCAGTAGCCCTGGGCGCCCTGGAGGATCAGCTCATGGGTGACCATGCGGGCCACGGGCAGCTGCACCGGGGACTTTTCATAGATCCCCACCACGGTGCACGTCCCGCCGGCGCGCAGGGCCGTCAGCGCCTGGGTCAGGCACTCCTCCTTGCCCACGCACTCGAAGCTTTTGTCCGCACCCTTGCCCCCGGTCATGGCGTACACCGCCTCCCCCGGGTCTTGGGCGGTGGAGTCCACTGTGTCGGTGGCGCCCAGCGCCAGGGCCATGTCCAGCCGGGGACCCGGCCTGCCCGCCACAATCACTCTGCCCGCGCCGGCCTGCCGGCACATGGCGGCCACCATCAGCCCGATGGGTCCCGGACCCACCACCAGCACCGTGTCCCCCAGACCCACATGGGCCCGGCGCACCGCGTGGGTGGCCACGGACAGCGGCTCCATCAGCGCCCCCGCGGCATAGCTCATGTCCCCGGGCAGCTCGTATATGTACGGCTCCTTCACCACCACATAGTCCGCCATGGCGCCGTTGCCCATGCGGTAGGTGTAGCTGATATGCTCGCAGTGGCCGTAATCCCCGTGGCGGCAGGCGTCGCACACGCCGCACACGATGCACGGCTCCACGCACACCCGCTGGCCCACCCGGGCCTTGGTGACGGCGCCGCCCACGGCGGCCACGTCCCCGGAGAACTCGTGGCCGATGGTCACGGGCAGGGGCGCGGAGGGGTGCTTGCCCCGGGCGATGTGCAGGTCGCTGCCGCATATGGCGCTGGCCCGCACCTTCACCAGCACCTCGTCGGGGGCGAGGCCGGGGATCTGTTTGTCCAGGAACCGGACCTTGAACGGCTCGTACACCTGGCCCACCCGATTGTGCAGGGGAAATGATACGCTCATTGGATCTCCTTTCCGGCCCGGCGGGCAAAATAGCCCCGCAGATAGCCCAGTCCCGCCAGCGCCAGTTCGTCCGGCGGCTCATGCACCTGCACCCAGCTGGCGTCCAGCCCGCCGGGGGCGAAGGTCTCCATGGTGATGTGCCCGGCGTAGCCGTAGCGGACCAGCAGGTCCATCACATCGTCCCAGGGGATGACCCCTTGGCCGGGGGCGCCCCGGTTGTTGGCGCAGGCGTGGAAGTGGTTCACCCGCCCGCTTTCAAGGGCGCCCTCCAGCGCCCGGAGCAGGTCCTTTTCCTCCAGGCAGGCGTGATAGGTGTCGAAGTGCAGCCCCACGCCGGCCTCGCCTATGTCCTCGATCATGGTCAGCACCTGCGCGGCGGTGTTGGCCACGCTGGTGCGGTAGCGGTTCAGCGGCTCCAGACTCAGCGCCACGCCCCAGTCCCCGGCCCGGCGGGCCAGTTCCCGCAGACCGGTCACCGCCCGCTCCCACTCCCGGGCCTTCTCCTCCGGGGGAAGCGTATGGCGCTTTCCCCCGCCGGTATACAGCGGCCCGCACAGCACCGTCGCCCCCACCGACGCGCCGGTGCGCAGGCATTCGGTCAGGTAGTCCATGGTGCTCCGCCGCACGGCCTCCTCCGGGCTGGACAGGTCCCGTCCCGGTCCCAGGGCCGCGCACATGGTCACGGCCAGGCCGCTGCGGCGCAGGGCCTGTTCCATCCCCTCCGGCAGGGCGCTGTCCGTCATGGGCAGCTCCACCGCGTCGAAGCCCAGCGCCGCTACATGCTCCGGCAGGGCCGCGCACTCCCGGTCCAGCCCGGGGCGCCAGTTCCAAAGGTTGATGCCCAGCAGGTTCAAGGCTAGCTCCTTTCCCGACCGTCAGTTGGTGGAGCGGCGGATGATCAGGTCCACGCCCATCACGTGGTGGATGGCCGGGGGCAGCACGCCGTTTTTGTTCTTGTAGTCGATCTGCCGCAGCAGCGTCTTGGCCGCGGCGCAGCCCATCTCGTACAGGGGCTGGCCCACGGTGGACAGGGGCGGCTCCATATTGGACGACAGCGCCACGTTGTCGAACCCCAGCAGGGACACGTCCTGAGGGATGCGCTTGCCCAGGTCATGCAGCGCGTGCATCACCACGAAGGCCTTGGGGTCGCTGGTGGCGAAGATGGCGTCCGGCGGCTCCGGCAGGCTCATCACCTGGCGGGTGGCCTGGTAAAAGCTGTCCGTGCCGCTCACCTCCCGCATGACCAGCTCGTCGTCATAGGGAATGCCGGCGTCCGCCAGGGCCGCGCAGTAGCCCCTGTACCGCTCCCGGTACAGGAACAGCTCTTCCCGCCCGGCGGCCAGGGCAATGCGCCGGTGGCCGGTGCGGATGAGGTACTTCGTGCCGTCGTAGGCGGCCTGGTAGTTGTCCACGGAAACGATGTCCATGGCCCCCACGTCCTCCTGGGAGTAGCGGCAGACCAGGGCGGTGGGAAAGCCGCTGGCCCGCAGGTCCCGGATATAGTCCTCGTTGCCGCCGGCGGTGGGGCAGATGGCGAAGCCCTCGATCCAGTAGGTCTTCATCTTGTCGATGTAGGCCCGCTCCACCATGGCGTCCTCGTCGGTGTTGCACAGCACCACCGCGAAGCCGCTCTTGCGGGCGGTGTCCTCCAGGCCCCGGGTGATGTGGGCGAAGATCTGGTTTTCAATGGAGGGCACCAGCAGACATATGGTATGGCTGCGGCCCAGCTTCAGGCTCTTGGCCAGGACGTTGGGGTGGAATTTGGTCTGCTCCACCACCTCCAGCACCCGCTGGCGGGTGGCGCTGTTGACGCAGCTCTTGCCGTTGAGGACACGGGATACGGTGCTGACGGATACGCCCGCGGCGTCCGCCACTTCCTTCATGCTTGCCATGGGGCGACTCCTTCGGATATGATCTTGCGCCGTACCGGGGACGTCAGTCATTGTCCCAGTAGACGGTGGCGCCCCGGTGGGCGGAGGTGCAGTGCTTGCGGTAAAGCTGCAGCCAGCCGGTGGCCGGCTTGCGCACGGGCTGCCACTGGGCTTTCCGGCGGGCGAACTCCTCGTCGCTCACGTCGGCGGTGAGGGTGCGATCACGGATGTCGATGTGGATCATGTCCCCGTCCCGCAGCAGGGCCAGCGGCCCGCCCTCATAGGCCTCGGGGCTGACGTGGCCGATGGCCAGTCCGCCGGTGGCGCCGCTGAAGCGCCCGTCGGACACCAGGGCCAGCTTCGTGCCCATGCCCTTGCCCAGCACGGCGGCCATGAAGGTCTCCATGTGGGGCATGCCGGGGCTGCCCTTGGGTCCCTCGTAGCGGATGACCACCACGTCCCCGGCCTCGATCCGGTCCTCCAGAATGGCGTGCCAGGCGTCGTCCTGGCTGTCGAAGCACCGGGCCGGGCCGCTGAAGCGCCAGGCGGCCGGGTCCACGGCGCTGAACTTGACGATGGCGCTGTCGGGGCCGATGTTGCCGTGGAGCACCGCCAGGCCCCCCTGCTCATGGATGGGGTCGCTGACGGGGTGGATCACCTCGGGGTTCTTGTTCTCCGCCAGGGCGGCCTTCTCGCCGATGGTGCCGAACACGCCCTTGGCATCGACGTCGATCTTCCCGGCGGCGGCCAGCTCCTTCACCACGGCCCCCAGGCCGCCGGCGGCGTCGAACTCCTCCATGGTATAGGTGGGGTGGTTGGGATAGATGGTGCTGATGACCGGCACCTCCCGGCTGATGCGGTCGAAGGTCTCCGGGGTGATGTCGCAGCCGATCTGCCGGGCCAGGGCGGGGATGTGCAGCACGCTGTTGGTGCTGCCGCCGGTGGCCATCATATAGCGCACCACGTTCTCAAAGCTGGTCTGGTCGATGATGTCCCGGGGGCGGATGTCCTGCTCCCAGGCCCGCATCACGCCCCGGGCGGCCTCCCGGGCCAGGG
This sequence comes from uncultured Oscillospiraceae bacterium, assembly GCA_947627735.1. Classification (GTDB taxonomy): domain Bacteria; phylum Bacillota; class Clostridia; order Oscillospirales; family Oscillospiraceae; genus CAJOIG01. Next base: position 61,165 of record CANQXG010000002.1, on the reverse strand, counting down.
CGTGCCACTTCTCGCTCTGGCTGCGGCAGCTGGCGTTGCCGTGGGGACTCAGGCCCAATATCTCCGCCATGGAACTCATGGTGTTGGCGGTGCCCATGAAGGGGCAGGCGCCGGGGGTGGGGCAGGCGCTGCTGACCACGGCCTTGTACTGCTCCCGGGTGATGTCCCCGGCCACATAGGCGGCGTAGGCCTGCTTGGTGTGGGTCAGGGTCAGCATGTGGCCCTTGTAATGGCCGGCGGCCATGTACCCGCCGGTGAACATGACGGTGGGGATGTTCACCCGCAGCGCGCCCATGATCATGCCCGGCACCACCTTGTCGCAGGTGGCCATGATGATCATGCCCTCCAGGCCGTTCAGCTCCGCCACGGTCTCCACCTCCCCGGACACCAGGTCCCGGGCGGGCAGGGTGTAGCGGTCGCCGGGGGTGTTGGAGCACATGCCGTCGCATATGCCGGTCACCGGCAGCTCCAGGGCCAGGCCCCCCGCGGCGTAGATCTCCTCCTTCATCTCGGCGATGACCTGCTTGTCGAAGGGGAAGTGGCCGGGGTTCATCTCGTTCCAGCCGTTTATCAGGCCGATCACGGGGCGCTTGGCGTCCTCCTGGCTGATGCCCATGGCGTACAGCAGGGCGTTTCTGTGGTCCAGCGACTCCTCGTTCCAGGACCGTATCTTCTCACCAGTCATGCTTGTCCTCCCAAATGGCAGCCCCGCCGGACGGGGCCGCCGCGCGTATTTGTGATTATTCTGTAAATATTCTGCCTTTTCTCACCGCTGGACCAGATGGATGGCGAAGCCGCCGATCTGCTCCCGGGCGTAGATGACCAGCATCCGCCCGTCGGGGAAGTATTTGGCGGTGGCGTCGTCGAAGGTGAAGCCCCGCTCCTCCAGCCATGCCCGGGCGCCGGGCAGGTCGGCGGTGGCCAGGGCGATGTGTCCGCATGCGCCCGGGCCGGGACCCTTCATCCACTCGATCTGTGCCCCGGAGTAGCAGGACCCGGCTCCCTCCCTGTCCGGGTCCCGGGGGATGCCGAACAGCAGCGCGAAGCGGTCGGCGCAGGCCGCGGCCTGCTCCCCATCGGCGCAGTTGACGCCCATGTGGTCGAAGCGGAGATCCGGTGTGTAGCCCATGCTCTCACCCGGCCAGATAGGCCTTGCGCACCTCGTCGGAACCCAGCAGCTCCTCGCCGGTGCCCTGCAGGTTGATGCGGCCGTTCTCCAGCACGTAGGCGTAGTCGCACACGCCCAGGGCCTTCCGGGCGTTCTGCTCCACCAGCAGCACGGTGATGCCCCGGTCCCTGATCTGCCGGATCAGGTCATAGATCTGGTTGACGATGATGGGGGCCAGGCCCATGGACGGCTCGTCCAGCAGCAGGATCTTGGGCCGGCCCATCAGTCCCCGGGCCACCGCCAGCATCTGCTGCTCGCCGCCGGACAGGGTGCCGGCGTACTGGTTTTTCCGCTGCTCCAGGATGGGGAAGAGCTTGTACTGCTCCTGCAGGTCCTCGTTCAGGTCCCTGCCCTTGAACACGTACCCGCCGGTGAGCAGGTTGTCCCGGATGGTCAGGCCGGAAAAGCACTTGCGCCCCTCGGGCACGTGGATGACGCCCTCGGCCACGATCTTATGGGGCTTTTTCGGCAGGGGCTTTCCCTCGAACTCGATGGTGCCCGCCAGGGGCTTCACCATGCCGGATATGGTGCGCAGAAGGGTGGTCTTGCCGGCGCCGTTGGCGCCGATGATGGACACGATCTGCCCCCGTCGCACGTCCACGTCCACGCCGCGCAGGGCCTCCACATGGCCGTAGCTGACCGACAGGCCGGTCACTTTCAGTATAGTCTCCATGCTCATTCCTCCTTGCCCAGGTAGGCCTCGATCACCTGGGGGTCATGCTGGACCTGCTCCGGGGTGCCCACGGCGATGGTCTCCCCGAAGTTCTGCACATGGATCTTGTGGGAGACGTTCATCACCAGCTCCAGCCGGTGCTCGATCAGCAGGATGCCGAAGCCGAACTGCTGGCTGATGCGACCGATCAGCTCGGTCAGCTCCGCCACCTCCGTGGGGTTCAGGCCCGCGGCAGGCTCGTCCAGCAACAGGATCTTCGGCTCGCACATCAGCGCCCGGGCGATCTCGATGCGCCGCTGCATACCGTAGGACAGGTTCTCCGGCCGCTCCTGCAGATAGTCCTGCATCCCCACGGCCTCCAGATACTTGGCGCACAGCTCCCGGCCCCGCTTCTCCTCCCGCCGGCGGTTGGGCGTGGGCAGCAGCCCGCCCAGCACGGAATACCGGCTCTGGGGGTCGAAGGCGCACATCACGTTCTCCTCCACGGTCAGGCCGGAGAACAGACGGATGTTCTGGAAGGTGCGGCCCATGCCCAGGCGGGTGATCTTGTACTGCTCCAGGTGGGTGATATCCTTGCCGTCCAGGAACACCTGGCCCTGGTCGGCGGGATACACGCCGGAGATGGTGTTGAAGATGGTGGTCTTGCCGGCGCCGTTGGGGCCGATGATGCCGTGGATCTCCCCGGCCTCCGCCTCGATGGAGAAATCCTGGATGGCCTTCACACCGCCGAAGCTCTTATAGATATGCTTCACTTCCAGCAGTGCCATGGCTCACACCTCCTCCTGTTTTTTCTCCGCCGGCTTTTTCCGGCCGGCGAACAGCCGCTTCACGTTCCGGGGCGTCAGCTCCCACTCGCCCAGCAGTCCGGAGGGCTTGAAGTTCAGGATGATGAGCACCAGCACGGCGTAGATGACGTAGCGGTAATTCTGCAGACTGCGCAGCACCTGGGGCAGGCCGCTGAGGACGAACGCGCCGATGGTGGAACCGGTCAGGCTGTTGACGCCGCCGAAGAACACCATGATGACCCAGTCCGCGCTCTTCTTCCAGCCGAAGCCGCTGGGGTCCACGTAGGACATATAGAAGGCGTACAGGCACCCGGAGTAGGCCGTCAGGGCCACGCTCAGAAGGAAAGCGATCATCTTCACCCGGGTGACGTTGATGCCCATGGCCTGGGCGGCCAGGGGGTCGCCCCGCAGGGCGATGCACTGCCGGCCATATTTGCTCGTCTTGAACGACGCCACCAGGGCGATGGCGATCACCGCGGACACCGCCGTCACGCCCAGACCCACGGTCCGGGGGATGCCGGTCAGGCCGGAGGCGCCGCCGGTGAGGGTGGTCATGCGGTTGAGCAGCGCCGCGATGGCCTCGCCGAAGCCCAGCGTCACCAGCGATATGTAGTCACGCCGCAGCCGCACCACGGGATAGCCGATCAGATAGCCCACCACCGTGGCCAGCAGCACCGCCAGCAGCATGGCCAGCGGGATGGGCAGGTGGGCACGGATGACCAGCAGACCGGAGGCGTAGGCGCCGATGGCCATGAAGGCCGCCTGGCCCAGGCTGAACATGCCCGTCAGACCGGTGAGCACATACACGCCCGCCACGGCGATGAGGGTGATGAACACCTGCGTGAGAACGTTCGAAATAAGAGCAGACATTCTGACGCCTCCTTACGCTTTTTCCTGCACGTTGCTGCCGGCGATGCCCTGGGGACGGAACAGCAGGAACACCAGCATGATGGCGAACGTGGCGATGGTGGAATAGCCGGAACCCAGCAGGCTCAGCAGGATCGTCTCCACCACGCCCAGCAGCACCGCGCCGATGACCGCGCCGGTCAGGCTCCCCAGTCCGCCGATGACGGAGGCGATGAAGCCCTTCACCACCAGCGAACCCAGGGTGGGGTACAGGGTGTACTTGATCCCCAGGAACACGCCCGCGATGCCGGCCAGGACGCCGGAGATGACGAAGGTGAGCTGGATGATGCGGGTGGAGTTGATGCCCATCAGCTGGGCGGTATCACGGTCGAAGGAGATGGCCCGCAGCGCCCGGCCCAGACGGGTCTTCTGGATGATGAAGGCCAGGATCAGCAGCGCGACCATGCTGATGCAGAACATCACCACATCGCTGGTGGAGATGACCTGCGCGCCGATGTTGATGGTGGGGGTGGAGAAAAAGCGGGGGAAGTTGAAGAAGTTGGACCCCGCCTTGATGGTCACCAGGCCCTCATACAGCGTGCCCAGGGTGATGGAGGACACGAAGAAATAAGTGGCGCTGGAGTGGTTGAGCAGGATACGGCGGAAGCCCACGAACTCGCCCACCAAGGCGATCAGCGCCCCGGCCGCGGCAGCCACCAGCAGCGTGGGGACCAGGCCCAGCCCTGCTCCCTCCAGAAGGAAGTACGCCACAAAGGCGCTGGCGGTCATGGTTGCGCCGTGAGAGAAGTTGGAAAACTTCAGGACATTGAAGATCAGGGCAAAGCCCGTGGCGATCAGCGCGTAGATCGAGCCTGTGGCTATGCCGTTGATCAGGATTTGCAGCGACATCACTGGCCTCCATTCTTTGCTGTTGCAGCAAACCCCCGGCCCCGGAAGGGGGGCCGGGGGCCTTGCCAGGTGTTTGTTTTATCGGCGGGGACGTATCCCCGTGGCTGTCATCAGCCGGCGAACTCGCCCAGCATCACGGGCGTCTGGCCGTCGTAGGTGTACATGAACATGGCCATGTTGCCGGGCATGTGGGTGGCCGGGTCCATGGTGATGGTGCCGGTCAGGCCCTCAAAATCGGTGACATTGGCGATGGCGTCCAGCAGCGCCGCGGGGTCGTCCAGACCGGCGGTCTCGATGCACTGCTTGGCGATCATGACGACATCATAGCCCAGGAAGTACTTGTTGACCGCGCTCACCTTGCCCTCCACGGCGGCAGCCTTCTCGGCGGTGCCGGGATCGTCGGTGTTGATGTTGTTGATGTAGTACACGTTGGAGCAGTCGGCGCCGTACAGATCATTGAAGTTGGGCGCGCCGTCCAGGCCGGTGATGATCTTGCCCTGGTAGCCCAAGTCGGCCGCGGCCTGCTCGATGGCCACCAGCTGCTGGGTGTAGTTGGGGCAGTAAATGGCGTCCACGCCGGCGGAAACGATGGGCTGCAGCAGGGTCTTGTAGTCGGTGTCAGCCGCGCCGTAGGGCACGATCAGGCTGTCGTCGATGGTGATGTTCTCCTCGGCCAGCCGGTCGGTGAAGGGGGCCAGCAGGGACACGGAGTAGGCGTTCTCCTGGTTGTACAGGATGCCGAAGGTCTTCAGGCCGTTCTGCAGGGCGTAGGCCGCCATGATGGCGCCCTGGGCCGTGGCGCTGGGCTGGAAGCAGAACATGTTCTTATAGGCGGTGCCGTCGTCCTTCAGCTGGCAGGCGGGGTCCATGGCGAAGCCCATGACAGGCACGTCATAGGTCTCGGCGGTCTCCTTGATGGCGTTGGCGATGTTGGCCACGGGAGGCCCGACGATCAGAGCGACCTTGTCCACAGTGACGGCGGTGATGAAGGCGTTGACGGCCTCGGTCACGTCGCCCTTGGTGTCGTAGGTCTTCATGACCAGGGTCTTGCCGCCGATGCCGCCGTTGGCGTTGATCTCATCCACAGCGGCCTGGGCGCCGGCCTGGACGGAGGAACCCAGGGTGGAGGTGGCGCCGGTGATGTCCTGCAGGCAGCCGATCAGGATCTCGCCGCCCTCTTCCGCAGGCTCTTCAGGCTCTTCGGCTTCGCCGCTCTCAGCGGCGGGTTCTTCGGGTTCTTCGGCCTCGCCGCTCGCTTCCGCAGGGGTCTGCTCCTGCTCCGGCTCGGTCTTGGGAGCCTCGGAGCTGCCGGAGGAACCGCAGGCGGCCAGGCTGAACACCATGACCAGAGCGATCAGCAGCGCAATGAGTTTTTTCATGGCTAGTTCTCCTTTTCATTTTGTATTTGAATATTCTACACGCCGCGCCGGCGGCGGTGTATCCGAAAAACGGCCTGTGGCAGGGGGGTTGCAGTTTTGCAAACGTTTTCAATTTCTTGCAAAGCGTTTGCATTTATCACAGTTCCCGATACCAGAGTCTCGGAATCTTATGTCAAATTACCCTAATTTGACTAAAATGATGGAATAATATTAGACCGATTTCACCATTTTGTCAATACCCGCCCGATCGATTTAGCATTTTATACTAAAACCGGTGTGCAAACGATTGCACTTTGCCGAATTTACATTTGGGCACTTGTCCCATTTGGTCGGATACATTATAATTTAGCCGATATCCGCCGCGGATGCGGGAAAGGGGGTCGGGACGCCGTGCGGGAGGACTATCTCATCTCCGAGCCGCCTCTGCGGGCGCTGGCGGTCTTTGCCGCACCCATGATCCTGGGCAACCTGTTCCAGCAGACCTACACCATGGCGGACTCCGCCATCGTGGGCCGGTTCGTGGGCGAGCAGGCCCTGGGGGCCGTGGGGGCGTCCATGGCCCTGACGAACATCTTCATCTGTGTGGCCATCGGCGGCGGCAACGGCGCCTCTGTCATCGTCAGCCGCCTGTTCGGCGGCAGGAAGATCGGCCCCATGAAGGCGGCGGTATACACGGCCCTTACGGCCTTTCTGGCGCTGAGCGTGCTGCTGGGCGGGTTCGGGCTGTGGATGGACCGGCGCATATTGCTGGCCCTGAACACCCCGGCGGACGTGATGGACATGGCGGTGACCTATCTGGACATCTACTTTTTGGGGCTGCCGTTTTTGTTCATGTACAACGTCCTGTCGTCCATGTTCAACGCCCTGGGCCGGTCCCGCATCCCCCTGGGATTTCTGATCTTCTCGTCGGTGTTCAACGTGATCCTGGACTGGGTGGCGGTGGCGCATCTGCACATGGGCGTGGCCGGGGCGGCCTGGGCCACCCTGATCGCCCAGGGGGTGTCGGCGCTGCTGAGCTTCGGGGTGCTGCTGCGGCTGCTGGGGCGCATGGAGGGCGCAGGCCGGCGCTTTGCCCCGGACCAACTGCTGCCCATGGCCCGCATCGCCCTGCCCTCCATCTTGCAGCAGTCCACCGTGTCCATCGGCATGATGCTGGTGCAGTCGGTGGTGAACAGCTTCGGCTCCCAGGCCCTGGCCGGGTTCTCCGCCGGGATGCGCATCGAGTCCATGTGCGTGGTGCCCATGAGCGGCATCGGCAACGCCGTGGCCACCTTCACCGCCCAGAACATGGGCGCGGACCGGCAGGAGCGGGTGGTGCAGGGCTGGCGGGCCAGTCTGAAGCTGGTGGCCCTGTGCGCGGCGGTGATCTGCCTGATCCTGGAGCTGGGCAACCGGCAGATCATCGGCCTGTTCCTGGCCGCGGACAGCTCCCCCCTGGCCCTTTCCACTGGGCGGGACTACCTGGCCTTCCTGGGGTGGTTCTTCGCCCTCATCGGGCTGAAGATGGCGGCGGACGGCCTGCTCCGGGGCGCGGGGGACATGCCGGTGTTCACCCTGGCGAACCTTCTGAACCTGTGCATCCGGGTGGTGATCGCCAAGGTCATGGCCCCCCGGCTGGGCATCGCCTGGGTGTGGTACGCCATCCCCGTGGGCTGGGGCGTGAACTTTATCATCTCCTACGCCCGGTACCGGACGGGCCGCTGGCGGGTGACGGGCATGGGAAAGCCCGCCCAGTGACAGGCACGGACAAGTCATGACCACCAGTAAACTGGTGGCATGACCAGCCCCTAGAAGGGGCAAATACGGACGTAGCCCCTGGAAGGGGTTCTGAAAGTTTGACACCGCATTACCATCTCGGGCAGCCGCTTTAAGCGGCTGTCTTTTTATGCCTTCTTATTCTTGTCACCCGTAAAGTATCCACATAGTACCCTCTGCACCAGAAATTCCTCGACCCGTACTTGTACTTCAGGTTCGCATGCCTGTCAAATATCATCAGGCTGCTCTTTCCCTTGAGAAATCCCATGAACTGTGCTACACGCAAATACGGCGGGATGCTCACCAGCATATGTATGTGGTCTGGGCACGCCTCTGCTTCCACCAGTATCTCCACATTCTTCCTTCCTCCTGTACTTCGGGGCAAACACTATGTGATACTGGCATCTGTACTTCGAGTGGGCTGTACTTTTTATTTCTTCTCTGTCGTTTTTCTTGATCTGCATAAAAACCTCCTATTGCTTCCTTGGTAATGCGGTCGCCAAACCGTTACCAGTATACAGCAATAGGAGGTTTTTCTCATGCTAAAGCTTCTTCTCTTCCCCCGGTAGAAACGGGGGTTTACTCCTACGTCTAAAGACACTAAAAAAACCCCGCGGTCAATGACCGCGGGGTTTTTGCTGTGGAGCTGCTGGGCGGATTCGGACCGCCGACCTCGTCATTACCAATTATAATCCGTTTGTTTTTAGCTGTTGCAGCTTGCTGTATCTTGTCGGCTGTATCGCCCATGGCTCTAGGCGTTCCGGGTTTTGCCTGTTGTAGCTTGTTGTGGCTTGCTCTGGGCTCTTGTGTGTCTTTTTAGGGTGTCGGTGTGTCTTTTGTGTGTCTTTTAAAACAGCAGTAAATTTGGACCGCTTAGTCCACACCAAGGCCCGCCAGGACCTCTTTCATAAACTCCGCGTCCCTGGTATTCTTAATACTGCCGTTTTTCATATTGGTGTATACACATACAGAGAGCTCCACGCCCTCTCCGGCATCGAAACGCATCTCCCAGCGCTGATCAGTGTTGGAGCGGCACATCACCTGGTGTCCGGTCAGGCCGTTGACTGTGAGCGGGGTAATGGGTCCCAGCGGCAGAAAGGCGCTGCCGGGGAGAAACAACTCCTCCAGTTCCTCCTTGGTGCCATGGCAGCCCTGTTCCACGTCCCACTCCACCATGTACCGCTGGTCCGGGGTGTATGCAACAAAACCGTTCTGCGGGATGGCATCCGGCGCCGGCTCCACCAGGAACCCGTCCGGGATCGCGAACGCGACACCATGCGCATGAAACTTCTCATCTTTGTATAAAAGCATAACTTTTTTGCTCCTTTCTAATTCTCTAACACATACTCTAACGCTTTTCGTTTGTGTTTGAGTATGACGTTTTGAATTATACTATGCCGGAACGGATTAGTAAAGGGCATGGTTGAAATATGATCGACAAACGGTTTGGGAAGCGTGTGAAGGAGTGCCGCGAGCGGATCGGGCTTACCCAGGAGCAGTTCGCGGAGAAGATCGGCCTCACGCCCAATTACATTTCTACGGTGGAGCGGGGCACGGCGTTCCCGCGCTACGAAAAGCTGATAGCGATCATCAACGGTTTGGAGGTCTCGGCAGACGCGCTGTTCTGTGATGTGGTAGAGCACGGGACAGAGTATAAAACAACGCGGCTGTCCCAGCTTCTGGAGGCGTTACCGAACGAGGAGCAGCAGCGCATCCTTCAGATGGTGGAGCTGATGGTGAAGCAAGCCGGCGACACACCTTAATAAATCACTCACGGCGGCCCGGATGGGCCGCCGCTTTTATACGGACGAAGAACGCGCAAATTAATTGCCGGGAGGTGTGGTGAGGCCATAGAACGGCTGGTCTTTCATGTGGACGTAAACAGCATGTTTTTGTTCTGGGAAACGGCCTGGCATCCCTGTTCGTGGATAGAGCGGTCCGATAACGCGTTAATTTCATAGCCCGAAAGCCAGGATTTCAAATCCCTCTCCCGCCACCATAACTGGTAACGCAGTTTGATACAATGGTATCGACTGCGTTATCGTTATATTGTGCCGACGCGCCAAGGCTTTCCGCCCTGGCGCGTTGCATTTTATGGGTTTTAGTGCCTGTATGGCGCGGTTTTGAGAGGGCCTTTCGGGGTGAAAGTGCAGGCCCTGGCGGGGCGCTACCGTTAAACGACCGCGATTCGTTAAATTACCGGGGTATCGTTAAACGACCGAGGATTCGTTAAGGATAAACAAGAGCGCAGCAATTAGCTGCTGCGCTCTCGTTTCATCTTGCTGCATTTTTAATGCGATCTTTATGCCGACCGGGCAAATGCTAACGCACATTTCACAAGACTTGTGGCACAATGATGCCACCAGGGAGGTGAGAGCCGTGCGCCGGATGGAGAGAGACCTGTCTACATCGCAGATCATCATTCTGGGCTTTATGGCCCTCATCCTGCTGGGGAGTCTTTTGCTCATGCTCCCCGTCTCCACCCGTGACGGGCGCGGCGCAAACTTTTCCGACGCGCTGTTCACCGCTACCTCCGCCGTGTGCGTTACGGGCTTGGTGGTGCGGGACACTGCCACCTATTGGAGCGGCTTCGGCCAGGGGGTACTGCTGCTGCTCATCCAGATCGGCGGCATGGGGGTGGTGACGGCGGCGATGACCATGGTCGCCCTGACCGGCAGGCGCGTGAGCCTGAAGCAGCGCACAGCCATCCAGGAGTCGCTCTCCGCCCACTCCATCAGCGGAATCGTCCGGCTGGCGGGGACCATCATCTGTGGCGCAGTCATCATTGAACTGACCGGCGCGGCGGTCATGGCCCCGGTGTTCTGCCGACGTTATGGGCTGAAAGAAGGGATATGGTACGGGCTTTTCCACGCCGTGTCCGCCTTTTGCAATGCGGGTTTCGACCTGATGGGCCGGGAGGAGGCTTTTTCCTCGCTGACTTCCTTTGCCTCCCAGCCGGTCATCAATCTCACTGTCATGGCGCTCATCGTAGTGGGCGGCATCGGCTTTCTCACTTGGGAGGATGTGCGGACACACGGCGTGCATTTGCGCCGCTTTAGTATGCAGAGCAAGGTCATACTGTCTGTTACAGGGCTTCTTATCGCACTTCCTGCGGTATACTTCTTCTTCGGCGAGTTTGCTGCTTACCCCATGCGCCAGCGGGTATGGTCAAGTCTGTTCCAGGCGGTGACGCCCCGGACGGCGGGCTTCAACACCACGGACCAGGCGGCCTTGAGCAGCACGGGCCAGGCCCTCACCATCGCCCTGATGCTGACCGGCGGGTCGCCTGGCTCTACCGCAGGTGGTATGAAAACCACGACTCTGGCGGCGCTTGCCGCCACCGCATGGGCGGTGTTCCGCCGCCGGGAGCATACGAGCCTTTTCGACCGGCGGCTGGAGGAGGGCGCGGTGCGCACTGCCGCCACGGTGCTGGTGATGTATCTGACCCTGTTTCTCTTGGGCGGGGCGGTCATCAGCCGGGCGGAGGCGCTGCCGCTGGGGGCGTGCCTTTTCGAGACAGCCTCGGCTATCGGCACGGTGGGCCTGTCTCTGGGCATCACGCCCACGCTGGGACAGCTCAGCCGGGGTATCCTCATATTTCTCATGTTCTTTGGCCGGGCGGGCGGTCTGACACTGATCTTTGCTGCCCTGGCTGGCAGGAAGCGGGAGGCGCTCCTCCCGGCGGAAAAGCTGACGATAGGATAGGAGGTTTCGCTATGAGGTCGGTATTGTTGATAGGACTGGGCCGGTTCGGCTCTCACATCGCGGAAAAGCTCTGCGAGATGCACTGCCAGGTGCTGGCGGTGGACAACAGTGAAGAGCGGGTCAGCGCGGTGCTGCCCATGGTGACGGCGGCCCAGATCGGGGACAGCACCAGCCGCGCCTTTCTCTCCGGGCTGGGAGTGCCCAGTTTCGACGTGTGCATCGTGGCCATCGGGGACAACTTTCAAAACTCGCTGGAAACGGCGGCGATCCTGAAGGACCTGGGGGCGAAAAAGGTGGTCGCCCGGGCGGCCAGCGAGATGCAGGAGAAATTCCTCCTGCGCAACGGCGCGGACGAGGTGGTGTACCCGGAAAAGCAGCTGGCTGCCTGGACTGCCGTGCGCTGCACCAGCCGGAGCATCCTGGACTACATCGAACTGGACGGGGACTGCTCGCTGTTCGAGCTGGCCGTCCCGCCCGCCTGGAGCGGGAAGACGGTGGTAGCCCTGGACATTCGGAAAAAGTACGGCCTTAACATCCTGGGCATCCGGGAGGGCGGCCGGCTGAACACGGAAGTGGGACCCGATACCGTGCTAGGCACGGACGAGTCCATGCTGGTGCTGGGCAGGCCCAAAGCCGTGCAGCGGTGCTTCCGCATCTGATGTGGAAGAATGATCGGTTTTGTGCTATGATGAACGCAGGAAGGGGGTGAAGGCCATGGAATCCGGCAGCGAGCATATTCTAGCGTGCCTTTCCTCCTCGCCCTCCAACGGACGTATCATCCGCACGGCAGCCCGGATGGCCCAGGTTTTTAGAGGAACGTTCACGGCCTTGTATGTAAAGACCTCGGACGCGGGTGCTGCCTCGCAGGAGGACAAGCGGCGTCTGCGTTATAACCAGGCCCTGGCGGAAAAGCTGGGGGCCCGGATCGAGACGGTCTATGGCGAGGATGTGCCCTTTCAGATCGCGGAGTACGCCAGGCTGAACGGCGTAACGAAGATCGTTCTGGGGCGCAGTTCTGCCGGGAGAAGGCGCCTATTCGGCCGGCCGCCTCTGACAGAGCAGCTACTGGCCTATGCCCCGGAGGTGGACATCCACATCATCCCGGACAAGAGCGCAGACGGCCCTTACCGGCCCAAGCAAGCAGCCGAATCCGGCAAGAGCGCGGCGAAAAACGCCCTGTGGAGCCTGGGTATCCTGGCCGCCGCTACGCTCATCAGCCTGCCGCTCCATACCTGGGGCTTTACGGACGCCAACATCATCATGGTCTACATTCTGGGCGTGGTGCTCACCTCGGTGGTCACTACCCACCCTGTCTATGCGCTGGCATCCTCGGTGGCAAGCGTACTGGTGTTCAACTACCTCTTTACAGTTCCCCGCTTTTCCTTTGCGGCTTACGGCACCGGCTATCCCGTGACGTTCCTCATCATGTTCCTTACGGCCTATATCACCAGCACCCTGGCGATGCGCTATAAGGCACGGGCGGGACAGGCAGCCCTCACCGCCCGACGGACGAAGATGCTCTTTGACGCCAATCAGGCTCTGTCCAAGGCCAGGGGCCGGGACGAGATACTGGACACGGCGGCGGAGCGGCTGGTCGGCCTCCTGGGACGGAATACCGTCATATATCCACTGGAGGACGGACTCTTGCAGGAGCCGATGCTGTACCCGGCCACGGGCGAAATGGCCTACGACACGGATGCGGAGCGTCCTGCGGCGCGGCGGGCTCTGACGGAGGATGCCCCCGGCGAAGGGGATAAGGGCGGGTATCTCTATGCTCCCTTAAAGGTCAATGACCGAAAATATGGCGTGGTCGGGCTGGATGTGCGCTCGGAAATGCTGGACGGCTCGGAGCGGGACATCCTATCCTCCATCCTGGCGGAGTGCACCCTAGCGCTGGAGAACGAGCGCAACGCCCGGGAGAAGGAGGCCGCCGCAGTGCTGGCGGAGAGCGAGAAGCTGCGGGCGGACCTTCTGCGCACCATCTCCCACGATCTGCGCACACCCCTGACCACCATCTCCGGCAACGCGGCCAATCTCCTGGCCAACGAGGATAAATTTGACCCGGAGACCCGACGGGCCATCTATGGCGACATCTATGACGACGCCCAGTGGCTCACGGAGCTGGTGGAAAATCTCCTGTACGCCACCCGCATCGAGGAGGGCCGCATGACCCTCAATCCCTCGGCGGAGCTTTTGAGCGACATCGTGGACGAAGCCGTAGCCCACACCCGCCGCAAGACGAGAAAAGGCGCTGTCCGGGTGATCCACTCCAAGGAGCTGCTGCTGGTGCGGGCCGACGCTCGGCTGGCGGTGCAGGTCATCGTGAATCTCATAGACAACGCCTTCAAATATGCCGGAGAAAACGCCTCCGTCACTGTAACAGACGGCCAGTGCGGCGGTATGGTAGAGGTTCTGGTGACCGACGATGGGCCCGGTGTGGCGGACAGCGAGAAGGAACGGGTGTTTGAAAAGTTCTTCTGCGGCCAGGCCCCCGTGGCGGACGACCGCCGCCGGCTGGGGCTGGGGCTGTACCTTTGCCGAGCTATTATCCAGGCCCACGGCGGGACCATAGAGGTCCGGGACAATCAGCCACATGGCGCGGTGTTCCGCTTTACTCTGCCTCTGGAGGAGGTAACGCTGCATGAATAAGTTTCTCATTCTCGTGGTGGAGGATGACCCGCCTGTGCGGAACCTAATCGCCACCACATTGAAGGCCCATGATTACCGCTATCTCACCGCAGACACGGGCGAGGGGGCAGTGATGGAAGCTGCCTCCCATGCCCCAGATGTCATTTTGCTGGACCTGGGCCTGCCCGACATGGACGGCGTGGAGGTCATCCACCGGGTCCGCGACTGGTCCAATGTACCCATCATCGTCATCAGCGCCCGCAGCGAGGACGCCGACAAAATCGCCGCTCTGGATGCCGGCGCGGACGACTATCTCACAAAGCCCTTCTCCGTGGACGAGCTGCTGGCCCGGCTCCGGGTCACCCAGCGGCGGCTGGCTCTGATGGGCGGAGACGAGAGCGCATCCGTCTATGAAAACGGTGCGCTGCGCATCGACTTTGCCGCCGGGTGCGCCTGGCTGGGCGGGGAGGAGCTGCACCTGACGGCCATCGAGTATAAGCTCTTATGCCTGCTGGCCCGGAACACCGGCAAGGTCCTGACCCACAAATTCATCACCCAGGGCGTGTGGGGAAGCTCTTGGGACAATGACGTGGCCAGTCTGCGGGTATACATGGCGACGCTGCGCAAAAAGCTGGAGGCCGCCCCCGGCTCGCCCCAGTACATCCAGACCCACATCGGCATCGGCTACCGAATGATGAAGGTAGAGTGACGGGCAAGACGACATTAGGTCTCATCCGGAGTGAACTGGCATAGAGGATCGGAGGGAAGCGTTATGGTGTTGTATGATATAAGCGCTGCGTTACGGCCTGTGGAGGACGGGCCAGGGGAGAAGGACAGTATCCTTGTGCTGCTGGCATCGGAGGAACTGGCACGGGGAACGTCGGTCCAGGGACTGAAGGATATCCTCTGCCACACACCCTCCCCTCGGGATGCCCGGACATGCCGGGCGGAAGTCCGACACGGATGCGTCTGCGGTTCCATCGTCACGCCCAGAAAGGCCAAGAATGGCGCGCCCATCGCTTTTGGGTATCTTCTCGCGGACAGATGGGTCATCCTCTGTGACGATACGGGCACGGGTGTGTCCATGGTCCAGCGCCTGCGTAAGGAGGACGACCATACAGGCCCCGGCCCCGGTGGCTTTTTCTATGATTTTCTGGAACTGCTTCTGGCCAGGGACCTGCATCATCTGCAGGAACTGGAGGAGCAGGTGAACCGGATGGAGGACAAGATCCTGGCGGGGAGACTGGAAGACCTTAACGCCGATATGATGGCCCTGCGCAAGGAAGTCGCCCGGTGGATACGGTACTATACCCAAATGGAAGATATGGTCTGCACCCTCCAGGAAAATGAGAGCGGGCTGTTTTCGGAAGCCGAGCTGCGCCAGCTCCACCTGATAGAAAAGCGCATCGGACGGCTGCAAAGCGAGGCCCAGACCCTGCGGGAATACGGGCTGCAGGTACGCGAGCAGTTTCAGGCGGAGATCGACGTCCGGCAGAACAAGATCATGAAGACGCTCACCATTGTCACCACCGTTTTTCTGCCGCTGACACTGGTGACCGGGTGGTACGGGATGAACTTTGCAGGGATGCCGGAGCTCACATGGAAGTATGGCTATCCGGTGGTCATCGGGGCCAGCGCGGTCATCGTTCTCCTGTGCCTGTGGATCATGAAAAAGAAGAGGTTTTGGTAAGGTTGGTTTTGCCTTTGGAGCGGCCTGGTAACTCGCCGGGAGTTTCATGACCCGGAGGTCGGGAGCTTAAAGCCATCTCCCGCTAACATAACTAGTATCGACATTTCATAACGCCAAAAGAGGTCATCTATAAAATTTATGGATGACCTCTTTCCTGTATTTTTCGGCCTGTTACAACTTCTCTGTGACCTCCGCGCCGTTGCGGAAGCGGAACACCAGCCGGCCGTCGGCGTGGACTGTGACGTGGTCCACTGTGGCGGTCCAGAGGGCCGGGTCGAAGTCCAGCGGAAGAGTGTCCAGCGCATAGACGGCGAAGAGGAAGCCGCTGAGCTCGTCCGCCTGGATCTGCCGCCGCTCCAGCTTCTTTTGTAGCCCGTCGTGGCGGGCCTGCAGCTTCTCCTAATGAACAAACCGCGATCCGACATTCCGACATTATTCTATGAAAGAGGACCGGGCTTTCTATATGGCAATTAAAAGTAGTCATTTAATGATATGACGTTTGATTTTCCAACAAAAAGTGTTGCTTTTTGCACCGTGCAGAAGTATACTATATATGTGATGCCATATTTGAAAGAAGGATGAACCAAATGAGTGAACTAAACGAAAGGATCAGAGAATACCGGACGCGGATGCATCTTTCTCAGGACTATGTGGCCAACTACTTGGGCATCAACCGAGCCGCTGTAACTCAAATCGAATCAGGTAATCGGAAGGTATCTGCTGACGAACTAGCTTCTTTGAGTACCCTTTTTAATGTCTCAGCGGACACCCTTTTGCATGGCACAAGAGTCAATGGGCCCGCCGTACTCTTTGCGCGCAACTTTGAGAGGCTGACTGAACAGGACCAAGCGGAAATAATTAATCTTATGCAGTTTAAAGAGAGAATAAGGGAACAGACGGGCAAATGACCGATTTCCAGTCGCGGGCAAAACTGTATACTGACCCTGAGAAAATGGCACAGGGCTATCTGCGGATGTATTTTGCGGATAGCCCTCTGTCCTATCCTCTGAATCCTTTTCAGATGCTTAAAGATGCCGGCATCCTATTCTCTTTCAGGAATTTTAAGAACCTGGAGGGAGTATACATTCCGGCATCGGATGGTGACGATACAGCGGTCGTCGGTATCAACTACAATAGACCGATCACTCGGCAGCGCTATACTGCCGTGCATGAGTTGTGCCATCATTTCAGGGATGCAGAAAAAGAAATCGCCTGTCCGTCTGGGAGCGATGAACCGAGAGAAAAGTTTGCCGAGAGCTTTGCTGCTGCCGTTCTTATGCCGATCGGCGAATTGAAAAGGCAAGTCTGCCAACGGGCAGTGAACGGAAAAGTTTCTCTTCCTGCGGTTTTGGAGATAGCAGACCACTTTGGCGTGAGTTTTGACGCCTGCGTGTACAGGATCGCATATAAGCTCTATATGCTGGACGGGGACACATCGCCGAACAAATTAAGAAAACGCATTTCTAAATTTGCGCCTGAAAAACAACGGAGAGAACGTGGGCTGACATATGCCGGCCTATATGCTGATCTGATAGATTCATATACGGCTTCCCTTTCCTTTCACCCATCGGATCGTGCCCGCACGCTGTTCAACACAAATTACATTTACAACGATAGCCGGATGGAAGGCGTTGACGTCACGCTTGATCAGGCGGCAGAAATCGTTACTGACCTTCGGCTGCATCAGCAGCACAGTCAATACTGCAATGAAAATAATGAGCCCTATCTCGATGTCCAGCTCCGGGTCGATACTCTCCCATGCCTGGATATAACCGGGCAGATACTTGTCCAGCACAATAATGTCTACACTATCCCCCAGCACCGCCTTATAGTACGGTGCCTGCCACCCAAAGCAGGCCACGGCAAAACGCTTGTCCTTTACGTTGCAGACAGTCCTCTCAATCTGAACTATATATTTGATGTCCAGGTGAACATTGATGGCCACCAGAATCCCGCTCTTTGATTGCAGAGGAAAGGCCTTTGTGTCTATGTCCAGTTTTTTACGTTCAAACTCCCCGGTTTTAACCAAACATTCTATTGCTTTCTGATTCTCCTCGTAGGGAGATGTTTCCATGATGGAATACATTTCTCTGCATCCATCTTTGCCGTATGGAATCGCCCAAAGGTACTCGACTCCATACCCAAACTCACGGTTTTTTGCTGGAAGCTTGTTTGCCTTTGTACGATGCGAATTATAAGTATATTTGAACATTTCCACGCTAGTAAAAATAATCATTCCTGATATACCTTTACTCTCATGGTCATAGCCTATTCTTATTCGCTTCATAATATTGATTGCCCGTATTTCGCGCTCAACAAAATGTTTATGCCACATCAATTGAGCGGCGGGCGTGACCATATATAACAAGACCGCCCTTTTCCGTGAAGTAAGAATACCACAGTACCGCCCGCCCTGAATGTCTGGTTGTTTGTCCGCTTTGGCTGCCGCCCATTTACTTATTTCTCTTTTGATAAGCGGAGCCGAAAGGAACTCCATGTCTGACCTTCCGTCCGCAAAAAAAGGAGTATTACCAAAGCGGTCAATTATATCTAAATATTCCTGAAGAGCGCTGGCCATTAGGACGCCATAAGCTGATACAGTCGCCGGTGGTTCGTAGGATTTACCGGCCAGCATAGCATCCACCTCATCGTCCAGGAGAGCGTCATCATCATATTCATGGGTTTTATAGCTAAAGCATGTAGGCTCTGACCGAGCCCCTATGCTTGTCGCCATCACTGCGGCTGCAGTGATGCGCCCATAACGAGTCGCAATCGTCGCCCAGGATACTGGCCCGCCAAACATATCGATTTTGTCTATCGTCTTCTCGATGTAAGTCGCCCAGGGGATAACAGAAGTCATGTGGTCTCGGACGTACTCCACCCCTTCTGGCGTGATAATCAGTACATCCTCCGTCCACCTGGTCACGGTTACAACATTTCTGGAAACAAACGAAATCTCACGGATAAGGTGTTGCGCCTTTGCCTTCTCAATGCACCGGTAGGCATTGGCCTTTTCCAGGATAAACAGGAGAACTGACTTAGGGACGACCGTATGGACAAACACCTCATACATCACTCTCTCAAATGCTGTCATCATGTTGGGACCTCCAGTAATAAAACAAAGAAAATGTGGCGACCGCCTTTGTTCGCCATTTTTTCAAGTATCGGGACGCCCGAAACCCGTTCAAATCAAGGGTTTTCCGTCAATTCCCCATGCGAAAAAATGAGAGCGGCAAATCGTCATTTTTTCGCATGGCCATCATGGCTCTCAAGTCGTTTTCAATGCCCTTCTGCTCGTTCACCGAGGGGCGCACAACGATGTATGTCCCCTTCATAAGCACATCAGATTGAATCGACTGGAACGTCAAGGAACAGCTCAACGCCGCATCACCTCCGGGCAGCCACCCAGTGACCGCGTCGATAATTGCCTTTGTGTCATACCGGTCGCTGTCAGGTATCTGCATCTTGTTCTTCGGATAAATATAGTAAAAGGACACAGTCTTTGTGGCAAACCGCCGATACGCTTCCGGTGGAATAGTCGGTAGGAGTTCAGACATAGCTTTATTTACTGCATCTACAAACGGATGTCCATAATCAGCACTGGGCGCATATTTATTGCGATGTGTATGATACTTGCTCCTGTCACCACCTGGCGGTAACAGAGGTGTATGGAGCATCAGCCAAACGCCATCAAAAACGCCCCAAATATTCTCTTCGGACACTGGAGGAGCAGCAAGCATATCCCCCACTAATATCTTGTCTTCTTCTGAGAACGAAAACAAAATATCAATGATATCCTCAATGTCACCGAGATTTTTCGAATCAAACTCGGCTGCGTCATTGCCGATGCCATAGGTCACATCGTTTGCCAAAGATTTATTCTCTGCCGCTTCCAAACTCAACTCGCGGTACTGAACACGCTCCAAATGCCGGCTGCAGTTATTTATCATTCTCGACAGAACTTCCTTCAGGTCCGTTGTCCGCCGACGTTCAAACGCAAGAATCCTCCGCGCTCTTTCTGTTCCATCTATACTCATTTTATGCTCCTTATTTTGTCTGGGGATAGTATATCACCAAACCTCGAAATCGCCAAATTTTTGGGCACCTCGTTTTTCTTCTATGTAATTCCACTTTTAAAAAGCGAATGGGAGAACGGCACGGGGCCATTCTCCCATAAAAAGAAGTATAAATATTTGCGGAAATAAAACCTCTAAAAATATAGAAATAACGCTTGCGAAATCTCCTAAATCGTGGTATAATTAGGAGTACGGAAACGCAAAAGGCAGGTCGTGAGGCGCTGGTAACACCTCACGACCCTATGCAGGAGGGTGAGCTCCTACACAGCTTTGCAGCGCCCATGGGCATTATACCCTTTTACGCTTGGTTTTACAAGTGTGGGTTGATGGCCTTTTGATGTGTCTGCGGTGTAGGGATAGCCCTGCACCGCTTTTTTGCTTTTCCGGCGGGGTCCATGCAGGGGCCGGGCAACCGGTCCCCTGCGGCCCTGTCGGCATCACATCATTCGGCCGCTGCCGATTATTCTGGTGCCGTCATACCCTTTTTCGGTGTGGCGGCGCTATTCTTATCTGGAGGTGCATCATTTATGAAGAAAACTTTATCCATGCTGTTGAGCATCTTTGCTGTGACCATCGTTTTTTGCGTTCCGGCCCTCGGCGCGGAAGAGGCGTCTCCTGTCCTTCCAGAAGCGGAGCTTGAGGCCCCGCTGATGGCCGCCGCCGTCGAGTCCGAGGAGGAAGCTGCCATAGAGCCCGCAACTCCCATTTCGGTGGAGGACGAACTGACGGCGGACGTCCCGGCGACCACCGCCGCCACGGCCAACGGCTGGGTCAAAGAGGACGGCAGCTGGTACTACTACAAGAACGGCAAGATGCTGCAGGACTACTGGCTGTTCGGCGAGGGCTCTGCCCATGGCCTGTGGTACTATCTCGACGCTGACGGCAAGATGGCTACCGGCTTCCAGTACGTCAGCAATCCCAACGGCACCGGCTGGTTCATGTTCCAGGACACCGATTCTAACGGCTGTTTAGGCGCGGTTCTTTCCGGCTGGCAGAATACAGGCATCGCCGGTGAAGCCTGGTTTGGGCCTAACCACAACGGCCATTTTGGAGAATGCACTTGGACCTCCGCATGGGGCGACTACGACCGCAGCACCAACACCTGGAGCAAAGGCGGCCCCAGCGGCGGCACCACGCCTCCCGCCCCCTCTCACCCCGCCAACGGCTGGTTCACCGATGACAACGGAGGCAAATACTACTATAAGAACAGCAAAGCCGCGACCGGCTGGCAGTACATTGAGGGTACCTACTACTACTTCGACATGTCCGGCAAGATGGTCACTGGCGATTGGGTCCAGGACGGAAACGGGTGGTACTTCCTCGGTGCGGACGGCAAGATGCTGGATGGCCTGCGGGAAATCGACCTGGGCCGGGCAGACGATGGATGGTACTACTTCAATCCAAAGCATGACGGTACTTTTGGCAAGGTCTTGACCGGCTGGCAGTGGGTCGATGGCTATTGGTACTACTTCAACACCAAGCACAATGGCACCTTTGGCAGGGCGTTCGATAACGGCTGGAACAGCATCGGCGGCAAGTATTACTACTTCTACTCCGATGGCAAGATGGCCGCCAACTGCGATGTGGACGGGTATCATGTCAATTCGGATGGCTCACGGGGCGATAAGGTCGCTGGCCCCTGGCTGACCGACGAACAGGTGGCGCAGGCCGAACAGGAGATTCTTGCGTATGCGTTAGAAACTTATGGGCTCGAACACTATGTAGGTGGTGGGTATGCCGACATATTTTATTACGGCCTTGCAACTCCTGAAAATGGTTTTGCCCCGCTTTATGCCGGAACCACTAATGTTTTTAACGGGAAAGGCCTTTATGCCACTACCGAGTATGACGGTCTCGTTGAACTCGGGAAAGCCATAGCAGATACTACGTACGGAGAAGGTGGCTGGGCACGCGATAAAGCTACCTACGGCAATATAATCATCAAGTATGAGTATGACGACCTATATGGTATGTATGGGTATCACATCTATGCGTATTATGCTTGGTGATAATATTTCATTATATCCCACATATATAACGTGGGCTCCTGCTTCTCAGCAGGGCCCATTATACCATCAGATGAAAATGCCGCAAAAACAAGCTTATTATACTTGAAAAAACGCTGAATTTGTGGTATAATCACCATATAAAAGAAAACAGCGGCAGTACACCAAAGCTGGCACTTTGATGTACTTGCATAGGTGAAGTGACCACCTACACAGCGGGCCGAATTGCCCGCGCCGCAGGATTAGTATACCCCCTTTGCGTTATGATTGCAAGGGTCGGTTTTAATCCTGCGGCGCAGCATTTACGGCCTACGGTATGCATATGACCGTACCGCACCGTGCAGGAGGAACATACCTGCACGGTGTTTTCTATTTCATTTTAGGAGGTACGAATATGTATTATGAAGTGTTTGCCGACCCCATCAACCTGGCCCGATATATGCGGCTCCATCTGGGCCTCACCCAGCAGCAGGTCGCCCAGCAAGCTGGCATAAGCATACAGGACATCGTCCGCATCGAGCGGGGCCAAAAGAATCTTGAACAGCGGAAATACAAGCGCCTGGCTGAGTATTACCACCTTCCGGCCGATGCCATCTTCAACGACGAGGTGGGGACTGCCCTGCCTATGTTGACTCAGCGGCCCAATAGTGCCCGGAAGCGCTTTTCACGCCTGTCCAGGCGCCTCCAGCGCCAGGATGAATTGGAACGCGCCGGCGAGGCCTATGTGGCCGAGCAGGAACGTCTGAAGCTCCAGGGAACGCCTTATGCCATCGGCGTCAACGAGGCCTACGCCGATGACCCTTCCTCCGGCTATGACATTTTCTCCTTCACCCAAAGCGGAGAGCCTATTTTCATAACGGTGAAAACGACGCGGAGCGGCGTCAGCGACCCCTTTACTCTCTCTGGCAGCGAGCTGGAGGTGGCCAGCTATTGTTGTGCAAACAGTCTGAATTACGAGCTCCATCTGGTCTATCACATGAACAGCAGGAAAGACGCCCCCAGCCAAATCGTCTACAACGCCGGGCAGGTCCTCTCTTTTATAAAGGAACCCACAGAGTATATTGTGTGGAGGCGCTGATATGGAAAGTTCCGGTGTTCACTATATCATACATATCAAGCAGATCAGATCAAGCAAGCGGGCGGGCACAACGGCAATTTGCCGCCCCTGTAAGGCCACTGCCACAGGCCATAAGGCGAGGGAGCATGTGAGCCGATGCGGAGCAGAAGAATACTATGACTTCCTGCGAAAGGCTGCGGAAGACAAGCTTTTTGATCCTCCTTAATACTGCCTCAGCTGTTTTTTAACTTGAGATGATAGTCAGTCAGCAACTTTAAGGCGTCTTCGTCGGAAAGAGCTCCATTCCTTTTGCGCTCCCTGATGCTTAAAATATAATCCAAACTATCTCGGTACTCTTTCTCTCTTTTTTCCTGCTCGTTTGGAGCGCATGAAATATAAGCTCTCCTATATCCCAAAGAACGAATATTATTTATTACCTTTTCTATTTCAGTATTCTTCGCTTGTGCTATCCTGCTCTTTTCATGCTGTCTCGCGCACTGGTTACTGCAATATCTACTACGCCCATCTCCAACAGGAACAAAGATTTTATCGCAGCAATTACACCTGCGTAAAACAATCCCGGATATAGCCATGTAGTCCAGGATAGCAAAGCCTGCTTCGAGTATTGATTTGCAGCTATATAGGTATTTTGCTCTGCGAGGTCCGCTGGCCAACTCCTTCCAATGTTTGATCCAGTAATCTGGGTCCGCCCACTCCGGGTCTTCTATTCCGTTCTCTGCTAGTGCTTCATCTGAGAGTACATCATGCTCCCTATCACGCATTAGTCGTTTTTCTGGCATATGCAGGTTTTCAGAAAACATGATTTCTATGCGCGAATACGGAATTCGCCTTATATTGTTTTCAAAGAAAAACTTGCTAAGCGATAACAACCGCTCTGCTTCTCGTCGGTTCTTTTCATAGATTTCATTGCATTCTCGTGCATAGGAAACACACTCAAGATCAACTGAAATCTGTTGGTACTTATCCATCCTGTCCATCAACGTATCCAGGACATAACTCTCCGCCTCCACTTGCAGTTCGGCGGTAGATAGGATTTCATTCAACACATCCGCTATCTGGAGGCGCTGCATATAATGGCTGCGAAAATATGGATGTCTTATAGCTGCCGTGTTGGCGCCTTCGCCCTCATATATAAGGACTTCTCGCTCATCGAAAAGCAGCGATACATCATCTTCGTAACCCTTCGAGAAGAAGTCCACCGTATCTGCCATGAATGGTATCTTGCTGGTTAGAACCTGATGCGCTGTCATGATCCACCTCCAAGAATATAAAAATTATACACGGATTTCTGCTGCGATATTGCATCCACAATTGTTATAGCTAAATTGAGCGTGACATGATATTGTGCGCCGTAAGGAGGCATAATATTATGACAGTATATTGCACGATACGCGAGGCTGCCACACGCAGCGGTATTAGCCAGTACCAGTGGAGGAAGATGGTCCACGCTGGCATGGTGCCGTTCATTATGTGCGGAACAAAATATATGGTCAACTTCCCCGCCGCTATGGCCTTGCTTGAACAGAAGTCGGCTGCCGAGAATAAGGGAGGCCTGGACCAATGACGAGCAAGCGCTATTATTACATGAGGCTGCCAGACTCCTTCTTCTCTCGGGCTCAGGTGAAGCTGATACTGTCTCAAAAATCCGGGTACCGTACCTTAGTGATTTATCTGCAGTTGTGTCTACTATCCCTGTCGCAGGAGGGTCTACTGTACTTTGGGGATCAGCCGCACACGATTGAGACCCTTGCCGTCTGCACCTCAGTCTCCAACGCCATCATGACCTCTGCAATGCGTAGTTTAATAGAGCTAAATCTAGTTGAGCAGCTTACAAACGGTATGTACCATATTGTCGACATGCAACTCATGATCGGAAAAAGTTCAACCGATGCTGACCGAAAACGGAAAGAGCGCGAGGGACTCCAAAAGCAAGGTCTTCTGGCCAAAGTCGACAAGGACAAATGTCCACCTATATTAGAGATAGATTTAGAGCCAGAAGAAGAAACAGAAGAGAAAGAAGGAAACTCCCAACTCACGTGGGCACATAAGGGCACAAACGTGCCCCGAAAGAGCTCCATCCCATCCTACACATGTGAGGAGGGCGAGAGCCTATGACCACCCCTTCTTTTGGTATAAAGGCTGCGCCCCTGACGCCCGAGCCTGATGATTATATCGAAAATGGCATCATATACTGCGGAAAATGTCACTCGCCAAAGCAGTTGCTACTCACAACGCCACCCATGAGTGGTACTCTAGTTCCCATCCCCTGCGCCTGCTTAAAGGAGCAAAGGGACCGAGAGGATGCAGCCAAGGCTGCCCGAGGTCACCGCGAGACTGTCGCGAGGCTAAAGCGTCAGGCATTCGCATGCGCCCCGATGCGGACGTGGACGTTTGAGCACGACAACGGAAACTGTCCACAGATGTATCTCGCCCACTACTTCGTTGAACACTGGCCGGAGATGGCAGAAAAGAACACTGGCTATCTGCTGTGGGGCGGAGTTGGCACCGGTAAAAGTTTTTTTGCCGGCTGCATCGCCAATGCCTTGCTGGAACAAGAAGTCCCTATACGCATGACAAACTTCGCAGAAGTCATTAATGATTTAAATGCGACGTTTGAGAAAAACGAATACATCAGCCATCTCTGTCACTACCCTTTGCTGATTTTGGATGACTTCGGGATGGAGCGCGGGACAGAATACGGCCTTGAGCAAGTCTATAATGTGATCGACACTCGGTATCGAATCCAAAAGCCACTGATAGTAACCACTAATTTGTCTCTACACGACCTGAAGCACCCACGCGATTCTGCCCACGCTCGCATATTTGACCGGCTGTTGGCTATGTGTGTTCCTATTATGTTCACTGGCTCCTCTATGCGAAAGGATGCAGCAAAGGCAAAACTAGCGGATATAGCTGATAACGCAGCCTTCACACAATAAGTATACTCAATCAGATAGCTTAAAGCAAGTTATAAGGAGGTGAGACACGTGCCCAGCATCGACATGGTTGCGGCGAAAAACGGTAGCATATCTTACCGCATCCGCGTGCGCCGGGGCCGGGGCCTCCCCACCCTCTCCATGCGCTGGGCGCCGCCGGCCGGCTGGAGCAAGAGGGCCATTGAGCGGGA
The DNA here is from genome assembly GCA_947627735.1 of uncultured Oscillospiraceae bacterium. Classification (GTDB taxonomy): domain Bacteria; phylum Bacillota; class Clostridia; order Oscillospirales; family Oscillospiraceae; genus CAJOIG01. The sequence continues at coordinate 35,340 of CANQXG010000002.1, read as the reverse complement.
GCTGGCCAAGGTCGCCGCAGATTTTGAGAGGCAGTGCAAGGCCGGGGAGGTCATATCCGGGAAAGAGCGAAAGGAGCGGGAGGCCGCGGCCGCTGAGGAGGCCGCAAGAATCCTTACAGTCCGGCAGTACGCAGAAAACATGTATATGCCCGCAAAGCGAATTGGCTTGGCCGAAAACACACGAGACAGCTACCAGCGGTGCCTTGATAACTGGATATACCCCAAAATCGGCGACAAGAAGATCACAGAAGTTACGACAGATGATATAGATTCGCTTCTCCTTGGCCTTAAAGCCGAAGGAAAGGCTCACAGCTCATGTGTGAAGTGCTATGCTGTCCTGTCTGGCCTGTTTGGCCGGGCTTACAAAAAGGACGTGATAGACCGCAACCCGATGAACAAGGTTGACAGGCCCACGCCCCGCAAGGACGAGATCATTATGGATGAGGTCGATTCATGCACCGTCTCGGAGGTCCGTTATATCCTGGAATGCCTGGACAAAGAGCCGTTGAAGTGGCGAGCATATATTCGGCTGCTGATCGACACAGGCTGCAGGCGCGGTGAGATTTCCGCCTTGAAGTGGAGTGCCGTTGACTTCACAAGCAACCAGATCGCCATCGCCAGTAATGTCTGTTACACTCCCGATGCCGGGTCTTACCTAGACACACCAAAGAGCCGCCGAATCAGGACCATTGATGTCGGCCCGGATGTTATGGCCCTGTTGAAGGAAGTGCAACGGGAACAGATCAAGAACGGTATATCTCAATTCGTGTTTCCCAAGAGGGGCCAGAACAGCGAACCGATGTTTGCAACGACCCCCACAAAGTATCTCGCCACTTTTTCCAAACGCTACGGCGTGGAGCTCCACCCGCACAAGCTCCGGCACACCTACGCCAGCATAGGCATCACCAACGGCGCCGACGTTGCCAGCATAGCGGAGAATCTGGGCCACTCGGATAAGGCCGTCACCCTTCGCATGTACACCGACGCCAACAAAGAGAGCCGGAAGCGGGCGAGCGATATCGTCCGGGACAGCATCAAGGAGGACACGCCGCAAGACAGCGAGAAGCATAGCGCCGGGTAAACCCCGCCCATGGGGGGACGAGAAGAGCATAAAAAGGCCGGACAGATTGACCCTGTCCGGCTCGTTTTTTGCGCCCCGTGTGTCTTTTGGTGTGTCTTTTTTGAATGATCCGATGGCTGGAAAAATATAGAAAAACCCCGTAACCATTGCGGTTACGGGGTTTGCTGTGGAGCTGCTGGGCAGATTCGGACTGCCGACCTCGTCATTACCAATGACGCGCTCTACCGACTGAGCTACAGCAGCTGGCGACCGAGAAGGGACTTGAACCCTCGACCTCCGGCGTGACAGGCCGGCGTTCTAACCGACTGAACTACCCGGCCACGGCTCAAACAGCTTTATGATTATACTAACTTCTATCCCCCCTGTCAAGACCAAAAATCGCTTTCCGGCGGAATTTTGTCACCCCCGCCGAAGGCGGACGTTTACCATTTCGCAAACTTTCGTAATTTTTTGTTGCTTTTTCCATGGAAATCATATATAATAGGCGCATCCTTGACGTAAGGTAGTGATTCTATGTCTGGTAGTCATCTGGCGAAGCACGCTGCGCCAACGCAACAGCCCGCCCGCGGCAGGAGCCGCGAGCCTGAGTACGAGCCCGATTACGAGCCCGCATACAATGATTATGATCCCTACCCGGAGCCGCCCCGCCGCGGCTCGGGCAAGTGGAAGATCTGGGTCCTGGTCGTCATCCTTCTGGTGGTCGTGGCCGCGCTGGGCTATCTGGTCTGGCAGGTCTTCGGCGGCGACATCATGGACCGGGTGAACGGCACCACCGCCGACGCCCAGGCCGACATCGCCCCCGGCATCACCACCCAGATCGACGCCGCCGACGGCACCGGCAAGAACCTGTCCGGCAACATCGCCGTCACCCAGGGCACCCAGCGGCCCGACGTGGTGCCTCCCGAGGAGGACATGGTCCTGCTGGACATCAACTGGACCGGCAAGAAGGACCCGGAGGGACCCATGTACGTCACCGTCAGCGACCCCACCTGGCCCGACGGGGACGGCCTGGCCGTACACCATTATAATCACGACAACGAGTGGGAGACCGTGGGTACATATACCATCCGGGACCACTCCGTCACCTTCATGGTGAACGACCTGTCCCCCTTCGCCTTCCAGGTCATCTCCGCCGAACCCTCGCCCTCGCCGGAACCCACCGCGGAGCCCACCCCCACCCCCGTGCCCACGCCGGAACCCACCCCCGCGCCCATCACGGCCATGGATTACGGCATGTACAGCGACGTGCAGAACGGGGTGTTCACCCTGGCCGAGAAGATGGAGGACGACGAAACCTACGTGATCGCCTTCCTGCAGGATATGCCCGGCGATGAGGAGGATGAGTCCTCCGACGAGGCCGAACCCACCGCCGTGCCCACCGACTCCCCCGACGGGGAGGACGGCGTCGATTTCTCCTTCGTGGAGACCGCCGAGGGCGGCGATGACGCAGAGACCGCCGGCGAGGCCGCTCCCGCCCCCGAGCAGACCCCCGGCCCTGTGGCCCGGGTGCTGCTGAACCTGGACGGCACCAACATGCGCACCGTGGATATGCCCCTGGTAAAGACGGACGACGGCCAGTGGTGCCTGGGCGGCGCCGTGACCGCCGGCATGCTGTGGACCACCGACGGGGAGTATTACGCCAGCAACACCCGTTATTCCATGGAGAACAACGGCAGCTTCCTGAACCTGGACGACAACAACGAGAACGTGATCCTCACCGACAGCAGCTACCGCACCCGGTGGCTGATCCAGACCGCGAAGCTGTCAGACGGCTCCCAGATGGACACCCTGGACTATTACACTGACGGTGAGCGCCACTACATCACCGCCATGGAGATGCTGCCCGACGAGGTGAACGAGGCCGACTTCCCCGCGGGCACCGCCCCCGAGGAGGGTGTTCCCGCCCCCGCCTATCTGGGCGGCGCGGCGCCTGAGACCCAGCCCACCCAGCGGGAGGTGCTGCACTTCACCGTCGCCGGCGAGGACAACACGGACGACGCCCTGCTGGTGCTGCTGTTCAAGCTGGACGAGGACATCGAGACCGCTCCCGAGGGTGCGGGCGCGCCGCCGGCCAGCCGGATCGTGATCCCCGCCATCAACGCCGACACCGACCTGACCACCATGGTCATCCGGGACGGGGCCAACATCCTGACCTGCGGCCAGGACTACACCGTCACCGCCCAGGTGTACAACAACAGCACCGTGGTCGTGACCATCCGCTTCATCGGCAAGTACACCGGCCAGATCGTGCGCACCTACGCGGGCACCACCTTCATGGCCGGCCAGCCGGAGGCCAGTCCCAGCCCCAGCCCCTCGCCCAGTCCCAGTCCCTCGCCCACGCCTGACGGCGGCAGCACCGGCAGCACCGGCACGGAGACGCCCGGCGCCACGCCCACGCCTCCCCGGGAGTCCCCGCCCGCTGCCTCCACCGCCCCCACGGCCACGGCGCAGCCGACACAGCCGCCGACGCAGCCGCCGGCGACCACCCCCGATCCCAACAGCAGCAGCAACATCCCCACCCAGCCGCCTTCCAGCTCCAACGCCGGCTGACAGCAACAAAAACTAAAGGGTCTGCACATCACTGTGCAGGCCCTTTTCCTGTTTTCTTTCGCTCACGCCGGTTTGACGAACACGCACACCGCCATCTTCACCAGCACCTCCCGCAGCCCGGGACACTTTGCCGGCAGGGCCAGGAACGGCCGCAGAGGCACCTCCCGGTAGTATTCCACCGCCAGGGGCGCCTGCTCCCGCAGGGCACGGAAGCGGCGGAGCGTCATTTTGTTGATATAGGTGATCCGCTTCTGCCCGTCATCGCTCCGGCCGATGCGCAGGGCCACCCGCTCCGCCCCGTCGGGCACGTCCCGGCACAGCTGCTCATAGGCGGCGATGAGCGTCTTTGCGGAGAACAGCAGATGCACCCAGGGGATGCCGATCCGGTCGGACATGTGGGCACCGTAGGGGTGGCCATAGGGCGGGAACGTCACATACAGCCGCCCGCCGGGCCGGAGGATGCGGGCGCACTCGGCCAGCACCCCCGCCGGGTCGGCCACGTGCTCCATGGCGTCGTTCATCATCACCGTGTCGAAGCTCTCCGCCGGCAGGCCGGTGTCCGCCCCGTCCCGGACCAGGAAGGTGAACCGGTCTGCCAGGCCCAGCTCCTCCGCCAAAGCCTGTGCCTGGGGACCGTAGCCCGCCGCCACGTCCAGGCCCGTCACGTGCCGCGCCCCCTGGGCGGCATAGTACAGGCTCTTTCCCCCCGCGCCGCAGCCCACGTCGCACACGTCCCTGTCCCGGAACATCGCCTCCGGCGCGTACCGCTCCGAAAACAGCCGGACCGTGTCGGCGCCCTTCCCGTACTGCCACATGGCGTAGGACTCCGTCCCCGCGTTTTGCAGGTTCAGGGGGTGCTCCGGCAGGGGGAACAGCCGGTTCAGCCACAGCAGCAGCGCCTTCATCGGCCTATCCCCGTGTATCTCTTCAGCACCACCCGGGATTTTTTGTACACGTACCGGACCCGGCTCAGCTTCTGGCCCAGGGTATAGAGGGAGTCGATCTCCCCGCCGTGGGCGGCGACGTCGCTCTCAAACGACTCGATCCGGCCCCGCAGGGACTTGAACTGCAGGCAGTACAGCATCTTATACCACAGCTCGCTCTCCCGGGAGGTGTTCTGCTTCCAGTAGGCGCCGAACTGCTCCTCCATGGGCGCGAACATGATCGCGTCCATCTCCTCCCGGGTGTAGTACCCGGCGTCCACCGCCATGGGCACGATGTCCGTCCCCGGCAGGAAGTTCAGCCCGTGCAGCTGCAGCTCGTAAGGCCCGTCCATCTCCTTGGCCAGCCAGTAGCTCTCCTTCAGATCCTCGATGGTCTCGAAGGGGTGCTGGAGCATGAAGTCATAGCTGCACCAGAACACGCCGGACCGGCGGATGGTGTGCACCGCGTCCAGGATGTCCTGCTGGGTCTCGTAGCGGTGGAACACGTCCCGGCGGATGCGCTCCGAGCCGGACTGGATGCCCATGATCACCTCGGTCAGGCCCACGTCCACCAGCTTTTGCAGCACCTCGCCGTCCACCCTCTTGGGGTGCGTCCAGATGGTGAAGGGCAGGCCGATGTGCCGCTTGTACTCCCGGACGAACTGGTCCACCCACCCGGGCAGGTCGGGGAATATCTCGTCGTAGAAGTGGATGAAGGCGATATGGCGGCACTGCTTCTTCGCCTCGGTCAGCTCCCGGATGACGCTGTCCACCGAGCGGGTGCGCACACCGCTGATGCCCTTGGGCAGAAGCTGGCGCAGATTGCGGCAGCAGCAGTAGGAGCAGTTGAAGGGGCAGCCCCTGGACGCGATCACCTCATAGCTGCGGGTGCCCAGCTGGGGGTCCCCCTCCCGCACCCGGTCGCCGTCGATGAAGCAGGCGTTATGGCTGTGGATGACGGGGATGCCGTAGCCGTCGATGTCGTTGAGAAGGCCGCCGATCTCATTGGCGACCACCGCCCCGTCCTTCATGTAGCACAGGCTGGGGATGTCCTCCCACGCCGTGCCGCTGGCCAGGGCGTCCGCCAGCAGGCAGGTGGGGTTCTCCCCGTCGCTGCGGATCACGAACTGCGCCCCCCGGCGGAGGAAGTAGTCGGGGAACATGCTGGCGAAGGCGCCGCCGCAGACCATGGGGATGGAAAAGCTGCCGGCGATCATCTCCATGACGGCGTTGACCGTGTCCAGGTACATGGAACTCATGGCGGACAGGCCGATCAGCGCCGGGCCGTAGGCGGCGATCTCCTTTTTCAGCAGGGCCAGCTCCCCGTCGGTGGTCTGGCGGGGATGGACGCTGTTGAAATCCTTATAATAGACCGTGCGCACGTCGTGGCCGGCGCGCAGCAGCGCCGCCTCCAGATACCGTACGCCCAGGGCCTTGCGGTTATAAAACGCGATCAGCAATACTCTCGTCTTGTTCAAGCTGTCCTCCCATCTCCTCCCGCGCCTCCGGCCGGGACTCCAGCAGCCCCCATATGAGCCAGAACATCGGCTCGGTGAGGATCAGGCCCAGGCCGAAGAAGTCCTGGATGGCGTAGGCGAAAAACGCCGCCCCCACCGCCGGGTACAGGGCGTCCTTCCGCCGGCGCTTTATCCACGTGATAAGGCTCAGGCCGACGGCGGCGACATAGGCCGCCGCGCCGAACACGCCGATGTCCACCAGATAGCCCAGGTAGACGTTGTGGGCGTTGTCCACGCTGCTGGCCGCCTGGCGGACGTCGCTGTACCACTGGATGTCGAAGCGGAGCGCGCCGGTGCCCGGTCCGCCCCCCAGCCAGGGCTGTTGCTTGAACAGCTCCCAGCACCGCTTCCATATCTGCCCCCGGTGGGAGCCGAACTCGTCGGCCATGTGGCCGTGGAGCACCTGGTGCATCTCGTAGAGGGTGCCGCTCTTCCCCGGCCAGAACCACAGCCCCGCCAGGCCCCCGGCGACCAGCCCGCCGCTGATCCCGCCGGCGACGCGGGCCGCCCGCCGGTCCCGGATGGCTATGGGCGCCGCCGCCAGGGCGCAGCCCGCCATGGCCAGCACCCCCGCGTCCACGTCGCACAGCGCCAGCGTCACCAGGCTCATCCCCGCCGGGATGAACAGCAGCCTGTCGCTGCGATGCCGGCTCAGTGCCCCGTACACCGCCGTCAGCGGCGCCGCCAGGCACAGATAGGCCGCCAGCAGCCCCGTGTTGCCGATGGTGCCCAGGAAGGCGCTGTTGTAGGCCACGTATTTGTCATAATAATCCGTCCCCTCCGGGTAAAACCAGAAGGGGTCCAGGCCCATGAGCTGCAAAAACGCGATGGCGCAGCACACCGCCGCGCTCAGGCCCATGGCCCACACGTACCGCCGCCGGGGCGTCCCCAGCTGGGACACGCCGAAAAAGACCGCCCCGTACAGCAGCGTGGTCAGATAGCCGTTATACCGGGCCGCCCCCACCAGGCACGTCCCGCCGTACTCCGACGCCATGGCGGACAGGGCGCTCACCGCCAGAAACAGCCCCACCGCCATGTGGGCCGGCCGGATATCCAGCCGGTACCGCTCCCCGGCGATCAGCCCGCAGAGAATCATCACCAGCACCGCCGCCGCCCACAGCCCGGTGGCCCAGGCGCAGAAGGCCAGCTTCGCCTCGGTGATGGCGTGATAGCCCTGAAAGCCCACGTACAGCGGGAACAGTCCCAGCATGGCCAGTATGTACTTGTCCGTGACCCACCGGGCCCTGTTCAGGAAGGGGAAGTCCATCTCGCGCGCTCCTTTTCCGCTGCCCATATTATACATTGGCCCCGCGGGAAGCACAAGGCATTGAAAACCGGAAAATAATATGATATAGTATAGGGTACTTTGCAGGGAAGGGAGGCCCGCCTGTTCCGTGGACAGCTTTTACGCCCTCATCGCCAGGATGAAGAACATCGGCCGCTGGGCGCTGATGCGCTCGGTGACGCCGGAGAACGTCCAGGAGCACAGCCACATGGTGGCGGTGCTGGCCCACGCGCTGGCGGTGATCCGACGGGACGTGTTCGCCGTGCCCTGCGACCCCAACGCCGCGGCTGCCGCGGCATTGTTCCACGACGCCGGGGAGATCCTCACCGGGGACCTGCCCACCCCCATCAAGTACCGCAACCCGGACATCATGGCCGCCTACCGGCAGGTGGAGGCCGAGGCGTCGGAAAAGCTTCTGAACACCCTGCCCCCGGCCCTGCGCCCGGCCTACGCAGGACTGCTGGCTGAGCCGGAGCCGGCGCTGAAGAGCCTGGTGAAGGCCGCCGACAAGCTGGCCGCCTATATCAAGTGCATCGAGGAGCGCCGGGCGGGCAACGACGAATTTCTCCAGGCGGAGGAGCGCACCCTGCGCACCCTCCGGGAATACGCCATGCCCGAGGTGGACTACTTCATCGCCCATTTCATCCCCGCCTTCGAGCGGACGCTGGACGAGCTGGGGACGATGGACTATCGCGAACCCGCACTGAATACAATATCCGAAAAGGAGAACTGATACTATGCGCATGCACGCCCAAGACAAGACGATGGAAAAGATCGTCGCCCTGTGCAAGAACAGGGGCTTCATCTTCGCCGGATCCGAGATCTACGGCGGCCTGGCCAACTCCTGGGATTACGGCCCGCTGGGCGTTCTGATGAAGCAGAACGTGAAAAACGCCTGGTGGAAGAAGTTCGTCCAGGAGAGTCCCTACAACGTGGGCCTGGACGCCGGCATCCTGATGAACCCCCGGGTGTGGGAGGCCTCCGGCCACGTGACCAACTTCAACGACCCCCTCATCGACTGCAAGAGCTGCAAGCGCCGTCACCGCGCCGACAAGCTCATCGAGGAGTGGGCCAAGGAAACGGGCACCGACATCAACGTGGAGGCCCTGACCAACGACGAGATGGTGGACTATATCCGGGAGAAGAAGATCCCCTGCCCCGGCTGCGGCGCCACGGATTTCTCCGACATCAAGAAATTCAACCTCATGTTCAAGACCCACCAGGGCGTCACCCAGGAGTCCGGCACGGACGTGTATCTGCGCCCGGAGACCGCCCAGGGCATCTTCGTCGATTATAAGAGCGTGCTGCGCACCACCCGCAAAAAGCTGCCCTTCGGCATCTGCCAGATCGGCAAGAGCTTCCGCAACGAGATCACCCCGGGCAACTTCACCTTCCGCATCCTGGAGTTCGAGCAGATGGAGCTGGAGTTCTTCTGCGCCCCGGGCACGGACCTGGAGTGGTTCGACTACTGGCGGAACTTCTGCCACAAGTGGCTGCTGGAGCTGGGCATGACGGACGAGTATCTGCGCCTGCGTGACCACACCCCCGAGGAGCTGAGCTTCTACTCCAAGGCCACCACGGACTTCGAGTACCTGTTCCCCTTCGGCTGGGGCGAGCTGTGGGGCATCGCCGACCGGACCGACTACGACCTGACCCAGCACCAGACCTTCTCCGGCGAGAAGATGGAATACAAGGAAGAGGGCATGGCCGAGGGCTTCATCCCCTACGTCATCGAACCCAGTCTGGGCGCGGACCGGGTGATGCTGGCCTTCCTCATCGACGCCTACGACGAGGAGCAGGTGGGCGTGGACAAGAAGGGCAACCCCGACGTGCGCACGGTGCTGCACCTGCATCCCCAGCTGGCGCCCTACAAGTGCGCGGTGCTGCCCCTGTCGAAGAAGGACGTGCTGTCCGGCCCGGCGAAGGAGCTGTATGCCCAGCTGGCCAAGGAGTTCTCCTGCGACTACGACGAGACCGGCTCCATCGGCAAGCGCTATCGCCGCCAGGACGAGATCGGCACCCCCTTCTGCGTCACCCTGGACTTCCAGACCGTGGGCGACGGCGACGTGCCCGCCGACGGCTGCGTCACCGTCCGGGAGCGGGACTCCATGGAGCAGGTCCGCATCCCCATGGCCGAGGTGGCCGACTATATCGCCCAGCGCATCAAGTATTAACTGTGAACGAGCAGAACCGGCCTGCCGAGGAAAAGCTCACCGCGGGCCAGGCCTTCGTCCGGAGCATCCGCCCGGCGGGCTGCGCGCTGTTTCTGATCGTGGCGGTGCTGGTGACGGCCCTGTGCCTCACCGCGGGCCGGGACCCCATCCCCGGCTACACGCCGCCGGAGCGGGCCAGCTATGAGCACGACCTGCCCGTCCTTGTCTCAGTGCTGGAGGAGCAGGTGTTCCCGGAGCTGGACGAGTATGACATGACCGCAGCCGTCACCGGCGACACCGTCACCGTGACGGTGACCGAGGGCAACTTCGCCGCCGCCCGGGCCGCCATACTGCGGTATTTTCCCCAGGACCTCATCACTTTTGAAAGGGGCTGACAGCCCGTGAAGATCAAGATCGCCGCCGCCGCGCCGGAGATCCTCCCCGGCCGGCCAGGCCAGAACATGGCCAACGTCCTGGCCGCCATCAGCCAGGCCCGCGCCGACGGCGCGGCGCTGCTGGTGCTGCCGGCGGGGCTGCCCGAGGACATGAACCGGGGCGCCCTGGAGCGCCAGGCGGGAAAGATGGCCGTCTATCCGCTGACCCGCCAGTCCCTGCCCCGGGAGGAGCTGCTGCACCACCACGACCTGGATGTGCTGTGCTGCTCGGCGGACACCCCCGCCACCGCCTCCTCCCACTACGACAACGTCCATCTGGCGGCCCTGTCCAGCCATGAGAACATGGCCGTGGTGGTCATGGCCTGCCCCATGGGCGGCGACGGCGGGCGCATCTACACCGGCCAGTGCATCATCGCCCAGAACGGCGCCATCCTGGCCAACGCCGACGGCTACGCCACGGCCCGGGTGTCCATCCCCAGCCGGGAGAAGGCCGTCCCCGCCGATGACGACCTGCACGAGCAGTCCACCACCCCCTGGACCCCCCGGCCGGAGATGCTGCCCCGCATCCTCCGCCTGCAGGGCGACGCCCTGGCCCGGCGGATGCTCGCCTGCGGCGCCACCCAGCTGAGCCTGGCGGTGGGGCGGGACCCCTCCTCCCTGCTGGCCCTGGCCGCCTGCGTGACGGCGGTGGACCGGCTGAAGCTGAGCCGCCGGAACATACACGCGGACCTGACCGGCAACCGGGCCGCCCGCATCGGCGCGGCGCTGGGGATCACCCCCGCCGCCTCCGACGCCGGCCTGAAGGTGGACGCCACGGATCTGACCGCCCGGGCCATCCAGGGCGTCAGGCCGGAGCACTACGCCGTGAACGCCACCATCCCCCGGAGCGTGGCGGGCCTGGTAGTGCGCCACTGGGCCAACACCTGCGGGAACATGGATCTGTCCGTGCCCATCCGGTCCATCGTCATGGACGATGCCCAGCCCTGGGTGCTGTACGACTTTCTGCTCCACTTCTCCCTGCTGTACGACATGCCCAAGTGGGCCTTGGCCCGGCTGCTGGACGACACCTTCCGCGACCGGTACAAGGACCGGGACATCCAGCAGACCCTGGACTGTTTCTTCGACAATTACCGCCGCCCCCAGCCCTGCGACGGGCCGGAGGTGTTCCCCCTGGAGAACCGGATGACCCTGTGAAGAGGAAAAACACCCGTCCAGACGGGTGTTTTTTCGACGCACCGGGCCACATTCCCCTCCGGGGCGTGTGTTATCATGCTGTTGCCGGCCCATCCGGGCCGGGAAAGGAGCGTCGCCATGAAAATGCGCAAGCCGTTCATCCTCCTCGCCGCCGTGCTGGCGCTGATGCTGAGCGCGCCGGCCTATGCCGCCCCCGGCCCCGCCGCCACACCGGACCCGGCGGTATGCCCCCACCACTTCGAGGTGTCCGTGGTGAAGGAGGCCACCTGCGTGGACAAGGGCCTGCTGGCCTATACCTGCGCCAAGTGCGGCCTGACCTACACCGCCGAGACCCTGCCCACCGGGGAGCATACATACGTGGAGACCGGCCGCACCGTCACCTGCACGGAGGACGGCCAGATCTCCTACACCTGCACCCTGTGCGGCAGCAGCTATTTCGATCTGGTCAAAGCGCCCGGCCACGTGCCCGACCGGGAGGAGCCGGAGTGCACCGCCGGCGTGGTGTGCACCGTCTGCGGTCAGACCCTGATCCCCGCCGTGGGCCATGACTACCAATACCAGTATGACGCCCAGCGGGACGATACCGGCGCCTTCATCAGCTACGGCACATGGCGCTGCGCCAACTGCGGCCAGACCCTGGCCGCCACCGAGGGCAACGCGGAGTTTTACTACTCCCTGGCGGACGACCCCGCCGACGAAGAGCCGGCGGATGACGAGGCCTCCCCCACCGATATCCCGGCGGAGGAGACCGACGCCCCGGCCCCGGCGCCGTCCGGCAGCCGGACAGGCCTCTGGATCGGCATCGCCGTGGCCGCCCTGGCGGTCATCGCGGCGGAGGCGGTGGTCCTGACCCGGTCGCTGAAGAAGAAGTCCGACGACCGGTAAGGGCGGGAGGCAGCCATGTTCACCAATAAAAAATTCACCGTATACGCCCTGGGCCTGGGCCTGATGGCCCTGATCTACACCTTCCTCGCCGCCGCCATCCACGCCGGCCAGACCCAGCTGGCCCTCCGGCTCATCACCCCGGAGGCCGGCGGCTGGTCTGTCCGGGCGCTGACCGCACCTGTGACGGTGGGCTATTTCCTGGCCGTGCCCGCGGCGTTTCTCTGCGCCCGGACCATGGCCCGCTCCGGCATCCGCCAGGTGCTCATCATCGGCAGCGCCCTGGCCGCCGCCGGCTGTGCCGCCATGATGGCCGCCAATGGTCTGGACGCCTTCGGCGGGGCCGGCATATACGCTTTCTACGTGCTGGCCCAGGTGCTGCTCAGCTGCGGGTGCGTGTGCGTGTACGCGGCGGTGCTGTGCCTGACGGCCATGTGGTTCAGCCGCTCCCTGGGCCGGGCGCTGGGCCTGGTGACCCTGGGCGGGCCGCTGTGCGCCGCCCTGGGGGCGGACTGGGCCGCCGGACTGATCGTCTCCCGCCTGGGCGGGGACTGGAGGCCGGTGTGGGCAGCGTTCGCCCTGGCGCTGGCGCTGCTGATGCCGGCGGCGCGGTTCCTGCTGCGGGACACGCCGGAGGACACGGGCCTGTACCCCGACGGGGCGGGCACGCCCCCCGACGGTGAGGACGACCCGGAGCCGGCCCCGGGCCTGGGAAAGCTCATGGCCGGCGGGCGATTCTGGCTGGTGCTGGCGGTGGCGGGGGCGCTGACCCTGACGGCTGCCGGGTGCCTGGGCACCGTGGAGGTGCGGCTCATGGCCCGGGGCGGCGCCGCCCTTCCGGACCGGGCCGCGGTCTGGCTGGCCCTGGGGGCCATCTTCGCCATCCCCGTCAGCTACTTTTTCGGCTGGCTGTGCGATCGCATCGGCCAGGTGTGGCCGTCGCTGCCCCTGCTCTTGGCGGGGCTGGGATGCGCCTGCCTGCTGTGGGCCTTCCCGGAAAAGATAGGTCCCGTGGCGGGCATTCTCCTGGCCCTGACGGTTGCCTGCATGATGGGCGGCGTGTCCACCGTGGTGCCGGCCCTCATCGCCCGCGCCTTTGGCCGGCAGGGGATGCTGACCGCCTGCCGGGCGCTGATCCCCGCGCTGGCGCTGCTGTACGCCCTGCCCGGCCTGCTGGGCAGCGGCGAGAGCACCGTGCTCTACGCCGTGCTGATGGCCGCCGCCGCGGCGGGACTGATCCTCCTGCCCCTGCTGGGCCATGTGCTGGGGAAAGCCCGGAAGGAAAAGACACCATGACCGCAAATAATGTCCGCCGGGAGCGTCTGCTCCCGGCGGTCTTTTTTCACAGCCGTATCTCCACCGGACGGTTTATTGTCATGCTGTCCGGCGTCACCCGGCAGTCATAGGCCAGGATGTGCACCCCCGCGTCCCGGGCCGCCCGCAGCGCCCCGGCGAAGGCCGGGTCCGTGGCCTCGTTGGGGGCGAAGTACGCCGCGCCCTCCATCTGGATGACAAACAGCACATACGCCTGGCCCGGAAAGGCGGCCAGCTCCCGCAAATGCTTCGTCCCCCGCGCCGTGGGCGCGTCGGGGAACAGGGCCGCGCCGTCCCGCTCCAGGGTGACCCCCTTGACCTCCAGCAGCGCCAGGTCCGGGGTGAACGCCGCCACATCGAACCGGCTGTCGCCGCAGGTGTACTCCGGCCTTATCTCCGTGCCCGGCGGGAACAGCGCCCCCGCCCGCAGCCACTCCAGCGCCGCGGCGTTGGGGGCCTGGCTGTCCATGTTGATGAGCCGCTCCCCCCGCCGGACCGCCACCAGGTCATAGCGGGTCTTTCGGGCGGGGTTGCGCCCCTCCGCCAGGTACACCGTGTTCCCGGGCACGAGCAGCTCCCGGCACCGGCCGGTGTTCTTCACGTGCACCGTTTCGGTGCGGCCATCCAGCTCCACATAGGCGATGAACCGGTTGGGCCGGGCGATGAAACGTCCGGCCCGCACGCTTTCATATCTCATCCCGCACCGCCTGGAGCAGCTTTTTCGTGTATTCCTGCCGGGGGTGGTCGTACACCTCGTCCACCGTGCCGGACTCGATGATCCGCCCGCCCTCCATCACCATCACCCGATCGCAGATGGAGTACACCACGTTCAGGTCGTGGCTGATGAACAGATAGCTCAGGTCCAGCTCCCGCCGCAGATCCCACAGCAGGTCCAGTATCTGGGCCTGGATGGTCACGTCCAGGGCGGACACCGGCTCGTCGGCGATGATGAACCGGGGCCGCTGGATCAGGGCCAGGGCGATGGACACCCGCTGGCGCTGGCCGCCGGACAGCTGTCGGGGCCGTTGGTTAACATAATCTTTATCCAGTCCCACCCGCTCCATCATGTCCAGCACCCGGCGCTTCCGCTCGGGGGCGTCGTATTTGCCGAAGATGCGCAGCGGCTCTTCCAGTATCCAGCCGATGGTCCTGGCCGGGTTCAGGCTGGAAAAGGGGTCCTGGAACACCATCTGGGGCCGCTTTGTGTAGTGGGTGATCCGGCCCGTCACGTCCCCCGCCGGGAGCATGCCCAATATGGCCTTGGACAGGGTGGACTTGCCGCAGCCGGACTCCCCCACCAGGCCGACGATCTCCCCATGGTTGACATAAAAACTCACATCGTGGACCGCCTCATACCCGGCCCGGCGGCCAAAGACGGTGGCGTCGGAGTACCGGACGGTGAGGTGCTCCACCTCCAGGACGCGCTCATCGGACGCCGGCGCGGCGGCGCGCTGTTCATTCATGGTGCTTCCTCTTGGGTATGGCGGCGATGAGCCGCTTGGTGTATTCGTCCTGGGGGTGGGAGAAGATGTCCTCCGTGTCCCCCCGCTCCACGATCCGGCCCTGGTACATCACCGCCACGCTCTCGCACAGCCGCCGCACCACGCTCAGATCGTGGCTTATCAGCAATATGGCCACGCCGTAGTCCCGGCTGATGGATTTCAGCAGCCGCAGTATCTGGGCCTGGACGGTCACGTCCAGGGCGGTGGTGGGTTCGTCGCATATGAGCAGCTTGGGGTGGATCACCATGGCCGAGGCGATGACGGCCCGCTGGCGCTGGCCGCCGGACAGCTGGTGGGGGTACTTTTCATAGGTGACCTCCGGCTCCGGCAGGCCCACCTGGTCCATGGCCTCCAGTGCCCTCTGCCGGCGCTGGGCGGCGGTCAGATCCGTATGGATGCGCAGCACCTCCTCCACCTGCCGGCCCACCCGCATCAGGGGGTTGAGGCTGGTCATAGGCTCCTGGAACACCACGCCGATGTCCTTTCCCTGGACATGGCGCAGCTGGTCCCGGGAGCAGGTGAGCAGGTCCCGGCCCTCGAACAGCACCTGGCCGGACATGTCCACGTTCCAGCGCTCGATGAGACCGGACAGGGCCATAGCGGTGACGGTCTTTCCCGAACCGGACTCCCCCACCAGCCCCATGCGCTGGCCGGGGGCGATGGCCAGGTCCACGCCCCGGACCGCCTCCTTGCCGGTGGACAGGAACGTCACATGCAGGTCGCGGATCTCAAGCATCCCGTTCCCCTCCCAAGCCCTCGCTGAGCAGGCCGAAGCCCAGGATCAGCAGGATGATGGCCGCGCCGGCGCTCAAGGCGTACCAGGGCGCGGACATGAGATAGCTCTGGGCCTCGTTGAGCATCCGGCCCAGACTGGCGTCCGGCGGCTGGACGCCCACGCCCAGATAGCTCATGGACGCCTCCGCCAGCACGGCGTTGTTGAAGCCGATGGCCACGCTGGGCAGCAGCACCGGCACGATGTTGGGCAGGATGTGGCCGAACAGCACCCGCATGTCCCCCGCCCCCATGAGCCGGGCGCTGGCCACATAGTCCAGGCTCTTCTGCCGGGCCACCTCCGCCCGGACGATGCGGGCGAAGCTGGGCACGAACAGCACCCCCAGCGCCAGGATGATGCTGGACCGGCCCGGCTCCATCAGGGCGATGAGCACCAGTGCCAGCAGGATGCTGGGGAAGGCGGCGACGGCGTCGTTCAGGCGCATGATGATCTCATCCAGCCACCCGCCGTAATAGCCGGTGAGGCCGCCGATGACCAGCCCCGCGGCCAGACCGATGGCCACGGTGGCGGCGGCGATGAGGAAGGTGGCCCCCGCCCCCTCGATCACCCGGGACAGGATGTCCCGGCCGAAGTTGTCCGTGCCCAGGGGGTGGGCCAGACAGGGGGCCAGGCGCTTGGCCGCGCCGTCCATGGCGTTGGGGTCATAGGGCGTCCAGACCATGCCCACCAGGATGACGGCGAGCATGAAAGCGGTGATGACCGCCCCCAGTGTGAAGTTTTTGTTGTGCCCAAGTTTCATATGCTCACCCCAGTCTAATGCGGGGATCGATGTATTGGGTGACCACGTCCGCCAGGTAGTTCATGAACACCACCACCGCGGCGATGATGACCACGATGCACTGCACCACCGGATAGTCCCGGTTGCCGATGCTGGCCAGCAGCAGCCGCCCCAGCCCGGGCAGGGCGAACACCTGCTCCACGATGATGGACCCGGCCACGATGTCCGCCAGGGTCATGGCCACGAAGGTGACCACCGGCAGGATGGCGTTTCGCAGAACATGGGTGCGTATCACGCTCCAGCGGGAATTGCCCCGGCTGTAGGCCGTGCGCACATAGTCCTGATCCATCTGGTTCAGGATGGAGCTGCGCAGCAGCTTCGTCACCATGGCCGCCTTGGGCAGGGCGATGGCCAGCGCCGGGAAGAACAGATAGCCGAAAAAGCCTCCCAGGCTCTCCTCCGGCAGGATGAACCCGCCGGGGACGAACAGCTTCAGCACCATGCCGAATATGTAGGTGAACAGTATCCCCAGGAAGAACGGGGGAATGGCCATGAACACTTGGTTCATGGCCACGAATACCCGGTCGAGCCGTCGCCCCTGCCAGCGGGCCAGCGTGATGCCAAGAGGGACGCTGATGGCGATGACCAGCAGCCACGCCATGACCGACAGGGCCGCCGTGACGGCGCCCTTCCCGGCCATGACATCGCTGACGGACATGCCGTAGCTGTAGCTGACGCCCAGATCCCCGGTGACGAACCCGGTGAGCCAATCCAGATACCGCACCAGAACGTTCCTGTCCAGTCCCAGCTCATGCCGCAGCGCGGCCGCCCGCTCCGGGGTATAGTCGGTGCCCAAGAGCTTTGTGACGGGGTCGGCGGGGATGATCTGGAACGCCAGGAAGGCGAGCAGGGATATGAGGAGCAGGGTGACGAGCAATACTCCTGTTTTTTTCAGTACATACCGCACTTATGCGGTCTTGGCCACGCAGGCCAGGTCCATCACGTACAGCGGATAGAACCGGTAGCCGGACACATTGCTCTGCATGACCACAAATTCCGCCAGGTCCTGGATGTACACGTTGGCCGCCTGCTGGGCCAGGATCTGCTGGCATGTGTCGAAGCACTCCTCCAGCTTGCTGCCGTCCGCCAGCGCGGCGGCATAGGCCGCGTCGTAGTCGGCGTCGGCAAAGCCGATGAAGTTCTTGGCGTTGTCGCTGACGAAGCGGGCGAGCATGGCCGAGCCGGTGAGGGTGGAGGCGTCCATGCCGCACACGGTGGCCTCGAACTGCCGGCCCTGGTACACGTCGGAGTACCAGGTGGCCCACTCCACCTGTTCGATCTGGGCCTTCACCACGCCGTCCAGCTGGTCCAGGAGATTCACGACCACCTGGGCCGCGTCCACGTGGGGGGTATAGTTGCTGGGCACGGTGATGGTGAACTCCAGCGGATGGGCCTTGTCATAGCCCGCCTCGGCCAGCAATTCCAGGGCCTTGGCCGTGTCCGGCTGGTAGTAGTCCGCCAGCGCCGCGTCAAAGAACCTGCCGAAGGCGGGGTACATGCTGCTGCCCACGGGGGTGCCATGGCCGTCCCCCGCCAGGTCGATGACCGCCTGCTTATCGACGGCGTAGCACAGCGCCTGGCGCACCCGGATGTCGTCAAAGGGCGGCTGGGCGTTGTTGAGATACACGGCCTGCACCAGGTTCATGCTGCCCTCCAGCACGTTCAGGTCGGACAGCTCCGCCACCTGACTGGCCTCCAGATGGGCCGCCAGGTCGATGGCGCCGGAGCGCAGGCTCATGACCATGGTCTGGCCGTCCTCAATGACCTTGAAGGTCACCTTGGCGCACAGGGCCTTCTCCCCCCAATAGTCGTCGAAGCGCTCCATGACGATGTTCTCCTGGGGAGAGCGGGAAACGTACTTGAACGGTCCCGTGCCGATGACGCCGTCCGCCGGGTCGCTGCCCTCGGGAATGATGGCGGCGGTCATATAGGCGGGAAACTCCACGTCGGGCGCGGAGAGGGTGACGACGACGGTCCTGTCGTCGGTGGCTTCCACAGAAGCGATGCCGGAGAGGGTGCTCATGAGAGGTTCGCCCGTCTCCAATCCCGCGGCTCTGGACAGGGAATAAACAACGTCCCCTACCGTGACCTCACTTCCGTCATGGAACCGCACGCCCTCACGGAGAGTGAAGGTGTATCGATCGGCGGTGTCATTGGCGGTGTATCCTTCGGCAACGGCGGGGACGAGATTTCCTTGTGTGTCAGGCTTTACAAGCCCTTCATAGATGTTGAATAGGACTTCTCTGGTTCCTGCCGACGACGATGATACGTGCGGGTCAAGACTGCTGTCCAGGTCTGCGGCGATGCCGACGGTGAGTTCTGCGCCGTCAGCGGCTTCGCCTGTGGAGCCGGTGTTTCCGGCGATCGGATCGTCCGCCGGTGTTGGCTGTGCGGTCTGGGAAGACTGGCCGCCTCCGCATGCGCAGAGTGCAACCGTCAGGGCCGCCGCCAGCAGGAGAGTGATAACACGTTTTTTCATGGCGTTAGTATAACTCCTTTTTGGCTCCATATTTAGTTTTCTCTTGGCGGGTATGAGAATAGCATACTTTCCGCCCGCAGTCAAGTGGGAACAAAAAGACCGCCTTCCAGTCAGCAGAAAAGAATACGCCTCCCTCTGACGAGGGAGGTGGCCGCCGAAGGCGGACGGAGGGAGAGATACGCCAGGCTACAAGTTTTCTCTCCCCCAGTCAGCGCCAAAGGCGCTGACAGCCCCCTCGTCAGAGGGGGCCGGATTCTGGGGTTCGCGTTATGGAATAAGGCGCATGTTCAATTCTACACCCCCGCCAGGTCGCGGATGACCGCGCCGGCCAGGACCAGTCCCGCCGCGGCGGGGACGAAGGCGGTGCTGCCGGGCACGGGGCGGCGTCCGTCCTCCCCGCCGCCCGCCGGCGTCAGGGGGATTTCCCGGGAATAGACTACCTTCAGGTGGCTGATCCCCCGCTTCTTCAGCTCCCGGCGCATCACCCGGGCCAGGGGGCAGACGCTGGTCCTGGATATGTCCGCCACCTCAAAGGCGGAGGGGTCCAGCTTGTTGCCCGCGCCCATGCTGCTGATGATAGGCACGCCCGCCGCCCGGGTCCGGACGGCCAGCTCCAGCTTGGCGGCGACGCTGTCCACCGCGTCGATGACATAGTCGTAGCCGGACAGGTCGAACCCGTCCGCCGTGTCCGGCGTATAGAAAGTCCTGTACGCGCCCACGGCCATGTCCGGGTTGATGTCCGCCAGCCGCGCCCGGGCCGCGTCCACCTTGTACTGGCCCAGGGTGCTGTGCAGGGCGATGATCTGCCGGTTCAGGTTGGTCAGGCTCACCACGTCGCCGTCCACCAGGTCCAGCGCGCCCACGCCGCTGCGGGCCAGGGCCTCCGCCACATAGCCGCCCACGCCGCCCACGCCGAACAGGAGCACCCGCGCCCGGCGCAGCCGCTCCATGGCCTGGCCGCCCAGGAGCATCTCCGTTCTGGAAAACTGTCCTTCCACGTCCCTCTCCTCCATTATGGGCGACACGCCCGGCTCCTGGAGCCGGGCGCGTCGGTGCGAATGTGCCTTATCTCACTTCACATACCCGTCCACGATGGACTGGGCCGCGGCGGCGTCATTGGCCACCACGAAGATCACGTAGTTCCCCTGTCGCAGGACGATGGCGTTCTCCAGCCGGGGCACGGCGTCCGGGGCGTAGTTCTCCAGCCATGCGATCTGGTTGGTCACCCGGTCGTGGCAGGCGTTCTCCATGGTCTCGGCCACATCCTCGCCGCTGGTCTTGGCCAGGAAGATCTCCTCGCCGGAGGTGGCGTTGCAGTAGAGGATGCACTGCTCCATGTCGGCGTCCTCATACCGGTACAGCCCCTGGGCCACGCCGGGGGCGGCGGCATACTGGTTCATGTCCTCGGTGAAGGCCTCGCTGGCGGTCAGGTCCGCCGCCAGGCCCTCCAGGTCCACGTCCTTGCCCCCGCCGCAGGCGGTCAGGCACAGCAGCAGCGCCGCGATCACGATGCATACGCAAACTCGTTTCATGTTGGCTCTCCCTTATCTCCGTATTTTTTGTGCCATCACTGCGCTGCCTCGGTATCGGCGGGCTGGGCGCCCTCGGTGCCGTCGGGAACGTAGTGGGTGTTCATATAGTCGAACCACAGCTCATAGTGGGCCGGGGTGAAGTGGACCCCGTCGTTGGTCACGTCGGAGGGCAGGTATCCGTCCTCGTCGCACAGCACGTTGTACACGTCCAGATACCACACCTCCCGCTCCCGGGCCAGCTGGCGGAGCATGTCGTTGAACGAGCGGACCTTCTCCCGGGTGATAAGGCTGTCGTTGGAGGACTTCCACAGGCTCACCGGCGTCACGCTCACCAGATAGATGATGCAGTCCGGGTTGTTGGCCTCCAGCTGGTCCAGAACGGTGTTGTAGGCCTGGCGCAGGGTGGTCTTTTCATAACCCAGCTCGTTCATGCCGAAGCCCACGTATATCTTCCCGTAGCCGGACATCTTGGCCGCGTAGGGGGACGCCCCCAGCACGGTCAGCCCGTCGCTCCAGTAAAAATCATCGTCCGGCAGCAGGTCGGCGTAGTCATACCACCACAGCCCGGACAGCACCGAGTTGCCCAGAAATCCCGCGTCGGCGAAATAGGACGCGGTGGCCTCCGTGGTCTGGGCGGGCACGTCCGGCCCCGACCAGGGCGCGGCTGTGGGTTCCGCCGTGACAGCCGGCTCCGCCGTGGCCGTGGGCGCCGGCGTATCCGTGGACGCCGCCGTGGCCTGCCCAGGACCGGGCTGGTCCGTCTGCGCCGCCGGCGCCTCCGTCCCCAGGTCTGCCGCCGGCCCTTCCGCCGACTGCACCCGGCTCCCGCCGCCGCCGAGATGGCCCCATCCGGCCATGGTCATGCCCATCACCACCAGCACCACCGCCAATATCGCGCACAGCGCCGCCAGCAGCAGCGCGATCGTCTTATGGCTCATAGTTTCTCTCCAATGGTCCCGGTATCCCGTCCGGAAAGATCAAAATGATCCGGTGAAATGTCGTTTTATGTCTACCGAGGTACTATATCACATTTTTTCCCGCCTTGCAAGTGGGCCGGTCCATATTCTTCCCGGGCCGGGCCATGACCGGAAAAAACTGCCAAATCCGACTCTGTCCGGCGGTTTTACGTTGCAATACACCGCCGGCAGGCGTATAATTAGTATAATATATCTCTCATTTTCGGAAAAGGAAGCGCATGAAGGAAAAGGCTTGGAACATACCCCAGCCCCCGGTCATCCCGGCGGAACTCCTGCGGGCGGGCTGCACCCCCCTGCTGGCCGCCGTGCTGGCGGCCAGGGGCATAGAAACGGAGGCGGAGGCGCGGGCCTATCTGGCCCCGGACGCCGTCCCGCCGGAGCGGACGACGCCCCTGCAGGGGATGGACGGGACCGTGGCCCGGCTGCGGCAGGCCCGGGACGGGGGCCAGACCGTGGCGGTATACGGCGACTATGACGTGGACGGCATCACCGCCACCTGCCTGCTGGCGGACTGTCTGACCCGGTACGGCATCCGCACACTGACATATATCCCCGACCGGCTGGAGGAGGGCTACGGCGTGAACACCGGGGCCATCCGCCGGCTGCGGGAGCTTGGCGTGGACCTGATCGTGACGGTGGACTGCGGCATCACCGCCGTGGCGGAAACGGAGTACGCCCGCTCCCTGGGGGTGGACATCATCATCACCGACCACCACGAGTGCCAGCAGGAGCTGCCCGCCGCCGTGGCGGTGGTGGACCCCAAGCAGTCGGACCGGAGCGGCCCCGACCGGGATCTGGCCGGGGTGGGCGTGGCCTTCCGGCTGGCCTGTGCCCTCACCGGGGACAGCCGGGCCGCCCTGGAGCGGTACGCCGATCTGGTGGCGGTGGGCACCATCGCCGACGTGATGCCCCTGACCGGGGAGAACCGGCAGATCGTGAAGAAGGGCCTGGATATGCTGCGCACCGCACCCCGGCCCGGGCTGGCGGCGCTGATGGAGCTGTCCGGGGTGAACACGGCCCGGCTGGGCGCCAACGCCGTGGGCTTCACCCTGGCCCCTCGGATCAACGCCGCGGGCCGGCTGGGCCGGGTGCAGGACGCGGCGGACCTGGTGATGGAGACCGACCCGGACCGGGCCATGGCCCTGGCCGAGTCCCTGTGCGACATGAACCGTCAGCGCCAGGCGCTGGAGGCGGAGATATGGGACCAGGCAGCCGACATGCTGGCCGGCTTCCCCCCCGGCAAGCCCATCGTGCTGGCCCGGGAGGGCTGGCACCAGGGGGTCATCGGCATCGTGGCCTCCCGGCTCACCGAGGCATACCAGGTCCCGGCGATCATGATCTCCCTGGAGGGGGACCGGGGCAAGGGTTCCTGCCGCAGCTGGGGCGGGTTCAACCTGTTCGACGCCCTGGCTGCCTGCGGGGACCGGCTGGAGTCCTTCGGCGGCCACGCCCTGGCGGCAGGACTCAACATCCGCAGCGCCGACGTGGACGGCTTCCGCCAGGCCCTGTGGGCGTATTACGACGCCCATCCCCCCCTGGGAGAGGAGAGCCTGGACCCGGACGTGCTGGTGACGGACCCGGCGCTGCTCTCCATGGAGTGCGTGGCCAGTCTGGAGGCCATGGAACCCTGCGGCAACGCCAACCCCCGGCCTCTGCTGTGCATGACGGACGCCCTTCTGACCATGGTCACCCCCATCGGCGGCGGGCGGCACGTGCGCATGCAGCTGGAAAAGGCCGGACAGCGCTATGACTGCGTGTGGTTCTCCAAATCGGCGGAGGACCTGGGCGCCGGCCCCGGGGACCGGGTGGACGCGGTGTTCTTCCCCCAGGTCAGCGAATTTCGGGGCCGGCGGAGCGTGCAGCTGATGATGACGGCCCTGCGCCGGACGGATCTGGCGGCCCTGTGCGGGTCCATCCTGGCCGGCGGCAGCCTGGGCGACCACCGGCTGAGCCGGGCCGGGCTGGCGGGGCTGTGGCGGAACCTGAGCGCCCAGTGCCCCTGCCAGACGCGGCTGAGCCGGCTGGGCCGGCTGGACGGACGGCTCCACCCCGCCCAGATCGCCCTGGGCCTGCGGGTGCTGCAGGAGCTGGGACTGGCAAACATCTCCCGCCATGGGGAGGACGTACAGATCATGCTGGTGGCGTGGCAGGACAAGACCGATCTGGACCTGTCCCCCACCTGGCGGCGGCAGAACGGATAGAGGATAGAGCGGAGAGAGGAAAAATGGCAGAGTTTTCACCTGACCAGGCATTTGACGAGCTGAAGGCCGTCCTGCTGGAGAACAGTCACGACCCGGACCTGGACCGCATCCGCACGGCTTTCGACTTCGCCGTCCAGGCCCACGCCGGCCAGAAGCGCAAGGACGGCTCCCCCTACGTCACCCACGCCATCGCCGCGGCCAAGATCGCCGGGGAGATGGGTCTGGACGACGAGGCCATCATGGCCGCGCTGCTCCACGATGTGCTGGAGGACACCGACACCACCCACCAGGAGCTGGAGAGCCGCTTCGGCGCGGACGTGGCGGACATCGTGGAGGGCGTCACGAAGCTGACCAGGGTGCAGTACTCCACCCTGGAGGAGAACCAGATGGAGAACCTGCGCAAGATGCTCCTGGCCATGGCCAAGGACATCCGGGTGATCCTCATCAAGCTGGCCGACCGGCTGCACAACATGCGCACCATGGAGTTCCAGAGTCCGGAGAAGCAGCTGGCCAAGTCCCGGGAGACCATGGAGATCTACGCCCCCATCGCCCACCGCCTGGGCGTGGAGAAGATGAAGGACGAGCTGGAGGACCTGGCGCTGCTGTACCTGGACCCGGTGGGCTACCGGGAGATCACCAGCATCCTGGACCGGCGCCGGGACACCATGGAAAAGTTCCAGAAGGCCATGGAGCAGCGCATCGGCCAGCGCATGGAGCGGGAGGGCATCCACTGCAAGGTCTACGGCCGGCTGAAGCACATCTACAGCATCTACCGGAAGATGTACGCCCAGCACCTGGGCGTGGAGGAGATATTCGACCTGTGCGCCTTCCGGGTGATCGTGGACGACCTGGCGGACTGCTACAACGTCCTGGGCATCATCCACGAGATGTTCCGCCCGGTCCCGGGCCGGTTCAAGGACTATATCTCCACCCCCAAGCCCAACAACTACCAGAGCCTGCACACCACCGTCATCGGCACGGAGGGCATCCCCTTCGAGGTGCAGATACGCACCTGGCAGATGCATGTCACCGCCGAATACGGCGTAGCGGCCCACTGGAAGTACAAATCCGGCGGCACCGGCTCCAAGGAGGGCGACGAGGAGAAGTTCGCCTGGATACGCCGGCTTCTGGAGACCCAGCAGGACACCGGCGACGTGCAGGACCTGTACCACGACCTGAAGATGGACCTGTTCGACGACGAGGTGTTCGTCTTTACCCCCAACGGGGACGTGAAGAGCCTGCCCGCCGGGGCCACGCCCATCGACTTCGCCTACGCCATCCACTCCGCCGTGGGCAACTCCATGACCGGCGCGAAGGTGAACGGCCGGATCGTGCCCATCGCCTACCCCCTGCAGAACGGCGACATCGTCACCATCATCACCTCCCACTCCTCCTCCGGCCCCAGCCGGGACTGGCTCACCATCGCCAAGAGCGGCGAGGCCCGCTCCAAGATCAAGCAGTGGTTCAAAAAGGAGCGCCGGGAGGAGAACATCGTCCAGGGCCGGGAGATGTTCGAGGCGGAGGCCCGCCGGATCGGCTTGTCCATGGCGGACGTGAACGACCCGGAGATGGTCCCCCACATCCTCAAGCGCATGGCCGTGCAGGACATGGACGACGTGTACGCCTCCATCGGCTACGGCGGCATGACCTCCGCCCACGCGGTGGGCCGGGTCCGGGACGAGATCGTCCGCAACCGCTCCACCGTGAAAAAGACGGAGCTGGACAAGATGCAGGAGCGGGCGGGCCGCCGCCAGCAGAAGGAGCTGAAGGCCGTCCAGGGCGTGCTGGTGGAGGGGCTGGACAACTGCCTGATCAAGTTCTCCCGCTGCTGCACCCCCGTGCCCGGGGACCCCATCATCGGCTTCATCACCCGGGGCCTGGGCGTGTCCATCCACCGCAAAGACTGCGTCAACTACCAGCGGGATGAGGACAAGGGCCGCTGGATCAGCGTGTCCTGGGCCGACAACATCACCGACAGCTACGCCGCGGACCTGTATATCACCTCCGACGAGCGCAGCGGCCTGGTGATGGACGTGGCCACCGTGCTCAACACCCTCAATGCCAAGGTCCGCTCCCTCAACGCCCGGGACACCGGCAAGGGCACCTCCACCGTGGTCATCACCCTGGAGATCCGCCACGCCGGGGAGCTGCAGACCATCATCAACAAGCTCCAGGCCGTCCGGGGCGTGCGGGACGTGAACCGGGGAGGCAACATATGAGAGCGGTGGTGACCCGGGTGAAGAACGCCCGGGTGGAGATAGACGGCGCCGTCCACGGCCAGATCGGCCAGGGCTTTCTGGTGCTGCTGGGGGTCCATGTGGACGACGGCCCCGCCCAGGCGGCGAAGATCGCCGACCGGATATGCGGCCTGCGGGTGTTCGAGGACGCCGCGGGCAAGATGAACGTCAACCCCACCGACGCCGGGGCCAACAGCCTTCTCATCATCAGCCAGTTCACCCTCTTCGCCGACTGCCGCAGCCGCCGGCCCGGCTTCACCGGCGCCGCCCGGCCCGAGCAGGCCATCCCCCTGTATGAGTCCGTCATCGCCCAGTGCCGGGAGCGGGGCTTCCGCGTGGAGACCGGCGTGTTCGGCGCGGACATGCAGGTGTTCAGCCAGAACGACGGCCCCATCACCATACTGCTTGACACGAAGGAGCTGTGACTATGCTTATCAAGACTCTCACCGTCGGCCAGATCGAGACCAACTGCTACATCGTCACCGACGAGGCCACCCTCCAGTGCGCCGTCATCGACCCGGGCGACGAGTCCAATACCATCATGAACTACCTGGAGGAGCACCATCTCCAGGCCCGGTACATCCTGCTCACCCACGGCCACTTCGACCACGTTCTGGCGGTGGACGCCGTCCGGGAGGAGACCGGCGCCACGGTGTGCATGAGCGCCCGGGACGTGGGCAAGGGCGATTACCGCTTCGACCCCCCGGAGGGTTCGATGATGGTGTCCGAGGCCGACGCCATCGCCGTGGGCGGGCTGACCTTCCGGGTGATGGAAACCCCGGGCCACACCCCCGGCGGCGTGTGCTACATCTGCGAGGACGCCATCTTCTCCGGGGACACCCTGTTCGCCGGCTCCTGCGGCCGGACCGATCTGCCCGGCGGGGACATGCCGGCGCTGCTGGGGAGCCTGCGGCGGCTGTACGACCTGCCGGGGGACTATGAGGTCTACCCCGGCCACATGGGTCCCACCACCCTGGACCGGGAGCGCCGGGGCAACTACTACATGAAATACGCATTGGAGGTCGGCTGATATGGCGTTGACCGTTGGCCAGCAGGCCAGCTTCGGAAAGACCGTCTCCGAGTCGGATATCTACACCATGGCCGGGGTCATCGGGGACTTCAATGGCCTGCACGTGAACGCGGCGGAGGCCGCCGCCAGCCCCTTCGGGGAGCGGATCGCCCACGCCCTCCTGCCGGCGGGCTTCATCTCCACGGTGCTGGGGATGTATCTGCCCGGGTCCGGGACGGTGTACCTGCACCAGTCCCTGGACTTCACCGCCCCGGTGCGCATCGGCGACACCGTCACCGCCACCGCCACCGTCACGGAGGTGCTCAACCCGGCCAAGGGTATCTATAAATTCCGCACCACCTGCGTCAACCAGGCGGGGACCGTGGTGGCCGACGGGGAGGCAGTGGTGAAATACCTGCCCCCCGAGGACTGACCCCGGCATGAATGGACCCGGACACGTTCGTGTCCGGGTCCGTTCATTTTTTTGCCGCTTTACAGCCCCAGGGTGTCGGTCCATTTCTTCCAGGCGGCGCTGTCCTGCCGTCCGTGGACGACGATGCCCTCCTCCATGGACGCCGAGGCGCTGACGCTGCCCTTCAGATCGGCCAGCGCGCCCTCGAAGCCGCTGCCGCCGGAGGTGGCGAACAGGATGATCCGCTTCCCCGCCAGGTCATAGCGCTCCAGGAACGTGTTGACGATCCTGGGGGCGGTGTACCACCAGATCGGGAAGCCGAGCAGCAGCACGTCGCTCTCCGCCACGGGGGCGGTCCCTTCCGCGAGCTTCGGCCGGGAGGACTTGTCCTTCATCTCCACGGTGCTGCGGGCGGCCGGGTCCATCCAGTTCAGGTCCGCCTTGGTGTAGGCGGTCTCCGGCCTGATCTCATACAGCGCCCCGCCCGTGACCTCCGCGATCTTCTTCGCCGCGTCGGCGGTCACCCCGCCGGCGCTGAAATACGCTACCAATACCTTGCTCATTTTTCTCCCTCCGGATAAAATATTATTTTGCCTCGCGTTTATATTTTCCGGAACCGCACCGCGCCCCGGGCGCTGGCCAGGGCCACCAGGTTCTCTCCCTCCTCGCTGCGGACCACCAGCTCCTGCCAGCCGTCCGCGTCCGGCGTCCCCAGGGCGATGTCGCACCAGCACACATCCGTCCCCAGGCCCAGCACCAGGCTGTCCGTCCGGTCCCGCTGTCGGAACGTGGCCAGGCACACCGGCCCGTCCCCCGCCACGACCCGCCCCTCCGGGGCGATGAAGTCCTCCCGGCGGGCCAGCTCCCCCAGGGCGTCGGCCACCGTCCGGCCCTCCGCCCGGGCCATATACCGCCGGCGCACAGGGCCCTCCGCCCCCCAGGGCACCCGGGGGAAGAGCTTTTTCCGCAGCGCCTCCAGGGCGGGATCGGCCAGGATGGGTTGAGTTGACATAACATCACTCCTTTTTGCCTCCCTCTGACGAGGGAGGTGGCCGCCGAAGGCGGACGGAGGGAGAGATAAACCGCACTATAAGTTTTCTCTCCCCCAGTCAGCGCCTGTCGGCGCTGACAGCCCTCAGGGGTCCCCAAAAGGCACGCCTGCCTTTTGGGGAGAGGAGGAGCCGCGAGTCACTCGAATCATGCCGCTTGCGGCATGATGAAACCTGACTTGCGTGCTCCGACGTCAGAGGGGGCCAAATCGTTGGGTACAGTATATCACATCATTCTCCCCGCTGCAAACGGTGGCCCCGCGGCAAAATGCCGCGGGGCCGTGTGATTTGTGCGGATATTTATGGCATAGACCATGGCATATCCGACCGGATACGGCACGCATGGTCCGCATATCGCCGTATGCCGCCCTTTTTCGGCTGCATATCCGACGAAAACCGCGCGGATATCAGCCCTCCAGGCACTTGGCGCCCTCTTCCAGGGCCTTCATGTTCAGCTCCACCAGCTTCGCCTTGGGGCCGGTGAACATCTCCACCAGCATGTGGCGGATGGTCTCCTCCTTCAGAGCGCCGGTGGCGGCGATATAGGCGCCCAGCATCACCATGTTGGACACCTTCTTGTTGCCCAGCTGGTCGGCGATGGCGTCGCAGGGCACATACACCGCCCGCACGTCCGTGCGCTCCACCTTTTGGGAGATGATGGAGCTGTTGACGAAGATGGTCCCGCCGGCGACCACATTGGGTTCAAACTTGGTCAGGCTGGGCAGGTTCATGGCGATCAGCTCGGTGGGGTAGGTGAACACCGGCGAACCCACCGGCTCGTCGCTGAGGACCACGGAGCAGTTGGCGGTGCCGCCGCGCATCTCGGGGCCGTAGGAGGGCACCCATGTGGCGTGCATGCCCTCGTCCACCGCGGCCTCCACCAGGCTCTTGCCGATGCTCATAACGCCCTGGCCGCCGAAGCCGGAGATGATGATCTGTTTTTTCATCAGGCCTGTACCTCCTTGATGACGCCCAGAGGATAGTAAGCGGCCATGTTCTCCATCAGCCACTTGTTGGCCTCCAGGGGGGCCATGCCCCAGTTGGTGGGGCAGGCGCACAGCACTTCCACAAAGGTGAAGCCCACGCCGGACAGCTGCAGCTCAAAGGCCTTCTTGATGGCCTTTTTGGCCTTGTTCAGGTGGGGGATATCGGTGACGCACACCCGCTCGGCGTAGGCCAGGCCGTCCAGGGTGGCCAGCATCTCGGACACGCGGATGGGACTGCCGTGGATCTCCTTCTGCCGGCCATGGGGGGCCGTGGTGGCCCGCTGGCCCAGCAGGGTGGTGGGGGCCATCTGGCCGCCGGTCATGCCGAAGATCGCGTTATTGATAAAGATCGTGGTGAACTTTTCGCCCCGCATGGCGGCGTGAACGATCTCCGCCGCGCCGATGGAGGCCAGATCGCCGTCGCCCTGATAGGTCACGACCAGCTGATCCGGATGGGTCCGCTTGATGCCGGTGGCGACGGCGGGCGCGCGGCCATGGGCCGCCTCCACCGCGTCGCAGGCCAGATAATGTCCGGCGAACACGGAGCAGCCCACCGGGCAGACCAGCACCGCCGTGTCGATCACGCCCAGCTCCTCCATGCACTCGGCCACCAGCTTATGAACGATGCCGTGGCTGCAGCCGGGGCAGTAATGCAGCTCCCTGTCCTGCAATCCCGCGGACTTGCGGTATACTGTGGTCATATCACTGCACCTCCTTCAGCAGCTTCTCAGCCTCTTCCATGATGCCCTCCACGCTGGGGAACATGCCGCCGGGCCGGCCGTGGAAGCCGATGGG
The DNA here is from genome assembly GCA_947627735.1 of uncultured Oscillospiraceae bacterium. GTDB lineage: Bacteria > Bacillota > Clostridia > Oscillospirales > Oscillospiraceae > CAJOIG01. Next base: position 5,296 of record CANQXG010000002.1, on the reverse strand, counting down.
CTTGACGCACTTGGTGGCCAGCTGCACATCCTCCACCATCTGGCCCATGCTCATCTCCACCACCAGGATGGCCTTCACCGAGTCCTGCCCGGCGATCTCGGCCAGGCGCTTGGAGGGGAAGGGCCACACGGTCTTGGGCCGGAACAGGCCGGCCTTCACGCCCTTGGCCCGCAGCTCCTCCACCGCGGAGGAGGCGATACGGGCGGGGGTGCCGTAGGCGGCGATGAGGATCTCGCAGTCGGCGGTGTCCGTTTCCTCCCAGCGGACCTCGGTCTGGCTGATAAGGTCATACTTGCGCTGCAGCGCCCGGTTGTGCTCCTCGCAGTCCGGCGCGTCCATGCGCAGGGAGGTGACGAAGTTGTTGTGGTCCCGGCCCCGGCGGCCATTGGCCGCCCAGTCCTTGGCGGGCAGCTCCCGCTTGGGGATATCGTGCCAGACGATGGGTTCCATCATCTGCCCGATCATGCCGTCGCCCAGCACCACCACGGGCATGCGGTACAGATCCGCCAGATCGAAGGCCTCCTGGGTCATATCCACGGCCTCCTGGATGTTGCAGGGGGCCAGCACCATGGTGCGGTAATCGCCGTTGCCGCCGCCGCGGGTGGCCTGGAAATAATCGCACTGGGACGGCTGGATGGTGCCCAGACCGGGGCCGCCGCGCATCATGTTCACGATGACGCCGGGCAGCTCCGCGCCGGCCATATAGCTGATGCCCTCCTGCTTCAGGCTCACGCCGGGAGAGGAGGAGGAGGTCATGGCGCGCATGCCGGAGGAGGCGGCGCCGTACACCATGTTGATGGCGGCCAGCTCGGACTCCGACTGCACGAAGACCCCGCCCGCTTCGGGCAGATGGGCGGACATATACTCGGGGATCTCGTTCTGAGGGGTGATGGGGTAGCCGAAGAAGCAGTTGACGCCGGCCCGAATGGCGGCCTCCGCGATGGCCTCATTCCCCTTCCAAAGTTCTTTTTCCACGATGCTCAGCTCCTTTCATTCTTTTTCAATGCTGATGACCGAATCAGGACAGATCTTCGCGCAGCTGGCACAGGCGATGCAGGCCGCCGGGTCCTTCGCCGCCGCGGGATGGTATCCCTTCGCATTGGTGGAGGCCATATCCAGCGCCAGAACATGCTTCGGGCACACGGACACGCACAGCTCGCAGCCCTTGCAGCGATCACGGTCAAAATGTAAAAACACGGTCATAGGTTCTCACCTCCCCTTTCCGGGCGCATTATCGCTCCCAAGGTTTTTTCATGTACACATCTATGGGAAATACCGGCTCATCCATCGCCGGCAGCCGCCCGGCCAGCGGGCGCGCCGCGCAGTGGCATATCACCGGGATATCCGTCTTGTCGCTGACCTGCCGGGCCAGCCGGGCGCCCAGGAGCACATCCTCCGGCCCGGTCTCCCCGCACAGGTGGGTGTTGTTCACGATCCCCGTCACCGGCAGGCCCATGGTGGCCTCGATCTGCCGCAGGGAGGCGATGGCCTGCTCCGCCGTCCGGGTCCAGGGCCGGTGGGCGTTCAGCACCAGCAGCACCTGATGGGGCTGGGCGGCGATCTGGTGCCGATACCGGCCCAGCACCCGCGCCCCCGAGTCCCCGCCGATGTCCAGGATGCTCCGCAGCGACTCGTCCTGCAGCAGGGTGTTCAGCTCCGCCGGCAGCGCCGGCACGTCCGCGTCCACCAGCGCCTGGGAGGAGGACACGAACCGCACCCCCAGCCGGGCCAGGATGTCCCGCCGCTCCCGGGAGCGGAAGTAGGGGTTGACGATGTCCAGGTCCGCCAGGGCCGTTTTGATCCCGGCCTGTGCCAGGGCCACGGTCATATTGACGGCCACCTCGGTCTTGCCGCTGCCGCTGTGGCCCACCAGGGCCGTGAGCCGGCAGGCCGTCATCCATGCGGGGACAGTGCTCATAGCGCCTCTCCTAGATCAGAATATTCATGGCCTTGGCCTGGGCCGTCAGCTCCTCCCGGAACTTCGGGTGGGCGATGGCGATCAGCGCCTTGGCCCGCTGGGACAGGGTCTTGCCCCGCAGCTTGGCCAGACCGTACTCCGTGGCGATCCAGTCCACGTCGTTTTTGCTGGTGCTCACCACCGCCCCGGGGGTCAGGGTGGCCCGGATGCGGCTGACGGTGCCGCCGGCGGCGGTGGAGGGGAAGGCGATGAAGCTCTTGCCCCCCGGACTCATCACCGCGCCCCGGACGTAATCGGACTGGCCGCCGGTGCCGGAGACGTGGGTAGTGCCCAGGCTCTCGGCGCACACCTGGCCGAAGAAATCCACCTCCAGTCCGCCGTTGACGGAGATGAAATTGGGGTGCCGGGCGATGACCGCCGGGTCGTTGACGTACTCCACCGGCAGGATCTCCACGTCGGGGTTGTTGTCTATGTACCGGTACAGCCGCTCCGAGCCGAAGGTGAAGGTGGCCACCGTCTTGCCGGTGTGGATGGGCTTGCGGGCGTTGGTCACGGCCCCACACTCGATCAGCTCCATCATGCAGTCCGGCAGCAGCTCCGTGTGGATGCCCAGGTCGTGTTTGTCCTTCAACGCCAGGCCCACCGCCTCGGGGATGGCCCCGATGCCCAGCTGGATGGTGGCCCCGTCGGGCACCTCCTGGGCGATGTAGCCGCCGATGGCCCGGCTGATGTCGTCCAGCTTGGCGGGCGGGGCGACGGGCAGGGGCGCATTGTGCTCGCACAGGGCCGTCACCTGGGAGATGTGGACCCGGGGCGCCGTGATGGCCCGGGGCATGTTCCCGTTCACCTCCAGGAAGATGTGCTTCGCCTTTTCAAACTGGGCGGCGGAGTAGGACCCGGTGGCGCCGGCGCTGAACCAGCCGTCCTCGTCCATGGGGGACACCACCGTCATAAAGGCGTCCAGGTCCACATACTCCCGGTGCAGGGCGGGCATATCCCGGTAGTAGCAGGGCATCACGTCCGCGATGCCCCGGTTCACCGCCGCCCGGGAGTTCTTCCCGGAGAACCAGGACACGGGCCGTATGGCCTCCGGCCAGGCAAACAGGGCGCTGGGCGCCAGGTCCAGCAGCTCGTGGAAGGTGAGGTCCCTCACCTGGCCCGCCTCCGCCCGGCGGCCGATGGCCTCGATGATGGCCGTGGGGATGGAGGCCGCCGCGTCCGCGCAGCAGGTCCACCCGCTCTCCACCATGGCCGCGATCTGGTCCGCCGTGCGGCACTTCTCCCTGTACTGGCTAAGATATTCCATGTTTTATGCTCCGATGTAGTGAATTAAATTAATGACATCTAACACATTCTCTAATGCATCGCACTAAATATACCAAATCCCACCGGTGATGTCAATAGGCGATAACTGGAAACTGTTGCACCTGTGAAGCGTATGTGATATCTTTTGGAGGAGCACGGGAAAGGAGCGTATCTCCATGGAAATATACGGCACTCTCGGCCCCGCCTGCGCCGACGCCGACACCCTGGCGCGGATGACAGAGCTGGGCATGACCGGGCTGCGGCTGAACCTGTCCCACGTGACGCTGGCGGGGGCGGCCCCCTGGCTGGAGCAGCTGGACAGGGCGTCCGCCCGCGCCGGATACAGGCCGAAGCTGGTCATAGACATGCAGGGCCCGGAGCTGCGGGTGGGGCCGCTGGCATCGCCCATGGCCCTGGCGGAGGGGTCCCGGATACCCCTGGGCACGGCGGGCGTGCCCCTGCCCCGGGCGGTCCTGGGTCGCCTGCGGCCCGGCCAGGAGATGCTGCTGGACGACGGCAAGCTGCTGCTGCGGGCCCTTGGCCCAGACCAGGCGGAGGTGCTCCGGGGCGGCACGCTGACCGGCGGCAAGAGCGTGGCCCTGCCGGGGCTGGACGTCCCCCTGCCGGCCCTGACGGACCGGGACCGGGAGAACATCCGCGCCGCGGCCCGCTGGGGCGTCACCGCCGTCATGCAGCCCTTCGTCCGGGGTCGGGAGGACCTGGCCCAGGTCCGCGCCGCCCTGGATGAGGCGGGCTGCGCCCACGTGGCGCTGATGGCCAAGGTGGAAAACATGTCCGGCATGGAAAAGCTGCCGGAGCTGATCGCCGCCTCGGACGAGATCGTCATCGCCCGGGGCGACCTGGGCAACGCCATGCCCCTGTGGGAGCTGCCGGCGGCCCAGAAGCGCATCGCCGCCGCCTGCCGGGCGGCCTGCCGGCCCTTCATGGTGGTGACCCAGATGCTCGCCTCCATGGAGCGCAGCCCCGTCCCCACCCGGGCGGAGGTGAGCGACATCTTCAATGCGGTGCTGGACGGGGCCTCGTCGGTGATGGTCACCGGGGAGACCGCCGTGGGCCTGCATCCCGCGGAGGTCATAAAATACCTGGTCAACACCGTCCGCGCCGCGGAGCGGTACAGGGACGCCTGCGCAGAAAAAGCCTCCCCTGTGTAAGGGGAGGTGTCGCGGCGAAGCCGCGACGGAGGGGTTGTAAACGACAATCCCTCAGTCTCGTCGTCGCGGCGTTTGCTGAGCTGCGCCGTCGCAAGCGCCGGCATCCGCCCGCTCCCGCGCTCCTCCTCTCCCCAAAAGGCATGCGTGCCTTTTGGGGACCCCGAAAGCGCTGCCAGCCCCCCTTTACGCAAGGGGGCCTTCAACAAGGTAATAAAACAAGACCGCCCCGGTGGAGCGGTCTTGTTTCGGTATTTTACTTGTTGCTCCTTCTCCAGATGTGCATCTTCTCCGCCTCGGCGATCAGCCCCTCCCGGAAGTCCGGGTGGGCGATGGAGATCAGCGCCTCGGCCCGCTCCCAGGTGGACAGGCCCTTCAAGTTCACCATGCCGTACTCGGTGACGATGTACTGCACGCAGCTGCGGGGGTCGGTGGCGATGCTGCCCGGGGTCAGGGTGGGCACGATGCGGCTCTTCACCGTGCCGTCCTTGGCGGTCATGGTGGAGGACAGGCAGATGAAGCTCTTGCCCCCGTTGGACAGGTACGCGCCCATGACGAAGTCCAGCTGGCCGCCGGTGCCGGAGATGTGCTTGATGCCGGCGGACTCGGCGTTCACCTGGCCGAACAGGTCCAGGTCCACGGCGTTGTTGATGGAGATGAACTTGTCCAGCTGGGCGATGACGCGCACGTCGTTGGTGTAGTCCACCGTGGCGCCCATCACGTCGGGATTGCGGTTTACATAATCATACAGCTTCTGGGACCCGGCGGCGAAGGCGAACACCTGCCGGCCATAGTCCAGGTTCTTGTTTTTGCCGTTGATCTTCCCGGCCATGGCGATGTCCACGAAGCCGTCCACGTACATCTCCGTGTGCACGCCCAGGTCCTTCAGGTCGGACTGGGCGAT
>CANQXG010000001.1 GCA_947627735.1 uncultured Oscillospiraceae bacterium | reverse complement strand
AATGCCAAGAAGCCCCAGCAGATCATCGAGAAGATCGTCATGGGCGGCATCGAGAAGTACTACAAGGAGATCTGCCTGCTCCAGCAGGCCTACGTCAAGGGCGAGGGCGAGGACGTGGCCGCCCATGTGGCCGCCGTCGCCAAGGAAGTGGGTTCTCCCATCACCGTGAAGAGCTATATCCGCTATGAGAAGGGCGAGGGCATCGAGAAGCGTCAGGACGATCTGGCCGCCGAGGTGGCCAAGATGATCGGCTGATCGCGGATCACCAAAAACAAAATGAGGGCGGGCTGCCTGTGCAGCCCGCCCTTTTCCTATGTATTTTTACTTCTCCTGGAAGGCGTCGCGCAGGTACGCGTCCACCTCCTCCTTGGTGTCGAAGCAGCATATGCCCACCTGGTTGCCCATGGCGCCGGACAGGGCGTCGGGCATGCGGGTGAACAGCTTGGCGTGGTCGGCGTAGCGCTGGTGCAGCTGGTCCAGGGTGAGCACGTAGTCGCACTCGTCCCGGCGACCGGCGTAGACGCAGTAGCTCTTGGGTCCGTCGAAGCTGTGGCGGGCCTCATCGAAGGCGATCATGTCCGCCCAGATGCGGTACACATCCACGCTCTGGCTGAAGTTGAGCATGTCCGGCGTGAAGCCGCCTGCCGGGCGCATGTTCACCTCCAGGGCCACGATGTCCCCCGTCTTGCCCAGACCTGCCTTGTCCGCGGTCAGGCGGAAGAACTCCAGATGGAAGAACCGGCTCTTGGCGCCGAAGGCCGCCAGGGTGGCCCGGCCGGCCGCCTCCACCTCGGGGGGGATGGAGCGGTTGACATAATACGAACAAGGCCGGTGCTCGTTCACCATGTCCATGATGGAGGTGGGGCTGATGTGGCTGGCGGCGAAGAGGACCTGGCCCTGGGAGTCACACACGCCGTCGTAGGTGGTGACCTCCCCAGGGACGAACTCCTCCATCAGGTAGGGCACGTCCGGCTTCTCGGCGAAGAAGGCCTGGGCGTCGTCGTCGCTCTGCAGCTTATAGGTGGCGGTGGCGCCCACGCCGCTGTCCGGCTTGACGATCACGGGGTATCCCACCTGGCGGATGAAGTCCATGGCGGCGTCCAGATCGGTCACCGGCAGGCACCGGGCCGCGGGCACGCCCGCTTTTTTATAGAACTCCTTCATGGCGGACTTGCTCTTGTACTTCCATATCTCATGGGCCTTCAGGCCGGTGGTCACGTTGAAGTCCGTGCGCAGCCGGGCGTCCTGCTCCAGCCAGAACTCGTTGTTGGACTCGATCCAGTCCAACTTGCCGTACTTGAAGGAGAAGTAGGCCGCCGCCCGGAACACCTGGTCATAGTCCGCCAGGGTGTCCACCTTGTAATACTCGGTCAGGGCCTGGCGCAGCTCCGGCAGCAGATCGTCGTAGGGGCAGTCGCCCACGCCCAGCACGGTCACGCCGTTGTCCCGCAGGCAGGCGCAGAAGTGCCAGTAGGCCTCCGGGAAGTTGGGGGAGATGAAGAGGAAATTCATGTGGTCACCTTTCACTTTACTGATTTGCGCATTTAAGCCACTACATTATATAGCCTTTCCCGCCGGATTGCAATAGGCGCATTGACAACCGCCCCGGCGGGGATTACAATGGCGGCGGGAGGGATGGCATATGCGAAAGATACTGCTGGTCATCGACATGCAGAAGGATTTTATCGACGGGGCGCTGGGTACGCCTGAGGCCGTCGCCATCGTGGACGGCGTGGCGGAGGAGATCAAAAAATACCCCGCCGAGGACGTGTTCGCCACCCGGGACACCCACCCGGAGAATTATCTTCAGACCCAGGAGGGGCGCAACCTGCCGGTGGTCCACTGCGTGAAGGGCACGGCGGGCTGGCAGCTCAACGAGAAGGTGGCCGCCGCCCTGGGGGACGCGAAGATCATCGACAAGCCCACCTTTGGCTCCGTGGAGCTGGCCAAGATGCTGGCGGCCATGGCCGGGAAGGAGGCGCTGGAGGTGACGCTGGCGGGGCTGTGCACGGACATATGCGTGGTGTCCAACGCCCTGCTGGTGAAGGCGTTTTTGCCGGAGACGCCGGTGAAGGTCATCGCCGGGCTGTGTGCCGGAGTGACCCCGGCCAGCCACGCCGCGGCGCTGGAGACCATGAAGATGTGCCAGGTGGAGGTCCTGTAAGACCGGCGGTGCCGATCACAAAGCGGAGACGGTATCATGGTCCTGTTAGAAAGCTATTTGCGCGATCCCTGCGGAACGGCGAGCATCCCCTATTGGAAATACAAACGCATCCCTGTGCCGCCCGGGATGATGATCGTCTATCATAGAGAGTTGACCGACGATCTGCTCATCGATCACAGCGATGAGCCGTACTTTCGGCTGTATCACGATCTGAAAAACATCAGGCGCATGACCGTACCGGAGGCGGAGGTCGTTTCTGGCGGGGAGCCGGTATCCGAATTTGTCCGGCTCATTAATCAAAGCTATACCGATCTGCGCGTTACCGCTGAACAGATGGAGGGCTATCGCCATACGCCTGTCTACTGCCCGGAGCTGTGGGTCCTGCTGAGAGAGAAGGGGACGCATACTGTGCTCGCGGGCGGCATCGCCGATTATGACAGGCAGATCGGCGAATCGATCCTGGAGTGGATACAGGTCCTTCCGCCCTATCGGGGGCGGGGTTACGGCCAGGTGGTGGTGAATGCCCTGCTTTCCAAGATGCAGGGTACGGCGAAGTTCGCGACCGTCTCAGGAAAGGTGAATGATCCGACCGGGCCGGAGCGCCTATATCGGAGATGCGGCTTTGTCGGAACGGATATCTGGCATATTTTGACCCAAAAAAGCGAAGGTTGATAAAAGAAATCGGACGGCATGGCGCAGGCCATGCCGTCCGATGCTTTGCAAGCAGCAAAGGCGACCACTAGCTATGCTGGCATACTTTGAGTACGCCTATTTTTCTTGTTTACGCATGAGCGATCATCAAGTTGATATATTCTGTAATAGCAGAATGTAACAGTGTAATATCAAGGAATTGGTCGAGCTGCTGTGCCCATCCTACCGAGGGCCTCCGCGCCGGCCAGGCCCTATGCCCGGTATCTTCAGGAGAACTTCAGGTACAGCTGCTCCCGGGTGGCCATATGGAAGAATCCGTTCCGGTCGATACGGAACCACGCGTCGTCTTTGTAAATGTCCGCCGCAAAGCCCATGATCTCGTTTCCGGGAATGGTGCAGAGGAGATTCCCCTCCGCGTCAAACAGCCCCCGCACCGTCGAACTCTCGCCGGTCTGCTGGTCGACGACCGTCGTGTTGCAGATCATTCCGTAGGGTGAAACATCCCACCAGCCGTTCTCCAGCTTCACCGGCTCGTGGATACGGTTAAAATCCTTGTCCGTCACGTAATAGTACCCGGTCCGAGTGACCGCCCAGTACTGCTGGTGGATCTCATCGTAGAACAGCCGTTCCAGGCCCTGCCCGGCGGAGAAGTCTGCGACCACTTTCTCCGGGTCATCCTTTTCGTAGAGTTCCCAGGTATCGGTATCCAGCATATAGTCCTCCGTGATCTCGGTGTCGTAATGCCCGTGGCGCCAGTCGCTGGCAGGGTGTTCGGACAGGTAAGCGTCCGGCTCGTATATCTCTCCGGAGGCGATATCCACGACGATGGTCCTGGTATCCTCCTGGTCCAGTGGGCGGTAATCCACCCGCCAGATATCGGTCCGGGTGTTGGTGCCCCACGTCCAGTTCTGATAGACTCTGCTGCCCTTGTAGCCATAATAATGGTTGACGGTGTTGACTGGCGTGGCAGTGATGCCGTAGCCTGTGACGATCTCCTGCGCGGTGCCGTCCGGCCGTTCGATGGCGAGCGTTTCGTAGACGCCGAGGTCGAAATCATCCGTGTGCGTTTCGTGCAGCAGGTTCCCGCACGGCGACGGATCATAATACCCGTCCTTCGTTTCAAAGTCGGCGTAGAAGAAGTGCAGGCTGCTGTTGCCGTAGCAATAAATATACCCATCCTTGCGGTACAGCTCGCTGCCGTCCTTGTTCACGACATGAAATCCCGTATCGTCCCGCCAGGAGCATATCCCGCTGCTCGTGATCATCAGGTCGTCGACCGACCCCGGCGCGATATATGTCCCGCAGATCTCCCCGTCTTTGTCGACCACGGCGTATATGTACTGGTCCAAAATGCCCGGGTCCAGCGTCTCCCCGTCCAGATGGAGGTCGGAGAGGAAATCGTTGGTCCATTCCTCGAGCTTGCTGTCCCACTCCGCTCTCTTGTCCTGCAGGGCCTTCATTCTTCCCTGCAGGATGTCCCACTTTTCCTCGATCCTTTCAGCCTCCTCGCCCCCGTTCATGACGATCGACATCTCGGCGGTTATATTGCTCGTGTAATACGCATCGATCTGCTCATAGCAGTCATCGATGGCCGTCACGGCCGTATAGTACCCGCTGTCCTTGCTGATCTGACCCAGAATGCCCCGGATCGAGCCGGCGGTCCTGGCCAGCGCGTATTCCATGTTCCCCGCGCAAAACCGCATCATGTCCTTCCGCACTGCGTCGTCCTTGCTGAACGACCGGTCGAGGAGTCCCAGAAAGAATCGCTCGCTGATGCTGCGCAGTCCCTGCCCGATCTCATCGTCGCTGAAATATGTGTCTACGCCCGTTTTGATCAGATGGGCTTCGAGCGGACCTTCCGCGTATTTGTACGCCATGCTCTCGGAAACGCTGTCAAAAAAATTGGGGTCCAGCTGGTTGACCGCGTCATAGAACTCCTCAAAGGTCCCCTCCAGAGCCGTGACGAGCGAATCGCCGCCGTTCTGCCAGTAGACCGCGATGACCTCGTCCATATGCTCCATCATATCGTCATAGCTCTCCTGATAGAGCTGTGACTGGGTTGGATCGCCCTCTGTTCCGGCCGCGTTCTCCGTATCAGATCCCTCCGCTTGCGCGGTGAGCGTTTCTCCCTCCGGTCCATCCGCCGCCGGGGCGTCATCCCTGCCCCGGCCCAAAAGGCCCGAGAGGACGGCCACGGCCACGATGCAGACGAGCACAGCGCAGAGGAGGGGTTTTGCGTGCGGCGTCCGGTTTATAAAGTCCTTGACCCCGGCAGCCCACTTTCCCCAGGGAAGGGACCGGATCGTCTGAGCAAGAGGTTTCAAAACCTTTTGCCAGAGCGCTTTCAGCAGACGACCTATGGCCCGGCACAGATCCATGATGAATTTAGCCAGCTCTTTCAGCGCCTTCTTCAGACCGACCATGACCGTATCTCCCCTAATATGTCAGTATTTTTATTTATCTTAAAATTATACAACCGTGGCCGGTGCTTGTCCACATTTTTCTGCAAGTCAGGACCACCCGCATAGCGGGTGGTCCTGACTTTTCTCCAGAGGGCAAAATTTGAATTACCCCAGGCTCATAACATATACCTGGCAGGGGTTGCACGCGTCCCACAGCGTGGGGAACACCTCAAATTCCTGAAAGCCCAGGGAGAGATAGAACCGGTTCGTGCTGTCGTATTCCGCGTATTTTCCCATTTGGACGGTCTTGACCTGCATAAAGGAATATCCCTGCTCCACGGCGGCCTGCCGGGCGCGTTTGAACAATTCCCGACCGATGCCTCTGCGGTGAAACGCCTGCAGGACGCCCATGACGTACAGCTCCACGGTGGCGCTGCCGGTCTCCTTCAAATACAGAAACCCGACCGGACGGCCGCCCTCAAAGGCGCAAAAGAACAGCTTATGCTCGCTCTGGGCGATGTAATCCTCTCTCGCCTCCGGGATACCGAACCAGTCCGGGAGCGCTTCAAGGATATGCCGTGTGATGGTTTTCTTCTCCCCGTCGTCGGTGATCTGCCGTATCTCCACTGTATTTGCCTCCTTGTACATCTCCCGTCTTGGCGGAGTGGGCTGCGGTCACCCCTGGCGCTGGGGCAGACGGCGGCCGGCGCGCATGTCGCGGCGCCGGGAGCGGACCACCACGTACACCATCATCACAATGGTGATAAGGTAGGGGATGGTGCCGGTCAGGTCGGAGCTGACGTACTCCTGCAGCCGCAGGCCGATGGCGTCGAAGAAGCCGAACATCAGCGCCGCGGCGTAGGCCACGGCGGGGTTGGCCTTGCTGAAGATGACGCAGGCGAAGGCGATGTAGCCCCGGGAGTTGGCCATGTCCTCGGCGAAGGTGCCCTGGAGCTGGCCCAGGGACAGGTGTGCCCCCGCCAGGCCGCACAGAAGACCGCACAGGATGCTGGCCAGCCACTTCATCCGCTCCGGGGCCACGCCGGCGGTGCGCAGGGTCTCCGGCTTTTCGCCGCTGGCCCGCAGCCACAGGCCGTAAGGCGTGCGGTAGACGAACAGCCACATGATGAGCACCAGCGCCCAGGTGAGGTAGATGAAAAGGGAGTTGTCATTGAGCACCTGGCCCAGGAAGGGTATGGCGTCCAGACCGGGGATGTGGACCGTGGGCAGGGCGGGGTTGCCCTTGGTGCCGCCGGTGCCGAAGATGGAGCGGCTCAGGAAGCTGGTCAGGCCTAGGGCGAAGGTGTTCAGGGCCGTGCCGATGATGAACTCGTCGGAGCGGAACTTCACCGTGAACAGGGCGAAGAACAGCCCCACGATCACGCCCATCACCAGCACCAGCGCCACGCCCGCCGCGGCGGAGCCGAAGTACCAGCTGCCCAGCACGCCGAAGAACGCGCCCATCAGGATCATGCCGTCCATGCCGATGTTCATGATGCCCGCGTGCTCGGTCATGGCCCCGCCCAGGGCCGCCAGGGCCACCGGGGTGGCGGAGCGGAGCATCTGGTTGAAGGTGCCGGCGGAGAAGATGCTGGAAAGGATGGTCTCAAGCATGGTCCCGACCCTCCTTCCGGCGGATGTCCGCCCGGGCTTTCTTTCGCTGGGAGCCGGCCCGCAGGGACGAGAACACGCCGCTCTCCGCCGCCATGCAGAAGATGATGACCGTCTGGATGATCAGATAGATCTGGTTGGGTACCCCGGCGGTCAGCTCCATGCCCTGGGCGCCGATCTTCAGTATGGCGAAGAAGAAGCTGAGGAATATCACCGTCACCGGCTCGTAGCCGGCGATCATGGCCACGGTCAGGCCCTCGAAATAGTACTGGTTGCTGATGCTGGAGCGGTACAGGTGCTCCACGCCGTAGACCCGGAACATGCCCACCAGACCGCACATGGCCCCGGAGATCACCATGCACACGATCACCAGCCGGTCGGTCTTGATGCCGGAGAAGAAGGCGAAGCGGGGGTTCTGGCCGGTGAGCTTCATCTCATAGCCGGTGGAGGTCTTTTGCATCACGTACCAGGTCAGCACCGTGATCGCCGCCGCGGCGATGATGGCGGTGGACAGGTTGGACCCGGGGATCAGGCTGTGGAACCACAGCCGGGGGTCCAGCTGGGCGGTGGCGGCCACCATGTTCTTGTTGGCGTTTTTCCACGGCCCCTTGGCCAGGTACTGGCACAGGCTGGCCGCCACGGTGTTGAGCATGATGGTGGTGATGACCTCGTTGACCTTCACCTTCACCTTCAGCCACCCGGGGATCAGGGCGTACAGCCCGCCCACGGCCATAGCGGCCAGGGCCGCCGCCGGCAGGGCGATCCACACGGGGCTGCCTCCCAGCCACACGCCCACCTGGCAGGACACGATGGCCCCCAGCAGCAGCTGGCCCTCGCCGCCCACGTTGAAGATGCCCACCCGGGAACCCAGCACGCAGGCCAGGCCCGTCAGGCACAGCACCATGGCGTACTCCAGCCAGTCGCCGATGTGCCGGGCGCCGGAGAAGGCGCCATCGATCATGGCGCCGTAGGCCCGCAGGGGGCTGAAGCCGGCGGCCAGCAGTATCACCGCGCCGATGGTGAAGGCCAGCAGCACGCTCAGCGCCAGGCTCACGAGATAGCCCCAATTCCGTTTTTTCAGCCGTTCCATCTCACACCGCCTCCCTGTTTCCGCCGGTCATGCCCAGACCGATCTCATCCTTGGAGAACACGCCGGTGTACTGGCCGGTGATCTGCCCCTCGTAGAGGGTGACGATCCTGTCCGACAGCCGGAACACCTCGTCCAGGTCCGCCGAGCACAGCAGTATGGCGCAGCCCTGGTTCCGCTTGGCGATGATCTGGCTGTGGATGAACTCGATGGCCCCCACGTCCACGCCACGGGTGGGCTGGGCCACGATGAGCACCGGCGCGTCGAAGCTGAACTCCCGGGCGATGACCACCTTCTGCATGTTGCCGCCGGACAGGTCCCCCGCAGCCGTGCGCACCCCCGCGCCCCGGATGTCGAAGCGCTCATACAGTTCGCTTGCGTACCGCTCCACGGTGGACACCCGCCGGTGGAAGCCGAAGCGGTTGAACCGCGCCTCCCGCTGCCGGCCCGCCAGCAGGTTGTCCGCCACGCTGGCCTGGGCGCTGACGCCGGTGGCCAGCCGGTCCTCCGGCACGTGGGCCAGGCCCGCGGCGCGGATGGCCCCCGGGTCCAGGCCGGTCACGTCCCGGTCCTGGAGCCACACGCGGCCGGACTCAGGCCGGCGCATGCCGGTGATCGCCTCGATAAGCTCGCTCTGGCCGTTGCCCTCCACCGCGGCGATGCCCAGCACCTCCCCGGCCCGGACGGACAGGCTCACGCCCCGCACCGCGGGCAGGCCCCGGCTGTCCCGGACGGACAGGTCCTCTATGCGCAGCAGCTCCCGACCGGGGACGCCGGTCTTTTCCAATGTGTCGTAGAGCATGGGCCGGCCCACCATCATGGAGGCCAGGGTCTGCTCGTCCACGTCGGCGGTATCCCGCACGCCCACCAGCTGGCCCTTGCGCATCACGCCCACCCGGTCGGAGATGGCCAGCACCTCATACAGCTTGTGGGTGATGATGATAACGGTCATGTGCTTTTCACGGACCACCCGGCGGATGACGGCGAACAGTTCCTCCGTTTCCTGGGGGGTGAGCACGGCGGTAGGCTCGTCCAGGATGAGGATCTCCGCGCCCCGGTAGAGGGTCTTGAGGATCTCCACCCGCTGCTGCAGCCCCACGCTCAGCTGGCCCACCGGCACGTCCGGGTCCACCTCCAGGCCGTACTCCTCCGCCAGGGCGCTGGCCTTGCGCCGGGCGGCGGCGCTGTCGAAGAATATCCGGCCCTTCCGGGGTTCCCGGCTGAGGACGATGTTCTCCGCGGCAGTGAAGGAGGGCACCAGCATGAAGTGCTGGTGGACCATGCCCACGCCCAGACCGATGGCGGTGCGGGGGTTGAAGTCCGTCACCTCCGTCCCGCCGATGAACACCTGTCCGTCGGTGGGGGCGTGGATGCCGTAGAGGATGTTCATCAGGGTGCTCTTGCCCGCGCCGTTTTCCCCCACCAGGGCGAACACCTCGCCCCGGCGGATGTCCAGCGTCACGTCGTCATTGGCCAGCACCCCGGGAAAGGCCATGCTCACATGCTCAAAGCGCACGGCGGTATCGGCCATGTTCTTCACCTCTCTCTGCAAAAAGGCGCGGAGCCTTGCAAACTCCGCGCCATGTTAAAGCCGGCGGTCAGCGGGTGGTGTCCACCACGATCTGGCCGGATATGATCGCCTCGGCGATATCGGCCACCGATTCCTTCAGCTCGTCGGGGACCTGCTGGACAGAGCCGTCCTCGCCGTAGCCGATGCCCACATAGCCGGTGGACATATCCGCCACCCAGGTGGTGCCCCAGCGGGACGCGTCGCCGTCCAGCAGAGTGGTCACGGCGTCATAGATGGAGTCGCCCACCTCTTTCTTCATGGAGCAGATGATAACGTCCTCGTTGATGTACTTCTGGTCGGAGTCCACGCCGATGGCGTAGAAGCCCTTCTCCGCGGCGGCCTCGAACACGCCGTCGCCGGTGGCGGAGGCGATCTGGAAGATCACGTCGGCGCCGGAGTCGTTCAGGGAGATGGCGCACTCCTTGCCCACGGCGGGATCGGTGTAGGTATTGGCATAGTTGTGGATGACCTCGATGTCGGTGCCCGTGCTGTCGGCATAGTACTTGGCGCCCTGCTCATAGCCCACGATGAAGTCGTTGATGGTGTCGGCATCCTCGCCGCCCACGGCGCCCACCACGCCGCTCTTGCTCATGGCCGCGGCGATGTAGCCGGCCAGGAAGGAGCCTTCATTCTGGGCGTAGGTGATGTTCAGCACGTTCTCCACAGGAGCGGAGGTGGCGTTGTCGATCCAGATGAACTTCACATCCGGGTACTCCGGAGCGATGGTCTCGATGTCATAAAACTCCCATCCCACGCACACCACGATGTCCGCCGCGTCGGCGGCATTGCGGATCTGGGTGGAGTGGTTCTCGCCGTTGCACTCGATGGTGGTCAGGGTGACGGCCTTGTCCGCCACAAGGCGGTCGCAGCCGGCCTTGGACGAGTCGTAGAACGACCGGTCCCCGAAGGAGTCGGCCACCACCAGCGCCAGGGTGGCGCCGCCGTCGGCGTCCGACGCGCCGGAACCGCTGCCGCTGCCGCCGCAGGCGGCCAGGGCCAGGATCATCACCAGGGCCAATGCCAAAGCCAGGATCTTTTTCATCAGTCTGTTCCTCCCAAATCTCATTGGTCGCGGCCTTTGCCGCCCGGGAAGATTATAGCAATTTCCGCCGCCCGTTGCAAGAGGCGCGGGGCCATCGGCGCGGATTTTTCCGCCTGCGGCTGGCACTTGCATTTTTTCCCAGGATGCCTTATAATAAATTTTCCCCGTCATACATACCGAAGGGAGTGGATACTTATGAATCTGTGGCACGACATTCGCCCCGCCCGCCTGAAGCCGGAGGATTTCCTGGCGGTGATCGAGATCGAGAAGGGCTCGAAGAACAAGTATGAGATGGACAAGGAAACGGGCGCCCTGCGCCTGGACCGCATCCTGTACACCTCCACCCACTATCCGGCCAACTACGGCTTCATCCCCCGGACCTATGCCGACGACGGCGACCCGCTGGACGTGCTGGTGCTGTGCAGCGAGGCCATCCGGCCCCTGAGCCTGGTGCGGGTCTATCCCGTGGGGTTCATCACCATGATGGACAACGGCAAGGTGGACGACAAGATCCTGGCCATCCCCTTTGAGGACCCCATGTACAACATCTTCAAGGACCTGGACGACCTGCCCGCCCATATCCACCGGGAGATCCAGCACTTCTTCACCGTGTACAAGAGCCTGGAGCCGGGCAAGGAATCGGTGGTGGACAACGCCCACGGCCGGGAGGAGGCCATCGAGGTCATCCGCAAGGCCTTCGCCGACTACGTGGACAAGTTTTGCCGGTGAGCGCACTGTATCGTCCCCGGGAGCGCCGCTCCCGGGGCTTTTTTGCCGGCGGGGCGTTGTGAAACCGGCGGGAACGTGCTATGATATGGACACAATAGGACTGTGTCCGGCACGCCGGACAGCGGATGTGTTTCAAAAATCGGAAAGGCAGGAGAAGATATGCAGATAAACGACCTTATCCACGGCTTCCGGGTGCTGGAGCGCCGGAGCCTGCCGGAGATCGGCGCGACCATGTGGCGGATGGAGTATGTCAAAAACGGCGCGGGCCTGATCTGGCTGGACCGGCCCGACGACAACAAGACCTTCTCCATCGCGTTCAAGACCATCCCCCAGGACGACACGGGCGTGTTCCACATCTTGGAGCACTCCGTCCTCAACGGCTCGGAGAAGTATCCGCTGCGGGAACCCTTCGTGGAGCTGCTGAAAAGCTCTATGGCCACCTTCCTCAACGCCATGACCTTCCCGGACAAGACCATGTATCCGGTGTCCTCCCGGAATCCGCAGGACTTTCTAAACCTGATCGACGTGTACATGGACGCGGTGCTCCATCCCCTGAGCATCACGGACCCCCACGTGTTCCGCCAGGAGGGCTGGCACTATGAGCTGGACAGCCCCGAGGGGGAGCTGCGGTGCAACGGCGTGGTGTACAACGAGATGAAGGGCGCTTACGCCGACGCGGACACGGTGATGATGGAGCAGATGGACCAGCTGCTGTTCCCGTCCAACTGCTACGGCAAGAGTTCCGGCGGCGACCCGGAGCACATCCCGGAGCTGACATACGAGAACTATCTGGCCAGCTACCGGCGGTTTTACCACCCCTCCAACGCCTATATCTGCCTGGACGGCGCCGTGGACACCGACGCGGTGCTTGGTAAGCTGGACGGGTTTTTGCAGGATTACGAGCGCATCGACCCGGATGCGGACATCCCCATGCAGCCGCCGGTGGCCCCGGCGGAAAAGACCTGCCTGTACGAGATCGGCCCGGAGGAGGACGAGAAGGACAAGGCCATCCTGGCCGGCGGCTGGGTGTTCGGCACCTTTGCCGACATGGAGCGCAACGTGGCCTTCTCCGCCCTGGCCCGGCTGCTGTGCGGCTCCAACGAGTCGCCGCTGACAAAGCCGCTGCTGGACGCGGGCCTGTGCCAGGACGTGGCGCTGGAGAAGCTGGACGGGGTGCAGCAGCTGTATGCCATTTTGCAGATCAAAAACGCCGATCCGGCCAAAAAGGACGAGATCTGGGCGCTGGTGGAAAGCACTCTCCGCGCCCTGGCGGACGGCGGATTGGATAAAAAGCGCCTGCACAGCATCCTCGACCGGCTGGAATTTGCCGCCCGGGAGAAGGACTACGGCTCCATGCCCCGGGGACTGGTGTACGCCATCTCGGCCACGGAGGGGTGGCTGTACGGCGGCGACCCGGCCATGGGATTGCAGTACGACGCGGTGTTCGCCTCCCTGCGGCGGAAGGTGGACGAGGGCTGGTTCGAATCGTTCCTGCGCCAGGCGCTGCTGGATAACCCCCACCGGGCGCGGCTGGTGATGTTGCCGTCCAAGACCCTGGGCGCGGAGAAGGCCCGCGCCGAGGCCGAGCGCTGCGCGAAGATCAAGGCCGGCTGGGACCGGACCCAGACGGAAAAGGTCATCGCCGACTTTGCCGCCCTGCGGGAGCGGCAGAACGAGGCGGACACGCCGGAGAAGCTGGCCTGCCTGCCGGTGCTGTCCCTGGCCGACATCCCAGAAAAGGGGATGCCCGTGCGCCAGGAGATCGCCG
Source organism: uncultured Oscillospiraceae bacterium (assembly GCA_947627735.1). GTDB lineage: Bacteria > Bacillota > Clostridia > Oscillospirales > Oscillospiraceae > CAJOIG01. The sequence goes on along the minus strand of CANQXG010000001.1, from coordinate 194,453 downwards.
CGGTGGAGGGCGTGACGCTGCTGCACCAGCCCATTGAAACGGACGGCATCGTGTATCTGGACCTGTACTTCGCCCTGGGCGACCTGCCGGCGGCGGAGCTGCAGAAGGTGAAGCTGCTGACCAAGCTGCTGGGCCAGGTGGCCACGGAGCACTACGATCCCCTGGCTCTGCGCAGCGAGCTGGAGGGCTGCCTGGGCCGGTTCTCCGCGTCCGTGTCCGTGGCCTCCCAGCCGGGCCGGACCGGCGAGGCCTCGCCCTATCTGGCGGTGGGGCTGTCCCTGCTGCCGGACCATAAGGCCGACGCGGTGCGGCTGCTGGACGAGATATTGAACAAGTCCAAGTTCGACGGCACCCAGTTCATCTACAACATCCTGCGCCAGGAGCGGCTGGGGCTGGAGCAGGCCGTCACCATGAGCGGCAACTCCTTCGGCACCATGCGCGCCGCCGCCCAGTGCTCCGCCGCCGCGGCGGTGAACGAGGCGGTGTCGGGCATCTCCATGCTGCGCGCGCTCCAGGCCTGGGACAAGGATTTTGAGAGCAATGGCGCGGCGCTGTGCGCAGAGCTTACGGCCCTGTGCGGGCGGGTGTTCTCCAAAAAGCGGCTGGCCGTGAGCCTCACCGGCGAGCGGGACGACGGCTTCGCGGCCCAGGCGATGGCGGTGCTGGGCGACGCGCCCATGGGTGTGCCGGCGGCATACGCGCCGCTGCCCGCAAAGAAGGAGGGCTTCATCATCCCCGCGGCCGTCGGCTTCGCGGCGGCGGGGGCAAACCTGAACGGCCTGGGCGCGGCCTTCTCCGGCACGGGCATGGTGGCGGCCCAGCTGCTCACCTTTGATTATCTGTGGAACGAGGTCCGGGTCAAGGGCGGCGCCTATGGGGTGAACCTGTCGGTGCGGCCCATGGGGGACGTGGGCTTCTCCAGCTACCGTGACCCCAGTCCCGCCGGGACCCTGGACACCTTCGCCGGGGCCGGCAAGGCCCTGCGGGCGGCCTGCGCCGGGGGCGAGATAGACAAGTATATCATCAGCACCATCGCCTCCACGGAGCCGGTGATGTCCCCCCGGATGGAGGGAGCGCGGGCGGTGAACCTGTGGCTCAACGGCCAGGGCGAGGCCGATCTGGACCGGCAGCGCCGGGAGATCCTGCACACCACCCCGGAGGGGCTGACCGCCTTCGCCGGGACGCTGGAGGCGGTGTGCGCCGCCGGGCACGTGTGCGTCATCGGCGGGAAGGAGGCGCTGGACGCCTGTCCGGCGCTGGACAGCGTGGAGAGCCTGCAGTAAACTGTATCATGGGGCGGCCCCGCCGGGGCCGCCCTTTTGTTACGGTTTGACGGATGGCCCGGGGTATGGTAAAGTAGCCGGGAGAACGAGCAAAGGGGGACAGGCGGGCACATGGTATACAAGGTGCTGATCGTGGAGGACGACGCCGCCATGGCCGCGGCCATGGCCAGACAGATCCGCAGCTGGGGCATGGACGTGTGCTGCGTGGAGGATTTCCGGGACGTGATGGGCACCTTCGCCCGGTACGATCCCCACCTGGTGCTGCTGGACATCGCGCTGCCGTTTTATAACGGCTACCACTGGTGCGAGCGCATCCGGGCGGTGTCCGGCGTGCCGGTGGTGTTCATCTCCTCGGCCTCGGACAACATGAACATCGTCATGGCCATGGCCATGGGCGGGGACGACTTTCTGCCCAAGCCGGTGGACCTGAGCGTGATGACGGCGAAGCTGCAGGCGGTGCTCCGGCGGGCCTATGACATGAGCGGCAAGGCCCCGGTGCTGGAGCATCGGGGGGCGGTGCTGAACCTGAACGACGCCAGCCTCACCTATGAGGGCAGGCGGGTGGAGCTGACGAAAAACGAGTTTCGCATCCTCCAGACCCTGCTGGAGAACAAGGGCAAGGTGGTCAGCCGGGACACTTTGATGACCCGGCTGTGGCAGCAGGACAGCTACGTGGAGGAGAACACCCTCACCGTGAACGTGACCCGGCTGCGGAAAAAGCTGGAGGACGCGGGGCTGCGGGACTTCATCGCCACCCGGGTGGGCGTGGGCTATATCGTGGGGTGAGGGGATGAAGCGGACGGGCTTTTTCGGATGGATCGGCGTGCACTGGCGCACCGCGGCGGCATTGGGGCTGTTCGCGGCCATCTTCGGGGGGATATTTTATCTCTACGGCCTGAGCGTGGAGCCGGTCTTATACGCCGCCGGGCTGTGTGCGCTGGCGGGGGCGGGAATGCTGGCGGCGGGCTACCGGCGGCATCTGACGGCGGAGCGGGAGCGCCGGGCGGCGCTGGAGAGCCTGCCCTACCGCACCCAGCCCCTGCCGGAGGCGCACACCCCCGCGGAGGCGGATTTCCGGGCCATGGCGGAGCGGATGACCGGGGCGTACAGGACCCAGCTCACCGCCGGCCAGCGGGCCAGACAGGAGAATCTGGACTGGTTCACCGCCTGGGTGCACCAGATCAAGACCCCCATCGCCGTCATGCACATGACCCTCCAGGCAGAGGACACCCCGGAGCACCGGGCGCTGGAGGGAGAGCTGTTCCGGGTGCGGCAGTACGCGGACATGGCGCTGAACTACCTGCGGCTGGACGAGGGCGGGTCGGACCTGGCCATCGGCCCCTGCGAGCTGGACGGCGTCATACGCCAGGCGGTGCGCAAGTACGCGCCGCTGTTCGTGATGAAGCGGCTGCGCCTCACCTATGAGGGGACGGATGAGCGGGCCGTCACCGACGAGAAGTGGCTGGCCTTCATCCTGGAGCAGCTGCTGGACAACGCGGTGAAGTACACCTCCGCCGGGGGCGTCACCGTCGCGGTGGAGCCGGGGCCGGTGGTGCGGGTGTCGGACACGGGCATCGGCATCGCCCCGTCGGACCTGCCCCGGATATTCGAAAAGGGCTTCACCGGCTATAACGGCCGGGCGGACAAGACCGCCACGGGCCTGGGGCTTTATCTGTGCCGGCGGGCGGCGGAGAAGCTGCGCCACCGGCTGTGGGCAGAGTCGGAGCCGGGGAAGGGCAGCACGTTTTTCCTGGACCTGCACCGGGACGCGCTGGAGGTGGAGTGAAACAAAGCGGCGAGATAAGTCTTTTCGCGAAAATGCCCGCATTTTCGCGATGTGACAAAACTGTCATATCCGGGCGTCAAAATGTCACGCGAATCGATTTTGGCGGCCCGGATATCCTGCTATGATGGACACGTAAGAAAAGGAGGTCGTGCGTTATGACGATCCTGAAAGTGGAGAACCTGGGGAAGATCTATACCGGCCGCTTCGGCGGCAACCAGGTCCATGCCCTGACCAACGTGTCCTTCGACGTGGAGCAGGGGGAATATGTGGCTATCATGGGCGAGTCCGGCTCCGGCAAGACCACGCTGCTCAACATCCTGGCGGCCTTCGACAGGCCTACCTCCGGGCAGGTGTTCCTGCAGGAGCGGGACCTGACCGCCATCAGGGAGGGGGAGCTGGCCGCCTTCCGGCGGGAGAGCCTGGGATTCGTGTTCCAGGACTTCAACCTGCTGGACACCTTCAGCCTGCGGGACAACATCTTCCTGCCCCTGGTGCTGGGGGGCATGGGCTACGTGGAGATGGCCCAGCGGCTGCAGCCCATCGCCCAGCGCATGGGCATCACCGATGTGCTGACGAAATACCCCTACGAGGTTTCCGGCGGCCAGAAGCAGCGCGCCGCCGTGGCTCGGGCGGTGATCACCCGGCCAAAGCTGCTGCTGGCGGACGAACCCACCGGGGCGCTGGACTCGAAAAGCTCCGACGCGCTGATGGACCTGTTCGCGGACCTGAACCGGGAGGGGCAGACCATCCTCATGGTCACCCACTCCACCAAGGCCGCCAGCCACGCCGGGCGGGTGATCTTCATCAAGGACGGGGAGCTGTTCCATCAGATCTACCGGGGCGGGGCCACCAACGAGCAGATGTACCAGAAGATCGCCGACACCCTCACCCTGCTGGCCACGGGAGGGAGCGGCCATGACTAAGGGCTTTTACGCGCGCCTTGCCCGCCAGAACCTGCGCAAGAACAGCCGGGCCTACGGCCCCTTCATCCTGGCGGCGGTGCTGACGGTGGCCATGTTCTACATCATCTCGTCCCTGTCCGTCAACCCGGGGCTGCAGTCCATGACCGGCGCCACCACCATCCAGGTGGTGATCCGCTACGGCATGGTCGTGGTGGGGCTGTTCGCGGTGATATTTCTGTTTTACACCAACAGCTTCCTCATCAAGCGGCGGAAGCGGGAGTTCGGCATCTTCAACGTGCTGGGCCTGGAAAAGCGCCACCTGGCCCGGGTCATCGGCCTGGAGACCCTCTACGCCGGCCTCATCAGCCTGGCGCTGGGGCTGGTCGTGGGCATGGCCCTGGACAAGACGCTGCTTCTGGTGGTGGCCAAGATCCTGTCCGCGCCGCCGCCCATGGGCTTTTTCGTCAGCCCCTGGGTCATCGCCGTCACGGCGGCGCTGTTCGGCGGCATCTTCCTGCTGATCTTCCTGTACGGCATCCGGCAGGTGTACGTGGCCAGGCCGGTGGAGCTGCTGCAGGCCGAGCACGCCGGGGAGCGGGAGCCGAAGGCCAAGTGGCTGCTGGCCCTCATGGGCGCGGCCTGCCTGGGGGCGGGGTACTATATCGCCGTCACCACCACGGATGTGATACAGGCCATCTTCCTGTTCTTCGTGGCGGTGGTGCTGGTGATCGTCGGGACTTACCTGCTGTTCACCGCCGGCAGCGTGGCGCTGTTGAAGCTGCTCAGGAAAAACAAGCGGTACTATTATAAGACCCGACACTTCACCGCCGTGTCCGGCATGATGTACCGGATGAAGCAAAACGCGGTGGGCCTGGCCAACATCTGCATCCTCTCCACCATGGTGCTGGTGATGGTGTCCGGCACATCCTGCCTCATGCTGGGCATGGAGAGTGCTCTTCATGAGCGCTACCCCTGCGACGTGAACATCTCCCGCAGCAACGCCGCCACCATCGAAATGGTCAAAAGGGCGGTGGCGGACGCAGGCATCCAGGCGGAGAACGAGACGGAGTACGATTATTTGACCTCCGCCGCCTACAGCGTGCCCGGCGGACTGGAGGTCACCAGAGACTATACGCTGGATACGGAGTCTTCCCTGGCGGACGTGATGGTGATCTGTCTGGAGGATTACAACCGCTGCACCGGCCAGGACTATACCCTGGCACCGGACGAGATACTGCTCAAGGTGGAGCGGACGGTCTATGACGGGGACACGCTGACGCTGCTGGGCAGGACCTACACCGTCAAAGAGCAGGTGGAACCCATGGTGAAGTACGGCAATCTGACCGCCAACCTCACCAGCACTTGGTACATCGTGGTGCCGGACAGGGACGAATTGGAGCGGATCGACGCAGCCCTGGCAGGCGAGGAGGGCGTCAAGGCGTCCGAGCAGTATCAGGCGGGGCGATACTATATGAGCCGGTTCTACGGCTTCGACGTGCCCGGTCACGACGACGAAACGGCTCTGAACGCCCGCCTCGCCATCCGTGAGGCCTGGGGCAGGGCGTCGGAGGATGAGTCCGCGGACCTGTCCGGCACCTATGAGATCCGGGTCTGGGAGCGGCAGGACTTTCTGAGCCTGTACGGCAGCCTCTTCTGCCTGGGGATGTTCCTGGGGCTGCTGTTCACCATGGCGGCCATCCTCATCATCTACTACAAGCAGATGAGCGAGGGGCGGGACGACCGGGAGCGGTTCCAGATCATGCAGCAGGTGGGCATGAGCCGCGCGGAGGTGAAGCGCACCATCCATGAACAGGTGCTGATCGTGTTCTTCCTGCCCCTGGTCACGGCGGGGGTGCACACCGGCTTCGCCTTTCCCATCATCAACCGGGTGATGGTGCTGTTCAACCTGATGAGCACGGACTTTTACCTGTGGTGCGTGCTGGGCAGTTTCGGGGTGTTCGCGGTGCTGTACGCGGTGGTGTATGCCCTCACCGCCCGGACCTACTACCGGCTGGTGAGCATGTGAAAGGGGGAGGAGAGATGCGTATCACGGCGGTGATCTTTATCATACTGCTGCTGGCGGGGGCGCTGCTGCCCGGCTGCGGCAAGGACGAGATTTTGGCGGTGTACGGGGATCTGGTGTCCGCCGCGGGGAACTTAGGCCTGGACAGCGAGTGGACCCTGCAGGGGGAGCGGACCTTCGGCGAGGATAAGTACACCGGCACCTACACGGCCCAATATGAGGACTTCACCGGCCAGGAGTGCCCTTTTGGCGGCACGGCCCTGGAGCGGCGGGAAAACGAGCATGTGCGCGTCACCTGCTCTGTGCAGGGAACCGGCACGGCCCGGCTGGAGTGGAACTGCGGCTACGATACCGCCGTGGTCCTGGCGGACACGGCGGGGGAGGATACCTGCGACGAGGTGATCTACCTGGCCCCCGGCAGCAACTATTTCAACCTGGTCTGCGAGGGCTTCACCGGCTCCGTGGAGCTGACCATCGAATAATAACGCCAAAGCGGCCCCCTCATCGCGAGGGGGCCGCCGCATTTTTACATAATGAATATTTAATAGATTATGCAGTAAATTTTTCGCTGAAATCCGGGATTTTGTGAATTTTGATGGGTATAATTATGCAGATATAATGAATTTTATTGAATTTTCATCTTGTTTTCATTCGTCTGCCGGGGGTATAATCAGACCATCAAAAACCGCCGCGCGGCGGAGGAAGCGAGGATACAAGATGAAAATGATGAAAAAGCTGACGGCCCTGGCCGTCGCCCTGACTTTGGTGATGAGCCTGTCCACCGGGGCGCTGGCCTGCACGTCTATTTACGTCGGCTCCGATCTGACCGACGACGGAGACGCCTACTTCGCCCGCAGCGAGGATCTGGCCAACAGCTACAACAAGGTGTTCTATGTCAGCCCTGCCGGCAACCACAAGGCCGGCGACGCGTACACCGGCTGCTACGGCTTTGAGTACACCTTCGAGAAGGACAGCTACGCCTATACCGCCTTCCGGGACGACAACCTGGCCGGCGAGTGCCCCGACTGCGACCCGGAGGTGGTGGATCTGACCCATGAGCACACCCCCTATGAGGCCGGCGGCACCAACGAGATGGGCGTGAGCATGACCGCTACGGTGAGCATCTACCCCAACGAGGCCATGGAGGAGACCGATCCCTACGTGGACACGGGCATCGAGGAGGCCGAGATCGTCACCGTGGTGCTCAGCCAGGCGGACAGCGCCAAGGACGGCCTGGACCTCCTGATGGGTATCTATGACGAGTACGGCATGTGCGGCGGCTCCTCCATCATGATCGGCGACCAGAACGAGGTGTGGTACATCGAAAACTGCTCCGGCACCCAGTACATCGCCATGAAGCTGCCCAATGACCTGGTGCTGGTCAACCCCAACATGAGCCTGTTCGGCCTGATCGACCTGGACGATGAGAACGTCATCGCCACCCCGGACCTGATCAAGACCGCCCAGGACGCCGGCACCTTCGTGGGCGACGAGGCGGAGAATCAGATCGACTACCGGGCCAGCTACAGCGAGGACTACATGGACGCGCGTATGCCCAACTGCCTGAACTACGTGAATGCCGGGTATGGGTACACCGTGGACAGCCTGGCCTATGAGGACTTCTGCCTGAGCAACGTCAAGGACGGCCAGATCGTGCCCCTGTACACCAACATCGAGGCCGACCGGACCTTCACCCTGCAGGACCTGAAGGACTTCTACAAGGTGGAGAAGGTGGCCCGGGACGCCAACCTGGACATCCACATCTTCCAGCTGGACGCCGACGTGCCTGCCGAGGCGGGCACCGTGGAGTGGGTGGCCATGGACGACGGGGCGTACACCGTGTTCGTGCCCTACTGGCCCATGCTGACCAAGGACACCTATGAGGCCTACCAGGTCACCGTGGGCGAGGCCGAGTTCGTGGAGGAGGAGCCGGACGGCAGCACGCCCTACTATCCCAGGACCCTGCGGGACGGCACCGAGGGCTTCATGGTCGAGCCTGCCGACTGGGCGGACAGCATGTACTGGTCCTTCAACGTGGTGAGCAACCACGTGCTGTATGTGGACGAAAGCCAGCAGCAGACCGTGGCCGACGCCTACGCGGACCTGCAGGCGGACATCGACGAGGAGTTCGTCACCCTCCAGGCCCAGGTGGAGAGCGCGGAGGATATGGAGGCCATGGCCGACACCGTGACCGCCGCCAGCGCCGCCATGGCCCAGCAGGCCCACCAGACAGCCGTGGACCTGTACGCCCAGATCACCGCCGAGTAAAAGACAGGAGAAAACAAAAAGCGTCTGCCGCGAATCAGCGGCAGACGTTTTTTATGTATGCGGTCATTATCGCCTGGCGGCGGCGGGCCTGTGCCGGTGGGTGTGATGCCGGGCTGGGGCGCAGGCCAGGGGCAGCATCAGCGCGCTCAGCGCCGCCGCGGCCAGCACATCCAGCACCGAGTGCTGCTTGACGAACAGGGTGGAGATGCTTATCAGCGCGGTCATGGCCCCGAAGGCCAGACGCCAGCCGGGCCGGGCCAGCCGGCCGCAGTCCCACAGCCCCACCGACACCGCCACGGCCCCCAGCACGTGGATGGAGGGGCAGACATTGGTATTGGTGTCAAAGTTGTAAAACCAGGCGGCGAAGCGGGTCATGGCGTTGTCCCGGGGGAAGGTGTCCGGTCGGAGCAGCTGCCGGGTGGGCCAGAGGACGTATATCACCAGCGTCACGCCGTAGGTGAGGATGATGAAGCGCATCATCCGGCGGAAGGAGGGCACATCCCGGAAAAAGGTGTAGACCAGGCCGCCGATGAGGTACACGAACCAGAACAGGTAGGGGATGAAGAACCACTCGTTGAAGGGGATGAGGCCGTCCAGGGCGCACTGTACGGTGCAGTACCGCCGGATGAAGCCGCCCCGCTCCAGCAGCAGGAACGCCAGCCCATGGATGGGCCAGTACAAAAGCAGCAGGATGTGCCGGTAGGCCGGGTCCGTGATGTTCCCGAGCCGCAGACCACGGTAATCGGGCCGGGATGGCTCACTCATGGACCGTCGCCTCCTCCCGGCGCTCCAGCTTCTCCGCCAGGCGCAGCAGCCGGGGCCGGTTGTACCGCTGGATCATGATGAAGGGCAGGTTGCCCAGCACATACACCAGCACCAGCGCCGCGGCCCACGGCTCCCGGCACAGCAGCACCGGCAGCGCCAGCACCATCAGCGCGCCGTGGACCAGCTCCGCCACGCACGTTTCCTGCACCAGCATCCGCACCTGGCCGCCGGTAGCGCCGCCCAGGGCCTTCCGGGGCAGGGAGCGGAGATATTTGCTCATGTCCGGCACCCGGTCTTTCCACTTGCGGATCTTCAGCCGCTCGTAAAACCGGCCCTCCCGCTCGAAGGGCCAGGGCCGGAAGGGGAACGCGTCCGTGCGGAAATCGCGCTTTATGAAGGCCGCCGCCACATTGGACAGCAGACTGATCGCCGCCAGATACAGCACGCTCCACCACAGCTTTTTCATCGCGCCGCCTTCTCCCTTTCCGCCAGATAGGACCATATTTCCTCCGCGGCGCTGCCCTCCAGGGCCAGCGCCGCGCCCATTCTTTCCAGCTGTTCCCCGTCCTTCAGCAGCCGCAGGCACAGCGCCGCCAGCGCCTCGGGATCGGGGGCCGTCACCGCGCCGCCCAGGGCGCAGAAATGGCGCAGATTGGGCGTTTCGCAGGCGGACACCGCGTCCACCAGCACCATGGGCAGGCCCTTCACCGCCGCCTCGGAGGTGCTCACGCCCCCGGGCTTGGTCAAAAACAGGTCCGCGCTGTCCATCAGCAGGGGCACGTCCTCCCGGTAGCCCCACACGGCCACGTCCGGCCGTCCGGCGAAGAGACGCTCCAGCTTTTTCTGCAGGTGGACGTAGGTGCCGCAGACCACCGCCAGGGAGCAGTTCTCCGGCAGACGCTGGGCCAGCAGCTCCGTCAGATCGTCCAGGTGGCCGCAGCCCATGGACCCGCACATGGCCAGCACCAGCCGGCCCGGCAGGGGCAGGCCCAGCCGCCGGCGGGCCTCGATCTTGCTCACATGTTTATAAAAGGCCCGGCGCACAGGCACTCCCGGGATGGGGACGACCTGCCCGGCAGGGATGCCCGCCTGGACGAACTCCTCCGCCGCGGAGGGGGAGGGGACGAAGTACCGGTCCATCACGCAGTCCTCCACCAGGGGGCTGCAGGTGTAGTCCGTGGCGATGAAGGAGGCGTCCAGCGCCAGCCCCGGATGGGTCTTGCGCAGCTGGGTGACCATCAGCGCCGAGAACACATGGGGGCACAGCAGGCAGTCATATCCCCCCTGGACGACCAGGGCGTACAGCTTCTCCGCGCCCAGGGCCAGCACGCCGGCCACCAGGTTGTGATCCTCCCCCAGGGAGGGGTGCTGCTCCAGCAGCCGATAGCTGACCCGCCAGACGGAGGGCATGTGCCGGTAGAGCCGGGCATGCCACCGGCAGATGAGTTCCGACATCTTCTCCGACAGGAAGGACAGCGCGTCGGCGATGTCGCATGTCACGCCGCGGGCCGTTATCGCCTCCCGCACCGCCGAAGAAACGGAGTTGTGGCCCTCGCCGGTGCTGCAGGTCAGGATCAATACTTTCATGGGGTACCTCAGGGTCTTTCTCTGATTATCCACTGCCATAATGCCCCAGGGGGCGGCTGGCTGTCAAGGTGAAACTTATACAAAAAACGGGGAGGGAAAAAATCCCAATATCGGGCCGCGGTCAGCCCATGAAAAACACCAGCGCCGACAGGAGCAGCAGCAGCGCCACGTTCACCGCCGTGAACTCCGCCAAAAACCGGCCGGTCCTGGCCCCCTCCGAGCGGGAGTAGAGCTTCAGGCCGATGAGGCTGGCCAGACTGGCGATGGGGGTGCCCAGGCCGCCCACGTTCACCCCCAGCAGCAGGGCGCGGGCGTTGTCGGTGAAGCCGGACAGCAGCAGCGCCGCCGGCACGTTGCTGATAACCTGGCTGGTGAGCAGGCCCGTCAGATACTCCCGCCCGGCCAGCAGGCGCCTGAGCAGCGCGTCCACCGCGCCGATGCGGGCCAGGTTCCCGGCGAAGATGAAGAAGGCCACAAAGGTGGCCAGCAGCATGAAATCCGCCCGCAGCAGGGTCCTCCGGTCCAGCGCCGCCGCGGCGGCGATCACGCCCGCGAGCATCACCGGCCAGGGCACCAGCCGCACCACCGTGGTCAGGCACAGGGCGAACAGCGCCCCATAAAGTGCCAGCAGTTTCCTGTCCAGTCCCGGCGCCTGGCCCAGCTGGGGCCGGATGGGGGCCTTGGGCAGGCTCATGCAGCACAATGCCAGCAGCGCCAGGGACGCCAGCCACACCGGGCCGGTGGCGGCGAAGAACGCCCCGGCGGACATATCGTAATAGGAATAGAGATATAGGTTCTGGGGATTGCCCACCGGGGTGAGCATGCTGCCCAGGTTGGCGGCCACAGTCTGCAGCACCACCACCCGGATCAGGTCCTGGCCACGGTCGGCCATGGTCAGCACCACCACCGCGAAGGGCACGAAGGTCAGCAGGGCCACGTCGTTTGTGATGAGTATGGCGCTGAAAAAGCACAGCATCACCAGCATCCCGCCGATAGCCCGGGTGCTCCCGGCCCGGACGCACAGCCCGTGGGCCAGGGAGGTGAACAGCCCCGCCTTGCCCAGGCCCGCCACCACCGTCATCAGCGCGTACAGCAGCGCCAGGGTCCGAAAATCTATGTAGCCAAGATAGGCCCCGTCCGGGGGCACGAAAAAGCAGCTAACCGCCGCCGCGGCGGCCGCCGCGCAGAGCACCGGCTCCCGCCGGATGAAGGAGCGGACACGTCCCATAGTCCTATACCTCAGAGAAAAATGTGCGATAAGAGCGCCGGGATATTGTACCACCGTCGGCGGACGAGCGCAACATTTTCCTTGACAGGGACCGGCGGATGTGCTATTGTTCTATTACGATAGAAAGTCTATCTCAATAGAATGGAGGGATGATCCGTGAAACGGACCGTTTTGCTGGCCGCGCTGCTGCTCACGCTGGCCGCCCTGGCGGGGTGCGCCGGCGGGGAGCGGGACCTGGCCTTTGAAGAGCGGTATACCATCGACGCCGACCTGGACCCGGAGGGGCGGACCATGACCTATACCCAGCGGGCGGAGATCACCAACACCGGCTCCGACAGCGCGGAGGAGCTGTGGTTCCACCTGTACGCCAATATGTACAAGGGCCTTTTTCAGACCGAGGACGGGGACGTGTGGGTCAGCTCTGTCACCGACGGGGCGGGCCGGCCCCTTTCCTATGAGCGCAGCCAGGAGGGGGTGCTGTACCGGGTGGAGCTGGGCGAACCCCTTGCGCCGGGCGGGACGGCGGTGATCCTGTTCGAGTGCACGGTGACCGTCCCGGACCTGGAGAGCAAGTACGGCATGTCCCCGGACGGGGACTTGCAGCTGCCGGGGTTCAACCTGCTTCTGGCGGTGTACGATGAAAACGGCTGGGACACGGACCCCCTCCCGGAGGAGGGGGACGGCCGGTACGCCCACACGGCGGACTACGACGTGACGGTCCGGGCGCCGGAGGGGTATACCCTGGCCTGCAACGGGGACGAACAGAGCGTGACGGCCCTGGACGGCGTGACGGAGCGCCGCTATATCTGCCGTGATAGGCGGGACCTGGTGCTCATCGCCTGCAAAAACTACGTGCGCCGGGAGCGGCAGGTGGGGCGGACGCGGGTGCTGGGGTATTTCGACCCCGCCGTCGCCGGGGTGACGGAGGCGGCCATGGACCAGGTGATGGACGCGGCGGCGTTCGCTTTGGGATACTTCGGCGGGCTGTTCGGCGCCTACCCCCACGACACCCTGGTGGTCACCAACGCCGCCCTGGGCACCAACTTCGCCCAGAGCATGGAGTATTCCGGCCTCATCACCGTCTACTTCGACCTGGAGGCCGACCCCACCGCCCGCACCCACATCACATTCCACGAGGCGGCCCACCAGTGGTTCTATGGCGCCGTGGGAAACGATGAGAACGAGGAGCCGTGGCTGGACGAGGGGTTCGCGGATTTCGCCGGAGTTCTGTGCCTGGAGGCGTGGGGCAGCGACTGGCCGGCATGGGAGATTGCCGCCAACGCCGCCGGCGCGGAGCAGGTGAAGGACGACAAGGTGAATCTGCCCGCCGATGAGCACCCCGTGTACCAGTGGGGGGTCTACGACCGGGGGTGCATGTGCCTGAAGGAGCTGATGGACGCCGTGGGGCGGGAGGAATTTCTCGCCATCCTGGGCGGCTACTGCCGGGACCACTGGATGGGCGTGGCCACCACGGCAGACTTCCTGGCGGCGATAGAGGCGGGGACCGACGGGGACGTGGAGGACATCCTGGCGGAATACATCCAAAAATAGAACCATGCCCCTTGCTGGGACGGGGAAAATTTGGTACAATCTTGCCGACGACAAAGGCGGGAGGCGCGCGATGAAGACCATCTATTTTGATAAAGACATCCCCCGTATCCTGGCCACCAAGGCGGCGGCCCGGACCAAGGCCACCCGGGGGCTGCTGTTCACCGGCATCAACGCGGTGAAATATGCCGCCGACATCCCCGATCCGCCCCTGCCGGCGGACAACTGGGTGCGGGTGAAGAACATCGCCTGCGGCGTCTGCGGCACGGACGTGAGCTTTTTCAAGGCCACCACCGGCACCGACTCCGCCCTGGAACCTATCCCCGCCAGCCGCAGGACCTTCCTGGGCCATGAGAACGTGGGCGTGGTGACGGAGGTGGGCGGCGCGGTCACGGACGTACAGGTGGGCGACCGGGTGGGCATCCGGGCCTATATGGCCGGGTGCGACAACAAGGACCTGCCCCGGTGCCCCAACTGCGCCGCCGGCAATTACAGCATCTGCATGAATTACGGCGCCAAGCCCCGGTTCGATCTGCCCTGGACCGGCGCGGGGTGGGGCGACAGCTTCATCGCGCCCCAGCAGCAGCTTTACAAGATCCTGCCGGAGCTGACCGTGGACCAGGCGGTGATGGTGGAGCCGGCCAGCGTGGCGGTGCACGCGGTGCTGCTGAGCGTGCCTAAGCCGGGGGAGAAGGTGCTGGTGATGGGCTGCGGCGTCATCGGCCTGGCCATCGTCCAGGCGCTGAAGGTGATCCAGCCGGCGTGTGAGATCTGGGCCATGAGCCGGACGAAGGACAAGCTGGACTTCGCCCTGCGTCTGGGGGCGGACCATATCCTCACAGGCGACGCGCTGGAGGCGGCCAGCGCTGCCTGCGGCGGCAGCCCCGTCTATCAGGGCATGAACCGGAAAAACCGGTTTTTCTTCGGCGGCTTCGACCGGGCTTACGACTGCATCGGCGGGGACTGGTCCAACACCCTGGGGGTGCGGCTGCTGCGGGCACGGGGCACCTTCGTGAAGCTGGGCCACCATATGAACGCCATCCGGTACGACGAAACGCCGGTCTGGTGGCAGGAGCTGACCGTGATCGGCGTGGACTCCCACGGCATGGAGCAGTGGCAGGGTCAGCGGATGTACACCTTCGACCTCACCCAGCAGTGGATACGGGACGGCAGGTACACCGTGGACGGCTTCGTCAGCCACCACTTCCCCCTGGATGAATACAAAAAGGCCCTGCGCCTGGCCATGGACGATCCGACCGGCGTGTTCAAGATCGTGCTGGACTGCCAATAAAAAAACCCGGACAGGCGGGAACTTTTTGGCCCGCGGGCCGTCATAGGGGACAGACTGGTAAACAAGGAGGCACGGGATATGAAGCGTGTGTTTGCTCTAGCGCTGACGATGGCGCTGCTGGCCGGGTGCGCCGGCGGGGACCTGGCGGGGAAGGAACCTGGCCCGGAGCCGGCCCGGCCCGGGAGCCGGGACCTGATGGAGGACGTGTCCGCCCGTGATCCGGCGGACGCCGCGGCCATGGACGGCGACGCCGCCCGGGCGGTCACCGGCTTCGGCGTGGAGCTTCTCAAGTCGTCCATGGACGGGGACAATATCCTCATCTCGCCACTGTCGGTGATCCAGGCCATGGCCATGACCGCCAACGGCGCGGCGGGGGACACCCTGGCACAGATGGAGGCGGCCTTCGGCCTGGACCGGGACAGCCTGAACGGCGCCATGGCCGCCTGGGCGGACAGCCTGGGGCCGGGCACCGCCATGGCCAACGGCATATGGTTCCGGGAGGGGGCCGTGGAGCCGGCCAAGGCGTTTTTGCAGGCCAACGCCGACTATTACGGCGCGGGGGCCTTTGCCGTGCCCTTCGACGGCTCCGCCGCGGCGGACATCAACGCCTTCGTCGCGGCCAATACCAAGGGCCGGATCGAGCGGATCGTGGACGAGATCCCCGCAGAGGCCGTGCTCTATCTGGTCAACGCCCTGAGCTTCGACGGCACCTGGGAGCAGATCTACCGGGAGGACCAGGTGGACGAGAGCGTGTTCGTCACGGAAAGCGGCGAAGAGCGGCCTGTGGAGCTGATGTATTCCACGGAGTTCGCCTACTTTGAGGACGAGCAGGCCAAGGGATTCGTGAAGTACTACGAGGGGCGGGATTACGCCTTTGCGGCGCTGCTGCCGGAGGAGGGCGTGTCCCTGGCGGAGTACGTGTCCGGCCTGACCGGGGAACGGCTGAGCCGGACGCTGGGCGCGGTGCGGGAGGATGTGCCCGTGTTCGCCGCCATCCCCCGGTTCACCACCGAGTACGCCGGAGAGCTGGACCAGGCCCTGACGGACATGGGCATGGGGGACCTGTTCGACCCGTCCAAAGCGGACCTGTCCGCCATGGGCACATGCTCCGCCGGGCCGCTGTACGTCAGCCGGGTGCTGCACAAGACCTATCTGGCCGTGGACGAGCAGGGCACCCAGGCCGGAGCGGCCACCGCCGTGGAGGTGGAGGCCGGGGCGGCCATGCAGTACGAGACCATCACCCTGAACAGGCCGTTCCTGTACATGATCCTGGACGCAAAGACCAACGTGCCCATCTTCATCGGCGCCATGACGGACCCGGCCTGAGGTCGGGATAAAAATAAGGCGGATATGTCGAAAGACATATCCGCCTTTGTGCGTTTGAGGGATGGTCACAGGGCGTTGAAGGCCGCCGCCGGGTCGCCCAGGGAGGGGTCCACCACGAACAGGCACACGCACCCGCCGCGAGTGACGATGACGGCGTTGTTCTCCCAGCCCGCGATGGTGTCCGGGTACCAGGCGCCGCCGGCCACCTGGGCGTCGATGCGGGCCTGGAAGATCTCCTCCACCGCCTTGGCGTCGGCGGGGTCGGCCACCTCCACCATGGCGATCTCGCAGGGGGTGGCGGAGATGGCGGCGGTATAGAGCACCGTCTGCTTCCGCTCGATGGCGGCCAGGCCTGGATAGAAGTTCTCCGCTATGTCCTCGTCGATCTCCATCATCATGGGGAAGCCCTCGTCCGCCGTGATATCGCCGTAAAAGGCGGACAGGTCCGTGGTGAAGCTGTCGGCCTTGCCGCAGCCGGCCACCGTCGCTGCCAGGCACAGGACCAGCAGCAGGGCCAGGGACTTTTTCATCCGTATCATAAGTCATTTCTCCTTGCTCATGTTATCGACCGGGATGCTCCGGCCGGAGGTCAGACGCTCCGGCGGGGAAAATGTTCCCGGCATCTGGGGTCAGGTCCATTATACCCCTTTCCGCAGGCCGCCGCAACGAACGATCGCGCGGGATGTGTCTTTCCTTTTGGGGAAAAGTGTGGTATCATGGGAAAAAACAGGACAGGGGGACATCATATCATGCTCCAGGACGGCAAAATACTGGTGGGCAAGGGCGATCAGCCCGTCTGGCTCATCCCCGGCATGGCCAACCGCCACGGCCTCATCGCCGGCGCCACCGGCACCGGCAAGACCGTCACCTTGAAGGTGCTGGCGGAGGGCTTCTCCGACATGGGGGTGCCCGTATTCCTGGCGGATATCAAGGGCGACGTGTCCGGCGCGGCCCTGGCCGGCGCCGACAGCGACAAGATGCGCCAGCGGCTGGAGAGCGTGGGCATAGACCCGGCGAACTTCAGGTACACCGGCTATCCCTGCCGGTTCTGGGACGTGTTCGGCAAGGGGGGCATCCCCGTGCGGGCCACGGTCACGGACGTGGGGCCGGTGCTGCTGAGCAGGCTTCTCGATCTCACCGACGCCCAGGAGGGGGTGCTGAACATCGCCTTCCGTGTGGCGGACGACAACGGCTGGGAGGTCATCGACCTGAAGGACCTGCGGGCGCTGCTGGCCTGGCTGGGGGAGCACAAGGGCGACTTCGTCAACACCTACGGCAACGTGACCAGCCAGAGCGTGGGCGCCATCCAGCGGGCGTTGCTGGCCCTGGAGAACGAGGGGGCCGTGCAGTTCTTCGGCGAGCCGGACCTGGAGATCGGCGACTGGCTGTCCCAGGCCGCCGACGGCCGGGGGACCATCAACATCCTCCACTGCGTCCAGTTGGCCCAGACGCCGCTGCTGTACGCCACGTTCATGCTGTGGATGCTGTCGGAGCTGTACGAGGCCCTGCCGGAGGTGGGGGATCAGGACAAGCCCAAGCTGGTGTTCTTCTTCGACGAGGCCCATATGCTCTTCTCCGACGCGCCCAAGGCGCTGGTGGAGAAGGTGGTGCAGGTGGTGAAGCTGATCCGCAGCAAGGGCGTGGGCATCTTCTTCATCTCCCAAAGCCCGGCGGATATCCCCGACGCGGTGCTGGCCCAGCTGAACAACCGGGTGCAGCACGCCCTGCACGCCTATACCCCCGCCGAGCAGAAGGCCGTGCGGGCGGCGGTGCAGAGCTTCCGGCCCAATCCCGCCTTCAAGACCGAGGACGCCATCGGCGCGCTGGGCACCGGCGTGGCGCTGGTGTCCATGCTGGACGAGGGGGGCGTGCCCTCGGTGGTGGAGAAGACCACCATCTGCCCGCCCCAGAGCGGGCTGGTGGCCCTGGATGATGCCGCCCGGGCCATGCTGGTGGTGAACGATCCCCTCTTCGGCAAGTATAAGGACGCGGTGGACGAGCGCTCCGCCTATGAGATCCTCACCGAGCAGGCCGAGGCCGCCGCCCAGGAGCAGGCACAGATCGAGGCGGAAAAGCAGGCCGAGGAGGAGGCCAAGGCCGAGGAGAAGGCCGCCCTCGCCCAGCAGAAGGCCGCCGAAAAGGCCGCCCGGGAGGAGGAGCGCCAGCGCAAGGCCGAGGAGAAGGCCCTCCAGGCCCAGTATAAGGCCGAGGGCCGGGACAAGTACGGCCACACCAAGATGGAGCAGAGCATCATCCGGGCCACCCGCAACACCGCCAAGAGCATGGGCCGCCAGGCCACCAAGAGCATCACCCGGGGCCTGCTGGGCAACTCCAGCAAGACCGTGCGCAACGCCGCCAGCCAATTCGCCGGCAACATCGTCAGCGACCTGATCGGCGGTTTCTTCCGGTAAATCCAGACAGCAACAAAAAACGCCCGCCGAGAGGCGGGCGTTTTTCTTGTGTGGGGATCACTTCTTGTCGTTGTCCACGACCTTGATGATGCCCTTTTTGTACATGATCCAGCTGGACAGGATGGCGATGGGGAGCATCACCATGATGATGGGACCCACCAGGCCCATGATGGCGGTGGAGGCGGATGTGCCGCCCACGATGCGGGCGCCCAGGGTGATGACGCTGACCAGGACGATCACGGGGACCACGCCCATGATGCCGTTCTTGACCACCTTGCTGCCGGAGCTGGTGCTGGCGAACAGGCCCAGGGTCATGGAGCCGAACAGAGCCGGGATCAGGTAGTCGGAGGCGGTACGGAAGGCGGGGATGTCATACAGGAAGCTGAGCTGGGAGCTGAGCAGGGCGGTGACGGCCAGGATCACCACGGTGACGATGGAGCTGACCGCGATGCCGATGGCGGCCACACAGTCGCCGGCGGGGGTGCTGGGTTCCTGATTGGCGGTCTTGATGGCGTTGACGGCCACGGGGACCTTCAGGTTCATGATGTTGCCGGTGATGAAGCCCAGATAGGAGGACGCGCCCATGATGGGGATATAGCTCAGCGCCTCGGAGATGCCCACGGCGATATAGATGATAAGCAGGCCAAAGGTGGCCAGGTTGAACACCTGCCCGATGGGCGGGACGCAGTGGTAGACGCCCAGAACGACGAAGGGCAGGGCGACCATATAGATCAGGGCGATGACCGTTCCGGCGCGGCCCCAGCGGTGGCACCACGCCTGGAAGGGATCAAGAGCCACGGGAGTGCTGTTTTTCTTACTCATTGTCAGTTCCTCCTTTTATCAACCGAAGAGGTTGACCCACAGCTGCGCGGAGGCCATGCCGGCTATCATGGAGATGGCCATGATAAAGTCGTTCAGCCAGCCCAGCTTGGGCTTCTTTGCCAGGATGCCGAGGACGATCGCCACCACCAGGCCGGTGAGCATGACCGCCGCCTGGACGGTGTCGCCGAACAGCAGCACCGGCACGTACACAGCCAGCAGGCACAGCATGAAGCAGCCGCTGAAGACCATCTTCCAGGGGTTGGTCGCGCCCTGGGACTTGTCCACGCTGGTGGCGTACTTCTTGCCGAAGGGGATCAGGATCAGGAACCCGCTGAGCATGCCCACGCTCATCAGGATCATGATGATGCCGAACTCCTGGCCGGAGGCGGTGTTCATCATCTCGGCGGAGCTCATATAGCCCAGGACCTTGGCGATGTTGCCGGAGAACAGGGTCTCATAGGACAGCGAGCCGATGACGCTCAGCCGCCACCAGGACCAGACCGTGCCCAGAGAACCGATGAGGGCGAACAGGCCGATAGCGATGGAGATGGCGGGGACGATGGAGGAAACCGCGCTGGTCTTGATGACGCGGGACAGGTCCTCCTTCGTGACCCCCAGCGCCTGGGCGCGTTTATACGCCTTGACAAGATACAGCACGGAGAACCCGACGATGTACGCCAGGCCGACGGCGACCAGCACCAGCAGCAGCGGGCTGGTCGCGATGTCTCTCATAGTTGCCATTTGATACTCTTCCTTCCTTTCAAATTATTTGTTGCCGTTACTTGTTGTCCTGCAGCCAGCGAACCGCGCAGTGGGCAAGGCAGGCGGCGCCGATGGGCAGGACATCCTCGTTGAAGCGGACCTTGGGGTTGTGGGCGGGCCAGTCGCCCTGCTCGTCCAGGAAGCCCGCGGACAGATACATGAAGGCCGAGGGGACCTTCTCCGCCACCAGGGCGAAGTCCTCGCTGGCGCTGGCCTGGACGCCGGGATAGGGCATGGCGCCGGGGAAGGCAAGTTCCTTCATATAGCCGGCCACGTCCTCCACCATCTTCTTGTCACAGATCAGCGGCGGCACGCCCACGGCCATCTCCACCTCCGCGCTGCCGCCGTAGACGGCGGCCACCGCCTCGGATACCTCCCGGACGCGGCGGACCAGCTTCTCCCGGGCCTCGGCCTTGTCCGCGCGGATGGTGCCCCGGAGCACGGCGGTGTCGGGGATGATGTTGGGGGCGGAGCCGGCGGTGAACTGTCCCACCGTCACCACGCAGGCCCAGCTGGGGTCGCTCTCGCGGGCCAGCAGCTCCTGCAGGGCCAGATGGATGTGCACGCCGATGTTGATGGGGTCGATGCTGGTGTGGGGATAGGCGCC
This sequence comes from uncultured Oscillospiraceae bacterium, assembly GCA_947627735.1. GTDB lineage: Bacteria > Bacillota > Clostridia > Oscillospirales > Oscillospiraceae > CAJOIG01. Next base: position 173,844 of record CANQXG010000001.1, on the reverse strand, counting down.
GTGGCCGCCGTGGCCCTTCACGGTGATGGTGAAGCCGTCATTGGAGAACATCATGGTGCCGCCGGCGTTGAACATATAGATGCCCACCGGCATCTTTCCCGGCCCCACGTGATAGGCCAGGGCCGCGTCCACGCCGTCCAGGATGCCGTTTGCGATCATGTCCCGACCGCCCTGGAAGGTCTCCTCCGCTGGCTGGAACATGAACTTGACGGTGCCCTCCAGGTCCGACTCGTTCTCCTTGAGCATCTTCGCGGCGGTGAGGAGCATAGCCGCGTGCATGTCATGGCCGCAGGCGTGGGCCGTCTGGCCGGTGGGGCAGGCGAAGGGCAGGCCGCTCTCCTCCGGCATGGTCAGCGCGTCCATGTCCGCCCGCAGCAGAAGCGTCTTCCCCCCGTGGCCCAGGGTGGCGGTGACGCCGTGGCCGCAGTCCTTCGGCTCCAGTCCGTAGGCGCGGAGCTTTTCCATCACGTAGGCCTTCGTCACAGGCATGTCCAGCCCGGCCTCGGCGTGGGTGTGCATATACCGGCGGTCGTCCAGTAACTGCTGCTTCAGCTCCAACGCGCGCTCATAGTAGTTCATTCCGGTCCCTCCTAAGAAATTATTACCGGGTCCGGCAAAAAAGACGGACCGCACGCGGGGAATTATTGGTTACATTATACAGAATGTGATGAAAAGCGTCAATGATTTTATGGGGAATTTGGGCCGCCAAAGGGCATATATAGAAAATTCCAATAGAACAAAAGGCCCTGTACACGGACAAAAAAAGACCCCGGGGGCCTGTTAAACCAGGCCCCGGGGCGGGGGAGAAAGTGTATTGTACCGCAGGCAAAAGGAATCGTGGTCGCAAAGCGAGTTTTACACTGCTTGGCCCCCGCGCGGCACGCCTGCCGCGTGGGGAAAAGGAAGAAGCGCCTTGGCCGATGAGTGGACCTGGCTTGCCAGGGCCTCGAATCTCCAAGACGCTTCTGACGTGGTGCGGGTGTTCTTACAGCATTTTTTGAAAAAGTCCCTGTTTTCAATGGTTTGCGGGTAGACACACAGCGATATTTTCGCTTTGTTGAGTAAAGCATTAAGAACCATTGAATGTTTATGTTGCGCTTTGCACATAATTCTGCTATAATTATGTGCAAGAAAGGGGGCTTAGAATCATGCCGCAAATCAGGCCTATCACCGACCTGCGAAACACCACCGAGATTTCCGAACTCTGTCATGCGAACAGGGAGCCGCTGTTCATTACAAAAAACGGCTATGGCGATCTGGTGGTCATGAGCATTGAGGCATACGACGAGCTGATCGGGACCGCACGGACCGATGCTGCTATCCGCGACGCAGAAAAGGAATTTGAGGCGGACAGTGTTCTCTTGGACGCCAGAACTGCACTTCCTGCTCTGCGGAGGAAACACTTTGGATAAATATACTGTCAAACTTTATTCCCGTGCCAGCCGCGATTTGGATGGCATCTACTCCTATATCGCTCATAATCTGCTTGCCCCAGGTACCGCCGCTGCTATGGTCGATGCTCTGGAAGAAGCGATTTACAGCCTGGAAGAATTGCCGGAACGCGGGTCCGTGCGACAGACGGGTATCTATGCTAGGCAGGGCTACCGTCAGCTATTTGTCAAAAACTATGTCATCATCTATAAGGTGCTGAAAGACCAGCGACAGGTCCATGTCGTGACCGTGCGATATGCTCCCAGCCAGTTTTAGCATGCACAAGCAGACGATCCAACACAGGCACAGAGGGTAGAAAAAGCTCCGGCTGTCATTTTTCTCTCTGTCGATATTACGCTGGGGCAGATTGGCCACAGTAACTGTATGTAATATAGATTTCCTAATGCCCGATTTGTAATTATTACCGATAAAGAAAGGTTGTAGCCTTATGGGGATTATCGCTCTCATAAGAAAAGCTATGTCCTCGGATGCTGTTCACGTAAAGAAAGGGCAGTTAGAAAGCGAAAAGCTTTCATACGTGGAAAAAGAGCGTATCATGGTACAGCGAATGACAGCAAAAGATATGCTCTTGTTCCCAGAGTTGCCATACGATCTGCATTGTCATTTGTACAAGTATGACAAACCGGGCGCTCATGCATTCGCATACATGAACTTGACAGGCAGAAATATCAAGGTTGCCAAGAGCCATTTAATGACATTGGAGAAGATAATCGAATCTCATAGACACATTATACCATCAATGCCAAAGGACATATACCTGAATGTGAACGCAGTAATATTTCACCAGTACAGCAAGAACTACGGCTATACAAGGCTCATGTGTACACCAAAAACTTTTAGCGGCAAGTTGTCTGCACGGCCTCTTACGCTTTGGTATACTTCAAGGCAACCAGCCGAACCATACATGGTATGTGGGCAGATTGTATATTCATCTGCTGGATATATTGAAAATGCTACGGCAAACATCTATTTAAGAATAAGAAAACCGATGATTGAAACCGGCATTGGATGGTGGTTTACATTCGTGCATAATGAGAATAGTCTAATCTTACAACAGGTAAAAGCAACCCTCAATGATGAAATTGATTGCCCTGTTACTACCGTTTACAAAAGTCCATCGCTTATTGAGCTTGAGCGTGTAAGAGCACAGGAAGAAGTTGATTTTAAGTGGTTGCAAGAGAACATATCTGATAAATGCCCGAAAAGTTTGACGGGTTACCGTCATATGAAAACCACAAATTCCAAGAACTACCAAGCAATCGTAGCTAAAGCAAAAGAGCTTGGATATAAAATAACATAGAAGTGGAGGAATCAGCGATATGGCACTAAGAGGAAAAACAGATGTATCCACATACTCATACGCCTCTGGTGAACAACTCCAATATGTTGTTCTACAGGTGACGTTGAAGGAGAAACTTTTTGGGACTGGTTCTGGGAACTTGACAGCATTGGAGGCCGTTATCAACGAACAGGCCGCGAAGGGTTATCGGCTCCATACGATTGCCACATCTAGCGCAAGCAGTTCAGGATGGGGCGGTGGTGACCGAATCCAGGCCACAATGGTATTTGAGAGAATCATATAGAAATACCCTCTGCAGCCTAGAAGCTATAACATCGCCCGCGTCGATGATTCAGTTAACGACAGGGTCAGATTAGTCGAAATCTTCAAGTGAATTGGCAGCAATGTTCCTGTCATTGTGGAGATCAGCGAATGGAGCGATTATTAGACTACGAGGAAGCATTACAAGTGCCTGGCACAGTCTGACAGAAAAAAGCACACAGAAACATTACAGGAATTTTTCAAGCCGGAGGCAAGCTAAAGCCCCCGGCTATTTCATCCGCATTTTTTGTAAAATCAAGGTTTTTGTGTTATCATAGAAATATATTTAATAAACTATTTGTATAATGGCAAAAACCCGCAAACGGTTGAAAACACTAGCAATAATCCCGAAAGCCTTGATTTTCAAGGCCTCCGGGATTTGGTGCGGGGTATGGGACTTGAACCCACACGTCCTGATGAACACAGGCACCTCAAGCCTGCCTGTCTGCCAATTCCAGCAACCCCGCTCGACGCCAGATAATTATAGCAGATTCACGCTGTTTGTCAAGCGCTTTTCGCCGCAAGCGGCGCGGCGCACGGGTGCTTGCAACAGCAGGGAGGCGTGATATAACAGACGCTTTGCGCTGTTATACCAAAAAGATACCGGTCGCGCTCCCGGCTTGCGCCGCAACCGCGCGACATGGTATAATGGAGAAAAAGAGATGCCAAGGAGGATCGACATGGATCTGAACGTGAACGCCTTTTCCGTCTTTGACCGCCAGTGGGCGCTGGTCACCGCCGGCCAGGAGGGGGATTTCAACACCATGACCATCAGCTGGGGCGGCCTGGGCACCCTGTGGGGAAAGCCCGTGGCCACGGTGTACGTCAAGCCCGTCCGGTACACCCACTCGTTTTTGGACCGGTACGATAAGTTCACCGTCAGCTTCTTCCCCGAGACCTATAAAAAGGCCCTGGGCCTGCTGGGCAGCCGCTCCGGCCGGGACGGGGACAAGGTGGCCGCCGCGGGCCTCACGCCGGAATACCTGGACGGGGCCGTCACCTTCCGGGAGGCCGAGCGGACGCTGGTGTGCCGGAAGATCTATCGCCAGGACCTGGACCTGGCCGCCGTGCCGGCGGAGGAGGCCGCGGCCTTCTACGCCACCGAGGCGCCCCACACCATGTACATCGGCCAGGTACTGGAGGTGCTGGAAAAGTGAGGCGGGAGACCATCTATCTGGCCGGGGGCTGCTTCTGGGGCGCCCAGCGGTACTTCGACTGTCTGGCGGGGGTGCTGGAAACGGAGGTGGGCTATGCCAATGGCCGCACCGCCGCGCCCACTTATGAGCAGGTGCGCTACGAGGGCACCGGCCACGCCGAAACGGTGAAGGTGACATACGACGCAGACACGATCCGGCTGGAGGAGCTGCTGGAGCAGTATTACAAGGCCATCGACCCCACCAGCTACCACCGCCAGGGCGGGGACATCGGCGAGCAGTACCGCACGGGGGTGTATTACACCACCGACGGGCAGCGGGACGTGATCCGCGCGTCCCTGGACGCGCTGCAGAGGCAGTACGACGCGCCGCTGATGGTGGAGTGCCTGCCCCTGGAGAACTTCTATCCGGCGGAGGAGTACCACCAGAAGTATCTGGACAAGAACCCCGGCGGCTACTGCCACATCGGCCCGGCCCAGTTCGCCGCGGCCCGGGCGTTCCGGCCCGGTGGCCAGGAGGGACGCTGAGATGGAGATCGCCCTGCAAAACGGGAGATATACCGCCGTGGTGACCGCCCAGGGCGGGGAGCTGATCTCCTTCCGGGACGGCGACGGGACCGAGTACCTGTGGCAGGGGGACCCGGCGGTCTGGGCCGGACGGGACCCCATCCTGTTCCCCATCGTGGGGGCGCTGCGGGGCGGAAAGGTCCGCTTTCCCGAGGGGGAGTACGCCATGGCCCGCCACGGCTTCGCCCGCCATTCCCGTTTCACCCTGGCCCAGCGGGGGGAGGACTTCGCGGTGCTGGAGCTGACGGAGAACCCGGAGACCCTGGAGCAGTACCCCTATCCCTTCCGGCTGCGGGTGACCCATCGGCTCACGGAGCGGGGCTTTGAAACGGCCTACGCGGTGAAGAACACCGGCGAGGGGACCATGCTGTACTGCGTCGGCGGCCACACCGCCTTCCGCTGCCCCCTGTATCCCGGAGAGCGGTTCGAGGACTACCGGCTGGTGTTCGACCAGGCGGAAACAGGCCCCTCCGCCGCCGTGGGGCCGGGCGGGGTGCTGGACCGGTCCGTGCCGAGGGAGTACCTGCGGGGGACGGACACCCTCGAACTGCGCCACGGGATATTCGACGAGGCGGATACCCTCATTTTCAGCGCTCTGCGCTCCCGGGGCGTGTCCCTGGTGCACCGGGACACGGGCCGGGGCCTGCGGGTGGACTTCCATGCGTTTCCCATGCTGGGCGTCTGGACCATGCCGGGGAAGAACGCCCCCTATATCTGCATCGAGCCGTGGCAGGGCTGCGCCGCCTTCGCGGATGAAACGGGCCTGTTTCAGGACAAGCCCTGCAGCGTCGCCCTGGCGCCGGGGGAGGAGAGGACCCAGGCCTTCTCAGTGGATATACTGTAAATGACATACCAAGAAAACGCCGCACCTGGGCAGGGTGCGGCGCTCTTGTTTTTTGCGGCTGACGGGCCGTCACCGGGTCAGCTTGCGGCCCATATATTTTGGGTTGACGTACAGGATGTAGACCAGCGCGGCGGCGATGAAAAGGGTGGCGCCCACCAGGCTCATCCCGACGCGGGCGTCGATCACACAGATCACCGCGATCACCAGGCAGTATCCCAGCTCGATGTACACGTTTTTCCGCCGCCGGTCCGGATCGGGTTCAAAGCGGTGATTGGACGCCATCCACACCGAACACGCCGCCACCAGCAGCAGGTCCAGCAGGATGACGAAGCTGTAGTCAGGAGAATCCGCGTGCCAGTAGATGTGGCTGGCGGTGGCATTGGCGAATGCCGACTGGAAGATGATGGCCCACTTGGTCAGATCGGCCTGCAGGATCGGGTTCGGCGCCTTTTTCTGCCGCGCCGGTGCGCTGTCGGGCGCGGCGGGGCCGGCGCTTTCCGGCTCGACCAGCTGGGACAGGCTGAGCTCGAGGAGCTTTGCCAGCTGCACGAGATTGCTCGCCGTGGGTTCCGACTGGCCCGTCTCCCATTTTGAGACCGCCTGGCGGCTCACCCCCAGCTGCTCCGCCACATATTCCTGGGACAGCTTCAGCTCCTCCCGCCGCCGCTTTATATTCTCTCCGAGGCTCGTATCGCCCACCTCCCTGTGCCCTTATCCTATCAAAAGACACAGCTGCGCGCCACCAACTATTTGTCAACCGGCGGTTGCGATTGGCCGCAGGGGCCGACTACTTTTATACATCCGGATAGGGCGAAAGTCAACCATAGGGGACAAGAGGGAGGAGAGGACCCAGGCCTTTGCCGTGGATATCTTGTAAACGCGGAAGAAGCCCGCCGCGAGGCATATGGCCTGCGGCGGGCTTTTCATGTATTTTAGGGTCGCCCTTACCAGTGGAAGGTCCTGGAAAACAGGGAGGCTGTGTTGCCGTGGATGTGGCTCTGACGGATGATGACCTCCGTATTGCCGTCGGCGTCCGTGTTGAGCGGATAGAGGACGCTGTCGCTGTCTGTCTGATACTGGGGGCGGTATCTGCGCGCCTCGCTCCCGACCCAGTCTACAAAGACCCAGGGTCTGCCCATGTCGTCTGTGATGATCTGGGGCATATCGTGGATGTCGCCGCCCTCGGCCGCCTCCCCATCCTCCGACCGCTCCGGCTGGCGGTACTGGGAAGAAAACGCCGCCGCGGCCTCGTTCACCGTCCCGGTGCTCATGATCTTCTCCAGGGTCGAGGGGTCGGCCTTCATCCGTTTGTACTTTCCCGACCACTCGGTCAGCAGCTTTTCCACGAGCGCCTTTTGCTGCGCGTTGAGCCGATCGGAATACCGGATGCCGTCGTAGTATTCGTACAGCGCCTCGGCGGCCATGATATTTCCCTGCCGGTATGCCTCCGCCAGGGCCGTGAGTCCCGCTTTGACGTCCTGCGCCGTTCCAAGACCGTGCAGCAGGGCGAGACCTGTACGGTACAGCGGGTATGCGCCCTCCGCACTGCTGTAGAGGCTGAGATCCTTCTCCCAGCTGTGGCCGAGCGCGTTGAGGTCCAGGTTGCGTATCTCCATCAGGGCCATGAGATAGTGTCCGCCCATGGGCTTTTTCAGCCCTGCCAGGCTGAGCGCCAGCTCCACCGCCACGCCATATCTGACCGGGCGGGGATAGGCCGTCGAATAGTCGCCCATGGCGTGCCGGATGACCTTTTCCCGCCAGTAGTCCGCGTTCGGGATGGCCTGTGCCATATGGAAGCTCTCTCTGTAGCATGTATCGGCGCGGTCGCCGTCGCCGAGCATGCTGCAGCAGTCGGCGTAGCAAAGCTGGTTTTCAAGGCTGTCACCAAGCACGGCATGCGCCGCCTGGCTCTCGCGCGGGTTCAGCGCCCGGCTGCCGACAAGCGCGTCGACACGCGCCCAGAGAAAGTCGATCTTGTCCATCACGTCGATGGCGGCCTGGGCGTCCGGGTCGCAGCCGTGCCCGTCCCGGTAGAACTGCGCCAGCCGGACGCCCCAGCGCAGGGCACGGCAGCAGCTGCTGTCCTCGTCCAAGGCGATGGAAATGCTTTTGACGTTCCTGGTGACCTCCTCGAAGGCATACTTCGTGCAGGCAAAGGCCAGGTCCGGGTCTTCCGGGCCGCCGGGTTCCAGGGCGCCGAAATGGTCCGCCGCTGTGTAGATCTGTTTTCTCTTTTTCGGGAAGCTGTTCTCGGTCACAGGCGTTCCCCGCAGCTGGGGCCTGGACGGTGGGATCACGGGACCCAGCGTGGGGTCCGCCTGGACCTGCTGCTGCGTCTGGTATGCCGCGCGCTGGACCTTCCGGGCTTTTTTCTTCTTCACGCGCCACAGGATGAAGAGAACGATGATAAGTGTGATAACAAGGGCCATGATCTTCCTCCTAAATCTTGGTCGGTCTGCCGGAACAGGGGTGGCCGGAAGGCCGCCTGGGGGAGAGCATACGCGCCGGGCCGGCGCTGGTTCCAAACATAGAGGTTTGTAACCAGTTGGTGATTGCATTTGGATCATGGGATTGCTATAATCAATAAGTAAGCACGGGGGAAACGGCCCGCGTCATGGCCCTTTTCAGCTGGTAAAAAAAGTCTGCTTTTTTCTCAGAAAAGCGCAAGATCGGCAGAATAAAACAGTCCGCACACTGTTGCAAGTGTGCGGACTGTTTTCGTGCAGAGGCTCGGGCCGCTCAGCCCAGATACTGCATCAGGTTGTAGGCCACCACCAGGCCGGAGAACATGATGGACACGGTGGAGCACAGCTTGATAAGGATGTTCAGGCTGGGGCCGGCGGTGTCCTTGAAGGGGTCGCCCACGGTGTCGCCCACCACGGCGGCCTTGTGCTGTTCGGAACCCTTGCCGCCGTGATGGCCGGACTCGATGTACTTCTTGGCGTTGTCCCAGGCGCCGCCGGCGTTGGACATGAACACCGCCATGGCGAAGCCGGTGACGGACACGCCGCCCAGCAGCCCCACCACGCCGGTGGGACCCAGGATCAGGCCGGTGGCGATGGGCACCACCACGGCCAGCAGGGCGGGCACCACCATCTCATGCAGGGCGCCCTTGGTGCACAGGGACACGCACCGGGAGTAGTCGGGGTCGGCCTTGTACTCCATGATGCCGGCGATCTCCTTGAACTGGCGGCGGACCTCCACCACGATGGACTGGGCGGCCTTCTGGACCGCGTTCATGGTGGCGGCGGAGAACACGAAGGTGAGCATGGCGCCCAGGAACAGACCCACCAGCACCGTGGGGCTGGTGAGGGTGAAGTTCATGGCCGCGCCGCCGGCCTCCAGGGTCTTGGACTGGGCCATGTTCACGTAGTCCACCAGCAGGGCCAGGGCGGTGAGGGAGGCGGAGCCGATGGCGAAGCCCTTGCCGGTGGCGGCGGTGGTGTTGCCCAGGGAGTCCAGCGCGTCGGTGCGCTGGCGGACATGCTCGGGCATGCCGCTCATCTGGGCGATGCCGCCGGCGTTGTCGGCCACGGGGCCGTAGGCGTCGGTGGCCAGGGTGATGCCCAGGGTGGAGAGCATGCCCACGCCGGCGATGCCCACGCCGTACAGACCCTGGTTGAAGGCCACGGAGAAGGCGCCGGAACCGTCCATGATGGCGGTGGAGCCGCCGGCGGCGAAGTAGCTCAGAAGCACTGCCGCGCCCACGATCAGGATGGAGGTCATGGTGCTCTTCATGCCCAGGGAAACGCCGCCGATGATGATGGTGGCGGTGCCGGTCTCGGAGGCGGCGGCCAGCTCCTGGGTGGGTTTATAGTTGTCGGAGGTGTAGTACTCGGTGAAGTAGCCGATGGCGCAGCCGCCCACCAGGCCGGAGAGGATGGCCACATACACGCCCAGCCAGTGGCCTTGCTCCCGCAGCACCAGCCAGCACAGGGGGCAGGCCAGCACGGCGCTGAGCACGGCGGCGGTGTAGGTGCCGGTGCGCAGACTGCGCAGCAGGCTCATCTGGGTGGCGTCCTCCCGGGTGCGGATCAAAAACGAGCCGATCAGGGAGCAGACGATGCCCACCACGGCCAGGGCCAGGGGCAGGAACATGCCCGCCCAGCCGTACTGGGCCGTGCCGGCCAGGGCGAAGGTGGCCACGATGGAACCCACGTAGCTCTCGAACAGGTCGGCGCCCATGCCGGCCACGTCGCCCACGTTGTCGCCCACGTTGTCGGCGATGGTGGCGGGGTTGCGGGGGTCGTCCTCGGGGATGCCGGCCTCCACCTTGCCCACCAGGTCGGCGCCCACATCGGCGGCCTTGGTGTAGATGCCTCCGCCCACACGGGCGAACAGCGCCACGAAGGAGGCGCCCATGCCGTTCATCACCATGATGTTGGCGATGGCGTGAGGTTCGGCCATGTGGAGGATATATTTCAGTACGAAGAACCAGATGGTGATGTCCAGCAGGCCCAGACCCACCACCACGAAGCCCATGACGGACCCGGCGGAGAAGGCGATGTTCAGGCCCTTGTTCAGGCTCTCACTGGCCGCGTTGGCGGTGCGGGCGTTGGCGTTGGTGGCGATCTTCATGCCGATGAAGCCCGCCAGCACGGACCACACGCCGCCGGTCAGGTAGGCGATGGGGGTGACCTTGGGGAGCATCTTGCCGCCGGTGCCGAAGGCCATGACCATCAGGATCAGGAACACCACGCAGAACACCTTGGCCACGGTGGTGTACTGAGCCTTCAGGTAGGCGTTGGCGCCCTCCCGGATGGCGGAGGCCAGCTTCACCATCTTTTCGTTGCCCTCGCTGGCGCGCATGACTTTGTTCCTCTGCGCCCAGGCAAAGACGAGCGCCAGGGCCGCGCCCACGAAGCCGATCCAGAACAGATTCTCGAACATAAGCTCACACTCCTTGTCATCGTATCGTTTTGGGTGGGAATATAATAAACCCTCTGAAACGGGATTTCAAACGAATCTTTCCAAAAGAGAGGATAGTTCTAAAAATTCTCACTATTGGACAAAAAAGGACGCCTATTTTTTACGCACAAAGTCCGGAAATAATTTGCGTAAATGGCCTCAAATCACGAAAATCAGCGCAAACGAATACGCAAACAGGACCGGCGCAAAGAAACAGACGCGGGCCGATAGGGGAGAATGTGCCCAAACAGAAAGTCTGTCAAAGGAATGACATGGGCGAATATAACAAAGAAATGGCCCCGTGCGGTGCAAATCACGCGCAGGGCCGATGGCCGCCGGGGCGGCGGTTTTTCTAGGAATGTGCGAGGGCGAAAACCGGGTCAAAGCAGGCTGAAAACGCACATTTGACGCCGAAAACGTGCCCGCCGAAGGGCCTGCTGGCAGTATTTGTGCCTTGCCAAGGGGGCAAAGGGAGGGTATCATGGGGCCATGAAACGGTTTTTACATAGCTTTCAAAAGATCTCCCCGGAGGGCCTGGCGGCGGTGCGGATCGTGCTGGCGCTGTGCTGCGCCATGGCCTTTGCGGGGTTCGCGCTGTGCCTGTTCGCCGGGGCGCCGGGGGTGGATAGCTACGGGCAGTACCGGCTGGCCCGGGCGCTGGCGGAAACGCCGGCGGGGGTGCTGCTGCTGGCGGGGATCGGCCTGATCATCGCGGAGAGTCCCCGGTGAGGCTTTCAAGTAGCTCCGACAGCTCGTCGCGGGTGATGAGCACGTTCAGCACGTCCAGAAGGGCGTTCGCTGTCAGGCCGCCCGGCAGGTCCAGGGCCTTCAGCAGCGCCTTTCGCCGGAGGTTGCTGTCAGGCCGGCCGGACAGACCCAGGGCGTACAGCTCCGCCTTCGTCAGCGGCGGGACGCACCCGCCCGGGGCGGCCTCACCGTCGATGGTGGCCCCCGCCCGGCGCAGGGCCTGCTCCAGCACGGTGGGACCCATGCCCTCCACGCCCAGCTTCCCCTCCTTGGAGGGGGCTTTTTTTCGCCGCTCCTTGCCGTATATCTCGGGGATGTAGGCGTGCTTGACCAGGGACGGGTCGATGGCGCTTTTCAGAAAGCTGCGGATGAGAAAGCCGCCGCCGTCGCTGTCCGTGAGGACCACCAGGCCCCGGGCCTTGGCCAGCCGGCGCAGCAGGGCCAGCTTCTCCCGGTCGGAGAACACCCCGAACCCGGCGGTGTCCACGATCACCGCGTCCACCGCGTTGGCCAGGGCCGCCTTGTCGTACCGGCCCTCCACCACGATGGCCTCCCGGACCCGGATCACGGCTGATCCATGGCCAGGCGCAGGACCAGCTCCTTCATCAGCGCCTCCGGCTCGCCGCCGGTGTCCTTCATGGCGTAGTCGCACTGGGCGCAGGCCGACACCGCCCGGGCCAGCCGCCGGGCGGAAAAGCCGCGGCAGGCCCGCTGGAGCAGCCGCAGGGGGTAGGACCGGCCTGCCAGCTCCGGCACGCAGGCGGTGATGTAGCTCTCGCCCCGGCCGCTGTCCAGGGCCAGACGGGCCACGTACAGCCGGCGGAACTGCTCGCTGACCATGGCGATCTGCTTCTGGGGCGGCTCGTCCTTGTCCGCCAGCAGGTCGGCCAGCAGGCCGGCTGCCTTGTCGTAATTGCCCGCGCCCAGCGCGTCGGTCAGGTCGAAGATGGTGGTCTCCGGGGCCTTTTTCGCCACGGCGTCGATGTGCTCCTTGGCCACCGTGTCCCCGGGGGCGTAGGCGGCGATCTTCAGGATCTCCGGGATGAGGCTGTTCATCCGGTCGCCGCACACCCATATAAGGTGGCTGGCGGTCGGCGGGTCGATCTTCTTGCCCAGGCTCTCCACCCGCCGGGTCACCCAGCGGCGCAGCTCCGCCTCCCCGGGGCTGGTGAAGGCGATGTCCGCGCCGGCCTTTTTCATGGCCTTCACCGCCACAAGGCGGCTGTCCGGCGCGTAGCCGGGGGAGAAGACGAAGGCGACGGTGGCCCACTCGGGCAGGTCCTCCAGGAAGGCGCGCAGGGCCTCGCCGTCGTAGGCGGCGGTGCGGTTGACGTCAAAGTCCCGCACCTCCGTGAGGGTGCGCTCGCCCATGAAGGGCATGGCCTCCACGCTCTGGCGCAGTTGGCCCATGTCCAGGCCCGGCCCCTGGAGGCGGTGGTAGTTGAACGCCTCCGTGCCCTCGGGCAGGCACAGCTTTTTCAGCTCCGCAAGGAAGCTGTCCCGCAGATAGTCCTCCTCCCCCCGGAGGATGTATACCGGCAGGGGGCCGCCCTCCCGCAGCGTGCGCAGCACGGCGGAGTAGTCCGGCCCTGTGTTTTTGTCCCTGTACGCCATATGTTCTCTATCCTTTCAAGGGGATGGTCACATCCCCCTCCAGATCGGTGCGGTGCACGGCGGAGCAGAATCGCTCCAGCCGGGCCAATGTTTCCTCGGCGGGCTGGCCGTAGGTGTTGTAGCCCACGGAGATGACCGCCGTCTCCGGCGCGGCGGCGGTGAGGAACACCGCCCCGGAGGCGGTCTTGGAGCCGTGGTGGCCCGCCACCAGCACGTCCACGTCCGGCACGGAGCCGGCCCGCAGCAGGCTCATCTCTGCGTCGGTGCCCGCGTCGCCCATGATGAACACGCTCCGGCCCGCCGCCGTGGCCCGGACCACCACGCCCCGCTCGTTGACGCTGCCGCCCTGGGGCAGCAGCAGGTCCAGGGACATGTCCCCGATGTGGGCGGTCTGCTCCTCGGTGAGGAACAGCACCTGGGTGCCCCGGTCCCGGGCCGCCGCCAGGATGGGGGCCAAAAGGCCGTCCGTGTCCTCCGCGTCGGCGGGGAGGAGGAGCCTGTCCACCTTCAGACGGTACAGCAGCGTCTCCGCCCCGTTGGCGTGGTCCCGGTGCAGATGGGTCAGCACCAGCGCGTCCGCCCGGGTGTGGCCCGTGCTGAGCAGGCAGTTGGCGGCGGCGTCGCCGGCGCTGTTCAGGCCCGCGCCGCCGCAGTCCACCACCACGGCTGTGTCCCGGTCCGCCAGCACCACGCACTGGCCCTGGTCCACGTCCAGCACCGACAGCCGGCCCTCCCCGGCGGGGATGGACAGCTTGCCGCCGATCAGCACCAGGCAAAGACCCATGATCCCCAGGCACACCGGTATATCCAGCGGCACGTGGCGGCCCCGCTTTCGCAGCCGCCAGCACACGAAGCCCATGACGTACAGCCCCGCCAGCCACAGCGCGGCGGCCAGGGTGCCGGCGTACAGTCCGGCGAAGGGCACGGCGGCGATGGTCCGGTACACCCACCGGCACCAGCGCACCGGCCAGGCGACGATCCCGCCCAATATCCGGCCCAGGGCGGGCAGCGCGGCGCCGATGGCGCACACGGCATAGCCCGCGGCGAACACCGCCTCCACCACGAACATGGTCAGCAGGTTTGCCACCGGACCCAGCAGGGGGATCTGGCCGAAGTAATAGGCGGCCAGGGGGATGGAAAAGGCGGTGGCGGCCAGGGAGCAGGCCGCGTTCCCCGCCAGGGCCGCCACCAGCGGCCTGTGCATGGGAAGGTGCTCCTCCATCCAGCCCAGCACCGAGGGCAGCAGCCACACCAGCCCCGCCATGCAGGCGAAGCTCAGCTGCAGCCCCACGCCGCCGATGGCCATGGGGTTTATTATGAGCAGCGCCAGCAGCGCCGCGCTCAGACTGGTCAGGCCGTCCGACTCCCGGTCCGCCGCCGGGGCCAGCAGATACACCGACTGCATCACCGCCGCCCGGACCACGCTGGGCCGGCAGCCGGCCATGAGGGTGAACAGCCATATGGCCGGCAGGCACGCCAGGGCCGCCCGGCGGCCCTTTCCCACCAGCAGCTGCAAAAAGGCCGTCAGCACGAACAGGTGCATCCCGCTCACCGCTACGATGTGCAGCACCCCCGCCGTGCGCATGGCCGCGTAGCCGGCGGTGTCCCGCTGCAGGTCCACCGTGTCCCCGGTGAGCAGGGCCTTGACGAAGGGGGCGGCGTCGGCGGGGAAAAGCCGGCCGCACAGCTCCTTCACCGCCTGGCTCAGCCGCTGGGGAAGATAGCGCCAGCGGTCGGTCGGCTCTCCCTCCAATGTGAGGGTGTCCGGGGTGATGTAGCCCAGCATGTCCACGCCCTGGGAGGTGTAGATGTGGCTGCGCTCGCCCCGGCGGGTGATGGCGGAGGTCAGGCGCACCTGGGCGCCGATCCGCTGGCCCGGCTCCAGGTCGGGCAGGCTGCCCTCATAGAGGTACAGGTAGACGTGCTCCCCGCGGCTGCCGCCTTCATCCACCAGCCGCGCCTCCAGCCGCTCATATTCCGGGTGGCGCTCCACATAGTCGGTCACAATGGCCTGTATTTGAACGGTTTTCCCCACTTTTGCCTCAGCAGGGGCGACGATTAGGGTATACCGTCCCCACCAGGCCAGAAGGCCCGCCGCAGCTGCCAGCAGGCATATCATGGCCCGGGCGCGGGTGAGCCGCCGGCGCAGGGGGATGCAGCACAGGGATAATAGGACAAGGGCTGCCGCGAGATACGGCAGCCCTCTTATGGGCAGGATGTACTCGGCCAGGGCCGCCGCCGCGGCAAAGCCCAGCGCCGCCCACGCCAGTTTTCGCATTTACGCCATGCGGTCGCTCAGCCGCTGCCCGCCCAGGATGTGGAAGTGCAGGTGGGGCACGGTCTGACCGGCGTCGGGACCCACGTTGGACACCACCCGCCAGCCGTTTTCCAGGCCCTCCTGCCGGGCGATGGCGGCGATCACCGCGAACAGCCGGCCCAGCAGCGCGCCGTCCGCCTCGGTCAGCTCCCCGCAGGAGCCGATGTGCTTTTTGGGCACAACCAGGATGTGGACGGGCGCCTGGGGGTTGATGTCCCGGAAGGCGTAGCAGAGCTCGTCCTCATAGACCTTGGACGAGGGGATGTCGCCGGCGATGATCCGGCAAAAGAGGCAGTCGTTGTCCATGGCGCGCCTCACTGGGCGATGACCGCGGCGAACAGCACCAGGTCCTCGTCGCCGGAGTTGACCAGGCTGTGGCTGTGGCCCTTGGGGCAGTAGTGGGCGGTGCCGGGTTCCGCCGGCTCCCACTGGCCGTCATACAGGCACTTGCCGTGGCCGGACAGGAAGTAGAACACCTCGCAGTTGTCCTCATGGGTGTGCAGGCCGATGGAGGCGCCGGGGACCAGGCGGATGCGCATGACGCGGCTGTCGCCGAACTCGGCCTTCTTCATGCAGGTGTCCTTCTCGCCGCCCTTGAAGCAGTGGTTGACGGCCTCGTCGATGTTGGAAAAGTTGATGAGCATGGCAGGGACTCCTTTCTATATCGGGTCTTACAGACCCAGTTTTTTCGCTACGAAGTCGTCCACGATGGCCAGGGCGTTGTCCGTCTTGAGGGTGTCGGAGCCGCCGCCCATGGCGGACTCGGGCTTGCCGCCGCCCTTGCCGCCGGTGACGGCGGAGACCTCCCGGACCAGGTCGCCGGCCTTGACGCCGGCCTTCACCGCCTCGGGACCGCATACCGCCAGGAAGGTGACCTTCTCCGCTGTGGAGGCGGCCAGCACGGCCACGATGTTGGCGGCCTTGTCCCGGAGGATATCGCCCATCTGGCGCAGCCGGGCCGCGTCCGCGTCGGGCACGGCGGCGGTGAGCACCCGCAGAGCGCCCACTTCGCGGGTGCCGAACAGCATCCGCTCCGTCTCGCCGGCGGCCTGGCGGGCCTTCATCTTCTCCATGTTCTGGTGCATCTGCCGCAGCTCCGCCATGATGGCGTCCGCCCGGGCCTCCAGCTCGGTGGGGCGCACCTTCAGCACGGCGGCGGCGTGGTTCAGCCGCTCCTGGAGCCGGCGCATCCCCTCCAGGGACGCCTTGCCGGTGACGGCCTCGATGCGGCGCACGCCGCTGGCCACGGAGAACTCGCTTGTGATGCGGAACACGCCCACCTTGGCGGTGTTGTCCAGGTGGGTGCCGCCGCAGAACTCCACGGAATAGCCCTCGCCCATGTCCACCACACGGACGGTGTCGCCGTATTTCTCGCTGAACAGGGCGATAGCGCCCCGCTTCTTGGCCTCCTCGATGGGCAGCACGTCGGTGTGCACGGGATAGCCCTCCAGCACCGCGTCGTTGACCATGTTCTCCACCTGGGCCAGCTCCTGGTCGGTCATGGCGGAGAAGTGGGTGAAGTCGAAGCGCAGCCGGTCCGGCTCCACCAGGGAGCCGGCCTGATGGACGTGCTCGCCCAGCACGGTGCGCAGGGCCTTGTCCAGCAGGTGGGTGGCGGAGTGGGCGCGCATGACGGCCTTGCGCCGGTCCGTGTCGATGGCGGCGGTGACGGTGTCGCCCAGCTTCAGCGCGCCGGCGGTCACCTTGCCGTAGTGCATGTACTTGCCGCCCTTGTTCTTCTGCACGTCGGTGACGGTGAAGACCGCATCGCCGGCGGTGATGGCGCCGTGGTCGGCCACCTGGCCGCCCATCTCGGCATAGAAGGGGGTGCGGTCCAGCACCACGATGCCCTCCACGCCGGTCATCATCTGGTCGGCCTGCTCGTTCTCCACCACCAGTGCCACCACCTTGGCGCCGTCGATGGAGGTGTGCTCATAGCCGTCGAATACGGTCTCGGGCACCTCCTTGCCGAACTCCACGCCGGCCCAGCCCAGGTCGCCCAGGGCCTCCCGGGCCTTCCGGGCACGCTGGCGCTGCTCCTCCATGAGGGTCTGGAAGCCGGCCTCGTCCACGGTCATGCCCTGCTCGTCTGCCATATCGGCGGTCAGGTCCAGGGGGAAGCCGTAGGTGTCGTACAGCCGGAAGGCGTCCGCGCCGGAGAACACCGTTTCGCCCCGCTCCTTGTGGCCGGCCAGCAGCTCCGCGAAGATGCGCATGCCGCCGTCGATGGTGCGGGCGAAGTTCTCCTCCTCCACACGGATGACCTTGGTGATGTAATCCTGCCGCTCCCGCAGCTCGGGGTAGTGGCCCTCGTTCTCGTGGATGACCATGTCCACGATCTTGTAGAGGAACGGCTCGTTCACACCCAGCAGCTTTCCGTGGCGGGCGGCCCGGCGCAGAAGCCGGCGCAGCACGTAGCCCCGGCCCTCGTTGGAGGGCAGCACCCCGTCGCAGATCATCATGACGGACGCCCGGATGTGGTCGGTGATGACGCGCAGGGACACGTCCATCTTGTGGCTCTGGCCGTAGGTGGCGCCGGTGAGCTTGGAAACTTCATTGGTGATGTTCATTACCGTGTCCACGTCGAACAGGCTGTCCACGTCCTGGCAGACCACCGCAAGACGCTCCAGGCCCATGCCGGTGTCGATGTTCTTCTGCTTCAGCTCCGTATAGTTGTCGTTGCCGTCGTTGTCGAACTGGGAGAACACCACGTTCCAGACTTCCATGTACCGGTCGCAGTCGCAGCCCACGGTGCAGGTGGGCTTGCCGCAGCCGTACTGGGGACCCCGGTCATAGTAGATCTCGGAGCAGGGACCGCAGGGGCCGGAGCCGTGCTCCCAGAAGTTGTCCTCTTTGCCGAATTTATAGATGCGCTCGGGGGGGATGCCCACCACGTCACGCCAGATGGCGAAGGCCTCGTCGTCGGCGGGGGTGGTCTCGTTGCCGGCGAACACGGAGGGGTAGAGCCGGTCCGGGTCCAGACCCACCCAGTCGGGGCTGGTCAGAAACTCCCACGCCCAGGGGATGGCCTCCCTCTTGAAGTAATCGCCGAAGGAGAAGTTGCCCAGCATCTCGAAGTAGGTGCCATGGCGGGCGGTCTTGCCGATGTTCTCGATGTCGCCCGTGCGGATGCACTTCTGGCAGGTGCACACCCGGTGGCGGGGCGGCTCCTGCTCCCCGGTGAAGTAGGGCTTCATGGGGGCCATGCCGGAGTTGATGAGCAACAGGCTGGCGTCGTTCTGGGGGATGAGGGAGAAGCTGGGCAGACGCAGATGGCCCTTGGTCTCAAAGAAGGCCAGGAACATCTCCCGCAGCTCGTTGACGCCGAATTTCTTTTTCATTTGCTGTACCTCTCTGTGGTGGATTGATGATATCAGTAGGGGTGATCGTGGGCGAAGGCCTGCTGCTCTTCATAGGTGGTGAAGAAGGTGCTGACGCCGTCCACGGAATACCAGTAGTAATAGTTGGTGCTGGCCGGGTCCAGGACCGCCTGGATGGAGGCCAGGCCCGGGTTGCAGATCGGCCCGGGGGGCAGGCCGGTGTAAAGGTACGTGTTGTAGGGATCGTCGATGGCCAGATCCTCCTCCGTCAGGTCGAAGGTGCTGGTGCCCTTGATATAGTTGATGGTGCTGTCCAGCCCCAGGGGCATACCGGCGCTGAGGCGGTTGTAGATGACCGAGGCCATCTTCTCCCGCTCGCCCTCGGTGGCGCCGGCCTCCTTCTCGATGAGGGAGGCCATGGTGACCACTTCCCGGATGGTCAGGCCCCGTCTGGCGGCCTTGTCGCGCATCTCCTGGGTGAAGCGACTGTCGAAGTTGCGCAGGAACCGGCGGATGGCGGTGGCCCCGCCCTCGCCCTGGAAGAACTCATAGGTGTCCGGGAACAGGTACCCCTCCAGCCGGTTTTCGTCGCCGTAGGGCAGGTCGGACAGGAAGTCGAAGTCGAACTCGTAGTTGGCGCAGGCCTCGTACAGGTCCTTCTTCTTGCAGATATACTGCTGCTCCAGAAGGGTGAAGATCTGATCCAGGGAGAAGCCCTCGGGGAAGGTGACCTGGGTGACCTCCTGGGCGCCGGAGCCGAACTGCATCTTCGTCACCAGTGCCCGGTAGTCCAATGAGGTGTCCAGATCGTAGGTGCCCGGGTCCATCTTGATGTTGGCGTGGGAGAAGGAGGCGAAGATCTTGAACAGCCACTTGTATTCGATGATCCCGGAACTCTTCAGCGCGTCCGCTACCTGGTCGATGTCCACCTGGATCTCCACCTCGCTGGTGGTGCCGTCGGCATTCTCCACGGTGACGGTGGCGGGCATGTCGCCCGTGGGTTCATAGGGCAGGATGGTGACGGACTTGGACACCATGTCCTTGTTCAGGGCCAGCACGTCCACCGCGCACATCCAGGCAAAGCAGGCCAGGATGATGCTGACGCTGATGACGAATAGGGCATAGAGGATGCCGCCGCCCAGGCCGCTGCGGCCATAGCGCCTAAACCGGACCGGCAGGTAATCCCGCACCTCCGGCAGGTCCTCCGAGTCGGTGTAGTCCACCTCGTCCAGCTCCGAGTCGTACACCAGCATCTGGCCCGGGCGCAGGTCCCGGCCCACGATGGGGGACTCCCGGACCGCGGGGGCGTCAGAGCGCCTGCCGGACCGGGTCAGGCCCTTTTTGCCGCTGCGCCGGCGGGCAAGACCGCGGCGCTTTCCCTGTGCCGCGGGCACGGGGGGCGGGGCAGGCTCTTCGGGCGGCTCCGGGGCGGCGTGACGGGGGGCGTCCGGGGTCATATAGGCGCCGTCGTCGGACCCGTCGGGGTCCGCGCCGTAGAGATCGTATTCGTCGTTGGGTGTCATCTGTGACATGAAAACGCTCCTTGTGGTGCCGTCACGCCCGGGGGCGGTCGGTCATAATATGGCTCGGATGGCAACGCGCCGGACCCTTACCGCGCAGGCACGGCCGCGATGAATATATAGCGCGCAGAAAGGGAAAGAACCATGTTCTACAACAACTCTTACAGCTGGCTCTGGCTCATCATCATCCTGATCCTCCTGTTCTCCGTCGCCGGCGGCTATGGCTGCGGCTGCGGCTGCAACGAGGGCAACAACGGCTGCGGCTGCGGGTGCGGCTGCAACTAAAAGCCTGTCGCAGACAGAAAGACCTTCACACATTCGGGGCTCTTCGGAGCCCCCTTTTTATTTTCTCGCCCAGCACCGCCGCCGCAAAGCCGATAAGGCGGGGCATCCGCCGGATGCGGCTGGGCTGCTTTATGAGCCGGTAGAGCCACTCCAGGCCCGCGCCGCGCCAGCGCTCCGGCGCCCGGGGCACGTCCCCGGCCAGCACGTCCAGACTGCCGCCCAGGCCCATCATCAGCCCGCGGGGCAGGATGGTTTTGGCCCCGGCCATGAACCGCTCCTGCCGGGGGCAGCCCAGGCACACCAGGATCACGTCCGGCTCCGCCGCGGCGATGTCCGCCAGCACGGGGGCCGCATCGGAGAAGTATCCGTCACGGCAGCCGGCCACGGTGAGGCCCGGCCAGCGCCGGGATACGGCCTGGGCCGCCCGCCGGGCCACGCCGGGCTTTCCGCCCAGGAAATAGACCCGACCGGGGCCTTTCGCCAGCAGGGCCTCCATCAGCTCGTAGCCCGTCACCCGCTGGGGCAGGGGAGCGCCCAGCAGCTTGGCCGCCCAGAGCACGCCCACCCCGTCGGCCACGGTCATATCCGCGCCGGCCAGGGCATCGCGCAGAGCGGGATCGGACCGGCTCAGCCAGATCATCTCCGGGTTGGGGGTGCACACATAGGCGCTCCGGCCGGATACCGCCAGGGCCATGGCCTTGTCCGCCGCCTCCGGCAGCGTCAGGCTGTCCACGTCCACGCCCAGGATGCGCGCGGTCATAGCTGGGAGAATATCTCGCCGATGTTGCCCCGCACGATCAGGTCCGCCTCCCCGTCCCGGGGGGTGACGCCCCGGTTCACCAGCACAAGACGGCTGCCCCGGTAGTAGTTGATAAGGCCCGCCGCGGGGTATACGGCCAGGCTGGTCCCGCCCACGATGAGCATGTCCGCCGCGCGGATGTGCATCACGCTGCGCCGGAGGATGTCCTCGTCCAGCGGCTCCTCATACAGAACCACGTCAGGCCGGACCACGCCGCCGCAGCCGCAGCGGGGCACCCCTTCGCCGTCGTTGATGAAGCTGACCGGATAGGGCTTGCGGCACCGGGAGCAGTAGCAGCGCAGGGTGGAGCCGTGCAGCTCCAGCACCTCCCGGCTGCCCGCGGCCTGGTGCAGGCCGTCGATGTTCTGGGTGAGCACCGCCCGGAGCTTTCCCTCCCGCTCCCACTGGGCCAGCTTCAGGTGGGCGGCGTTGGGCTTGGCGCCCTTCACCACCAGCTTCGCCCGGTAGAAGCGGTAAAACTCCGCCGGGTCGCGCTCGAAGAAGCTGTGGGAGAGGATGGTCTCCGGGGGATAGGCCCACTGCTGGCTGTACAGGCCGTCCACGCTGCGGAAGTCCGGGATGCCGCTCTCGGTGGACACGCCGGCGCCGCCGAAAAAGACGATGTTGTTGCTCTCAGCCGTCCATTGGCGCAGAGTTTCCAGCGCACTGTCCATCAGGCGCACCTCCCCCTGTACTGTTCCCATAATTTGGGGCCTCTAAATCAACTTATTATATAATACCCGGGCCTGTTTTTCAATAAAAACAAGGCTGCGCCGGGGAAAATCCCGGCACAAACGGCAAAATGGAGAGATATTTCGCGAAATGGGAAACATTTTTGTGGCAATATCGCAAGGGCTGTGGTATAATTATGTAAATCAGCGGCCTAGGGCCGCGGCAGTGTGGTTCGGGAGGGCAGACACATGAAATGTCCCTATTGCGGTTACAGCGAGAGCAAGGTCATCGACTCCCGTCCGGCGGACGAGGGCAGCACCATCCGCCGCCGGAGAGAGTGCCTGATGTGCTCCAAGCGGTTCACCACCTATGAGAAGGTGGAGCGCATGCCTCTGGTGGTGGTGAAGCGGGACGGCAGCCGCCAGACCTTCGACAAGGTCAAGCTCATCAACTCCATGGTCCGGGCCTGCGAGAAGCGGACCGTGCCCCTGGACAAGATCGAGTCCATCGCCGACGACATCGAAACGGAGCTGCAGAGCGCTCTGGAGCGGGAGGTGTCCACGGCGGAGATCGGCGACATGGTCATGGAGCAGCTGAAGAACGTGGACGAGGTGTCCTACGTCCGCTTCGCCAGCGTGTACCGCCAGTTCAAGGACATCAACACCTTCATGGAAGAATTGACCAAGCTCCTGGGGGACAAGACCAAGAACGCCTGATTCACCGCTGCCGGGGGGAGAGGTATATCCCGCCGGCGGCGTCCACGGTCATCAGATACACGTCCCTGGGCGAGGACACGCCCTGCTCCCGAAGCTTCTTTTCCAGCCACCGGCTGTCCAGCCCCAGCAGGCGCAGGTTCTCCTCCAGCACCCGGCCATCGTTGACCACGATCATGGGATAGCCGGCGTCCGCCTCCGCCAGACCCATCTGGCCGGCGGTGACGGGCCGGTCGGCGGGGTCCATGATAACGTTCAGCTGTCCGTCCGTTTCCAGGATGGCGTACTGGACCTGGTTCAGATCCAGCGCCCCCTGGCTGCGCAGGGCCTCCGCCAGCTCGTCGGGGGTGAAGCGGTTGCGGCGCATCTGGGCCTGGTCGATCCGGCCATGGACGATGAGCAGGGAGGGCTTGCCCGCCAAAAGGGTGCGCAGGCGCACGCTCTTGGCCATGATAAGGCTCATGGCCAGCTCCGTCAGAAACAGCACGAACACCGGCACCGCGCCGTAATAGATCGGCTTGGTCGGGTCGGCCATGGGCGTGGAGGCCACTTCGGAGATCAGGATGGTCACCACCAGCTCCGACGGCTCCAACTGGCCGAGCTGGCGCTTGCCCATCACCCGCATAAACAGGATGAGCAGCGCATACATGATAACCGAATTCACAACGATCTTCAAAACCATGGCATTAGTATGCCGCCGACGGCCCGTCTTATGAGCGGGCACTATCCAGCAAGGAGAAACAGACACTATGGGAAAATACTTCGGCACAGACGGCTTCCGGGGGGAGGCCAACGTGGTCCTCAATCCGGTCCACGCCTTTCAGATCGGACGGTACCTGGGCTGGTACTATGGCCGTGACCACAAGGCAAAGGTGGTCATCGGCAAGGATACCCGCCGCAGCAGCTATATGTACGAGAATGCCCTGGCCGCGGGCCTGGTGTCCTCCGGCGCGGACGCCTATCTGCTGCACGTGACCACCACCCCCTGCGTGGCCTACATCACCCGCAGCGAGGGCTTCGACTGCGGGGTGATGATCTCCGCCAGTCACAACCCCTACTATGACAACGGCATCAAGCTGCTCAACGGCAACGGCGAGAAGATGGACGACGCCGTCCAGGACGCCATCGAGGACTATATCGACGGCCGCACGGGGGAGCTGCCCTACGCCACCAAGGACCAGATCGGCTGCACCGTGGACTTCTACTCAGGCCGCAACCGGTACATAGGCCGCCTGGCCTCCGTGGCGGAGTGCCCCTTTGAGAACCGGACCGTGGCCCTGGACTGCGCCAACGGCTCCACCTGGATGATCGCCCGGTCCGTGTTCACCGCCCTGGGGGCGAAGGTGAAGGTCATCAACGACCGGCCCGATGGCACCAACATCAACTTCGCCTGCGGCTCCACCCACATCGAGCAGCTCCAGGAGCTGGTCCGCCAGGGCCAGGTGGACTGCGGCTTCGCCTTCGACGGGGACGGGGACCGGTGCCTGGCGGTGGACGAGCGGGGCGCGGTGGTCAACGGCGACAAGATCATGTATATCTGCGCCAAGTATATGAAGGAGCACGGCCAGCTGCCCGACAACACCGTGGTGACCACGGTCATGTCCAACCTGGGCCTTTACAAGGCCCTGGACGAGATCGGCATCCGCTATGAAAAGACCGCCGTGGGGGACCGGTACGTGTACGAGAACATGAAGGCCAACAACCACCTGATCGGCGGGGAGCAGTCCGGCCACATCATCTTCCGCAAGTACGCCCGCTCCGGTGACGGGCTGATCACCGCCATCATGGTCATGCAGGTGATGATCCAGACCAACCTGCCCCTGTCCACCCTGGCGGCGCCGGTGAAGACCTATCCCCAGGTGCTGAAAAACGTGGTGGTCACGGACAAGGAGACCACCCTGGCCGACGCCGCCGTCCAGGCGGAGACCGCCGCCGTGGAGGCGGCGCTGGGCACCGACGGACGGGTGCTGCTGCGCAAGAGCGGCACCGAGCCGGTGCTGCGGGTGATGGCCGAGGCGCCCACGCCGGAGCTGTGCGAGCAGAGCGTGGATAGGATCATCGCCGCCATGGAGCGGCAGGGCCTGCTGGTGGAGGTGCGCAAATGATAAAGACGGCGGAGCTTTATGACCTGAGCCACACCGCCGCGGCGGCGCTGCTGGCCGGGGCGGAGTACCCCTGGCAGGCCCTGGACGGCATCGGCGCGTTCATCCTGGCCCTGGGACCCACGCTGCCGGAGTCGGAGTACGACCACCCGGCGGAGGACGTGTGGATCGCCAAGGACGCCGCGGTGTTCCCCAGCGCCTATATCAAAGGCCCCTGCATCATCGGCCATGGCACCGAGGTGCGCCAGTGCGCCTTTATCCGGGGCAGCGCCCTGGTGGGGGACAAGTGCGTGGTGGGCAATTCCACGGAGCTGAAAAACGTCATCCTGTTCGACGGCGTGCAGGTGCCCCACTACAATTACGTGGGCGACTCCATCCTGGGCTACAAGGCCCACATGGGGGCGGGGAGCATCACCTCCAACGTCAAGAGCGACAAGACCCTGGTGGTGGTCCGCAGCGGCCAGCAGGCCATGGCCACAGGCCGGAAGAAGGTGGGGGCCATGCTGGGCGACCGGGTGGAGATCGGCTGCAACAGCGTGCTGAACCCCGGCACGGTCATAGGCCGGGACAGCAGCGTCTACCCCCTGTCCTCGGTGCGGGGCGTGGTGCCGGAAAATTCCATCTTCAAAAGCCAGAACAACATCGTACCGAAAACGCTGCTATAAAACGCGAGCCGGGCTGCCCCAGGGCAGCCCGGTTTTACAGGAGGATTTTCGATGCTCATCAAGCGCGACATGATCTTCACCCCTGCGGGCAAGAACCGTCCGCTGCACATATGGCTGCCGGACGGCTATGAGGCCAGCGATGAGCGCTACCCGGTGATGTATTTCTTCGACGGGCACAACCTCTTTTCCGACGCGGACGCCACGTACGGCAAGAGCTGGGGCATGGCGGAGTTTCTGCGCACGTGGGCCAAGCCCATCATCGTGGTGGGCATCGAGTGCGGCCACGAGGGGAACGAGCGGCTGCG
Organism: uncultured Oscillospiraceae bacterium; assembly: GCA_947627735.1. GTDB lineage: Bacteria > Bacillota > Clostridia > Oscillospirales > Oscillospiraceae > CAJOIG01. Next base: position 148,261 of record CANQXG010000001.1, on the reverse strand, counting down.
GGAATACTGCCCCTATCACTTCCAGGGCAAGTTCTGGGGCGACCTGTGGGGCACGGGCGCGGCCACGATGGACTTCATGGCCTATGAGCTGAAGCCCATGATCGACCGGGGGTACCGCACCTATGCCTTCCGGGAGGCCACGGCCATCGGCGGCTCGTCCATGGGCGGGCTGATGAGCCTGTACGCCGCGATAAAATATAACGGCGTCTACTCCAAGGCCGCCTGCGTTTCCAGCTCCATCTCCCCCTGTATGCCCAGTCTGCGGGAGGATATCCGGACCGCGCCCATCGACCCGGACAGCCGCTTCTACCTCTCCTGGGGGACGAAGGAGGCCGGGGGCCGGCGTCAGGCGGGGGATTATGACACGCCCACTGCCCAGAACAACCTGGAGATCGCCGGCCTGCTGGGGCAAAAGGGCGCCGTGACCCGGGTCGTGTGCCAGCGCGGAGGCGGCCACAGCGAGGCCAGCTGGGAAAAATTGGTGCCGGGGTTCATGGACTTCCTGTGGCTGGACAGGTGAGGCGCTGCTATGTAAAAACGCGAAAACGGGCTGCCGCGGGGCAGCCCGTTTTTTCAGTTGTTTGCGTTGAGGTTCACCGCCGGGGTCTGGGGGATGTTCAGGTTCTGGATGGCGGAGCGGTAATCCTCCGCCGCGTCGATGCTGTCGGGCGGGAAGAACTCCTCGACGGGAAATCTGATCCGACTGAAGAGAGTGCAGGGGTCGTCCTCCGAGCCGGAGACGCAGTCCTTGTCGGGCAGGCAGTAGTCGTATACCGGCACCACCAGCTGGCTGTCCCGCTCCAGACGGATGATGGAGAACTGGCCCAGGGTGGCCAGCAGCATCCGGGAGCCGTCGGTGAGCACCAGATCCTCCCCGAAGTGGGCCAGGATGGCCGCCGGGATGGCGTTCACGTCCGCCATCAGGCCCGTGGGGCAGGCGTCCACCACCTTCATGTTCAGGGCGATGGGGTCCACGCACTCCACCACGGCGATGGGCTGGGTGTAGCTGTCGGCAAAGGAGCCGTCGGAGGAGAACACCTTGGCGGAACCCTCGCTGCCGAAGAGCATGACCCGCTTGTTGAATACGGCCAGGCCGCTGACCTGGTTCTCCCCGGGGAAGGTGATGCCGCTGACCTCGTAGAAATAGGTCACGTCCACCGTGTAATAGCCCCGGTTGAAGCTGATCTCGTCCACGTCCACATCCGCAAACAGCAGCGTGGCCCCGGTGGGCCGTACGCTGAAGGCGCTCTCTATGTACGGCTGGGAGCTGGCGGTGGGGTAGACCCGCAGATCCTCCACACAGTCCTTATCGCGGCAGCTGTCGTATATTTTCCTTGTATGGATGCACACGGCTTCGGTGCATTCCTGGCTGTCCGCCATGCTGATACCTCCTATCATAGTCGCCGGGCCGCCCCGGCGGTTTCAGTACAGTCTATGCCGGCGGGGGAAATATGTGAAGTTTTCCTGTACGGCGGGGCGGAAATGTGGTATCATGATATGGGATACAAAGAGAGGGGGCGCGGACATGGAGCGGCTCGGATTCATCCGGGATAAGCTGGACATCAAGATACTCATCCTGTTCATACTGGAAAAGCTGCCCAAGCCGGTGGAGCCGGTGACGCTGTCGGATCTGGCGCTGTTCGACGGGGGGTTCACCTGGTTCGACTACACCGACTGCCTGGGCGAGCTGATCGCCACAGGGCACATCGCCGAGGAAAAGGGGAAGTACGCCATCACCGAAAAGGGCCGGCGGAACGTGAACACCGTTTCCTCCAGTCTGCCCTATACGGTCCGGGCCAAGGCCGAGCGGCTCACCGCCCCGGTGGCGGCGGCCATGCGCCGGGCCAGCATGATCGACACGGCCACGGAGCCGGGACCCAAGGGGGGCCGGAGCGTGAGCCTGCGGCTGAGCGACGGGGTGGGAGAGATCATCTCCATGCGCCTGGCGGTGCCGGACGAGGAACAGGCCAGGGCCATCGAGCAGCGCTTCCGCGCCGGGGCCGAGGACATCTACAACGAGATACTGCGGATGCTGACGGAGAGCTGACAAAGACCGGGCGCACCAGAAGGTGCGCCCGGTTTGCACATTATGCCGACGTTATTTTTCCAGCGCGGCCAGCAGCTCGTCCACGTCCACGGGCTTGGACAAGAATCCGTCCATGCCGCTGGCGGCGGCCCGGGAGCGGTCCTCCGCCGTGCAGTTGGCGCTGCAGGCGATGATCCGCACGCTCGCCCCGTCGGGCCGGTCCAAGGCCCGGATGGCGGAGGCGGCGGCGAAGCCGTCCATATTGGGCATGAGCAGGTCCATCAGCACCACGCCGTACCGCCCCGGCTGGGAGGCGCCGAACATGTCCAGGGCCTGCCGTCCGTCGGCGGCCCGATCCGCCTCGAAGCCGTTCTCGGCCAGCAGCTCCAGCATGATCTCCCCATTGAGGTCGTTGTCCTCCGCCACCAGCACCCGGGGCCGGGGCGCGCAGCCGCCGGCGCCGGTATCGGCCCTGCGCTCGGCGGGCCGGGCCACGTCGGCGGGGAAGGAAAAGACGAAGGTGCTGCCCTTGCCCTGCTCGCTGGTGAAGGTCAGCTCCCCGCCCATCATCTTCGCCAGCCGGTGGCATATGGCCAGGCCCAGGCCCACGCCCTGGTCGCCCTTGGAAACGCTGTCCCGCTCCTGGGAGAAGGCGTCGAAGATGCTCCGGCGGAACGACTCGCTCATGCCCCGACCGGTGTCGGCCACCTGGATGCGGGTGACCACATGGCCCTCGGCGGGCGGGTCCTGGCGGGCGGTGAGGGTGACGCTGCCGCCGGCGGGGGTGAACTTCTGGGCGTTGTCCAGCAGATTCAGCAGCACCTGCTGCACCCGCACGGCGTCGGCCTCCAGCTGGGGGCAGGCCAGGTCCACATCCACGGCGAAGGCCAGGCCCTTGTCCGCCATGGCGCTGTGCTCGATGGCCTCCACGGTGCTGAGCAGCGAGCGCATGTCCGTGCTCTTCCGGTCCAGCTCCACGTCCCCCTTGTTCAGCATGGACATGTCCAAAATGTCGCTGACCAGGCTGAGAAGGTACTTGGCCGTGGCGGTGGACTGCTCCAGGTACCGGGCCATCTGGACCTGGTCGCCGCCCTTGCGCTCCATCAGGTAGTTCAGGCCGATCAGGCCGTTCAGGGGCGTGCGTATCTCGTGGCTCATGGTGGACAGGAACTGGTTCTTCGCCCTGGCGTCGGCCTGGGCCTTCACGGAGCGGATGTGCTGGCGGTACAGCAGAAGTAGCAGCCCCGCGATCAGGACCAGGGATACGGCCAGCACCGTGAAGGCGTACCGGTACCGGTACAGGATGTCCGCCATGGTGTAGGTGTAGCGGTTGTCTATGACCGCCTGGATGGTATAGCTGCCCTCCAGGTCCTCGGGCATGGCGGCGATGGCCTTGTTCAGGATGGAGATGAGGGTATAGCCGTCCTCGCCCACCGGCTCGCCGTTGGCGTCGAAGGGGACCACCGCCGAGAAGCTCAGCTGGTCGTCCAGACCCATCACCGGGATCACCTTCAGGTGCTCATAGATGGGCTTCGTGAGCCAGTATTCCACCACGTATTGGTTGAGGATCATCAGATCCGCATCGCCGGTGCGCACGGCGTCAAAGCAGTCGGTGATGGTGTCGTAATCCTCCAGGGTGAAGTTGGGATAGGTGGCGGCAAGCACCTGGCGCAGGGTCTGGGAGCCGCTGGACACCGCCACGGACAGGTTGGCCTCGTAGGAGTATGTCAGGTCCTCCCGGGCCACGATCACCTTCCGGCCTGTGAAGTAGGGTTCGCTGATGAGGATGCCCCGGGCGCCCTGGTTGGCCTTGTTGTACTCCACGCTGGTGACCAGGTCAAGCTGCTGCTCCATCAGGTAGTCGTAGGTGACCGGCCCGGAGGGCAGGGGCACGTATTCGAATGTCAGACCCGTCGCGCGCTGGATGTGGTCGAATATGTACCGGGATATCCCGGCCAGGGTGCCGTCCGCGCCGGTGAAGGACACCGGGGTCCGGTCCTGGACATATCCCACCCGCAGGGTGCCGGCGCTGTCCAGATAGGTCTGTTCATCCTCCGTCAGGTCCAGCTCCGTCTGCCCCGGGGCGGCCAGGGCGGCGGGGGCCGCGCTCAGCAGGAGCAGGGCGGCCATTATGAAGGCGAGAGCGCCCGTTATCGTCCGGTGGAGCATATGCATCCCTCCGTCAGAAAGCCCGATGTGCCCGGGCCGACTGCAAAAAACGGATCAAATAACAAGCAAATTATACGAGCCGGCGGGGAAACTGTCAAGAATATATATCGCAACCGGAAAACGGTCCGGCATAAGGAATATTAATAATATTTTAATCTTTTTTGTCCCGGGAACGCCTTGTCAGGGTCCCCAATCAGTAGTATAATAGCAAAACAGACACGCATCAGATGGGGGAGCATCGAATGAGTGAGATCACGCTGGTGGTGCTGGCGGCGGGGATCGGCTCCCGCTACGGCGCCACCGTAAAGCAGCTGGAACGGGTGGGTCCTTCCGGGGAGATCATCATGGACTATTCCGTCCATGACGCCATCGAGGCGGGGTTCGACCGGGTGGTGTTCATCGTCCGGCGGGACATCTACGACGACTTCATGGAGGTCGCCGGCAGCCGCCTGGAGGCCCGGTTCCGGGCCTTGGGCATATCCTGGGACTATGCCTTCCAGAGCACCGAGGACCTGCCGGCGGGCAGGACCAAGCCCTGGGGTACCGGCCAGGCCGTTTTGGCCTGCGCCGAACTCATCCGCGGCCCCTTCGCCGTCATCAACGCCGACGACTATTACGGCAAGGACGCCATGGCCAAGGCGTACGCCTTCCTGGCCGGGCACAGGCCGGAGGACGGCGCCGATTACGGCATGGTGGGGTTCGTGCTGAAAAACACCCTCTCCGAGGAGGGGGGCGTGACCCGCGGCCTGTGCGCCACCGACGGGGCGGGATATCTGACCGACGTGGCGGAGACACGCAACATCATCAAGGTCCCGGGGGGCGCCGCCGTGCGCCGGCCGGACGGGGCGCTGCGGCTGCTGGACGGGGACAGCCTGGTGTCCATGAACCTGTGGATGCTCACGCCCCAGTTCGTCGGACTGCTGGACGGGGGCTTCCGGGCGTTCCGGGAGGGCCTGGCCGACCCGGTGAAGGACGAGTATCTGCTGCCGGACATCATCGGCAGGCTGGTCCGGGCGAAAAAGGCCCGGGTGAAGGTCCTGCCCACGGAGGGGCAGTGGTACGGCATCACCTATCCCGCCGACCGGCGGCCTGTGGCGGAGGCCATCCGGGCCATGGTGGAGGCGGGGGTCTATCAGGCGGACCTGTTCGCCGATCTTACATAAACCTTACGGGACCGGGGGAGCGGTGCTCTCCCGGTCCCGGTCTGGAGGAGAGCATGAAAAAGACGCTGGCCGCCGCTGCGCTGATCCTGGCGGGGGTGGCGCTGGCGGTGGCGGTGATGCCCCTGTTCGGCGTCAGCTTCGACTGGTTCATCCCGTCTGAGCCGGAAACCCAGATCTACGATATCGACGCGCCCTTCACGGTCCTGGACGTGCAGGCGGAGGGGTGCGACGTGTTCCTGTACCGGGACCGGGGCAGCGAGGCGGAGGTCTATATGCCCGAGAACAGCCGCATCGACGCTGTGGCGGAGGTGATGGACGGGGTCCTCACCGTCCGGTGGAGCCGGCGCAGCTCCTGGGTGGACAGGCTGCGGGACGACGACTATATCTCCCTGTCGGTGTACCTGCCCTCCGATAGCTGTAAGACCATCACGGTGACCACCGACAGCGGGGATGTGTACGCCTCCGACCGGATCGGCCCGGACAGCCTGACCGTCACCACGGACAGCGGGACCATATCCGTCTGGGACCTTCAGGACGGCAACCTCAGCCTTACCACAGGCAGCGGGGACATATTTGTTTCCGACAGCACCGCCGCCGACGCGGTCCTGACCGCGGGAGAGGGGGACGTATGGCTGTCCGACGTGGAGCTGGACAGCCTCCAAGTCGGGACCGGTACCGGGGACGTGGGCCTGACGGCGGTCAAGACCGCCGGGGAGATGGTCCTGTCCTCCGTGGGCGGGGACGTGGGGTTCTGGGACAGCGATGGGGCCGGCATGGACATCACCACCGGGTCCGGGAACGTGACCGGGGACATCCTCAGCCCCAAGCGGTATGAGATCGACGCCGGCGGCGGCAGCGTGCACACCCCTCCCGGCGACGAGAACGGGGGCCTGTGCCGCATCACCACCGGCGGCGGGGACGTGTACCTGGAGCAGGTCCAATAATAATGCGGATACGGGGGAGGAGCGAAGGCTCTTCCCCCGTATTTTTCTGTCCCGAATGTCAAAACGCCCGGGCGAGGAGCGCCGCCACGGCGGCCCTGTCCAGCGCGCCCACAGGCCGCAGGGGCGCGGGGGGCACGTCATAGCTGCCCAGGGGCTTTTCGAACCACCCCACGTCGTGCCAGGCCCCGTCCTTGTAGCCGGCCTTGTAGGACACCCCCGCCAGGCGGAAGCCCAGGGAGGCGTGCAGCGCCTCGCTGGCCGGGTTGGGCAGGGTGACGCAGCCCATGGCGGTGCGCACGCCCTGCATGGCCAGCAGGTCCATCAGCAGCCCGTAGAGCTTTTTCCCCAGCCCCCGGCCGGTGCAGGCCGGGTCCAGGTACACGCTCAGCTCCGCGTACCAGTCGTAGGCCGCCCGCTCCCTGGCCCGGTGGGCGTAGGCGTAGCCCACGGCCTTGCCGCCGTCCGACAGCAGCAGGTAGGGGTACACCGCCGTGATGTCCCGGATGCGGCCGGCGAAGTCCGTGACCGTGGGTACCTCCGTTTCAAAGGTGATGGAGGTGGAGATGTACTTTTCATAGATGGCCAGCAGGGCGGAGGCGTCCTGCTCGGTGGAAAAGCGTATGTCCATAGCGGCTCCTTTTGTCCCGGTCTAGTTCCCGTCGGCGGGCAGATAGCCGTCGGCGATGAGTTTTTCCAGCACCCGGGCCTCCCGCAGGATCATCAGGGGGGACTTGGGGCCGTGGTCAGGCCGCCGGTTGGCGGCGATGGCGGTCTGGGGGGCCACCGTTTCCGGGGTGAAGCCCTCCTCCGCCTCATAGCCGTCCAGGTCCTGGGCAAGGGCCTCCGGGGCGGTGCGGCAGAGATAGTAGTAGTTGTCCTGGATGAATACCCGCTCGCCCGCGCCCTTTTCGGTGCGCAGGACCATGCCATAGGGCCGGACCGACTCCGACAGCACCGCCAGGGCCGCCTCCTCCCGGACCTCCCGGACCAGGGCGGCGATGCGGTCCTCTCCCGGTTCGACGCCCCCGCCGGGGAATTTGTAGTAGTCGTATTTCAGGCTGTGGACCAGGGCGATCTCATCGCCCCGGAGGATGATGGCCCGCACGGAGGGGCGTATGACCGCCGGCCATCGGGGGTCGTAGTTCGCCCCGTCCAGGGAAAACAGCGTGGCCATGGGGGCGGGGCGGTATTCCACCGTCAGAGCGGGGTTGGCACGGGCGGCGTCGTCGATGGCGTCCAGGATGCGGCTGCCGTAGCCGCCCGCCCGGCGGAGGCTGTCCGCGTCCTCCAGCACCAGGGCGCAGGGGCCTATGTCCGTCAGACAGTCGTACAGCGCGTCCAGATTCCGCCCGTACCACGCCGGCAGGGACAGGCTCCCGGCCAGGTAGGTGTGGGCCAGCTCCCGGTCCGCGAGCCGGGCGCAGTTCAGTGTGACCGTGTTCACCATATCACCTCATAGTCCTCCGTGACGGTGACCTCGGAGAAGCTCTCGTAGTGGTCGTCGGAGTAGAAGTACAGCCCGTCGTCGGAGAACACCAGCCGCCGGGCGCCCCGGGAGCCATAGCCCAGGGTGTCGATGTCGCACTCGGTGTAGTGCCGGCCCGGCGCCTCCGGCAGCAGGCCCTCCCGGTTGCCGAACCGGTCCCCGCCGATGGCGGCGCCCTCCAGGTAGTCCTCCACGGAGCCGCCCTGCCAGCCCAGGTCACGGGCCTCATCCTTGGTGATGTAGTTGTCCGGCAGCTCGCCGTAGAGCGCCAGGTACAGCACCACGTTCTCCAGGTCGTAATAGTACTCGCCGTATACGGGCAGGTCGGCGTCCGACGGGACGGTTTCACCGACGATCACCGCGGTGGGGCCGTCCGCGCCGCCGATGACGCCCAGATCCTGGCCGCAGCCGGCGCACAGCGCCAGCAGCGTCAGGGCCAGCAGCAGGGAGAGGATGCGTTTCATCAGATGGCCTCCTTGGGCAGCAAATGCTTTGCGGCTATTATAGCATATAACGGCGGAGCGCGGAAGGAAAATCTGCGGGCGCTCTGTTTGCAACGGAATCAGAAATATGTCGCAAACGAAGCGCGGCAAAAGACCTGCCCCTGGGGGCAGGTCCGATGCTGGATCTTATGTATCGCGTTTGGGCCGGGCGGAGAGGGCGTACAGGGGGATGGCGGCCAGCTGGGCCAGCACGGACACCGCCGCCATCACCGGCAGGCTCACCTCATACAGCGCTCCCAGCAGCCAGCTTCCCAAAAACCAGAACAGACCGAAGGCGCACTCGAACATGCCGTAGCCGGTGGCCCGGCTGGCCTTGGGCACCATGGTGGTGACGGCAGCCTTGAGGATGGACTCCTGGGCGCCCATGCCCACGCCCCACAGGGCCACCCCGGCCAGCAGCGCGGCCTGGGACCGGCAGCAGAACACCAGCGGCGCGAAGGGGGCGGACAGCACCGTGGACCATATGAGCGCGCCCACGCCGCGGCGGTCGTAGAGCAGGCCGAACACCAGCGCCGCCGCCGCGTCCACCAGCATGGCCCCGGCGTACAGCAGGGGAAGGGTGTCGGCAGTGATGAGGCCGCCGCCGGCCCATGTGCGGGACACGTGCATGGCGATGAGGGAGTAGTCCACGAAGCCGAAGGCGAACAGGCTGATGCCGGCGATGTACCGGATGAACCGGCCCTCCATCCGGAAGGGCACGTACTCCCGGGGCGTAGGCTCGAACCGCTCCGGGTCGGGGAAGCGCCGGCGGGTGAGCAGGAGCAGCAGCAGCGTCACCGCCCCGGGCACGGCCAGCAGGGCGAAGCCCGCGGCGTATTTTTCGATCTGGGTGCCGTCCGTTTTCAGCACCATCACCCCGTACAGCAGCACCGGCCCCAGAAATGCGCCGATCTGGTCCAGCACCTCCTGGATGGCGAAGCTGCGGCCCGCCCCCTCCCGGGAGGCGGCGAAGGACATGATGGTGTCCTTGGCGGGCTTTTTCACCGCCTTGCCCACCCGCTGGACGATGAGCAGCCCGCAGGCGGCCACCCAGCCGTGCTCGCCCACCAATGCCAGGGCGGGCACCGCGGCGATGTCCAGCACGTAGCCCAGGATGGTCATGGGCCAGTACTTGCCGGTTTTGTCGGTGATGCGGCCAAACACATACCGCAGGGAGAAGCCCACCATCTCGCCCAGGCCGGACACGAACCCGATGGTCCCGGCGGAGGCACCCAGCAGGGCCAGATAGGCCCCCCGGATGCTCCCGGCGCCCTCGTGGGTCATGTCGGAGAACAGGCTCACCACGCCGAACAGCAGTATGAACCCCATGGCCGGGGACAGCTTTTTCCTCTCGCGCTTCACGCGCCCACCCTCTTTCGTAAGCACATGATAGCACGCTCGATGCATATGTCAACAGGCACGGCGCGGGCCGTGCCTGGTTTTTCAGTATTTTTCCCGGCTTTTGAACACCGTGGCCGTCAGGATGCCGAAAAACACCGCGGCGCACACGCCTCCCGCCGCGGCGGTGAAGCCGCCGGTGAAGGCCCCGATGACGCCCCGCTGGGCCACCGCCTCCCGCACGCCCTGGGCCAGCAGGTTCCCGAACCCGGTCAGGGGCACCGTGGCCCCGGCTCCGGCCCAGTCCGCCAGGGGCTGGTACAGCCCCAGCGCGCCCAATATCACCCCGGCCACCACGTAGCCGGTGAGGATGCGGGCGGGAGTGAGCTTCGTCAGGTCGATGAGAAGCTGGCCGATGAGGCACAGCGTCCCGCCCACCAGAAAGGCCTTCAGAAATGCCATTACCGTTTCATTCATGTCAGCACCTCGTATTCTCCAGCGCCACCGCGTGGCAGATGGCGGGGATGCTCTCCCCCTGCTGGTTGGTGGTGGGACTCATCATGGCCCCGGTGGCGGCGAACAGGAGCCTGTTCCAGTTGTGCTCCAGCATGCCGTGGAGCAGATGGCCGCACAGCACCGCCGCCGAGCAGCCGCAGCCGGAGCCGCCGGAGTGGGCGTCCTGGCCGTTGGCGGAGTAGATGAGCCGGCCGCAGTCCATATACCGCACCCCCAGGTCCACCCCGTCCCGGAGGAACAGGTCCGCCAGGATGTGGGACCCTACGATGCCCAGATCGCCTGTGACGATGGCGTCGTAGTAATCCGGTGTCCGGCCCGTGTCGGCGAAGTGGGCTTTCAGCGTTTCGTAGGCCGCCGGGGCCATGGCCGCGCCCATGTTGTTCATGTCCGTCACCCCCGCGTCGGTGATGACGCCGGTGGTGATATGGGTGACGTAGGGGGCGGGGCCGTCGGCGCGCAGGATCAGCGCCCCCGCGCCGGTGACGGTCCGCTGGGCGGTGGGGGGCCGCTGGCTGCCGTACTGCAGGGGGAAGCGGTACTGCCGCTCCGCGGAGCAGAAGTGGCTGCTGGTGGCCGCGGCGGATATGTCGCAGAAGCCCCCGTCGATCATCATGGCCGCCAGGGAAAGTCCCTCCGCCATGGTGGAGCAGGCGCCGTACAGGCCGAAGTAGGGCACGCCGCACTCCCGCATGGCGTAGGCCGAGCCGGCGCACTGGTTCAATAGGTCGCCGGAGAACACGTACTGCACGTCCCCGGGGCAGGTCTTGGCCTTGTCGCAGGCGATGGACCAGCACATCTTCAGCATGGCGCTCTCCGCCTTCTCCCAGCTCTTGGCGCCGAAGCGGGAGTCGTCGCTGAGGTAGTCGAAGTATTTGCGCAGAGGGCCTTCGCTCTCTTTCTTGCCGCCCACGCACGCCGCCGCGGCGACGCCCGGCTGCAGGGTGAGGCGGACGGTCTGTTTTCCCAGTCGTTTCGTTTCCATGGGGATAGTGTGTACGGAAAGAGCGAAAAAATACGGGCCTGTTCACAACAGGCCCACAGTATTATCTGCCTCCCTCTGACGAGGGAGGTGGCGCGGCGAAGCCGCGACGGAGGGAGAGATTCTTAATTTCTCTCCCCCAGTCACCGCTTACAGCGGCGACAGCCCCCTCGTCAGAGGGGGCCGGATTCTGGGGCGTATATGACCGTTACAGATATATCTCCGTTTCCAGAAATGTCCTGTCCTTCCGGGAGTGGCCGCCCAGGGCGGCGACGGCGCCCTTGCCCCGGCCCCGGATGGAGATCACGTCCCCGGGGGCTATGGGCGCGTCCACGTGCAGGCACTGGACGTAGTTGAGCGTCACCGCCCCGGCGCGGATCAGCTCCGCCGCCTGGGTGCGGGAGATGCCGAACATGCCGCCGGCCACCGCGTCCAGGCGCAGGCTCTTCACCGTGAAGGTCATCTTCTTCACCTTCCGCTCCGGCGCGGGCACGTCGGCAAGGGGGATAGAGGCTGTCCTGACGGAAACGCGCCCCACCTGGGTCAGCTCGTCCACCAGCAGCTTCTCCACCGTGGGCAGGCAGAAGATATACGCCGTGCCGCCCAGGACCTGAAAGTCCCCGATCCACTCCCGGCGCACACCAAGGCCCAGGGCAGCGCCCATGTAGTCCCGGTGGCCCGGCTCGCCGAAATAGGCGGTCACCTTCACCGCGCGGATGTGCTCGGCGGGGTCGAAGTCCTCTTCCTCAGCATAAAAGGGCAGGAAGAAGGCGCACTTGCGCTCGCAGGCGGCGCCGCCGCCGTCCAAGTGCAGCTTCACCTCCGGTCGGCGCTTGGCCCAGGCGGTGACCTCCGCCTGCTCGGCCATGGTGAGAAAGCCGGTGGAGGTGACCAGGCTCTGCCTCTCGCACCGGGCGGAGAGTTCCTCTATGCGCTTTTCCAGGTCTTTGTCCATAGGCATTTTATGAAACCTCGTCGCCGATATCGACGATCAGTATGCCCTCCTGGTCGAAGGGGAGGCGGCTGACCAGACGCCCGCGGCGGAAATAAAACGCGCCGCCGTGGTTGTGGGGCGGGTCGATGGGGTTGACCATGAGGACATGCTCCGCCGCCAGGGCCGCCTGGCGGGCGTAGGAGGCGATCTCCTCCCGCTCCCATTCCTCCACGGAGAAGTCCACATAGACAGGCCAGAGGAGAAGATGCTCGGTGCGGAACCGCTCCGGATAGTCCCACATATCGCCGCACAGGGCGGGCATGATCTCTCTGCCCCGCAGCCGGAAGGTCTCCGGCCTGTCGCCCTCCTTATAGTGGCCGTCGGTGTGCCAGTATTCCTTCCAGCCCTGGGAGATGCGCCGGTAATCGTGTACGATCTGACCGCCGTCGACGGCGATGCAGGAGGAATAGAGGCTGTCTGCCTCCCGCTCGATGTAGCCGGTGATAAGGGCCGTGCCGTATTCCTCTGTCAGCGCCCGCAGCCGCCGGATCGGCGCGGAATCGCGGTCGAGGGCCACGCCGGCGTCCACGGCGTAGTCCCAGCAAAGGCAGTTGAATCCCTGCAGATAGGCCTCGCCGAAGCAGAGCACGTCCGCCTCTCCCCGCACCCGGGCCATGGCCTTTTCGATCTGGGAGAGGTTGAAGGGGACATCGTTGTCCCGGCAGGTGTAGGATGCCAGCGCTATACGCATAGTTGGATCTCCTTCGGCTCATGTCCCCCTCGGCGGCTTTTGTCCGGCGAAGGGGAGGGGTTCACAGCTTTTTGATCGGGTGGCGGATGACGGTTTTCCACTTCTCCGGAGGGACTTTCCGCGCGTCGGACATGTAGATCTCATGGTGGAGCCTGCCGGCGGAGAGATCGTTCGCGTACCCGTTTTGCGCAAGGTACGCGTCCATGACGGCCACGGTCGCAGGCTCGTCGTCAAACGTGCCCAGGTGCATGATCTGAACGCACAGGCCCTCCTCCACGGTCAGAAACTCCGCGGGCGAGCAGTCCATCTTCTTTTTCCTGCCCGCCGTGTCCACGGCCCAGTCGAAGTCCTCTTTCGTGACGAACTCCGGCAGCCGGATGACGGAGATCCAGCGGAACGCGGCCTTGTTGGAATGGTCCACGCCCTCGATGCCGTCCTGTTGCCAGAAGCCCTCCAGGGGCGGCACCACGTACTCATAAAAGCCCTCGATCTTATGGTCCGTCTTGTAGCTCATCTTCAGGGTGTACGCCACGGCGTACAATATGCCGATCGCCCGCTGATAGGCGCCGCCGGCCTCGTTGGGGTCGCCCTGGCCCCGGACCGCGATATAGTTCGCCCTGGGAACGTTCACGATCTCCGGCTTGTTCTTGGGCATGTAAAATTCTTTGTACTCTTTCTTGAAATCGAACATCGAAATATCCTCCGATCCTGTCGTACTGTGGGAAAGGGGAAGTTGTCGCGCCGCAGGCGCACATTATTGACGGCTCCCTTGTGTAAAGGGAGCTGTCGCCGCCACCAGGCGGTGACTGAGGGATTGTCCGACAACCCCTCCGCCTCGTCGGAGCACGCGTGGCCAGGTCTCCCCATGCCGCAAGCGGCATGGCTCAAATGGCTCGCGGCTCCTCCTCTCCCCAAAAGGCAAGCGTGCCTTTTGGGGACCCCGTGAGGCGCCCACCTCCCCTTGCACAGGGGAGGCGTTCCAGGCGGTGCGCGCCGTTGGCGCGGCGGGGTCAAAACTGCGTTCGTTTCACCGCCTGGGCGATCTGGTCCAGGACCCACTCCACCTCGGCGTGAAATTCCCCCGAGGAGGTGCGCAGCACCCCGGCCCGGAAGGCCCCCAGCTGGACCAGCCGGTCGGAGGTCACCACCCGGACGGTCTCGTTCTTGCCGATCTCGTCCGTCAGGCGCTCGATGTACATGTCCGCCGTTTCCCCCTCCCGGGTGTAGGCCACCCGCACGCTGCCGTGGCTGGTGCGGCTGCCGGCCCCGCCGGGGACCTTGTAGGCGTCGAACACCACCGCCAGGTCGCACTTGGTGTAGCCCTGGTAGTTGGCCAGCATGTCCAGAAGCCTGCTCCGGGCCAGGTCCAGGCTCCGGTCGGCCAGGTCCTTCAGCTCGTCCCAGGCGAAGATCACGTTGTACCCGTCCACGATGATGTGCTCCGGCTTTTTCCGAGCGTGCATCTCCACGCCGATGGCGCTGTTCACCTGGGGCGCAGAGTACACGGGCCGGCGGATGGGGCCGAACTCCCGGACCATGATGGCCTCCAGCTCCTTTTCGTCGATGTCCAGGTTCCGCTCCCGCACCGCCGGCGTTTCCGCCTCCGTCTGGCCGGGGGAGGGCAGGCAGCTTCCTAGGTGCATGTAAGAGGGCACCTGGTCCCACTTGACGTTGAAGCCCGCCCCGTGGGCGCAAAAGACGCTGTCCGGGGTGTTGTCCAGGTCCGCCTGGGGGTCATAGCCCAGCCGGGCGATGACCGCGGCGGCGTCGTGGCAGGGCCGGTAGCCCTCCACGTGGCAGGCGAAGCGGCCCCGGCCGCCGGTATAGGCCGCCAGGTCCGCGGCGTAGTCGGCCATGGCGGACACGGGCGCGGAGCCGGTCAGCACCGTCCTGTCCCCCTGGGGGATGGGGCTGGCGTGCTCGCCGCCCATGGCCCGGATGTCGGTGATGGCCCGGCCTATCAGGGGGGAGGGCACCTCCAGCCGGAAGGCGTACCATGGCTCCAGCAGCACGCTCTTGGCCTGCATCAGCCCCTGGCGCACCGCCCGGTAGGTGGCCTGGCGGAAGTCCCCGCCCTCGGTGTGCTTCAGATGGGCGCGGCCCGCCATGAGGGTGATCTTCACGTCCGTAAGGGGGGAGCCGGTGAGCACGCCCAGGTGCTGCTTCTCCTCCAAGTGGGTGAGGATCAGCCGCTGCCAGTTCCGGTCCAGCAGGTCCTCCGGACAGGCGCTGGCCAGCTCGATGCCGGAGCCGGGCGCGCCCGGTTCCAGCAGCAGGTGCACCTCCGCGTAGTGGCGCAGAGGCTCGAAGTGGCCCACGCCCTCCACCGTGTCGGCGATGGTCTCCCGGTAGAGGACCTGCCGGTCGGCGATGTCCACGTCCACGTCGAAGCGCTCCTTGACCAGGCTCTTGAGGATCTCGATCTGTACCGCGCCCATGAGCTGGACCTGGATCTCGCCCAGCCGCTCCTGCCACAGGATGTGCAGCTGGGGTTCTTCCTCCTCCAGGGTCTTCAGCCGGGGCAGCATCATCCGGGGGTCGCACCCCTTGGGCAGCACGATCCGGTAGCCCATGGCGGGGGTGAGCCAGGGGGCGGCCCCGTCCGGCTCCGCGCCCAGACCCTGGCCCGGCCAGGTGCGGGACAGGCCTGTCACCGCGCACACCCGCCCCGCCTCCAGGGAGGGGACGGCGTCATATTTCAGCCCGGAGTAGAGCCGGATCTGGCTGATCTTCTCCTCCACAGGCTCCGTTTCGCCCAGGGGCAGATAGCGCACCGGCTCCCGCACGGACAGGCTCCCGCCGGTGAGCTTCAGGTATGTCAGCCGCTCGCCCCGGCCATCCCTGCCGATCTTGTAGACACGGGCGGCGAAGGCGTCCGGGCAGGCGGGCGGGAGGACGTACCGGTCCAGCCCCGCGAGAAATTCGTCCACCCCCTGCAGCTTCAGCCCCGAGCCGAAGTAGCAGGGAAACAGCTTCCGGCCACGGATGAGGCCGGTCACGTCGGCGTCGGATATGCCGCCGCCGGCGGCATACCGGTCCAGCACCGCCTCGTCCAGCAGGGCCACCGCCTCGTCCCGGGCGGCGGCGTCGCCGGAGAAGTCCACGCAGCCGTCCCCCAGCCGGGCGCGGATGTCCGCCATGAGCCGGTCCCGGTCCGTGCCGGCCACGTCCATCTTCGTCACGAACAGGAACGCGGGGACCTTATACCGCTCCAGCAGCTCCCACAGCGTCTCCGTGTGGGCCTGGACGCCGTCGGTGCCGCTGATGACCAGCACGGCGCAGTCCAGCACCTGCAGCGCCCGCTCCGTCTCCGGGGAGAAGTCCACGTGGCCCGGGGTGTCCAGCAGCGTCACGGTCTTGTCCCCCAGGGGCAGGATGGCCTGCTTGGAGAAGATGGTGATGCCCCTGGCCCGCTCCAGCTCGTGGGTGTCCAGGAAGGTGTCCCGGTGGTCCACCCGCCCCAGCTTTTTCAGTTTTCCCGTCTGGTACAGCATGGCCTCGGCCAGGGTGGTCTTGCCCGCGTCCACATGGGCCAGGATGCCGACGGTGAGGTTCCGGTTCATACAGTTGCTCCCGTGCTCCGCAATACATAGCGCCGGGAACGGAGGCCGCCCGGCGCAAAAAAAGGAAAACCGCCGGAACCTTGCGACCATGTTCCGGCGATTCCCCTATGGATTGAGGACAAAATGAAAAAGATGAAACTGACTCTTGCGATTATTAGTATACCTGCCGGATGTTACAAAATAAAGTGAAAGGTTATTACGAAAGTATGAAGTTTTCGGAAAACGCGAAAAGTTTACCGTAATCGGCGGCTCAGTCGAAGGCAAAGCCCCACCAAAGCCCCTTGGGCATCCGGGCGGCGCTGCTGGGCCGGAAGGCGGCCAGCATGAACGGGCGGGTCTGCTCCGGGCCGGGCATGAACAGGGGGGAGCGGACCTGATAGGCCTTGGCGGGCAGCTTTTCCGCCACCGCGGCCAGCACCTCCATCCAGTCCCCGCCGGGAGCCAGCAGCTCCAGCACCCGGCAGGTGTCCCCGTCCATCTCCGCCGCGGCGATGTCCCCCTCCACGGAGAAGAACCCGCCGCCGAAGCGCTTCATGGTGTAGCTCTCCATGGTCAGGAACGACCCGGAGATGACGGCGTAGGGCTGGCCCCGCAGCAGGGATTTGCGCCGCAGGAAATACTCGCCCGCGCTGACGGGCTGGGCCTTGTTCCGGGCCAGGCCGGCCAGGTCCTCCGGCAGGACCGTCCCCTCCCGGGCGTAGCTCACCGGCGAGGCGCCGGCGGCCTTGGCGTAAAAGTCGTACAGCGCCGGCTCCGCCGGCAGCACGCACGCCGCGTCCTGCCGCTCCAGCGCCGAGGCCACGCAGGCGTGGTACACCGCCGTGCCGATGCCCCGGCCCCGCCAGGCGGGGTCCGTGGCCAGGGCGTAGGTGTAGGCGGTGGACATGGCGGTGTCGGCGGGGGGGAACAGCAGCGGCCCCTCCAGGATGTACATGGCCGAGACCACCTGGTCCTCCGCCTGGGCCACGATGCAGGAGCCGGGCCGGAGAAACAGGTTATGGAAGGTGCGGATATATGCCTCGTCGTCCCCGAAGGCGTTCGCCCACAGGGACCGCAGGGCGGGCAGATCGGCCTCCCGCCAGGAACGCAGTGTCCACTCGCTCATCAGATCAGCTCCACCATGTATTTTTCCACCATCCGGTCGGGGTGGTAGGTCAGCTTGGACTGGCGCAGACTGGGCCTGCCGGTGTCGTCCTCCCGGTTGATCCACTGCACCTGGGGGTGCACGGCGCGGATGTGGCGCACGAACTCCCGGTTGATCATGGGATAGGCGCCGTTGACGTCGCTATATGCCTTTTCAAAGTGGGCGTCGAAGGTGTCGGCGCTGGCCATCTCCCCGATGGAGAAGGCCACGATCCGGCCACCCGCCCACAGCACGCCCCCGTCCAGGCCCAGGGGGCCGTAGTATTCAAAGGCACGCCGGATGGCCCGGTACTCGTCGTCGATGCCGTCCCGCTCGTCCTCGCCGCAGCTCTCCATCCACCGGTCCAGCATGGCCCGGCAGGGGTCGAACAGGTCCTCCGTCAGGGGGGTGAAGCGCCAGTCGTATTCCTGTTCGAAGCGGTGGATGTGGTTGCGCTTGCCGTGCAGGTGCTTGCCGGAGAGGGTGTCCAGCTTCTCGGCGGAATAGAGGTAGTCCCACAGGTCCCGCTCCGGCGTGACGGCGCAGCCGTCCCCCCACAGCGCCCGGACCAGGGGCAGGTGATCCGCCGTCACGCCCCGGAGCACGAAATCAAAGCCCTGCTCCCGGGCATAGGCGCGCATCTCGTCCAGCACGGGGGCGGCGTCGCCGCTGCCGACGGGCCAGGCGAAGAAGGGGCGGTGCTCATAGCTGAGCAGCACCACCATCCGCCCGCCCAGGCGGCCTATCTGCTGGCGGTAGGTTTCATCCCAGAGGAAGATGTTGCCGAAGTTGTAGTCCGCGCTGGGGGAGTTCTCCGCCAGCACGATGGGGTCCACCCAGGCCTTATCGGCCAGGGTCACGGGGTGCAGATCAATCATAAAGACTGTCTATCTCCTGTCGAAGTGTTTTCATGTCCACGAAAGTCTCCGGGCGCTTGCTGGGGTCTCGGAGCAGGGCGGAGGGGTGGTACATGGCCATGGCCCGGCGGCCCTGGACGTCGAACCACTGGCCGTGCTCCTTGGTGATGCGGAAGTCCGGCTTGATGAAGGCCATGGCGGCGATGCGGCCCAGAAAGACCAGTATCTTGGGCTGGACCAGGTCGATCTGCCGCTCCAGCCAGCCGATGCAGGCGGCCTGCTCGTCGGGCAGGGGGTCCCGGTTCCGGGGCGGGCGGCACTTGACGATGTTGGCGATGTACACCTGGGTGCGGTCCAGGCCGATCAGCTCCAGCATCACGTCCAGCAGCTTTCCCGCGGGACCCACGAAGGGTTCGCCCTTCAGGTCCTCCTGCTCGCCGGGGCCCTCGCCGATGAACATCACGTCCGCCGTGCGGCTGCCCACGCCGAAGACCAGGTTGTGCCGGGTCCGGCCCAGCTCGCATTTCATGCACCCGCCGCAGTCGGCCAGCAGCTTTTCCCAGCTGTCGGGGCCGGCGGGGGCGTTTTCCTTGAAAAAGTCCATATCAGTCAAGCTCGCTCTGGCCGGTGTAGAGCATGTAGTACCGGCCCTTTTGATCCAGCAGCTCCTCGTGGCTGCCACGCTCCACGATCTGGCCGTGCTCGATGACCACGATGGCCTGGGCGTTGCGGACGGTGGAGAGGCGGTGGGCGATGACGAACACCGTCCGGCCCTCCATCAGCGCGTCCATGCCCCGGTCGATGAGCTTCTCGGTGCGGGTGTCGATGGAGCTGGTGGCCTCGTCCAGGATCATCACCGGGTGCTTGGCCACGGCGGTGCGGGCGATGGCCAGCAGCTGCCGCTGGCCCTGGGAGAGGTTCTGGCCGTTGCCGGTTATCATGGTGTCATATCCGTTCGGCAGGCGGGAGATGAAGCCGTGGGCGTTGGCGGACTTGGCCGCGGCGATGCACTCCTCGTCCGTGGCGTCCAGCTTGCCGTAGCGGATGTTGTCCATCACCGTGCCGGTGAACAGGTCCGTGTCCTGCAGCACGATGCCCATGCTCCGGCGCAGGCCGGCCTTTTTGATGTCCTTGACGTCGATGCCGTCGAAGAGGATGCGTCCGCTGTCGATCTCATAGAAGCGGTTTATCAGGTTGGTGATGGTGGTCTTGCCCGCGCCGGTGGAACCCACGAAGGCGATCTTCTGGCCGGGCTTGGCCCAGACGGTGATGCCGTTGAGCACCGGCTTTCCGGGCACGTAGGAGAAGTGCACGTCCTCCAGGCGCACGTTGCCCATGACCTCCCGGAACTCATAGCTGCCGTCGGGCTGGGGGATCTTCCAGGCCCAGAAGCCGGTGCGCTCGCCGTGGCCTGTTTCGGTAAGGGTGCCGTCCGGCGCCCGGTCCACGGTGACCAGGGTCACGGCGCCGTCGTCCGGCTCCGGCTCGTGGTCGATGATGGCGAAGATGCGCTCGGCGCCGGCGATGGCGGAGAACAGGTTGATGGCCTGGTTGGACATCATGTTGATGGGCATGGTCACCTGGCGGATGTAGTTGAGGTAGACCCCCAGCGAGCCGATGGTGAACCGGCCTGCCAGGGTCATGAAGCCGCCCAGCACAGCGGTGACGGCGTAGCACAGGTTCATCACCGCGTTCATGGTGGGGAAGATGATGTTGCCCAGGAAGTTGGCGAAGATGGCGTTTTCCCGGTACTCGTCGTTGCACTCGTCGAAGCCGGCCTTGGCCCGCTCCTCGTAGTTGAAGGCCTTGACCACCTTCAGCCCGTCCAGCATCTCCTCGATGTAGCCGTTCAGCGCGCCCAGGGACGCCTGCTGCTTTTTGAAGAGGATGCGGGAGTACCGGCCGATGCCCCGGACCAGGCCGAAGGACAGG
This sequence comes from uncultured Oscillospiraceae bacterium, assembly GCA_947627735.1. GTDB lineage: Bacteria > Bacillota > Clostridia > Oscillospirales > Oscillospiraceae > CAJOIG01. The sequence goes on along the minus strand of CANQXG010000001.1, from coordinate 127,998 downwards.
CCGATGGTCAAAAGGGTTATCAGAAACAGCTTCCAGCTCAGACTTATCATCAGCACCACCGTGCCCACGAAGGTGATGATGCCGCTCAAAAACTGCACGATGCCCTGTTCCAGGCACATCTGCACGTTGTCCGCGTCGTTGGAGAACCGGCTCATCAGCTCCCCGTGGGTGTGCTGGTCGAAGTAGGTGATGGGCATATCCTGCAGCGCGCTGAACAGGTCCCGCCGCAGGGCGTTGGTGGCCCACTGGGCCAGGGTCATGCAGGTGCGGGAGGTCAGGTAGGTGGCCAGGGCGCTGGCCAGATAGATCCCCGCCAGGATCATCAGCTGCCGGGCCAGGGCGGAGAAGTCCTTCTCGGGGCTGGTGATCAGCGGCACGATGTAGTCGTCGATCAGGGGCTTGAGGTAATAGCTGGCCGCCAGGGAGCAGAAGGTGGAGATGAGCATGGTCACCAGCACCAGCGCGAACAGCGCCTTGTTCTTCCCAGCGTAGCCCAGCACCCGGATCAGGGTGCCCTTGGCGTCCTTGGGCTTGCGGTAATCCCGGCCTCCGCCGGGGCCGCCGCGGACGTTTTTATAGATGCGTTCATCGTCGGTGTCCACGCTGTCCACGGCGATGCGGGCCTTCAGCTGGGCCCATATGCTCTTGGTCTTGTCAGCCATCTGCCAGCGCCTCCTCCACCTGAGATGAATAGATGTCCCGGTAAATGGGACTGGAGGCCATCAGCTCGTCGTGGGTGCCCACGGACTCGATGGTGCCCTCGTCCAGCACCACGATCTTGTCCGCGCTCACCACGGAGGAGATGCGCTGGGCGATGATGAACACGGTGGTGTCCGCCAGCTCCCGGGAGAAGCTGTCCCGGATGCGGGATTCCGTGTCCGAGTCCACGGCGCTGGTGCTGTCGTCCAGAATGAGGATGGGGGGCTTTTTCAGCATGGCCCGGGCGATGCAGAGCCGCTGCTTCTGCCCGCCGGAGACGTTGGTGCCGCCCTGCTGGAGCATGGTGTCCAGCCCCTCGGGCATGCGGCTGACGAAGTCCCAGGCCTGGGCGCTTTTCAGCGCGGCGATGATCTCGTCGTCGGTGGCGTGCTCGTCGCCCCAGGCGATGTTCTCCCGTACGGTGCCGGTGAACAGGACGTTTTTCTGCAGCACCATGCCCACCGCGTCCCGCAGGTCCTGCAGCCGGTAGTCGCGCACATCCACGCCGTCCACCAGCACGGCCCCGGCGGATACGTCGTAAAACCGGGGGATCAGGTTCACCAGGCTGGACTTGCCCGAGCCGGTGCCGCCCACGATGGCCACGGTCTGGCCGGGTTCCGCCTTGAAGGAGATGTTTTTCAGCACGTCCTCGCCGTTGCCCGTGCGGGAGTAGCGGAACGACACGTCCCGAAACTCCACGGAGCCGTGGCGGGCCTCCACCCTCCGGACCGGGGCGTCCGCCGGGTCCTGGATGTCCGGCACCGTGTCCAGCACCTGGGCGATGCGCTTGCCGCAGGCCCGGGAGCGGGTGTACTGCATCAGCACCATGGAGAACATCATCACGCTCATTAAGATCTGGGTCAGGTAGCTGACCACCGCCAAAAGCTGCCCCTTCTCGATCTGGCCGGTGGCCACCATCTTTCCGCCGAACCAGTAGATGCACAGCGTCACCACGTTCAGGATGATGGTGGAAAGAGGACTCATGGCGATGATAACGCCCACCGCCTTCAGGTTGGAGCGGGTCAGCTCGTCGTTGGCCTTCTTGAACTTCTCCCGCTCGTAGCGCTGGCGGACGAAGGCCTTCACCACCCGGATGGCGATCAGGTTCTCCTGGATGTCCGCGTTCATGGCGTCCAGCTTTTGCTGCACCACCAGAAACAGCTTATCCACGAAGGTCATCACCGTTATCACGCCCACGAACAGCACCGGCACCGCCACCAGGAAGATCAGGGCAAGCCGCCAGCTGTAGCTGACGACGATGGTCATGGCCACCAGCAGCTGGAACGGCGCCTGGATGAAGGTGCGCAGCATCATCTGCACGGCCATCTGCAGCTGGCGCACGTCGCTGGTAGTGCGGGTGATGAGGCTGGCGGTGGAGAACCGGTCGATGTCGGCGAAGGAAAACTCCTGGATGTGACGGTACAGGGCCTGGCGCAAGTTGGAGCCGAAGCCGTTGGCCGCCCGGGAGGCGTTCCAGGTGCTGATGAAGCCGGACACGGCGCTCACCAGCGCCAGCACCGCCATGGCCAAGCCGCATAGGATGATGTAACGCCTGTCGCCGCCGGCCACGCCCACGTCCACGATGTTGCTCATCAGCGTGGGCAGCGCCAGGGTCACCACCGTTTCCAGCAGGACGAAAATGGGTGTCAGGATCAGGGAGTTTTTGTACTTGCCCCAGTAGCCTGTCAGGATCTCACGCATGGGGAAAAGAGCGCTCCTTTCAAGTATAAAACATTTAATGTAACTGAATCATGTTAACAAATCTCACCGGCAAAGTCAACCGCCCGATGTGAACAGAGTGTTAAACATTGCCTGTCATATCGGCGGGGCCGGGCCAATAGACTTGTCCTGTGAGGTGATGGCATGGACGGGTATCGGGCGGCCTCGGCGCTGCTGCCGGGGCGGCTGCGCACGGCGGCGGAGGCGCTGCCGCCGGAGGAGCGGGCCGTGTGCGAGGAGCTGCGGCTGCGCCAGGGCCGGGCCATGACGGCGCTGCTGGCGGGCAGGGAGTATCCCCTGCCGGCGCCGGCGGTGACGGAGCAGGACCTGCGCGCGGTGGCGGAGGCGGCCACAGGCGCCAGCCTTCACGCCGCGGCGGAGCAGCTGCGGGCCGGGTACCTCACCGCCCCCGGCGGGGTGCGGGTGGGGGTGTGCGGCACGGCGGTCATGGGTCCCGGAGGCATGGAGGGGGTGCGGTACATATCCTCCATGGCCCTGCGGGTGCCCCATGAGGCGGCGGGCTGCGCCGACGGCATATGGCCCGCTCTCACCGCCGGGGGCTTTCGCTCCTGCCTCATCGCCGCCCCGCCGGGGGCGGGAAAGACCACCCTGCTGCGGGAGATCGTGCGAAGGCTGTCCTGGGAGGGCACGCGGGTGGCGGTGGCGGACGAGCGGGGGGAGATCGCCGGGGCCTGGGAAGGCGCGCCGGCGTTCGATCTCGGCCCCTGCGCCGACGTGCTCACCGGTGCGCCCAAGGCAGAGGCCGTGGGGATGCTGGCCCGGGCCATGAACCCCCAGGTGGTGGCCATGGACGAGATCGGCGGCGGGGAGGACGCCCGGGCGCTGCTGGCGGCGGCGGGCTGCGGGGCCATGCTGCTGGCCACGGTCCATGGCCGGCGGGGGGAGCGGATGAGCGGGTCCTGCCGCCGGCTGGTGGAGGCGGGGTGCTTTCAGCGTCTGGTGTGGATCGACGCGGCCGCGGGGGCGCGGCGCTACGCCGTGGAGCGGGTCCCATGCGCCTGATCGGCGCGGCGCTCATCACCGCCGCCGGGGCCATGGCGGGGCTGGAGTGGGTCCGGAGGACGCGGGAACGGGCGGAGCTGCTGGAGCAGCTGTGCCGGATGCTGGAGACCATGGAATTCGAGCTGGACCGGTTCCACACCCCCATGCCGGCGCTGTTTGAGCGGCTGCGCGGCCAGGCAACAGGGCGGACAGGCCGGTTCTGCGCCGCGGTATCGGAGGGGCTGGCGCACCTGGGGCAGCGGGACATGGCACAGATATGGGACCAGGCGCTGGCGCTGCTGCCCCGGCAGGCGGGGGAGATGCTGCGCCCGCTGGGGCCGGTGCTGGGCCGGTACGGGGCCGAGGAGCAGGTGTCCGCCGCGGCGGGCTGCCGGCGGGCGCTGGCACTTGCCGGGGAGCGTGCCCGGCGGGATCTGGCGGAGCGGAGCCGGATGGCGGTGGGACTGGGCGCGGCGGGCGCGGCGGCGGTGGCGGTGCTGCTGCTGTAACGAAGGATGGGGACATGGACGTTGATCTGATATTCAAGATAGCGGCGGTGGGGATATTGGTGGCGGTGCTGAACCTGCTGCTGACCCGCTCCGGGCGGGAGGAGCAGGCGCTGATGACCACCATCGCGGGGCTGGTGGTGGTGCTGGTGATCCTGGTGCAGCGGATCGCGGAGCTGTTCCAGCTGATCCGGCAGCTGTTCGAGCTGGGATGAGCCTGCTCATCAAGGCGGCGGCCCTGTCGCTGGCGGGGGCGCTGATGGCCATGGTGCTGAAAAAGGACGTGCCGGAGCTGGCCCTGGCCCTGGGCATCGCCGTGACGCTGGCGGCGGCGGGCCTGGCCGCCGGCCTTATCAGCCAGCTGGAGGAGGTGGCGACCATGGCCAGGGAACAGACGGGCCTCAGCCCGGCGGTGGTGACGCCGGTATTGAAGTGCGTGGGCATCGGCGTCATCACCCGCCTGGCGGCGGACCTGTGCCGGGACGCGGGCCAGAGCGCGCCGGCGTCGGCGGTGGAGCTGGCGGGGGCGGCCTGCGCCCTGGGGGCGGCGCTGCCCCTGGTCCGGGCGCTGCTGGACATGGCGGGGAGGCTGCCGTGAGGACGCTGGCGGTGATGCTTATTTTGTGCCTGGCGCTGTCCACGCCTGCCCTGGCGGCGGACATGTCGGCGCTGGAGGAGGCCCTGCCCCCCTCCGCCCAGGAGATACTGGGGGAGATGACCGTGGAGGACGCCGCCGGCGGGGGCGTCTGGAGCCGGATCGGCACCTGGGCGCTGGAGAAGCTGTCCGGCGCCCTGCGCCGGGCGGCGGGGAGCGCCGCGGTGGCCCTGACGGTGACACTTCTGTGCTCCATGGCGGCGGCCATGGCGGAGGACGGGAAGGCCCCGGAGGTGATCCTGCTGGGGGGCGCGCTGGCCATCATGGGCGCCTGCGCGGGGGACATGCGCTCGTTCCTGGCCCAGGCGAGGACCGCTCTCATAGAGCTGGGGGACTTCTCCCGGGCGCTGCTGCCCACGGTGACGGCCGCCGCCGCGGCGGCGGGACACGGGGCCTCCGCCGCGGCCAAGTACGCCGCGTCCGCCCTGTTCATGGACGTGCTCATGTCGGTGGGGATGCAGCTGATACTGCCGCTCATCTACGCCTACGCCGCGGCCAGCACCGCCAACGCGGCCCTGCCCTCCGGGGCGCTGGGCGGGCCGGTGAAGCTGATGGGGTGGGTGTGCACCACCCTCCTGGCGGGGCTGACCACCGTGTTCACCCTGACCCTCACCCTGACGGGGGCGGTGGCCGGCGCGGCGGACAAGGCGGCGGGGAGCCTGGCCAAGAGCGCCATCTCCGCGGCGCTGCCGGTGGTGGGGTCCATCCTGGCGGACGCGGCGGACACCTACGTGGCAGGGGCTGCGCTGCTGCGGGGCGCGGTGGGCATATTCGGGCTGGCGGCGGTGCTGTGCGTGTGCGTGGGGCCGGCGCTGAGCCTGGGGCTGCACTATGTGCTTTTCAAGGCGGCGGCCAGCATCGCCGAACCCTTCGCCGAGGGGCGGCTGGCGGCGCTGGTGGGGAACATCGCCGCCGCCTACGGCATGGCCCTGGGGCTGGTGGGCAGCGCGGGGGCGATGCTGTTCGTGTCGGTGGTACTGGGAGCGGAGGTGCTTACACCGTGAGAGAGTGGATCGCCGCGGTGACGGCGGCATCGGTGCTGGCGGCGGGGGCCATGGCCCTGACGCCCAAGGGCCGGGTGCGGCAGGTGACACGCCTGGCCTGCGGCATCCTGTGCGCCCTGGCGGTGGTGTCGCCCGTGGTGCGCCTGGACGTGGACGGCCTGGCGGCGGGCATGGCAGAGTACCGCCGGCGGGCGGATGAGATCGTGGATGAGGCGGAACAGGAGGCGAGATATATGGATCGGACATACATAGAACAGCGCTGCCAGGCATATATATCGGACAAAGCGGCCGAGGCGGGCAGGCCCGTGGGGGATGTGCGCGTCACGGCCCGCTGGGACGAGGACGCGCTGATCTGGGTGCCCTGGTCCGCCGCGGTGGACGCCGCCTACGACGGGGCACTGTCCGCGGCCATCGAGGGGCAGCTGGGCATCCCCGCCGCCAGACAGAGCTGGCGCAGCGATGGCTGACGGGGCGGGCGCTGCCGGCGGCTGGGCCGGGCGGATGAAGTACGTGCTGCTGGTGGCCGCCGTGGGCCTGGCGCTGCTGCTGTGGCCCGCCGGCGGCCAGAGCCGGGATAGCGCCGCCGGCGAAACGGAGGAGGCCCGGCTGGAAACGCTGCTGTCCAGCATGGAGGGCGTGGGCCGGACACGGGTGCTGCTGTCGGAGCGGGGCGCGGCGGTGGTCTGCCAGGGGGCGGATAGCGCCGTGGCCCGGCTGGACATCGTCGAGGCGGTGCGGTGCTATACCGGACTGGGCGCGGACAAGATCGCGATCTTCAAAATGAATCAAAGCTGGAGGGATGAAAATTGAGGAGAAATCTGAAACGGAACATCGTCATCGCCGCGGTGCTGGTGTTCGTGGGCGCGGCGGTGTATCTGAACTGGTCCTACAACAGCCGCTGGGGCGCGGCGGACCCGGCCATGGTGGAGGCGGAGGACGCGGCCACCCAGGCGGCCAACGAGGCCTATACGGCGGCCTCCGCCGGCACGGACAGCGCCGACGTGGCGGTGGCGGCCTATTTTGACGAGGCCCGACTGACCCGCCAGTCCTCCCGGGACGAGGCGCTGGCCCTGCTGGAGCAGGCCTGCTCCGGCCAGGACACCTCCCAGGAGGTCATCGACGAGTCCATGCGCCAGATCAACGCCATGGCCAGCTGGAACCTGCAGGAGACCCTGCTGGAAAACCAGCTGCTGGCCAAGAACTTCACCGACTGCGTGGTGTTCGTCAACGACGAGGGCGTCACCGTGGCGGTGCCCGCGCCGGTGGACGGCCTGACCAGCACCCAGGTGGCCCAGATCACCCAGGCGGTGGTGGAGAACACCGATTACACCGCCCAGGCCTTGAATATTATTGAAGTGACGGAGTAAACTGCCTCTTCCTTTTTTTCGGGTCCTATGCTATAATACTGAGAGAATCTTGCGATGGAACGTTTGGAGGACAGGGCGATGGCAGAGAACTACATCACCAAGCAGGAGGACAAGGGCACCGTCAACATCTCCGAGGACGTGGTCGCCGTGATGGTGGCCGCCGCCGTGGGCGAGGTGGAGGGCGTGGCCGGCCTGGGCAGCCCCACCACCCCGGAGCTGGCGGAGCTGTTCGGGCGGAAGAACCCGGTGAAGGGCCTGAAGATCCGCTTTATCGACGAGAAGATCACCGTGGATGTGCTTATCAATGTCCGCGCCCCCGGCAGCGTCACCGACACCGCCATCCGCGTCCAGGACGCGGTGTGCAGCGAGGTGGAGTCTGTCACCGGCATGAACGCGGTGGTGAACGTCCACGTGACGGGTATATCCTTTGACAAGTGATCGCCTGAGCGAACCGACCGGAGCCCCGTCAGGGGCTCCTTGTCGCATTTTCGGGCATCGGAGGGAATTATGAGCAATATGACCAGACCCCAGGCGAGGGAGATCGCCATCCAGCTGGGCTTCTCCGTGGCCGGCTCCGGCCAGGACCCCGCCGCGGCGGTGGAGGCCTTCTTCGAGCCGGAGCACTACGCCTCCCTGGCGGAGGAGGGCGAGCTGTATGCCGCCGCCCCCACCAAAAAGGCCAGGGATTTCATCCTGGAGAGCGTGTCCGGGGTGACGGCCAGACGGCAGGAGCTGGACGGCTACATCGGCAAGTACGCCAAGGGCTGGCGGCCGGAGCGCATCAGCCGCAGCGCCGCGGCCATCCTGCGCCAGGCCATGTATGAGATCCTGTACATGCCCGACGTGCCGGATGCCTCGTCCATGGACGAGGCCGTGGAGCTGGCCAAGGGCTATGAGGAGCCGGACGTGGTGGCCTTTATCAACGGCGTTCTGGGCGGCTTTTACCGGGGCGAGGTCCGCGGGGAGGACAGGCCCGATGACTGAGCGGGTGTTCACCGTATCGGCCCTGAACGAGTATGTGAAGGGGCTTTTCGACGTCGACCCCATGCTCAGCCAGGTGACGGTGCGGGGGGAGCTGTCCAACTACAAGGTCTACCCCTCCGGCCACCACTACTTCACCATGAAGGACGCCCAGAGCAGTCTGCGGTGCGTGATGTTCCGCTCCAGCGCCGCCCGGCTGCGGTTCCGGCCTGAGAGCGGCATGGGCGTGACGGCCACGGGCCGGGTCAGCGTCTATCCCCGGGACGGGGCCTATCAGCTATACGTGACGGACATGATGCCCGAGGGCGCCGGCGACCTGCAGGTGGCCTTCGAGCAGCTGAAGGCGAAGCTGGACGCGGAGGGGCTGTTCGACCCCGCCCACAAAAAGCCCCTGCCCGCCTATCCCCGCCGGGTGGCGGTCATCACCAGCGGCGCGGGTGCGGCGGTGCACGACATCATCCGGGTGCTGGGAAAGCGCTGGCCCCTGGCGAAGATACTGCTGCTGCCGGTGCGGGTGCAGGGGGCGGAGGCCCCGCCGGAGATCGCCGGCGCCATCCGCTACGCCAACCGCTGGCAGGTGGCGGAGCTTATCATCACAGGCCGGGGCGGCGGGTCCCTGGAGGACCTGTGGGCCTTCAACGACGAGCGGGTGGCCCGGGCCATCTATGACTCGGAGATACCCGTCATATCCGCTGTGGGCCATGAGCCGGACGTGACCATCGCCGACTACGTGGCGGACCGGCGGGCGGCCACGCCCTCCAACGCCGCGGAGATCGCCGGACCGGATATCCGGGAGGTGTCCGGATGGGTGGCGGAGACGGGCCTGCGCATGGGACAGGCCATGGAGCAGCGGCTGGACGAGCTGGGCAGGCGCCTGGCGGAGCTGGCCGGGAGGCCGGCGCTGAACGACCCGGAGGTATATCTGGGGGCGAAGCGGATGGCGCTGGACTATGCCCGCGCGGCATTGGCCGCGGCAGGGGAGAAGACGGTGAGCGCCCGCAGACGGCAGCATGTGGCCCTGGCGGCCAAGCTGGACGCCCTCAGCCCTTTGAAGGTGCTGGGCCGGGGATACGCCATCGCCGAGCGGGACGGCGCCGCCCTGCGCCGGGCGTCGGAGGCGTCGGCGGGCGACAGGATCAATGTGCGGCTGTCCGGGGGGAGCCTGGACTGCCTGGTGGAGGAGGTACACGATGGCGAAGAAGGAAAAGAGCTTTGAACAGTCTTTGGCCCGGCTGGAGGAGATCGTCCGGCTGCTGGAGAAGGGCGACGCCCCTCTGGCGGAGAGCCTGGGCCTGTTCGAGGAGGGCGCGGGGCTGATCCGGGAGTGCGGAAAGCTGCTGGACGAGGCGGAGCAGAAGGTGGTCCAGCTGCGCAAGGGTCCGGACGGCGCGCCGGAGGAGCTTCCCTTCGAATGAGTACCGTGGAAAAAGAGAGCTTCGCCCAGCGCTATGACCGCTACCGGACCATGACGGAGCGGTGGCTGGCCGGGCGCATGGCGGACCGGTCCGATGGAGCCGACGGCCTGCGCCGGGCCATGGCGTACAGCCTGCTGGCCGGGGGAAAGCGGGTGCGGCCTGTGCTGTGCCTGGAGTTCGCCCGCCTGTGCGGCACAGAGCCGGAGCACGCCCTGGCCGCGGCCTGCGCCCTGGAGATGCTGCATACATACAGCCTGATCCACGACGATCTGCCCTGCATGGACGACGACGATATGCGCCGGGGCCGGCCCACCTGCCATAAGCAGTTCGGCGAGACCACCGCCGTGCTGGCGGGGGACTGCCTGCAGGCGGAGGCCTTCGCCGCCATATGCGACGCGGCGGTAGGGGAGGCGGAGCGCTTCCGCTGCTGCCGCATCCTCAGCCGGGCCGCCGGCACTGAGGGCATCTGCGGCGGGCAGTATCTGGACCTGGGGGAGGGACCCGCCAGCGAGGAGGGCCTCATCGCCACCGACCTGCGCAAGACTGCTGCCCTCATGGCCGCCGCCTGCGCCATGGGCGCGGCTGCCGCCGGGGCGGAGGACGAGAGAGTGGAGGCCGCCTGGGCCTTCGGACAGGCCCTGGGCATGGCGTTCCAGTGCCGGGACGACGTGCTGGACGGCGACGGCTTCGCGGCCCTGCTGGGGCCGGAGCGGTGCCAGCGCATGACGGAAGAGTATACCCGCCAGGCCCTGGAGCGGCTGGACGGGTTCGGGGACACGGCGTTTTTGCGGGCGCTGACGGAGAAGCTGTGCGGCCGCAGCGCATGAGATGCAAGGAGGATAGAGCCATGAGGAAGAGAACGTTCAGTATGCTGCTGGCCCTGTGCCTGCTGTGCGGCCTGTGCGTGCAGGCTTTTGCCGCGGCGGAGCCGGCGGTGGAGCCTGCCGACGCGCCGGCGGAGAGCGAAGAGGTGACCGTCGGGACCGGGGATGACCCGGATGAGGGCGACCCGGAGGAGGGCGACCCGGATCAGACCGTGACGGACCCGGCGGCCGGCCCGGAGATACAGCCGGGGACCACGCCCTCTCCCAGCGCCACATCCGGCTCCTGCGGCGCCAACGTGAACTGGTCCATATCGGGCAGCCAGCTGACCATCAGCGGCAGCGGGGCCATGACCGACTACCTGGGCAAGAGCGAGCACGCCCCCTGGTATGGCCGGCATATCACCTCCGCCGTCATCGGCAGCGGCGTGACCAGCGTGGGCAACGAGGCGTTTTATGAGTGCGCGGAACTGCAATCCGTCACCATCCCCGCGTCCGTGATCCGGATCGGGGACGAGGCCTTCGAGGGGTGCGTATCCCTCACGTCCGCGACCCTGCCCGCCGGCCTTACAAGCATCGGCAGCCGGGCGTTTTATGACTGCAACAAACTGACGGCCGTGTCCATGCCCGACACGGTGCAGAAGCTGGGAGCGGATGCGTTCTCCTTCTGCACGTCCCTGACCAGCGCCAGGCTGTCCGGCGGACTGAGGGTGCTGGACCTGCGGGTGTTCAACCATTGCTCGTCCCTGACGGCTGTGACGATCCCGTCGTCCGTGACGGTCATCGGCGACAGCGCCTTCGACGGCTGTGCCAGTCTTGCCTCGGTGTCCCTGTCCGAGGGGCTGACGGAGATCGGCTCCAGCGCCTTCCAGGGCTGCGCCCTGACGAGCGTGACCATCCCCCGGTCCGTGACGGCCATCGGGGACTGGGCCTTCGCCGACTGCGGGAAGCTCGCCTCCGTCACCATCCGCTCCGCGGCCACGGAGCTGGGCATACACGCCTTCTCCAATACCCCCTGGAGCCTGCGCAACGGGGCGTTCTTCGTGGAGAACGGGGTGCTGTATGAGTACCAGGGCAACGGCGGCGCCGTCACCGTGCCCTCCACGGCGCGTCAGATCGCGGGCTATGCCTTCAACGACAAGACGGAGGTCACCGCCGTGACCATCCCCTCCACGGTGCGCACCATCGGCCAGTGGGCCTTCGGCAACACGAGCATCACGACCCTGACCGTGCCCGCCTCTGTCACCGAGGTGGGGAGCCAGGCCTTCGCCATGAACCTGCTGCTGCGCACGGCGGACGTGTCCGCCGGGAAGCTGGGCGCGGAGGCGTTCTGGTACTGCCCGGCCCTCACCGACGTCATATTGCAGCAGGGCGTGACCTCCGTGGGCGACCGTGCTTTCGACGACTGCGGGGCGCTGAAGACCCTGACCGTGCTGAACAAAGACTGCTCCCTGGGGGCTATGACCCTGCCCAGCGGCGTGGTGATCCGGGGCTACGCCGGCTCCACCGCCGAGACCTTTGCCCGCAAGAACGGCTATACCTTCCAGGTGTACAGCGGCCAGACCCCGCCCCCCGCGCAGCTGGACGGCTGGGTGCCCACCGAGGACGGGGACAGCTTTTACTACTACCACAACGGCCAGATGGTGAAGAATATGTGGGTGGAGTCCGGCCGCGCTCTGTGGTACTACATCGGCTCCGACGGGGTGATGCGCCACTCGGGACTGACCTTCGTGCCCTCTGTGCGGGGCATCAACAAGGAGGGCGGCGACGCCGGACAGTTCGCGGCGGGGTATTTCTACCTGCGCCATGACAACTACCACGGCTGCCTGGGCCAGGCCCGCCACGGCTGGGCCGTCATCGAGGAGAGCACCGTCGCCCGGGCTACCATCGGCGGCTGGGCCTATCTGGAAACGAAACACAACGGCCACTACGGCGCGTGCACCTACGCCGCCGGCATCGGCAATTTCGTCAACTACGCCATGCCCCAGTGAGCGTATAACGACCATACCGCCGCCCCTCGCCGAACTTCGGCGGGGGGCGGTCTTTTCGTCCTCCGGGGCCTGGGGACGGGTGGGGGATTATTCATTCTTTTTGGAAAATATTCAAAATATGCCTTGAAAAGCCCTGTGGGATTTGCTATGATAAAAGGACTTGCGGGAAGGGATCGAACGCCCGCTTTTTTCGGAGCCGATATGAGTTTACTGGATAATATACATTCCCCCGCCGACGTGAAGGCGCTGCCGGCGGAGGCGCTGGACCAGCTTTGCCGGGACATCCGGGAGGAGCTGATCGGCGCCGTGTCGAAGTATGGGGGACATCTGGCCTCCAACCTGGGGGCGGTGGAGCTGACGGTGGCGCTGCACCGGGTGTACGACACCGGCCGGGACCGGCTGGTGTTCGACGTGGGACACCAGTGCTATACCCATAAGCTGCTCACAGGCCGGCAGGACTTCACCGATTTCCGGGATCTGGGGGGCATGGCCGGGTTCCCCAGGCCGGACGAGAGCGTCCACGACGCTTTCGTGGCCGGCCATGCCTCGGACTCGGTGTCCGTGGCCCTGGGCATGGCCCGGGCCCGCACGGCCCTGGGGGCGGATTATGACGTGGTGGCCCTGATCGGGGACGGCGCCCTGAACGGGGGCATGGCCCTGGAGGGCCTGTCCGACGCGGGCAAGAGCGGCGAGCCGCTGGTGGTGGTGCTCAACGACAACGGCATGAGCATCAACGAGAGCGTGGGCGGCCTGGCGGAGATGCTGGCCCGGATGCGCACTAGGGTGGAGTACATCCGCTTCAAGAAGTGGTACCGCCGGGCCATCATGCCCCGCGTGCCCCGGTTGAACCGGCTGCTCACCGGGGCCAAGCGATGGCTGAAGGAGCGGCTGATCCCGGACAACATATTCGGCGACTTCGGTTTTGAGTATATCGGCCCCATCGACGGCCACGACATCGCCAAGGTGGAAAAGGCCCTGCGCTGGGCCAAGGAATACCGGGCGCCGGTGCTGGTGCACGTGATAACCCAGAAGGGCCGGGGCTATCCCCCGGCGGAGACGGCCCCCGAGGCCTACCACGGCGTGGGGGCGTTCGATGTGGCCAGCGGCGTGCTGAGATATACGGGCGAGGATTTCTCGTCCGTGTTCGGCAGGACGCTGACGGAGCTGGCCGGGGAGGACGAGCATGTGGTGGCCATCACCGCCGCCATGATGGAGGGCACGGGCCTGATCGGCTTCCAGGAGGCCTACCCGGACCGGTTCTTCGACGTGGGCATCGCCGAGGAGCACGCCTGCGCCATGGCCGCGGGCATGGCCGCCCAGGGGCTGAAGCCGGTGTTCGCGGTGTACTCCACCTTCCTGCAGAGAAGCTACGACATGCTCATCCACGACGTGGCCCTCATGGGCCTGCACGTGGTGTTCGCCGTGGATCGGGCGGGCATCGTGGGCCGGGACGGGGTGACCCATCAGGGCAGCTTCGACGTGGCCTACCTGTCCAGCGTGCCGGGGATGAAGATCTACGCGCCGTCCAGCTTCGACGAGCTGCGGAGCATGCTGCGCAAGGCGGTGCTGGAGGATACCGGCCCCGTGGCGGTGCGCTATCCCCGCGGCGGGGAGGGGGGCTACCGGGGCGACAGCTCCGACAAGACGGCAGAATCGGTGTATTTCCACGGCGACGACGTCACCATCGTGTCCTACGGCGCGGAGTTCAACGAGGCCATGATGGCCGCCAGGATGCTCCGGGGCGGGGGCGTCGACCCGGAAGTCATCAAACTGAACGTGCTGTCGCCGCTGGACGCGGAGCCGGTGCTGGCTTCGGTGCGCCGGACGGGCGCGCTGCTGGTGGCGGAGGAGGCCTGCGCCGCCGGGAGCGTGGGCGAAAAGCTGCTGGCCGCGGCGGAGCAGGCGGGCATCGCCCTGCGGGCGAGCCGGCTGGTGAACCTGGGCGACGGGTTGCTGCCACACGGCGAGCCTTGGAAGCTGCGGGAAATGAAGGGACTGGACAACGGCTCGCTGGCGAGGACCGTTTTGGAGATGCTGCATGGCGAAGATAAGGCTTGACCAGCGGGTATTCGAGCTGGGCCTGGCGGAGAGCCGGGAAAAGGCCAAGGCGCTCATCATGGCCGGGGCCATATACGTGGACGGGGAAAAGCAGACCAGGCCGGGCAATACCCTGGCCCCGGAGGCGAAGATAGAGCTGCGGGGGGCGAAGCTGCCCTATGTCAGCCGGGGCGGGCTGAAGCTGGAAAAGGCACTGGACACCTTCGCTGTGGACCCGGCGGGGTGGACGTGCGTGGACTGCGGCGCCTCCACGGGGGGCTTCACCGACTGCCTGCTGCAGCGGGGGGCGCGGCACGTGTACGCCGTGGACGTGGGTTACGGCCAGCTGGCCTGGAGCCTGCGCAACGACGGGCGGGTCACGGTGATGGAGCGCACCAACGCCCGGAACCTGACGCCGGACATGTTCGGCCAGGCCATGGACCTGGCGGTGATGGACATGTCCTTCATCTCCCTGCGGCTGGTGCTGCCGGCGGTGAAGACGCTGCTGGCCCCAGCGGGGCAGGTGATCTGCCTGGTCAAGCCCCAGTTCGAGGCAGGCCGGGAGCTGGTGGGCAAAAAGGGCGTGGTCCGGGACCCGGCGGTGCACCGGCAGGTGCTGGAGGATACCCTGGCGGCGGCTGGGGAGATGGGCTATGCCGTGAAGGGGCTGACCTATTCCCCGGTGCGTGGTCCGGAGGGGAACATCGAATACCTGGCCTGGCTGGGCCTGGGGGACGGCGGCATCGAGCCGGACTGCGCCGATGTGGTGCGCCGGTCCCATCAGGCGCTGGACGGCGGGAGAGGAGTGGAGCCATGAGCAGACAGATCGTGCTGTGCCCCAACGTGCAGCGGGACGCCGGCTTCGCCGTGACGGCGGCGGTGAAGGCCATGCTGGAAGCCGACGGCTGCCGGGTGGCCGTGTGCCCCGTGTGCGGGGAGCGGTGGGACCCGCCCGCCTTTGCGACCATGGACCTGGAGGACGCGCTGCCCAGCGCGGACCTGCTGGTGACTCTGGGCGGCGACGGCACCATATTGCGCATCGCCCCCAAGCTGATGCTCCACAGCGTGCCCCTGGTGGGGGTGAACCTGGGCCACACCGGATTCTTGACGGAGCTGGACCGGGACAACATGGACCTGCTGCGCCAGGCCGCGGCGGGGGAGTTCGAGCCGGAGCCGCGGATGATGCTGGACGTGACCGTGTGGCGGGACGGACAGCGGGTGTTCGACGACACGGCGCTGAACGACGCGGTGATCTCCGGCATCGTGCAGAACGTGCGCCTGACCGCCCTGGGGGACGGCAAGCGCATCCTGGCCTTCTCCGGCGACGGGGTGATCGTGTCCTCGCCCACAGGCTCCACCGCCTATTCCATGGCGGCGGGGGGGCCGCTGGTGGAGCCGGACGCGGAGGCCATCGTGCTCACGCCCATATGCGCCCACATGCTGGCCGCCCGCAGCTTCGTTCTCAAGCCGGAGAGGACGGTGTCCGTGGTGCCGGCGGATGTGAGCGAGGGGCGCCGGTGCGTGCTCAGCGTGGATGGCCGGGGCCTGACGGACCTTTACGACGGCGACGAGGTCACCGTCACCAAATCCAGACACAGACTGCTGGTGGCCCACCTGGGCACCAGGAGCTTTTATGAAACGGCATTTGAGAAATTGGGGGAACGAGCATGAAGACATCCAGACAGAGCGTGATCCTGGACATCATCGCCCAGGAGAATATCGAGACCCAGGGGCAGATGCTCCAGGCGCTGAAGGAGCGGGGCGTGAACAGCACCCAGGCCACCGTCAGCCGGGACATCAAGGAGCTGCGTCTGGTCAAGGAGATCGGCCCCGATGGCCGGTACCGTTACGCCCAGGCGGATCAGGACGAGACCAGCGAGGCCTCCCGCCGGCTGGAGGAGATCTTCCGGGAGGGCTGCATCGGCTTCGACCACGCCCTGCACACGGTGGTGGTCAAGACCCTGCCGGGCCTGGCCCCGGCGGTGTGCTCCTCCATCGACGCCATGGGGGACGACTCCATCCTGGGGTCAGTGGCCGGGGACGACACGGCCATCATCGTGCTGCGCAACGCCGCCTCCGCCGAGAGGTTGTGCGCCCAGCTGCGCCGGGCCTATAAGAGGTAAGCGGATGCTCAGGAGCCTCCACATCGAGAATATCGCGGTGGTGGAGCGGGCCGACGTCCAGTTCCGGGAGGGGCTGAACGTGCTGACCGGCGAGACCGGCGCGGGCAAATCCATCATCATCGACGCCCTGTACGCCGTCACCGGGGGCCGCACCAGCCGGGAGCTGGTGCGCACCGGGGCGGACAGGGCCTTGGCCGCCGCCGTGTTCGACGCGGACGCGGCCATGGACTGGTGCGGGGAGAACGGCGTGGAGCCGGAGGATGGGACGCTGATCGTGCAGCGGACCGTGTCCGCCGACGGCAAGGGCGGCTGCCGGGTCAACGGCGTGCCCGTGACGGCGGCCCAGCTGCGCGCCCTGGGGGCGCTGCTGGTGGATATCCACGGCCAGAACGACGGTCGGCAGCTGCTGGACGAGAGCAGGCACCTGGCCTATCTGGACGCCTTCGCCGGCGACGGGGCGGCCATGGACGCCTACCGCCGGGCCTATGGGGCCTGGCAGGACAATGAAAAGCAGATCAGGCGTCTGTCCCTGGACGACGAGAGCCGCCGCCGGCTGGCGGAGAGCCTGGCCTACCGGGTGCAGGAGCTGGAAAAGGCCCAGCTGAAGGCCGGCGAGGAGGCCCAGCTGGAGGAGCGGTCGGCGCTGCTGCGCAACGGCGAAAAGCTGCGGGAGGCGGCGGAGGGGGCCTTCACGGCCCTTTACGGCGACGAGCAGTCCGCCGTGGACCTGACCGGCTCCGCCCGGGGCTGGCTCAGCCGGGCCAAGGGCTGGAGCCAGGACCTGGCCGAGGCGGACAGGCTCCTGGAGGAGGCCCAGGCGCTGCTGCAGGACGCCGCCGAGCACGTCCGGGACGTGCAGGACAGCCTGGATTTCTCCCCGGAGGAGTTCGACCGGGTGGAGAGCCGGCTGGCACAGCTGCGGCGGCTGGAGAAGAAATTCTCCGTGGCCGACGAGGCGGAGCTGATCCAGCTGTATGAGCAGTCCGCCGCCCGGCTGGCGGAGATCGAGGACGGGGACGACATGCTCCAGGACCTCATCCGCCGGCGGGCCGGGCTGGAGAAGGACTGCCGCGCCGCCGCCGCGGTCCTGACGAAGGAGCGCGCCGCCGCCGGGAAGGCCCTGGCGCAGCGGGTGGAGCGGGAGCTGAAGGAGCTGAGCATGCCCTCGGTGCGGTTCGTCACGGAGCTGACAGCCGTGACCGCCCCGCCGGGATTCGGCCCCGCCGGCGCCGACGAGGTGCGGTTTCTCATGAGCGCCAACGCCGGCCAGGAGCCGGGGCGCATCGCCCGCATCGCCTCCGGCGGCGAGCTGAGCCGGATCATGCTGGCACTGAAGACCGTGTTCGGCCAGAACGACCCGGTGCCCACGGCGGTGTTCGACGAGATCGACACCGGTGTGTCCGGCGTGGCCGCCAGCCGGGTGGGGGAGAAGCTGGCCCTGACCGGCATGCACCGGCAGGTGCTGTGCGTCAGCCACCTTGCGCAGATCGCCGCCATGGCCGACAGCCAGTACCTCATCGAGAAGTCCGAGCGGGGCGGCCGCACCTATACCACCGTCACGGAGCTGGACCGGCCGGGCCGGGCCAGGGAGATCGCCCGGCTCACCGGCGGCGACAACATCACCCAGACCACTACCGCCTCCGCCCAGGAGCAGCTCGCCGCGGCGGACGCGTGGAAAGAAAAACAGCATTGAGGAGAAACGGAAAAATGACCCTGTATGACGAACTGGTCGCCCGCGGCCTGCTGGCCCAGGTGACGGACGAGGAGGAAGTAAAAGACCTCATCAACAACGGCAAGGCCACCTTCTACATCGGCTTCGACTGCACGGCGGACAGCCTGACCGCCGGCCACTTCGTGGCCCTGACGCTGATGAAGCGGATGCAGCAGGCCGGCAACAAGCCCATCGCCCTCATCGGCGGCGGCACCACCATGATCGGCGACCCCTCCGGCCGGACCGACATGCGCCAGATGCTCACCAAGCAGACCATCGACTACAACGCCGAGTGCTTCAAGCGGCAGATGGAGAAGTTCATCGACTTCGGCGAGGGTCCCGGCCAGGCCATCATGGTCAACAACGCCGACTGGCTGCTCAGCCTCAACTACGTGGAGCTGCTGCGGGAGGTGGGCGCTTGCTTCTCCGTGAACAACATGCTCCGGGCCGAGTGCTACAAGCAGCGGATGGAGAAGGGCCTCAGCTTCCTGGAGTTCAACTACATGATCATGCAGTCCTATGACTTTTACCACATGTTCCAGACCCTGGGCTGCAACATGCAGCTGGGGGGCAACGACCAGTGGAGCAACATGCTGGGCGGCACGGAGCTGATCCGCCGCAAGCTGGGCAAGGACGCCTACGCCATGACCGTGAGCCTGCTGACCGACTCCCAGGGCAAGAAGATGGGAAAGACCGCCGGCAACGCCGTGTGGCTGGACCCCAACAAGACCAGCCCCTACGACTTCTACCAGTACTGGCGCAACGTGGGCGACGAGGACGTGATGAAGTGCATCCGCATGCTCACCTTCCTGCCCCTGGACCAGATCGAGGAGATGGACCACTGGCGCGATCAGCAGATCAACCAGGCCAAGGAGATCCTGGCCTATGAGCTGACCAGGATGGTCCACGGCCAGGCGGAGGCCGATAAGGCCCAGGCCGCGGCGAAGGCCCTGTTCGGCGCCGGCTCCGGCGAGGAGGTGCCCGTCACCGAGATCGGCGAGGCGGACCTGACCGACGGCGCCGTGGACATCAAGGTCCTGCTGGTGAAGGCGGGGCTGGTGAAGTCCAACTCCGAGGCCCGGCAGAACATCGCCCAGGGCGGCGTGACCCTGGACGGGGAGAAGGTCGCAGACCTGTTCCTGTCCGTGCCGGCGGAGAAGCTCCGCCAGGGCGTGCTGCTGCGCCGGGGGAAGAAGAGTTATCGGAAGGTCATCTTAAAATAACTATAAGCCTGTCTGATGGACAGGGATAATGCCATAAGGGGACGGATGTCGATGGGCGGTTTTTGGCGGAACTGTGCATTGACATCCGTCTTTTTAAGTAATAGTATATAGGACGAATTTAGTTTGCTTGTGCAAAGCCTTAAATCATGAAACTGAAAGGAAACGATGAGATGAAAAAGACTCTTGCTCTTCTGCTCGCGCTGGTCATGGTCCTGACCCTGACCGCCTGCGGCGGCTCCGGCGACAAGGCCGCCTCCGGCAACGAGACCGAGACCTATACCGTGGGCATCTGCCAGCTGGCGCCCCATCCGGCGCTGGACCAGGCCACCCAGGGCTTTAAGGACGCCCTGACCGAGGCGCTGGGCGACGCCGTCACCTTCGACGAGCAGAACGCCGGCGGCGAGCCTGCCAACTGCACCACCATCGTGGACGGCTTCGTGGCCAACCATGTGGACCTGATCCTGGCCAACGCCACCCCCGCCGTGCAGGCCGCGGCTTCCGCCACCGCCGATATCCCCATCCTGGGCACCGCCGTCACCAACTACGGCGTGGCGCTGGAGCTGGACACCACCGACGACAAGGTCCTGGGCGGCAACGTGTCCGGAACCTCCGACCTGGCCCCGCTGGACCAGCAGGCCGCTATGATCCAGGAGCTGTTCCCCGATGCGGAGAACGTGGGTCTGCTGTACTGCTCCGCCGAGCCTAACTCCGTCTACCAGATCGAGACCATCCAGGGCTACCTGCAGGATATGGGCTACACCTGCACCCCCTATGCCTTTAACGACGTGAACGACCTGCAGGCCGTGACCCAGAGCGCCTGCGACAACTCCGACGTGATCTACATCCCCACCGACAACACCGCCGCCAACAACACCTCCACCATCGCGGACGTGGTGCTGCCCGCCAAGGTGCCCGTAGTGGCCGGCGAGTCCGGCATCTGCCAGGGCTGCGGCGTGGCCACCCTGTCCATCAGCTACTATGAGCTGGGCCAGATCACCGGCCAGATGGCCGCCGATATCCTGACCGGCGCTGCCAAGATCGAGGAGACCGCCGTCGGCTTCGACACCACCCTGGATAAGCTCTACAACGCAGCCAACTGCGAGGCGCTGGGCATCACCGTCCCCGAGGACTACATCCCCCTGGAGGCCGAGTGATATCTCACTTTGACCGCTTCGCCCAGCCCCATGGGCTGGGCGAAGCAGACGAAAAAGAAGAGGGAAATGCTTTCATTTCCCTCTGTTTTTTGCTATGATCCCTTTTGCTTGAGTTGAACGGAGGAGACCCCGCCATGAACGTGCTGCTGTCGTTTGTGAACTCTCTGCCCGGCGCCTGCGGGCAGGGCCTCGCCTGGGGCCTGATGGCCATCGGCGTGTATCTGACCTATAAGATCCTGGATGTGGCCGACCTGACGGTGGACGGCTCCCTGGCCACCGGCGGCGCGGTGTGCGGGGTGCTGATCGTCATGGGCGTCAATCCCTGGGTGGCGATGCTCGCCGCCATCCTCGCCGGTATGCTGGCGGGGCTGATAACGGGACTGCTCCACACCGCCTGCGGCATCCCGGCCATCCTGTCGGGCATCCTGACCCAACTGGCGCTTTACTCCCTGAACCTGCGCATCATGGCCATCGGCGACACCGCCAAGACCAAGGCCACCCTGGCCCTGAGCGTGGACAGAAATCCCCTTCTGGTGTCGTCCCGGTTCGTGCGGGAGCTGTCGTTGCGCAATCCCATCCTGCTGCTGGCCATCATCGTGGCGGCGGCCATCGGGCTGCTGTACTGGTTCTTCGGCACGGAGCTGGGCTGTTCCATCCGGGCCACCGGCGCCAACCAGAACATGAGCCGCGCCCAGGGCATCAACACCGATAAGAACAAGGTGCTGGGCCTGGTGGTGTCCAACGGCATGGTGGCCATGTCCGGCGCCCTGCTGGCCCAGTATTCCGGCAGCGTCACCATCGACATGGGCCGGGGCGCCATCGTCATCGGCCTGGCCGCCGTCATCATCGGCGAGGTGCTGCTGGACAAGGTGTTCCGCAACTTTGCACTGAAGCTGCTGGCCTCCGTCATCGGCGCCATCATCTATTATGCGGTGATCACCCTGGTGCTGCGGCTGGGCCTGGAGTCCACGGACCTGAAGCTCCTCACGGCCCTGGTGGTGGCGGTGTTCCTCACCGTGCCCTACTGGAAGGAGAAGTACTTCACCAAAGCCAAAAAGGAGGTCGGGACCGATGTCTGATACGAGATCGATGCTGGAGCTGCACGGCGTTTACAAGACCTTCAATCCGGGCACGGTGAATGAAAAGAGGGCCCTGAACGGGCTGGAACTCACCCTGGCGGAGGGGGACTTCGTCACCGTCATCGGCTCCAACGGCGCGGGCAAATCCACGGCCTTGAACGCCATCGCCGGCGTGTGGCCGGTGGACGCGGGCACCATCCTCATCGACGGGGAGAACGTGACCGGCCTGCCGGAGTATAAGCGCGCCAGGTATCTGGGGCGGGTGTTCCAGGACCCCATGACCGGCACCGCCGCCACCATGGAGATCCAGGAGAACCTGGCCCTGGCCCTGCGCCGGGGGGAGAAGCGCACCCTGCGCCGGGGCATCACCAAAAAGGAGCAGGAGCAGTACCGCGAGCTGCTCAAGACCCTGGATCTGGGCCTGGAGGAGCGCATGAGCGCCAAGGTGGGCCTGCTGTCCGGCGGCCAGCGCCAGGCGCTGACGCTGCTGATGGCCACGCTGAAAAAGCCCAAGCTGCTGCTGCTGGACGAACACACCGCCGCCCTGGACCCCAAGACGGCGGAAAAGGTGCTGGATACCACCGACACCATCATCCGGGAGAACCACCTGACCGCCTTCATGGTGACCCACAACATGAAAGACGCCATCGCCCACGGCAACCGGCTCATCATGATGAACGAGGGCCGGATCATCTTCGATGTGGCGGGGGAGGAGAAAAAGCGGCTGACCATGGCGGAGCTGCTGGACAAATTCACCGAGATCAGCGGCAACTCCATCACCAACGACAGCGTGCTCTTGGCGTAAAACAAAAAACGGCGGCGTGACCGGATGGTCACGCCGCCGGGCGGATAGGTATCACAGGGCGTCGTCGTTGACCCGCTCGGGGGCCGACTCCAGCGTTTCGGGATTGGCCATATAGTAGCGGAAATAGCGGAAGGCGGAGCCAATATAGGCGCTGTCGGCGATGCGGCTGTCGTAGCTGACGGTATAGTCCAGCACCTTTCTCTCCGCCAGGCGGCCTGCCTTGTCCAGCTCCGTGACGGTGCGGACCCGGCCCAGGGACAGGTACACCGGCAGCCCGCCCAGCCGGTTCAGGCTCCTGCGGACGGGGGGCAGGTGGAACGCGCCCTCGTCGGAGATGAAGGCGGAGCCGTGATAGGGGCTTTTCTCCGTCAGAGAGGCGCTCAGCCACCCGTGGTAGTCCAGCCACCGCAGCACGCCGATGGCGAAGCGGAGGATGAACCGAGGCGTCTTTACCAGCGTGGCCGCCAGCCGCTCCAGCCGGTCGGCGGACTGGTCCGCCCTCAGGTTGTCCAGCCGGGCGTTGATCTTCCGGTACACGTCGTAGACCGTGTCCGTGGGCTGGAAGCGGACGGTGAAGCTCATGCCGGAGGTGTCCGCGGTGCCGCTGCCGCCGGAGGTGAGCACGATGTCGATGGTGTCCCGGGCGTAGATGAACCGTCCGGAAACGAACCGGTTCATGGCCGGGCGCAGGGCCAGCATCCGCACATAGGCGGCGATGACCACATGCACCAGGGACATGCTCTCGTCCCCCTCCCGGCGCCGGGCACGGAGCCACGCCTCCACGGCGGCCAGGTCGGCGGTGTCGGTGAAGCTGTTGGTGCCGTCGCTGGGGTCCAGCACCGTGAAGGGCGACAGCTGGAACAGCGGCGATATGGTGCGCAGCCGCCGGCCGTCCCTGCGGTCGGTCATGCGCCGGCGGGCGTAACGATCAGGCATGGTGTCCCTCCCGGATGTGGAGTGTGGGCCGGCCGGGGCCGGTACGACTGATTATACACCACTCCGGGCCGATTCGTCAACAGACCGGCCCGGCGGGGCATTTCGCTCCCCGGCAAAATATGGTGCGCGCAGGCGGAGAGTGTGGTATAATCTTCCCAGACGTACATTTGTACGAGGTGTGACGATGAACGCAGTGAAAGAGACCCTGCGGGCCGCCGGATCGGCTGCGGCCGCGTTCTTGAAGTGGGTGGTGCTGGCCGCCGGGGTGGGCCTGGTCGTGGGCGCCGCCGCCACCGCTTTCCACTGGTGCATCGGCACGGTCACGGGGGTGCGGACCATGTTTCCCTGGGTGCGCTGGCTGCTGCCGGCGGCGGGGGCCGCCATCGTGCTGCTGTACCGGGTGTGCGGCATGGAGAAGGACCGGGGCACCAACCTGGTGCTGGTGGCCGTGCGGGAGGCGGAACCCATGCCCCTGCGCATGGCGCCGCTGATCTTCCTGTCCACGGTGCTGACCCATCTGGCGGGCGGCTCCGCCGGCCGGGAGGGGGCGGCGCTGCAGCTGGGCGGGTCCATGGCCGCCTGGGCCGGCAAGGTGCTGCGCCTGGACGAGAAGGACGAGCGGGTGATGGTGATGTGCGGCATGGCCGCGGCATTCTCCGCCCTGTTCGGCACCCCCATCACCGCGGCGGTGTTTGCCATGGAGGTGGTGAGCGTGGGGGTCATGTACTACGTGGCCTTCGTGCCCTGCCTGGTGGCGTCGGTCAGCGGCTTTTTGCTGGCCCGGGCGCTGGGCCTGCACGGCCTGGTGGGCTACGCCGCGGGGCAGGCGCCCGCTCTGACGGGGGCGTCCATGGCCCAGACCGTGGCGCTGGGGGCGATGTGTGCGCTGGTGAGCGTGGCGTTCTGCGCCGCCATGCACGCGTCCCACAAGCTCTATGAGCGATATCTGCCCGATCCGGTGATCCGGGCGGCGGCGGGCGGGGCGCTGGTGCTGGCGCTGCTGCTCATATTGCCGGACAGCGGGCTTTACAGCGGCGCGGGGGATGAGCTGATCCGCAAGCTGCTGGGCGGGCAGACCATCTGGTACGCCTTTTTGCTGAAGATGCTGTTCACAGCCCTGACCCTGGGAGCGGGCTTCCGGGGCGGGGAGATCGTGCCGGCGCTGTGCGTGGGCTGTGCCTTCGGCACATGGGCCGGGCCGCTGCTGGGGCTGCCCCACGCCTTTTCCGGGGCGCTGGGCATGGCGGCGGTGTTCTGCGGGGCCACCAACTGCCCCATCACCTCCATGCTGCTCAGCTATGAGCTGTTCGGCGGGGAGGCGGTGGTGCTGTATGCACTGGCCTGCGCGGTGAGTTATATGCTGTCGGGGTATTTCGGTCTTTACAGCGAGCAGAAGATCGTCTACTCCAAGACCCGCCCCGAGTGGGTGGACAAGAAAGCGCGCTGAGCGCCAAGGGGGAACTTATGATCCGTTTCAACCACTTCAATTTCAACGTCCTGGACCTGGACAGGAGCCTGGCCTTTTATGAGCAGGCCCTGGGCCTGACCCCCGCCCGGGAGAAGACGGCGGAGGACGGCTCGTTCAAGCTGGTGTTCCTCAGGGACAGGGAGGACAGCCCCTTCCAGCTGGAGCTGACGTGGCTGGCCGACCGCACCCAGCCCTATGACCTGGGGGAGGGGGAGTACCATCTGGCCTTCCAGGCGGATGACTTCGACGCGCTGCACGCAAAGCACCGGGCCATGGGCTGCGTGTGCTTTGAAAACCCCGCCATGGGGATCTATTTCATCGAGGACCCGGACGGATACTGGATCGAGATCGTACCGGTCCGGTAAAGCCGGGATAAAGAGAGGAGCTGCACTATGAACTTTGTATTCATCTCACCGAACTTTCCCCGTACATACTGGAACTTCTGTGACAGACTGCGGAAAAACGGCGTGACCGTGCTGGGGGTGGGGGACTGCCCCTACGGGGAGCTGGAGAGCGGCCTGCGGGACGCCCTGACGGAGTACTACAAGGTGGACACCCTGGAGGACTATGACCAGGTGTTCCGGGCCGTGGCCTATTTCTCCTACAAGTACGGGAAGATCGACTGGCTGGAGTCCAACAACGAGTATTGGCTGGAGCAGGACGCCCGGCTGCGGACGGACTTTCACATCACCACCGGCGTGGACAGCGAGGGCGTGGCGGCGTTCAAGAGCAAGTCCGGCATGAAGGCCTATTACGCCAAGGCCCAGGTGCCCACCGCCCGGTGCCACAACGTCACCGACATCGCCGCCGCCCGGGATTTCATCGCCCAGGTGGGCTGGCCGGTGATCGTCAAGCCGGACAATGGCGTGGGCGCCAGCCACACCTGGAAGCTGGAGAACGACGCCGACCTGGAGCGGTTCTTCGCCGAGAAGCCCCCGGTGGAGTATGTGATGGAGGAGTTCGTCTGGGGGGCCATCCGGTCCTATGACGCCATCATGGACAGCAAGTGCGAGCCGCTGATCGAGTCCACGGGCATCTTCCCGCCCTCCATCGCCGACATCGTCAACGAGCAGGGGGACCTGGCCTATTACGTGGCCGACACGGTGCCCCAGGCCCTGGCGGAGCGGGGCCGGCGCACGGCCAAGGCCTTCGGCGCCGCCAGCCGGTTCGTCCATCTGGAGTTCTTCGAGCTGACGAAGGCCAAGCCCGGCCTGGGCGAGATCGGGGACTTCGTGGGCCTGGAGGTGAACATGCGCCCCGCCGGCGGCTATACCCCGGACATGATAAACTTCGCCCACAGCACCGACGTCTATCAGATCTGGGCGGACATGGTGGCCTTCGACGAGCGGCGCATGGCCCCCAGCGGCCAGGACCACTACTGCGCCTATGCCAGCCGCCGGGACGCCAGCCACTACGTCCACAGCCATGAGGAGATCATGGCCCGCTATGGCGGCCAGATGGCCATGTGCGAGCGGATGCCGGACGCCCTGTCCGACGCCATGGGCAACCAGATGTATACCATCCACGCCGCCGATGAGGCCGAGGCGAAGGAATTTATCCGCTTCGTCGGGGAGCGGGCATAAAAGAGAGGAGCAGCAAAGGGATGCAAGTGCGCTATTTCAAGGAGTACAGCCATAACCTGGACAGGGATATGGAGTTCGAGGTATACGGTCACGGCGGCAAGCTCTGCTTTGCCTTCCCGCCCCAGAACGGCCGGTTTTTCGACTTTGCCAACTACGGCATGGTGGACACGGTGGCCTCCTGGGTAGAGGAGGGCCGGGTGATGATCGTGGGCGTGGACGCCATAGACGGGGAGACCTGGTCCAACGCCGGCGGCGACCCCCGGTGGCGGCTGGAGCAGCAGGAGAGATGGTTCGCCTACGTGACGGACGAGCTGCTGCCCCGGTGCTATGAGCTGGGCTGCGACGACCGCAAGGCCATGACCACCGGCTGCAGCATGGGCGCGCTGCACGCGGCCAACTTCTTCTTCCGGCGGCCCGACCTGTTCGACACGGTGATCTCCCTGAGCGGGCTGTTCGACGCCGACTTCTTCTTCGGCAGCTACCAGGACGACCTGACGTACGCAAACTCCCCGCTGCGATTCATCCCCAACATGCCCTATGACCACCCCTGGCTGGACATGTACCGGCAGAGCAACATCATCCTGTGCTCCGGGCAGGGGGCCTGGGACGAGGAGATGATGGCCCACGAGCGGCGGCTGGAGTCCATACTACACGTCAAGGGCGTGCCTGTGTGGGCGGATTACTGGGGTCCGGACGTGTGCCACGACTGGCCCTGGTGGAAGAAGCAGCTGCCCTATTTCTTCTCCAATCTGCCGATCTGAGAAAAATAAAAAACATCCGCCGCTTGCCGCGGCGGATGTTTTTTTGTGTGGGAGAGTTTGTTTCAGCCGCCCAGGTAGGCCTTTTTGATCTCGTCGCTCTGGGCCAGCTCCGCGCCGGTGCCGGACAGGGCGATGGTGCCGGACTCCAGCACATAGGCCCGGTCGGCCACCTGCAGGGCCATCTCCGCGTTCTGCTCCACCAGAAGGATGGTGGCGCCGGCGGCGTGGAACTCCCGGATGATGTTGAAGATCTCCTCCACCAGGATGGGCGCCAGGCCCATGGAGGGTTCATCCAGCATCAGCAGCTTGGGGTGACTCATCAGCGCCCGGCCCATGGCCAGCATCTGCTGCTCGCCGCCGGACAGGGTGCCGGCGATCTGGCCGCGGCGCTCCTTCAGGCGGGGGAAGTGGGAGAACACGTTTTCAAAGTCCTCCTCCGGCACCTTTCCCTTGTGGATGTAGGCGCCCATCTCCAGATTCTCCATGACGGTCATCTGCAGGAAGATGCGCCGGCCCTCGGGCACCTGGGCCAGGCCCTTGGCGGGCAGCTTATAGCCGTCGGTGTGGGTGATGTCCTCGTCCAGGAAGGTGATCTTGCCGGAGCGGGGGTGCATGATGCCGGACACGGTCTGCAGCGTGGTGGATTTGCCGGCGCCGTTGGCGCCGATCAGGGCCACGATCTCCCCCTCGTTCACCTCAAAGGAGATGCCCTTCAGGGCGTGGATGTTGCCGTAGTAGACATGGATGCCGTCGACGGTCAGCATTTATTTCGCCCCCTTCTTGCCGAGATATGCCTCGATGACCACAGGATCGTTCTTGATCTGGTCCGGGTCGCCCTTGGCGATGACCTTGCCGTAGTTGAGCACGCATATGCCCTCGCAGATGCCCATGACCAGATTCATGTCGTGCTCGATGAGCAGAACCGCGATCTGGAACATGTCCCGGATGCGGCGGATGTTCTCCATCAGCTCCTCCGTTTCGGAGGGGTTCATGCCCGCCGCCGGCTCGTCCAGCAGCAGCAGGCTGGGGTTGGTGGCCAGCGCCCGGAGGATCTCCAGCCGGCGCTGGGCGCCGTAGGGGAGGGAGCCGGCCTGGGCGTCGGCGGTGTCCTCCATGGAGAAGATGCTCAGCAGCTCCATGGCCCGCTCCCGGGCGATGCGCTCGGAGCGGTAAAAGGCGGGCAGACGCAGGATGCCGGTGAGGGCAGAGTAGCTCATCTCGTCGTGCAGGCCCACCAGGATGTTCTCCATCACGGTCATGTTGGAGAAAAGCCGGATGTTCTGGAAGGTGCGGGCGATGCCCAGCTTGCAGACCTGGCTGGTCTTGAGGCCCCGGGTCTCCCGGCCATCCAGCAATATGGAGCCGCGGGTGGGCTGGTAGACATTGGTGAGCATATTGAACACCGTGGTCTTGCCGGCGCCGTTGGGGCCGATGAGGCCGGCGATCTCCGTCCGACCGATGGTGAGAGTGAAGTCGTCCACCGCCACCAGGCCGCCGAAGTCGATGCCCAGGTGGTGGGTCTCCAGGATGGGGGTCTTGTCGATGTCCCGCTCGGGGATGACGCTCCCGCTGGGGACGGGCACCAGCTTGACTTTACTCATGGCCGTCGCCTCCTTCCGCCGGGGTCCGGGCCGGCTTTTTCCGACCGACGGCCCGGCGCAGCTTATCCCTGGCCGACTGGGTCCAGGCGGCCAGTGTGGGGTTGTTGGTGATGAGCATCACCAGGATCAGCACGATGGCGTAGATCAGCATCCGGTAGTCGGCGAACTGGCGCAGGGCCTCCGGCAGGATGGTCAGCGCCGTGGCGGCGATGATGGAGCCAAGCATGTTGCCCAGGCCGCCCAGCACCACGAACACCAGCACCAGGATGGAGGTGTTGAAGTCGAACTTGTTGGCGATGATGTTGGAGTAGTTCATGGCGAACAGAGGCCCCGCGGCGCCGGCCATGGCGGCGGAGGTGACGAAGGCCGTCAGGCGGTACTTGGTGACGTTGATGCCCACGCTCTCGGCGGCGATGCGGTTGTCCCGGATGGACTTGATGGCCCGGCCGGTGCGGCTGTTCACCAGGTTGAACACGATGAACAGCGTCAGCATCAGCAGCACGAAGCCCGCCGTGAAGGTGGACAGCTTCGTGATGCCCGTGATGCCCATGGGGCCATTGACGATCATCCGCCCGCCCGCGGCCAGGCCGGTGCGGTCGGACAGCAAACTGAAGTGCAGGCCGTCGCCGTCCACGCCTACATAGAGGTTATTGAGCACGCTCTTGATGATCTCGCCGAAGGCCAGGGTCACGATGGCCAGATAGTCGCCCTTCAGGCGCAGCACCGGGATGCCGATGAGAAAGCCCGCCACGGCGGCGAACACCGCGCCCACGGCCATGGCGATCACCAGCCGCAGCCAGCCCATGGGGACGATGCCCTCCAGGGCGATGGCGGCGATGACGCCGGTGAAGGCGCCCACGCTCATGAATCCGGCGTGGCCCAGGCTCAGCTCTCCCAGCACGCCCACCGTCAGGTTCAGGCTCACCGCCATCACCGCGTAGGCGCAGATGGGCACCAGCATGCCCTTCAGGGAGGAGGTGATGGAGCCGGTCAGGACCATAGACTGGAGGATCACGTAGGCGGCGATCACCAGACCGTAGGTGAGGAAGCTGCTGCGGGTGTATTTGGTAAGGGTGATCTTTTTCTTCATGGCGGCCACCTCAGACTTTCTCGCTGATCTTCTTGCCCAGCAGCCCGGCGGGCTTGACCAGCAGCACGAAGATCAGCACGGCGAACACCACCGCGTCGGACAGCTGGGTGGAGATATACGCCTTGGCGAAGATCTCGATCACGCCCAGCAGGATGCCCCCCAGCATGGCCCCGGGGATGGAGCCGATGCCGCCGAACACGGCGGCGGTGAAAGCCTTGATGCCCGGCATGGAGCCGGTGGTGGGCACCAGGTTGGGGTAGGCCGAGCACAGCAGCACCCCGGCCACGGCCGCCAGGCCGGAGCCGATGGCGAAGGTGACGGAGATGGTGGAGTTGACGTTGATGCCCATCAGCTGGGCCGCGCCCTTGTCCTCGGAGCAGGCGCGCATGGCCTTGCCCATCTTGGTGTGGCCGGTGAACAGGGTCAGCGCGATCATGATGACCACGCAGGAGGCGATGGTCACCAGCGTCACGTGGCTGACGGTGAGCTGGCCGCCGAACAGCGCCAGCCGTCCGTTGCCCACGATGGAGGGGAACACCTTGGGGTTGGGCGTCCAGAGCAGCTGGGCGCCGTTCTGCAGGAAGTAGCTGACGCCGATGGCGGTGATGAGCACAGCCAGGCTGGGCGCGGCACGCAGCGGCTTATAGGCCAGCCGCTCCACCAGGATGCCCAGCACGGTGCACACCGCCATGGCGGCCAGCACGCCTACCACAGGCGGCAGGCCGAAGCGGCTCACGGCGAAGAAGCAGATATAGGAACCCACCATGATAACGTCGCCGTGGGCGAAGTTCAGCATCTTGGCGATGCCGTAGACCATGGTATAGCCCAGGGCGATGATGGCGTAGATGCTGCCCAGGCTGATGCCGCTGAGCAGGTAGTTGAGAAATGTCACGAGGGAAATCCCCCTTTCGTCAGGTCACAGGGTAGGGCAAAGACAGAAAATCCCGAAAGGCCGGAGCAGGCGCATCAAAGCATCTGCTCCGGCCCCGTTGCCGGCAGATCAGGCTGGATCAGTCAAGGCCCACATAGGCGCCGTCCTGGATCACCATGCCGTGAGCGCTCTTGCTCACCGCGCCGGTGGAATCCCAGGTCATGCCGGTGCCGGTCAGGCCGTCGAAGGACATGGAGGTGAACTGCTCGATCATCAGGTCGTTCAGCTGCTCGGCGGTCATGTCGGGGGTGGCGCCGGCGGCCTCCAGGGCCTGCTTGTAGGCGTACACGCAGTCATAGGCGTCGGCGGCGAACTGGTTGGGGATCTCGTTGTAGAGTTCCTGATACTTGGCCACGAAAGCCTGGGTGGCCTCGTCGGTGGAGTCGGCGTTGAAGGGGGTCAGCAACATCACGCCCTCGGCCAGGGTGGGATCGAAGCCCTCCATGGTCAGGATGCCGTCCATGCCGTCCACGCCGAACCACTTGGGCGCGTAGCCCATGGCGTTGGCCTGGGAGAAGATCAGGGAGGCGGGCTGGTAGTACATGGGCAGGAACACCAGGTCGGCGCCGGCGTTCTGCATCTCGGTCAGCTGCACGCTGAAGTCGTTGTTGCCCTCGGTGAAGGTGGACTCAGCCACCACGTTCAGGCCCAGCTCAGCGGCCTTGTCCACGAAGGAGTTGCGCAGGCCGGTGGAGTAGTCCTCATCGTTCTTCCAGATGATGCCGATCTTCTCGCCCAGAGCCATGTCGGAGATGTACTGGGCAGAGGCGCCGCCCTGAGTGGGGTAGTCCAGGAAGCACATCTGGAACATGTTGTCCTTGCCCTCAATGACGGTGGGGGCGGAGGCGGAGGG
The DNA here is from genome assembly GCA_947627735.1 of uncultured Oscillospiraceae bacterium. Classification (GTDB taxonomy): domain Bacteria; phylum Bacillota; class Clostridia; order Oscillospirales; family Oscillospiraceae; genus CAJOIG01. The sequence continues at coordinate 96,483 of CANQXG010000001.1, read as the reverse complement.
GGTCAGGGAGAAGATCCGGTCGGCAAAGCCCTCAGCGGAGGTGGCGTTGGCCGGAGCGGAGGTGACGGAACCCAGGGAGATCTGCATGCCCCAGTCCTTCAGGGCGTTGTAGGCGTTGACGGCCTTCTCGGCGTCATGGGCGTCGTCCTCATACTTCAGCTCGAACTGGATGCCGCCCTCGGCGTTGATCTCGTCCACAGCGATCTGGGCGCCGTTCTTGGCCGCGTTGCCGTAAATGGCCGCGCCGCCGGTCAGAGGGCCGGTGCCGCCCAGCTTGAAGGCCTCGGAGGCAGCGCTCTCGCCGCCGTTGCCGCCGCCGCAGGAGCACAGGGCCACCAGCATGACCGTGGCAAGGGCAAAGGCGATCATTTTCTTCATGGTGGTGTGTTTCATTTTTCTTGTACCTCTTTCCATAAAAGTGTATTCAGACCGGGGGCAGCCCCGGCAGAAAGCAAATGATTATTTTAGATAATAGTGTGTTCCGAAAGAAATGTCAATGTGGCAAAAACATGTTTGTAAAAACTGTGCACCATGACGGAAACTGCTTTTTTATTTTAGTGCACAAAAACGATAAAGGACTTGTACTATCTACTCCCGTCCCGCCGGCGCGGGCCATAAGACAGAGAACGCCCCCGGAACGAACGTCCCGGGGGCGTAAGGTCACAGCACCTTTGCCAGGAAGTTCTGCGCCCGCTCGGTCTGGGGGTGGTCGAAGAACTCCGTGGGGGTGTTCTGCTCGGCGATGACGCCGCCGTCCATGAACAGCACCCGGTCGCCCACCTCACGGGCGAAGCCCATCTCGTGGGTGACCACCACCATGGTCATGCCGTCGTTGGCCAGGGACTTCATCACGTCCAGCACCTCGCCCACCATCTCCGGGTCCAGGGCGGAGGTGGGCTCGTCGAAGAGCATGACCTCCGGCTCCATGCACAGCGCCCGCACGATGGCCACGCGCTGCTTCTGGCCGCCGGACAGCTGGTTGGGATAGGACCCGGCCCGGTCGTCCAGGCCCACCCGGGCCAGCAGCTCCATGGCCTTTGCCTCGGCCTCGTCCTTTTTCTTGCCCAGCACCTGGGTGGGGGCGAGGGTGAGGTTGCGCAGGATGGTCATGTGGGGGAACAGATTGAAGTGCTGGAACACCATGCCCATCTTCTGGCGGTACTTGTTGATGTCGCTCTTGGGGTCGGTGATGTCCGTGCCCTTGAAGGTGATGGTGCCGGCGGTGGGGGTCTCCAGCAGGTTCAGGCAGCGCAGGAAGGTGCTCTTGCCGGAGCCGGAGGGGCCGATGACGACCACCTTCTCGCCGGGATAGATGTGCTCGGTGATGTCCTTGAGGACCACGTGGTCCCCGAAGGCTTTTTTCAGGCCCTTAACGTCTATCACTTTCGCGCAGCCTCCTTTCCAGTATGCTCTGCAGCCAGGAGAAGATCATCACCAGGATCAGGTACATGATGGCGGTGATGACGTAGGGGAACATGTACTCATACGTCTTGGCGCCGATGGACCGGGCCGCGTAGACGATCTCCTTGCCGGCGATGACGCTGATGAGGGAGGTGTCCTTCAAAAGCACGATGAACTCATTGCCCAGGGAGGGGAGGATGGCCTTGAAGGCCTGGGGGATGACGATGAACCGCATGGTCTGGATGTAGCTCAGTCCCAGGGAGCGGCCCGCCTCCGACTGGCCCGGGTCCAGGCTCATCAGACCGCCCCGGATGATCTCGGACACGTACGCGCCGGAGTTGATGCCCAGGCCCAGCGCGCCCACCAGGGTGAAGTTCCGGCTGGAGGAGAAGATGACGAAGCCCATGATCATCAGCTGTACCATCATGGGCGTGCCCCGGATGACGGTGACGTATATCTTGCAGACGAAATTGACGGCGGACAGCACGGGGTTGTGGGTGCCGGGGCGGCGCTGGTCGTGGGCCACACGGGCCATGGCCACCAGCACGCCCAGCACCACGCCGATGACCAGGGCGATCACGGTGACCTCGATGGTGGTGAGCAGGCCCTCAAAATACTTCAGCCACCGGTCCTCCATAAACCAGGCCCGGTAGAATTTCGTGAACAGGCTCTGCCAGAAGTTCAGATCCTCCAGGGGGATCTGGGACAGGGTCTCGTAGAGCAGGTCTACGTTCATGCTATTTCCCCTCTCTTAGTCATATGGAAAAAGGGGGGCGGTCGGCGGGACCGCCCCTCTTCTCAGGCCGGGTATTATCACTCGGCGGCGATGTACTTGTCGATGATGGACTGAACGGTGCCGTCGGCGATCATTTCCTCAAGAGCGCTGTTGAGGGCCTCCAGCAGCTGGGTGTTGCCCTCGTCCACGGCCAGGCAGTAGTTCTCCAGCACCCAGTCGCCGTCCAGCAGATGCAGACCGGCGTTGGCCTTGACGTACTCCTGGGCGGGGCCGTTGTCGATGATGACCGCGTCCACCTGGCCGTTGAGCATGGCCTGGACAGCCAGAGCGCCGTTGTCATAGGCCAGGACGTGATCCTCGCCGTAGCCGCCGTTCTCGGGGGTGTCGGCGGCGTACATCTCACCGGTGGTGCCGCGCTGGACGCCGATCATCTTGTCGTTGGCCAGGTCGTCCATGGTCTCGATGTCGGAGCCGTCGGGGACGATGACCACCTGCTGGCCGGTGGCGTAGCTGGTGGAGAAGTCCATGACCTTGTCACGCTCTTCATTGTAGGTCAGGCCGGCCAGGACCATGTCGCTCTTGCCGTTCTGCACGGCCACCAGAGCGGAGTCGAAGTCCATGTCGTCGATGACCAGCTCCAGGCCCAGCTTGTCGGCCAGAGCCACGGCGATCTCCACGTCGATGCCCTCGAAGCCGTTGTAGGCGCCCTCGCCGTCGGCGACCATCTCATAGGGAGGGAAGGCGGCGTTGGTGCTCATGATGAGCTTGCCTTCCTCGACGGTGGTGTATCCGGCAGCTTCGGCCTCGGGTTCAGCCTCAGGCTCCGCTTCCGGCTCGGCCTCTACGGGAGCCTCGGTGGGTTCCGCCTCGGGTTCGGCCTCCACGGGGGCCTCGGTGGGTTCGGTCTTGGCGCTGCTGCCGGAGCCGCCGCAGGCGGCCAGGCTCAGGATCATCGCAAGAGCCAGGAGCATTGCAAGAAGTTTCTTCATGATAATATTCCATCCTTCCATTTTGTCGTTGCTGTTTTATGTAACCATTTTCTGGTCGTTGCCTGGATTATAATACGCTGGGGATGAATAAACAATAGATTATTCATGGAAAACTGCATAACCCTGGAAGTTCTTGCAAACTATACAAAAGGAAACCCCTTTCCCGAGGGAAAGGGGATAAATATTCACGAAAAAAGCCGCTCCGCGATGTGTGGATCGGGGGGACGGGGGGTGTCCTGGGGCTTGCAGCGGCCGCATGTCAGGCCCCTTATGGCCAGCTTCACCATCTTTTTCAGGGTGTATTTGCTCTCCCCGGCCACCCGGGGGGTGCGGGTGTACTCCACCGTGGCGGTGTCCAGGCCCAGGCGGGTGATAAGGCCACGGAGGAAGGGGTCGTCGTCGTGATACAGGGCCAGCTTATCCAGGGCGGCGCGGTCCAGCAGCCGGTAATCGGCGTGGTTATATATGAGCTTTGCCCCGAACAGGTTCATCAGCCCGTAGTATGCCTGGGCGGTGGTGCGCTTGAAGAAGGTGTCCGACTCCCGGCTGGCGCGCACGCCGCATACGATGTGGGCGCCATCGGCGTGCTTTTTCATCATCTTCGCCATGGCGGTGATGTCGTCCTGCAGGTCCACGTCGATGCTGATGGTCACGTCCGCCCGGGTCCGGGCCTCCATCAGCCCGGCCATCACCGCGTTCTGGTGGCCCCGGTTGGGGGATAGCCTCAGCCCGCAGAAGGCGGGGTCGGACTCGTGCAGGGAACGGATGATGTCCCAGGTGTCGTCGGCGGAGCCGTCGTCCACCAGCAGGACGCGGCTGTCCGGCCCGGCCAGGCCGGCGGCGGTCAGCTCCTCCAGTTCCCGGCGGAACACCGGGGCGGTCTGTGGCAGGCACTCGGTCTCGTTGTAGCAGGGCACGACTATATATAATGTCTGCATTATCCTCACCTCCGGGTTATTATAACGGTTTTTTTCTGCATTTTCAACAGAAATGCTCCGGCGGGAAAAGTCGCCCTTGCAAAAACACCGGGATGGTATATAATGTGTAAGGTTGATGATAGTGGAGAAATAGGCCGTTTTCTCCTGGCCCCAGGCTTTGCGCCGGGCGGGGAGGGGCGCGGCGGAAAGGCATTTTGGGGAGAAGACCCGCCTATGAACAGCATCGTCCTGTACGCCCCGGAGATACCCCAGAACACCGGGGCCATCGCCCGGACCTGCGCCGCCACCGGCGCGAGCCTGCACCTGATAAAGCCCCTGGGCTTCGACATATCCGACGCCGCCGTGAAGCGGGCGGGGCTGGATTACTGGCACCTGGTGGACGTGCGGGTGTACGACAGCGTGGAGGAGTACCTGGAGAAGAACGGGGACGGGTCGCTGTGGCTTTTGTCCACCAAGGCCCCCCGGTGCTATACCCAGGCGTCCTTCGGCCCGGACACGGCGCTGCTGTTCGGCCGGGAGACCTCCGGCCTGCCGGAGGCGCTGATGGAACGGTACCGGGAGCGGTGCCTGCGCATCCCCATGAAGGCCCGGGCACGCAGCCTGAATCTGGCCAGCTCCGCATCCATCGTCCTGTACGAGGTCCTGCGCCAGCAGGGCTTCCCCGGCCTGCTGGACCGGGGGATCATGGCCGTGGGGGAGGACTGACCCCGGCGGCGAGAAAAAGGCATAATACTATTATGGAGGATATAAGGCAATGAACTACAACAAGAAAAACGTGACCCAGGTGGACGTGAAGGGCCGCAAGGTCCTGCTGCGCTGCGACTTCAACGTCCCCCAGGACAAGCAGACCGGCGCCGTCAAGGACGACAAGCGCATCCGCGCCGCCCTGCCCACCATCCAGTACCTGCTGGACAACGGCGCCGCCGTCATCGCCTGCTCCCATCTGGGCAAGCCTGAGGCCAGCTATGACAAGTGGGTGAAGAAGCAGACCGAGAAGGGCAAGGACCCCGCCACCCTGACCCAGGAGAAGTGGAAGAAGTCCCTGGACGCGCTGCGCATGGAGCCGGTGGCCGAGCGGCTGAGCCAGCTGCTGGGCAAGAACGTGATCCTGGCCGACGATGTGGTTGGCCCCGACGCCCAGGCCAAGGCCGCCGCCCTGAAGAGCGGCGAGATCATGCTGCTGCAGAACACCCGCTTTGAGAAGGGCGAGACCAAGAACGACCCCGCCACCGCCAAGGCCCTGGCCGACCTGGCCGGCGAGGGCGGCCTGTACGTGTCCGACGCCTTCGGCACCGTGCACCGCGCCCACGCCTCCACCGTCGGCGTGGCGGACTATCTGCCCGCCGTGTCCGGCTTCCTGATCGGCAAGGAGCTGTCCATCATGGGCAAGGCCCTGGCCGACCCCGCCCGTCCCTTCGTGGCCATCCTGGGCGGCGCCAAGGTCTCGGACAAGATCGCCGTCATCGAGAACCTGCTGACCAAGGCCGACAAGATCATCATCGGCGGCGGCATGGCCTATACCTTCATCAAGGCCCAGGGCTATGAGGTGGGCGACAGCCTGCTGGAGGAGGACAAGGTGGACTTCGCCAAGCAGATGATCGCCGACGCCAAGGCCAAGGGCGTGGAGCTGCTGCTGCCCGAGGACACCGTGGTGGCCAAGGAGTTCGCCGCGGACGCGGAGAGCAAGACCGTTCCCTCCAGCGCTATCCCCGCCGGCTGGCAGGGCCTGGATATCGGCGAGAAGACCCGGGAGAAGTTCGCTGCCGCCGTGGCCGGCGCGGGCACCGTGGTCTGGAACGGCCCCATGGGCGTGTTCGAGTTCGATAAGTTCGCCGAGGGCACCCGGGCCGTGGCCCGCGCGGTGGCGGCCTCCGGCGCCGTGAGCATCATTGGCGGCGGCGACAGCGCGGCGGCTGTGGAGCAGCTGGGCTTTGCCGACAAGATCACCCACATCTCCACCGGCGGCGGCGCCTCCCTGGAGTTCCTGGAGGGCAAGGCCCTGCCCGGCGTGGTCGCGCTGCAGGACGCGTAAGGAGCGCTTTCCATGGATAAGAAAAACCGCAATGCCCTGATCGCGGGCAACTGGAAGATGAATATGCTGGCCTCTCAGGTCCCTGCCTACTGGCAGGGCCTGGAGCCTGGCGCGAAGCTGGCCGAGGGCGTGTCCTCGGCGCTGTGCGTGCCCTTCCCCCTGATCCCCGCCGTGAAGGCGGCCCTGGCCGGCAGCCAGGTGAAGGTGGGCGCCCAGGACGTGTCCAGCCATGACAAGGGCGCTTACACCGGCGAGGTGTCCGCCGCGCAGCTGGCGGACCTGGGCGTGGACTACTGCATCATCGGCCACAGCGAGCGCCGGGCCTATCACGGCGAGAGCGACGGGCTGGTGAATGAGAAGCTGAAGGCCCTGCTGGGCGCGGGCATCACCCCCATCATGTGCTGCGGCGAGAGCCTGGAGCAGCGGGACGCGGGCGTGACCCTCTCCTTCGTGGAGAGCCAGATCAAGGGCGGCCTGGAGGGCATCGGCCCCGAGGAGATGAAGAAGGTCGTTATCGCCTATGAGCCTATCTGGGCCATCGGCACGGGCCGCACCGCCACCGCGGAGCAGGCCCAGGAGGTCTGCGGCTATATCCGCGGCGTGCTGGGCAAGCTGTACGGGGAGGAGCTGGCCAAGGGCGTGCAGATCCTCTACGGCGGCAGCATGAACGGCAAGAACGCCAAGGAGCTGCTGGCCCAGCCGGACATCGACGGCGGCCTGATCGGCGGCGCCAGCCTGAAGCCGGAGTTCGCGGACATCATCGGTGCTGCCAATGAGTAAGAAACCGACCGTACTTTTGATCATGGACGGGTTCGGCCTGGCCCCGGCGTCGGAATGGAACGCCGTGTCCGTGGCCAATACCCCGGTCCTGGACGGGCTGTTCGCCAAGTATCCCCACTCCCAGCTGCAGGCCAGCGGGGAGGACGTGGGCCTGCCCGACGGCCAGATCGGCAACTCCGAGGTGGGCCACACCAACATCGGCGCAGGCCGGGTGGTGTTCCAGCCCCTGCCCCGGATCAGCCGGGCGGTGGACGACGGCAGCTTTTTTGAAAATCCCGCCTACTGCGCGGCCATGGACGCGGCTGTGAAGGCCGGCCACCCCGTGCATGTGATGGGCCTGTTGTCCGACGGCGGCGTGCACAGCCACATCAAGCACATCTTCGCCCTGGTGGACATGGCGAAGAAGCGGGGCGTGAAGCAGTGCTACGTCCACTGCTTCCTGGACGGGCGCGACGTGCCGCCCTCCTCCGGCCAGGGCTACGTGCAGATGCTGGCCGACCACTGCGCCGATATCGGTTACGGAAAGATCGCCACGGTCCAAGGCCGCTTCTGGGGCATGGACCGGGACAAGCGCTGGGAGCGCCTGGAGAAGGGCTACCGGGCCATCGTCTGCGGCGAGGGCGTGCAGGAGCCTGACCCGGTGAAGGCCGTGGGTGACAGCTACGCCAATGGCGTCACCGACGAGTTCATGGAGCCGGCGGTGTGCGATCCCGCCGGGACCATCCAGGCCGGGGACAGCGTGATCTTCGCCAACTTCCGGCCCGACCGGGCCAGGGAGATGACCTGGGCGCTGATGAAGCCGGACTTCGACGGCTTTGCGCTGCCCAAGGGCCACTTCGCGCTGAACTATGTCTGCACCGCCCAGTACGACGAGGCCATGACCGAGCTGCCCATCGCCTTCCCCCCGGAAGTGCTGGAGGACACCTTCGGCGAGGTCGTCAGCCGGGCCGGCATGAAGCAGCTGCGCATCGCCGAAACGGAGAAATACGCCCATGTGACGTTCTTCTTCAACGGCGGCGTGGAGCACACCTATCCCGGGGAGGACCGGGTGCTGGTGGAGTCGCCCAAGCAGTTCCCCACCTATGACCTGATCCCCCAGATGAGCGCCGAGGAGGTCACCGCCAAGGCGGTGGAGCGCATCGAATCCGGTGCGTACGACACGGTCATCATGAACCTGGCCAACTGCGACATGGTGGGCCACACCGGCGTCATGGAGGCGGCGGTGAAGGCGGTGGAGACCGTGGACGCCTGCGTGGGCAAGGTCTGGCAGGCCGTGGAGAAGATGGGCGGCGTGCTGCTGGTCACCGCCGACCACGGCAACGCCGACAAGATGCGCGCCGAGGACGGCACGCCCCACACCGCCCATACCACCAACCCCGTGCCCTTCATCCTGTGCGGGGCGGGGGACGTGAAGCTTTCCGACGGACGGCTGGCGGACATCGCGCCCACCATGCTACACCTGATGGGCCTGACACAGCCCGCGGCCATGACAGGCTCCTGCCTGATCGGCTGAGGGAAACAATACTATTTTTTAGGAGATTGACATGAAAGACTATTTCGAGATCGTTGATGTAAAGGCTCTGGAGATCCTGGACTCCCGCGGCAATCCCACCGTGGAAGTGGAGGTCACCCTGGACGACGGCACCGTGGGCCGGGCGGCGGTTCCCTCCGGCGCCTCCACCGGCATCCATGAGGCCTGCGAGCTGCGGGACGGCGACAAGAGCCGCTACCTGGGCAAGGGCACCCTCACCGCCGTGAAGAACGTGAACACCGAGATCGCCGAGGCGCTGCAGGGCCTGAACGCCCTGGATCAGCCCGCCATCGACAAGATCCTCATCGAGCTGGACGGCACCCCCAACAAGACCCGTCTGGGCGCCAACGCCATGCTGGGCGCCAGCCTGGCCTGCGCCAAGGCCGCGGCCAACGCCCTGGGCCTGCCCCTGTACCAGTACGTGGGCGGCTGCAACGCCAAGACCCTGCCCGTGCCCATGATGAACGTCCTCAACGGCGGCGCCCATGCCACCAGCTCCAACGTGGACATCCAGGAGTTCATGATCATGCCTGTGGGCGCGCCCAACTTCGCCGAGGCCCTGCGCATGTGCGCGGAGGTGTTCCACACCCTGAAGAAGGTCGTCCCCGCCTCCGGCGTGGGCGATGAGGGCGGCTATGCCCCCACCCTGGACAGCGACGAGGACGCCCTGAAGGCCCTGGTGGTCGCTATCGAGAAGGCCGGCTACAAGCCCGGCGAGGACTTCCGTATCGCCATCGACTGCGCCGTGTCCGACTGGTACGACGCCGACAAGAAGGTCTACCACCTGCCCAAGCGGGGCATCGACATGACTTCCGCCGAGCTGGTGGCCATGTACGAGGACTTCGTGGCCAAGTATCCCATCATCTCCATCGAGGACGGCCTGGGCGAGGACGACTGGGACGGCTGGAAACTGATGACCGACAAGCTGGGCGACAAGATCCAGATCGTGGGCGACGACCTGTTCGTCACCAACGTGGAGCGGGTCAAGATGGGCATCGCCAAGAAGGTGGCCAACTCCGTGCTCATCAAGCTCAACCAGATCGGCACCCTGACCGAGACCCTGGACGCCATCCAGCTGGCCCATCGCGCCGGCTACACCGCCGTCATCTCCCACCGCTCCGGCGAGACCGAGGACACCACCATCGCCGACCTGACCGTCGCCGTGAACGCCGGCCAGATCAAGACCGGCGCCCCCAGCCGCACCGACCGGGTGGCCAAGTACAACCAGCTGCTGCGCATTGAGGACGAGCTGGACGACGTGGCCAAGTATCTGGGCATGGACGCGTTCTTCTCCATCCGGAAGTAAGTTTCTCCGCGCTGACCCAAAAGCTGTATAAATTGGTGTTTCCAGGGCAACAATAGCCTTCGGAAACACCAATTTTTTTGGAGGGTCAAAACAAATGGAAAACAAGCACGGGTCCGGCGCCAGAGCCGGGTCCCTGGGGGGAAAGGGCTTCTACATAGTCCTTTTCCTGTGCGCGGCGGTGATCGTGACCTCCTTTTGGATCATGCTCGCCGACGCGGGGACTAATGTAGAAGACACAATGGCAGAGGAACCGGTGGTGGACGTGTCCGGGGCGTTCGTCACCATGATCCCGGCAGACGAGGCCATGCGCACCGAGCCGGACGCCCAGCCCGCCCCCGAGGCGGTGGCCCCGGAGGAGGTCGCGGACAGCGGGGAAGAGGAGAACGTCGCCGCGCCCCAGCAGGAGCCTCCCGCCCAGGAGGTGTTCGCCGAAACCGTGACCAGCTACGTCTGGCCGGTGGCGGGGAAGGTGCAGGTGCCCTACTCCGTGCAGGAGCTGATGTATGACAGCACCATGGCGGACTGGCGCACCCATGACGGCATCGACGTGGCCTGCGCCACGGGCGAGCAGGTGCTGGCCGCCGCCGGCGGCACGGTGGTGCGGGTGTCCGGCGACGACATGCTGGGCACCACCGTGGAGATCGACCACGGCAACGGCACCCACTCCATCTACGCCAATCTGGCGGACCGGCCCCCTGTGTCGGAGGGCCAGGTGGTCACCATGGGCCAGGTCATCGGCTCCGTGGGCACCACGGCCCTGGGCGAGGTGAACCAGGTCAGCCACCTCCACTTCGCCATGACCAAAGACGGCCTGAGCGCCGACCCCATGGAATATCTGCCCCAGGACGTCATGCCCTGAGGGGAGGAAAAGCGCGGCGGGAACACCCGCCGCGTTTTTCCATATCGTATTGCGCTCGGGGCGCTTTCGTGTTATACTGTGGCAAAGTCAAGGGCGCCCCGCCGTCATTTTGACGAAAGGGTCCCGTACTGTTTACATAAAGGGCGTGAACGACGATATGACTGTTGTAATCAAGCTGGGCACCTCCAACATCACCTATCCCACGGGCAATCTGAACATACGGCACATGGAAAAACTGGTGAAGGTGCTGAGCGATCTGAAAAACGCGGGGCACAGGATCGTGCTGGTGTCCTCGGGGGCCATCGCCATGGGCGTGGGGAAGCTGGGCCTGGACCGCCGTCCGGAGGACATGCCGGGCAAGCAGGCGGCTGCCGCCGTGGGCCAGTGCGAGCTGATGTACACCTACGACAAGCTTTTTTCCGAGTACAACCACACCGTGGCCCAGGTGCTGCTCACCGGCAGCGACGTGGAGGACGACGCCCGCCGGGAGCACTTTGTGAACACCATGTCCCGGCTGCTGGCGATGGGGGTGCTGCCCATCATCAACGAGAACGACACCGTTTCCACCGAGGAGATCGCCGTGGGGGACAACGACACCCTGGCGGCCATCGTGGGCTGCGCCATCGGGGCGGACCTGGTGGTGCTGCTCAGCGACATCGACGGGCTTTACTCCGCCGACCCCCGGGTGGACCCGGACGCCCGGCTCATCCGCGTCGTGGACGGGGAGATCTCCCCGGCGCTGGAGGCCATGGCGGCGGGGTCCGGCAGCGGCCTGGCCGTGGGGGGCATGAAGACGAAGCTGCACGCGGCCAAAATGACCCTGGCGGCGGGCATCGGCCTGGTCATCGCCAACGGCAGCCGGCCGGAGGCGCTGTACGCCCTTCTGGACGGGCAGGACATGGCCGGCACATATTTCCGCCCCAAGGCGGAGCAGGGAGGGGACAGATGATGACGACCCATGATATGCTCCTGGCGGCCCAGACCGCCAGGGAGGCCCTGGCCAATGCCGGGGGCGAGCGGAAGGCGGAGGCGCTGCGGTGTATGGCCCGGCGCCTGCTGGCCCATACGGAGGACATCCTGGCGGCCAACGGCCAGGATATGGAGGCGGCCCGGGGGACCATGCCGGAGGTGATGCTGGACCGGCTGGCCCTGAATAAGGACCGGGTGGACGCCATGGCCGACGGCATGCTCCAGGCGGCGGCCCTGCCCGACCCGGTGGGCCGGGTGCTGCGCCGGACGGAGCGGCCCGACGGGCTTGTCATCCAGCGGGTGAGCGTGCCTCTGGGGGTGGTGGCCATCATCTATGAGAGCCGGCCCAACGTGACCGCCGACGCGGCGGCGCTGACGGTGATGAGCGGGAACGTGTGCGTGCTGCGGTGCGGCAAGGAGGCCTGGCGCAGCTGCAGCGCCATCGTCCGCGCCCTGCGGGAGGGCCTGGCAGAAGCCGGCCTGCCGGAGGAGTCGGTGAGCCTGGTGGAGGACACCTCCCGGGACAGCGCCCGGGAGCTGATGACCGCCAGCGGCCTGATCGACCTGCTGATCCCCCGGGGCGGCGCGGGGCTGATCCGGGCCTGCGTGGACAACGCCACCGTCCCCTGTATCCAGACGGGCACCGGCATATGCCACGTGTACGTGGACGCGGCGGCGGATCTGGAAAAGGCCCTGGCCATCGTGGAAAACGCCAAGACCAGCCGGCCCAGCGTGTGCAACGCCGAGGAGGTGCTGCTGGTGCACCGGGCCGTGGCGGATGTGTTTCTGCCCATGCTGAAAAAGCGGCTGGTGGACGACAGGGCCGCTGCGGGCAAGCGCCCCGTGGAGCTGCGGCTGGATGAACGCGCCGCGGCCATCATCCCCGGCACAGCCGCGGGGGAGGGGGACTTCGACAGGGAGTTTCTCGACTACATCCTGGCGGTGGCGGTGGTGGACGACGTGCACGCGGCCATCGACCACATCGCCGCGCACTCCACCGGCCACTCCGACGCCATCGTCACCGAGGACGCCGCGGCGGCGGAGCTTTTCACCCGCAGCGTGGACAGCGCGGCGGTGTACGTGAACGCCTCCACCCGGTTCACCGACGGCGGCGAGTTCGGCCTGGGCTGCGAGATGGGCATCTCCACCCAGAAGCTCCACGCCCGTGGCCCCATGGGCCTGGAGGAGCTGTGCTCCTATAAATACATCGTCCGCGGCGACGGCCACATCCGCTGACGCCGTGGAGGTGACGGTATCGTCCCTGCCCCTGAGGGGCGGGACCATGGACTGCGTCCGCTTCGGCGCGGGGAGCCGGACCATGGTGCTCATCCCCGGGCTGAGGCTGCGGCCCATCCGGGAGATGGCCTACGCCATGGGGCGCATGTACCGGCGCTTCGCCGCCGAGTACACGGTGTATATCCTCGACCGGCTGGACCCGGCCCCGGCGGGGTATACCGTCCGGGCCATGGCCGCGGATACCGCGGAGGCCATGGACAGCCTGGGCCTGGCGGGGGCGGATGTGCTGGGCGTGTCCCAGGGGGGCATGATCGCCCTGGACCTGGCCCTGGACCGGCCTGAGCTGGTGGGAAAGCTGGCCCTGGCGGTGACCGCCGCCCGGCCCAACGACGCCCTGCGGCAGGCGGTGGGCCGGTGGGAGGCCCTGGCCAAGGCGGGGGACTACGATGGCCTGGTGGCGGACGTGATGGAGCGGATGTACTCGGAGGAGTATCTGCGCCGTTTTGGCCGACTGCTGCCCCTGGTGTCCCGGGCGGGGGACAGGGTGGACCTGGAGCGGTTCGCCGTGCTCACCCGCGCCTGCCTCACCTGCGGCGCCTATGACCGGCTGGAGGGGCTGCGCTGCCCCGTGCTGGTGCTGGGAGGCCGGCGGGACAAGGTGCTCACCGGCGCCGCCTCGGAGGAGATCGCGGCGAAGCTGGGCTGCGAGATCTATATGTACGACGAGCTAGGCCACTCCGCCTACGAGGAGGCGAGAGACTTCAACGACCGGGTGGCGGCCTTTTTCGATGAAAAATAAGCAGGAGCATGGCCCTGGGCCATGCTCCCGTGTTTTCAACAGGTGGGGCTGTATTTCTGCTTCGTCTGGCTCAGCTGCTGCTGGGGGGCGTTCTGGGCCCGGTACCAGCCCTTGGCGGTCATCTGCTTGTAGATGTTGTCCTGCATGGATAGGGTGTCGTCAAAGGCGCTGGAGAAGGCCTGGTGCACATTGGCGGTGCTGGACTCGATGGCGCCGTGCATATACAGGTCGATGACGCCCTTGGTGGTGAGAAGAAGATTCTCCATGATGCATTTGTCGTCCATATTTCTCTCTCCTTACACGAGGTCGTAGAATTTCCGGTAGACCTGGCGGTGGCGGTCGGCCATCTGCTGGGCCTGGAGCTTGAGGGCGGCGTCCTGCAGGGTGTTGGCCGCGTCCTGGCACTGGGTCACCAGGAACATGGCGTGGGACAGGGCGTCGTCCACGTACAGCAGTTCTTTTGTCGTCATTGTTAGATCACCTCACAGAAAGTATCTCCCCAAACGGGCCGTCTATGAGTTTGACAAAAGATTTTTTGATACAAATGCGCAGAAAACACTTGTCCTATGAAATTTGGAAGTATATAATATGAACGAGGTAAGTGTTCGTAAGTCTGGAAATTAGCGCGTCTAATGAGGTATGAGATGAAAACGTCCAGATACGAAGTGTTTTTGAAGATCGTGGAAACGAAGAGCCTGACCCGCACGGCGGCCTTCTTTGGCTGCACCCAGTCGGCGGTGAGCCAGCTGGTGCGGGCGCTGGAGACCGACCTGGGCGTCACGCTCCTGGCCCGGAGCAAGAGCGGCGTGCGCCTGACGGCGGAGGGGGAATATCTGCTGCCCTGTATGCGCCAGATCGTGGTGGGGGAGCGGAACGTGCTGGAGCGGAGCTTGGAGCTGCAGAATATGAACGCGGGCCTGATCCGCATCGGGATATTCACCAGCCTGTCCTGCCAGTGGCTGCCGCCCCATTTGAAGTCCTTCCGGGAGAAGTACCCCAACATCAACTTTGAGCTGCTGCAGGGGGACGTGGTGCAGATCTGCGAGTGGCTGCGAAACGGGCTGGTGGACATCGGTTTCACCACCAAGCCGGAGGGGGACGAGTTCATGTTCCGGGAGCTGCTGGCGGACCGGATGAACGTGGTGCTGCCCGCCAACCACCGGCTGGCCGGGCGGAGCGTGAAGCTGGAGGACCTGCGGGAGGAGACCTTCGTGCTGCTGGAGTCCGGCTACAGCCAGATCGTGGAGAAGATGTTCGCCGACGCGGGCATCCGGCCCAAGCGGCAGTATACCGTCAAGGACGATTACACCGTGATGAGCATGGTGGAGAGCGGCCTGGGGGTGACGCTGCTGCCGGAGCTGGTGCTCCAGCGCACGCCCTACGCCCTGTACGGCTGCCCGGCGGAGCCGGCCTATTACCGGCGGCTGGGGATAGCCTGGATGAAAAAGGAGCAGGGTTCCATCGCCGTGAGCAAATTCGTTCACCACCTGCTGGGGGACGAGGTGTCATAAAGAACAAAGCCCCCTGGGTCCGGACCCAGGGCGCTGATATAGGAATAAGCCCGGCGCTTTCGCGCCGGGCTTATTCCGGTGGAGCCGAGCTCCGCCGTGGTGACCCGTACGGGACTCGAACCCATGTTACCGCCGTGAAAGGGCGGTGTCTTAACCACTTGACCAACGGGCCAAAGAAATGGTGGAGACTGCGCGACTCGAACGCGCGACCTCATGCGTGTGAAGCATGCGCTCTAACCTGCTGAGCTAAGCCTCCATAATTGGGGGAGAGGGGACCTCTCCCGTTGGTAGCGGCGACTGGATTCGAACCGGTGACACTGCGGGTATGAACCGCATGCTCTAGCCAACTGAGCTACGCCGCCAAACAGCTTGGTCATTATAACGCAGTTGCCATCAAATGTCAAGGGTTTCCCCGGGGGAAAAAACGCATTTCCCCAAATCGCCGTGCCGCCGCTGCCGGCGCTTTATTATTACAGCCGTCCCAGGACGAACAGCGCCGCCAGACTGGCGGGCCGGGCATAGCCGACGGCGTCGATCATATACAGGCCCAGGGTCATGGCCGCGCCGCTTATGGCCGCGTTCCGGTCCAGGACCTCCGGCTCCGTTGCGGCGGCCTTGGCGGTGCTGCTGTTCTTCGCCGCGGCCCTCTCCCGCGGGATGGCCCTGTCGGCGGGGGATGCCTTTTTTACCGGCGCCTGGGCGCTGCCGGGGATGGGGTCCTCCGCCAGGGCGGCGAACTCATCGCCGTCCGCCTCGCCGTCGGCGGCCTTGTCCTCCAGGGCGTCCTTGACGCCGGGCTGCTCGGCAGCGGGGGCGTCATTCGTATCGTCGGCGGTGTCGTCCGCCGGCTCCTGGGCACCCTCGGGGACGGGGTCCTCCTCCAGCTCGGTCATGGCCTCGTCGGCAGCCTCTTCCGCCGGCTCGGCGGGTCCTTCCTCCAGCAGACCCGGGTCGGGGGCGTCGGCGGCCCGGCCATAGGCCCCGGGGGCCAGAGGCTCGGCGGCGGGCAGCAGCGTCAAGGTGCCGTCGGCGTTCTCCGTGACGGCGCCGTACACCGTGCCGCCGTCGGCCATGGTCAGGCCGGAGATCAGGCTCTGCTCGCCGATCACCCACACGCCGCCGGCCTCCACGGTCACATCGATGGCGGCGGAGCCGTTGGCGAAGAGCATGTTCTGCACGTGGCCCTGCAGGTAATACTGATCGGCGGTGTAGCCGGTGAACTGGATATAGGCGGCGTCGTCCTCGCTGCCGTCGGTGGGCTGGCCCGCGGCGTTCAGCAGCACGTACTGCACGTCCTCGCCGCAGGCGGCGATGGCCTCCATGGCCTTGTCGGAATAGGGGATGGCCTTCACGATGGAGGTGAGGGCCGCGTCGCCGTTGAGAAGCGCGCCGGCACCCACGGTCAGGCACAGAACGTCGCCGCTCTGGCCATAGTAGCCGGTGCCGTTGTACAGGTCACCCTTATACGCGCCGTTGGTGAAGGTCACGCTCAGCCGGTGGGCGCCGCCGTCGGGGGCGGGCACCGCCGGGCCGTGGCCCATCAGGCCATCCAGATCGATGACAGGCTCCTCCTCAGGGGCGTCCTCGACGGGGGCGGGCATATCCGCGGGGAAGTGGCCCTCCTCAGGGGCGGCTTCGTCCTCAGAAGTGACTTCCTCCTCGGGGGCGGCTTCCTCCTCGGGCGCCTCCTCGATGGGCATGGGTTCATCCACAGAGAGCTGGTCCTCCCCGGGAGCGGTTTCCTCCCCGGAGGGGACCTGGCCTTCCGGGGCCAGGGGGGCGGACAGGCCGGGGAAGCCGGGCGCCGCGCCGATCTTTTCATCGGAATAAGTCCGGCTGTCGCCGATGCGGCCATCGTTGTCGTCGTCAATCATCTGTACCAGCACGCCGTCGGCGGGCCGGAGGACAGCGTTACGGAAGAAGAAGCCGCCGTTGCCGTCCTTGTACAGCACCGTGGCACCAGCCGTTTCCACCTGGGAGCCGCCCTCCACGTACACGCCGTCGGACACGTCGCCGGCCATAAGGAAGCCGAATACGCTGTGGATGGAGCTGGGCCGGCCCGCGCCCTCCTCGGCGCCGGTCAGCTCGCCGGCGGCGTCATACAGGGGCAGGGTGCCCTCCGAGGCGCCGTAATAGGCGGTGCCCGCGCCGCTCAGCAGGGCGCCATAGGTGGCGCCGGAGACGGTCAGGCCGTAGTGGTACTGGTCGGACATGCCGGTATAGGCGGTGCCATAGCCGGAGCCGTACGCGCCGCTGCCACAGCCCAGCATGGCCCAGCCGGACTGGGCGCCGCCCAGGGCGGAGGGGAGCAGGCGGATGTCGCTGTCCACGGTGGTGACGGAGGCGTGGCCGGAAACATCGGTGGATATGCCGCCCCAGCCGCCGGCGGTGACGCCGGTGCGCACCAGGTCCAGGGCAGGACCCTGGCCCACCATGCTCACGGCCCTCGCCCCGCCGGCGATGCCAAGACCCCAGGGGGGCGCGGCCATGTCGGCGGTGTTCTCATAGTCCTCCGCCGCGTCCCCGCCCAGCACGGTGAGCTGGCTGTCGGTCAGGGTGACGGTGGCGCCGTCGCTGACCACCAGGCCCGCCCGACCCAGGCCCGCCGCGCCGATGATGCCGCCGGAAACGGTCATCACGGCCCCGTCGTGGGCCACCAGGGCTGCGCCCTGGCCGGTGAGGTCGCTGGCGTTCTCCCCGGCGGCGCTGTCGTATACCGACAGGGTCCCGGTAATGCTCACGTTGGCCTCCGGCCCGTGGGCGTACACGGCGGTGCAGCCCTCGCCCACCACGGTCTGATCCAGGGCGATGTCGGCCTCGCCGGTCACGTCCTGGCCCACATAGATGGCCCCGGCGCCGTCCCGGCCTGTATAGCCGGTGAGGGCGGCGTAGGCGGAGGGGGGCAGGCTGTCCGCCTGGACGGTCTCGCCGGTGGGCAGGTCGATGGGCGCGGGCAGGGCGGGGGCGTCCGCCTCCGGCTCTTCCGCCGGCTCGGCCTCCCCGGCGTCCTCCGCAGCCTCGGCGGGCACAGGCTCCGCCTCGGAAGCGTCCTCTGATGCGACCGGCAGGTCAGACCCGGACACGGGCGCGGCATAGGCGCTCATGGACAGGAGCATGCTCAGCACCACGATCATGGACAGTATTTTCACGGCTTTTCTCATATCGGCGATCCCCTTTCCGGCGGATGAACAGTGCGGTCAAACGCTGCATTACAGATTATATTATAATAGAACACCGGTCAATGCAATTACAAACGGGCATTCCTTTTATCTTTGTAACAGATGATGAATTACTATTTGTAATCAGTTTATGGAAACCGGCCCGGGTTTTGTCCACCTTTGGCGGAATATTTACAGTTTGTTAAACACAATGACGCCCAAGCGTAGTATCCTTACAGGTAGAAAATCATCACTGAAAGGTGATCGTATGAACTTCAGACAAAAGCTGGCCCAGTTTATGTACGGCCGCAACGGCATGGACGCTTTCGGCAGGTTCCTGCTGCTGCTGGCGGTGGTACTGATGCTGCTGAGCACTCTGTTCGCCCGGGTGGCGCTGCTGTCGGGCCTGTTTCTGGCGCTGGAATGGGCGGCGCTGATCTGCTGCATCTGGCGCACCTTCTCCCGGGATATCGTCAAGCGGCAGCAGGAAAACGCCGCTTACTATGAAAAGTCCCGGGCCTTCCGGACCTGGTGCCGGTCGCTGCGGGACCGGTGGCAGCAGCGCAGGGACTATAAGTTCTTCCGCTGCCCCTCCTGTCACGCGCTATTGCGGGTGCCCCGGGGTAGGGGCATGCTGGAGCTGACCTGCCGCAAGTGCGGCAACCGCTTCAAGCGGCGCTCATGAACCCCTACCGAGAGCTGGGGGTATCCCCCCGGGCCACGGACCAGGAGGTGTCCCGGGCCTATAAGCGCCTGGCGAAGAGGTGCCACCCGGATCTGCACCCGGAGGACGCATCCGCCGCGGAGCGGATGGGCCGGCTGAACCGGGCCTATGGGGACATCAAGGCCATGCGCCGCCGGGGCCGGGAGCGGGATGCCGAGCCGGGACCCGCCCCTGAGGCCGCGCCCGCCCGGCCAAAGCCCCTTTATGTGGCCGCGGTGCTGGCGGCGGTGGTGACCTTTTTCCTGGTGCGGCTGGTGCTGGGGCTGCTGTTCGGCGGCTGAAGTTCAACAGATAAAAAAGAAGCGGACAGTGAAAACTGTCCGCGTTTTTGTATTCTTACCGCCTGCCGGCGCCCCGGCCACCGGCGTGGCCTCCGCCGCCGCTGCCGCGAAATCCGCCGCCGCGGAAACCGCCGGAGGGTCGTCCCGCGCCGCCGCCGGGTCTGCCGCCGAAGCCGCTGCCCCGGGGCCGGGATGGCCGGGAGAAGGAGGGACCTTGCCGGGTAGAGGGGAAGCCGCCACCCATAAAGCCGCCGGGGCCGCCGAAGCCGGCGGGACCGCCGGGTCCGGGAGGAGGCGGGGGAGGGGGCTGCCGCTGCCGCCGCCAGTTCCGATAGAGGCTGCTGCCGCCGAACCAGAGCAGAGGGAAGAAGCTGCCCCGGTAGCCGCCGGTGCGCATCCGGCTGTAGCGTCCGACCGACATGCCGAGCCACAGGACGATGAGCACGATGACCACCAGTATCGCCAGGGCGAAGCCCGAGCCGCGGCTGGGGGCGGGCTGAGGTCCCGGGGCCGGGTAATAGCCGCTCTGGTAGTCCTGATAGTCCTCATAGTCCTGGTAGTCCTGGACGCCGTACAGCTCCAGGTAGGCGTCATAGAGGTGGGACGTCAGGCTCTGCACCGCGTCGTCGAACCGGTCCCGGTCCACGTCGGGCCAGAAGTAGTCCTCCAGATATTCCTCGGCCATGTCCTGGGTGAAATCGTCGTCGATGCCCGCGCCCAGGGCAAGCCACCCCCGGCGCTCGTTGGTCACCAGCAGCAGGAGCATGCCGTTGGACTGGCTGGAACTGCCCACGCCCCAGTCGTTCATCAGCTTCGTGGCGGCGATGTCCGCGTCCTCGTCCAGATAGGGGACCGTGACCACCACCAGCTGGGCGCCGTCACAGGCGTTTTCCAGCACGGCGTTATACGCCGCCACGGTGCTCTCCGTATCGGCGGACAGCACGTCCGCCGTGTCCCGGACATAGAACTCCGCGCCGGTGCCCGGCTCCAGGTCGATGGCCCAGGCAGGGACGGTGAGCAGCGCCGCGGCCAGCAGAAGGGCCAGCGCCGAACGGATCAGTTTCATTGGCTTCACCTCATGGGAAGGTCTCCGGGGCCTGCACGCCGGTCAGGCGCCGGAGGATGTTGGCGGGAAAGCCGCCCAGCACGTCCTCCCGGAAGGCGAGGATGTGCTCGTTGTAGGCCGGGTCGGCCAGCGTCGCCTGGGCGCCGTCGAAGCCGGCGATGATGGCGTCGTAGTCGTCGTAGCTGTCCGGCAGGGCAGCGCCGGAGGCCTTGACGGCCTTCACCGCCTCCACCGCCTCCGCCAGGGCCTGGTCAGCCGTGCCGATGGCGGGGATGTCCTGGGCCTCAAAGGCGTCCGTCAGGGCCAGCCGGGCCTGGCGCAGGGCCTGATAGGCGTCGGCCCAGGCCCCGTCGGAGCCGATGACGGTGAGCAGGCGGGTGGCGTAATCCAGACTGTACTGCACCTGGTCGCCGGGGCAGGTATAGTACCCCTCCGCGTCCAGCAGCGACGCGTCGAAGAAGGCGGCCTCCGCCTTGCGGCAGGCGCGGTTCAGGCTCAGGTGGCTGCCGATGAGGGTGAACACCGCCACCACCAGCACGAACACCGCGATGGCGGTGGAGCGCTTTTTGAACAGTTCCAAGGGGCGTGCCCCTCCTTTCCGGCAGCGTTATCAGCCGTTGAGCTGCAGCAGCTTCTGTTTCAGCTCGCCCTCGATGCGGCCCAGCTCCACCTCGGCTTGGGCGCGGCGGGCGCGGCCATCCACCTGGATCTTCCGCACGTCCTCCAGGGTGGCGATCAGCTCCTGGTTGGTCTGCTGCAGGGTCTCCAGGTCCACGATGCCCCGCTCGGCCTCCTGGGCCACGCCCACGGAGCCGGTGTGCAGGGCGGCGGCGTTTTTCTTCAGCAGCTCATTGGTCACCTCGCTGACGCTGTGGGTGGCCTCCATGGCCTGCTGGGAGTGGTACATGCTCATGGCCAGGACCATCTGGCTCTTCCACAGGGGGATGGTGTTGACGATGGCGGTCTGGATCTTCTCGGCCATGAGGGCGTCGTTGTTCTGGATCATGCGGATCTGGGGACCCATCTGGATGGAGATCATCCTGGTCAGCTCCAGGTCGTGGATCTTCTTTTCGAACCGGCCGATCATGTTGGCGAAATCGTTGGCCGCCTGGGCGTCCTCGGGCAGGCCGGACTGCTCCGCCTTCTTCAGCAGCTCGGGCAGGTCCTTGCTCTGCAGCTCCTCCAGCTTCAGCTTGCCGGCCAGGATGTACATGGTCAGCTCCTTGAAATATGCCTGGTTCATGTCATACATGTTGTCCATGGTGACGATGTCCTTGTTCAGGGTGATCCAGTGCTGATCCAGGGCGGAGGAGATCTTGTCCACGTTCACCTCGGCCTTGTCATACTTGGTCTTCAGGTCCGCGATGCTGCGGGAGGCCTTGTGGAACAGGCCCTTCAGCCCCTTGGGCTGCTCGGTGGCGTCGTTCAGGCCGTTGAGCTGGGCCACCAGGTCGGCCAGCATGTCCCCGGCCTCGCCCAGGTCCTTGGTGCGGACCTTCTCCAGGGCCTGGGAGGAGAAGTCGGCGATGTTCTTCTGGGCGGCGGAGCCGTAGCTGAGCACCTGGGCGGAGTCGGTCACGTCGATCTTCTTGGCAAATTCCCGCACGGCGGCCTGTTCCGCCGGGGCCAGGACGCTGATGTCCAGCTTCTCCACCGGGGCCTCCGGCTGCTGGGCGGGCGCCTGGGCGGCAGCGGCAGCGGCGGCAGGAGCGCCAGGCGCCGCGGGAGCGGCGGGGGTGGGGTCCAGGGTGAGGTTGATCTCGTACTTCTTTTCGTCTGCCATGATGCGTATCCTTTCCCTATATTATTTCTGCGGTGTGTTTTCGGTGTGTTTCATGCCCTCCCGGGCAGCCTGGCGCAGCAGGGCGCCTGGCCCGTCGTCCACCAGACCCTCCCGGGCCAGCAGCTTTTCCATCACCTGGATGTCCGCGTCCAGGTCCATGGCGTCGTTCTGGTACAGCGCGTCCAGCTGCTTTTGGAAGGCCTCCGCCTCCGTGTCCAGCATCTGGAGGATGCGCTGCTTGGAGGCGGTGATGTTCTCCCCGTCCACCTGCAGGCTGTCCATCCGGTCGTAGGCGTTGAGCAGGCGGATGGTGGAGGGGAGGAAGTAGCTCTGGAATTTCCGGATCTGGGGGATGTCGGATTCGTCATTCTCGGCGTCCCGGGCGATGGCGTCGCTCAGGCGGATGAGCCGGTCGATCTTCTCCTTCACGGCCCCGTCGGCGATGGAGCCGGCCAGGCGGGCCATCTCCCCTTTGGCAAGGTCGGCCTGGGCCATGATCTGCTGGGCGGGGGTGAGGGGTTTTTCAGGCTCCGCGGGCTTTTCCGGCTCTGGGACATATTCGATCTTCGGCTTGATGAGCCTGTCCGCCGCCAGCCATACCGCCGCCGTCACCGCCGCGGCGATGAGGAAGTGCACCGGCGCGTACAGCGGCGCCGCCAGGGCGTACAGAGCGAACGCTCCGGCTGCGATATACACAGGCAGAGCGGACCTGCGCTTCACCTGACGCATAGACCAAGCCCCCTTCGGAATGGATACATATATTTTATGATAAACTGACAATAACGTCAAGGTCTACTTGCCAGTTTTGCTCCGGGCTGGTATACTTATACTGGTGTGTAAGAGCCTTCCGGAAAAACACCGGGGGCGTCCGGACAGACCGGTGCGCCCCCTATATAAAAGCCCTGTCGCGCGCGGCGCGGCTGTGACATATTATGCGCCGGCGGCGTTGATTGACAACGGCCGGCCAATGGTAAGGTGAGGAGAGTATGGCCTTTTTTCCCGCGTCCTTTGAGGAATTGATCGACCGCTTCGCGGCCCTGCCGGGCATCGGGCGCAAGAGCGCCCAGCGCCTGGCCTTTCACGTGCTGGCCCTGCCGGAGGGGGAGGCGGAGGCCTTCGCCGAGACCATCCTCCGCGCCCGCCGGACCGTGCACACCTGCCCGGTGTGCCAGAACCTGACCGACGGGGAGATATGCGCGGTGTGCGCCGACGACAGGCGGGATAAGTCCGTCATATGCGTGGTGGCAGAGGCCCGGGACGTGGCCAGTCTGGAGCGGAGCCGGGAGTATAACGGGGTGTACCACGTGCTCCACGGGGTCCTCAGCCCCATGAGCCACATCGGCCCGGACGACATCCGCATCTCGGAGCTGGTGAAGCGGGTGGCCGATGGGGACGTGAAGGAGGTCATCATGGCCACCAACCCGGACACGGAGGGGGACGCCACGGCCATGTACATCGCCCGGCTGCTGAAGTCCTTCGACGTGCGGGTGACCCGCCTGGCCTACGGCATCCCCGTGGGTTCCAACCTGGAATTTACCGACGACGCCACCCTGGTCCGGGCCCTGGAGGGGCGCCGGGACATGTGACGGCGGCGGAGCGGAATATTTTTCCTCCCAGCGGTTATGATATGACCGGGCAGAGGCCCGGACAGCGATACATATTTTAAGGAGTCAGGAACTTTCAATGGCACAAAAACTGAAGATCGTGGCTCTTGGCGGTCTGGACGAGATCGGCAAGAACCTGTACGTTTACGAGTATGGCCGGGACATCCTGGTGGTGGACTGCGGCATGGGCTTCCCCGACGAGGACATGTACGGCATCGACGTGGTCATCCCGGACATCTCCTACCTGGTGCAGAACAAGGACCGGGTCCGGGGCATCGTGCTGACCCACGGCCATGAGGACCACATCGGGGCGGTGCCCTATGTGCTCAGCCGGATCGACTGCCCGGTGTACGCCACCCGCCTGACCGCGGGCCTGGTGCGGCTGAAGCTGGAGGAGCACGGCCTGGCGGAGAGGGTGGAGCTGATCACCAAGTCCGCCGGCGACCGGTTCAAGGTGGGCAGCAGCTTCGAGTGCGAGCTGATCCACGTCAACCACTCCATCGCCGACAGCGTGGCCGTGGCCATCCATACCCCGGCGGGCACGGTGGTCCACACCGGCGACTTCAAGATCGACCTGACCCCCATCGAGGGGGGCGTGTTCGACTTCCACCGGTTCGCGGAGCTGGGCAAGGAGGGGGTGCTGGCCCTGCTGTCGGATTCCACCAACGTGGAGCGGCCCGGCTACTCCGAGTCGGAGCGCCACGTGGGCGAGAGCATGGAGAACCTGTTTCGGGGCTGCGACAAGCGCATCATCGTCACCACCTTCGCCTCCAACGTCCACCGCATCCAGCAGATCATCGACTGCGCCGCCCGCTATAAGCGCAAGGTGGGCGTCACCGGACGGAGCATGGAGAACGTGATCCGCCTGGCCACGGAGGAGGGCTATCTCACCGTGCCCAAGGACGTGCTGGTGGACATGAGCCACATCAGCTCCCTGCCCGCCTCCCGGGTGGTCATCATCACCACCGGCAGCCAGGGGGAGAGCATGTCCGCGCTGTACCGCATGGCCTTCTCCGAGCACCGGCAGGTGCGCATCGGCCCGGGGGACCGGGTGATCATCTCCGCCTCCGCCATCCCCGGCAACGAGCGGACCATCACCAAGGTCATCGACGAGCTGTTTTTCAAGGGCGCGGAGGTGATCTACGACCGGTCCATCGACATCCACGTGTCCGGTCACGCCTGCCAGCAGGAGCAGAAGACCATGCTGGCCCTGACCAAGCCCCAGTATTTCATCCCCGTCCACGGGGAGCACCGGATGCTCTGCCGCCACGGGGATCTGGCCAAGGAGATGGGCGTCAAGCCCTCCAACGTGCTCATCGCCGGGGTGGGCGAGGTGGTGGAGATCACCGCCAAGCGCATCCACAAGGCGGGCACTGTCCCCTCCGGCAGGGTGCTGGTGGACGGCACCAACGACGCGGGTGTGGAGAACATCGTCCTGCGGGACCGGCAGCATCTGGCCCAGGACGGCATGCTGGTGGTGGTGATGACCATGTCCGGCCAGGACGGGTCCATGATCTCCGAGCCGGAGATCATCACCCGTGGATTCGTGTACGTCAAGGACAACCCCCAGCTCATGGAGGAGATGCGCCGGGTGGTGTACGAATCCATCGAGTCCTGCGAGCGGGCCAGGATCACCGACTGGGCCGACATCAAGGGCCGGGTAAAGACCAATCTGAGCGGGTACCTGTACAAGGTCACCCGCCGCAGCCCCATGATCCTGCCGGTGATAATGGAGGTGTGACGGATGAACATCCAGATATTCGGCCGGAACAAGTGCTTCGACACTAAGAAGGCCCAGCGGTATTTCAAGGAGCGGCGGGTGAAGTTCCAGTACGTGGACGTGGACCGCTACGGCATGAGCCGGGGGGAGCTGACCGCGGTGAAAAACGCGGTGGGCATCGCCGCCATGAGCGACGCGCCGGAGGTGGCCTACCTCGCCTACGACGGGGATAAGCTGGAGGAGCTGTTCCAACGGCCTGAGCTGCTGAAGACCCCTCTGGTGCGCAACGGCCGCCAGGCCACGGTGGGCTACTGCCCGGACGTGTGGAAGGGCTGGGAGAGTACATAATGGAGATCTTTGTATACGGAAGCGGCGCCTGGGGCACCGCGCTGGCCATCCTGCTGGCGGGCAACGGCCACAGGGTGACGCTGTGGACCCACGATCCGGAGAAGGCGGCGGCCATGGCCCGGACCCGGAAAAACCCCGCCCTGGCGGGGGTGCCCCTGCCCGAGGAGATCGCCGTGACCGGCGACCCCGCCGGGGCGGAGGGGGCGGAGCTTGTGCTGTTCGCCTCCCCGTCCAGCATCCTGCGCCGCACGGCGGCCATCGCGGCGGACCACGTCCGCCCGGGCACGGTGGCGGTGTCCGCCACCAAGGGCATCGAGGCGGGCACGGGCATGCGCATGAGCCAGATCCTGGCCCAGAGCCTGGACAGCCGCTGCCCGGTGGCGGTGCTGTCCGGCCCCTCCCACGCCGAGGAGGTCTCCCGGCACATGGCCACCGGCTGCGTGGCCGCCAGCCAGGACCAGGCGGTGGCGGAGCTGGTGCAGGAGGTATTCATGAACGACATGTTCCGGGTGTACGTCAACCGGGACGTGGTGGGCGTGGAGCTGTGCGGGGCGGTGAAGAACGTCATCGCCATCGGCTGCGGCGTGGTGGACGGCCTGAGCCTGGGGGACAATGCCAAGGCGCTGTATATGACCCGGGCCATGGCGGAGCTGGCGGTGCTGTGCCAGCGGGCCGGCGGCCAGCGGAGCACCTGCTCGGGCCTGGCGGGCATGGGGGACATGATCGTCACGTGCCTGTCCGACCACTCCCGGAACCGGCACGCCGGCCTGCTCATAGGCCGGGGCGCCCCGGTGGAGCAGGCCCTGCGGGAGGTGGGCGCCGTGGTGGAGGGCTATTACGCCGCCGCCAGCGTGAAGGACATGGCCGAGAAGCTTAAGGTGGAGCTGCCTATCTGCCGGAGCGTGTACGGCATCCTCTACGAAAACAGCGACCCGGAAAAGACCGTGGCCGCGCTGATGACCCGGGACCGGCGCAGCGAGTTCGACTGGGACAAATAAAAATTCTCCCGGCGGCCTGTGCCGCCGGGAGATGTACAAAAAAAGCGCCGCCGCGAAAAACGCGGCGGCGGGGAGAAGTCGGGATCAGATAAAGTTCAGCACCAGGGTCAGCAGCACGAACACCAGCGCGACCCACTTGGTCATCTTCGCCAGCTTGGCGTCCCAGGTCTTGGCCTTGGACTTGGTCATAAAGGTATCCGCGCCGCCGGCGATGGCGCCGGACAGACCGGAGCGCTTTCCGCTCTGGAACAGGATCACAACGATCAGGAACAGGCAGGCGAGCAGATGCAGTATAGAAATGGCAATAGTCATGACAATTTCACCTTTTTTCAAAATTCGCTCAATTAATATACCATACCTGTCCGGGGAAATCAAGGACTTTTTCGCTTTTTTTGCCCGGAAAGGCCCGGCAGGGCGCGTGTGCGGTATAATTATATATGTATAAGCGGGAGGGACCCATGGAATTTGTCTATCTGGACAGGCGCATCGCCGTGTGCGTCAAGCCGGCGGGGGTGCTGTCCACCGACGAGCCGGGGGGAATGCCGGGGCTGGTGCGCCTTGCCCTGGGGGAGCCGGAGGGGTGCGTGCGCACGGTCCACCGGCTGGACCGGCCCGTGGGCGGGCTGATGGTGCTGGCCCGGTCCCGGCGGGCGGCCTCGGAGCTGAGCCGGCAGATCCGGCAGGGGCAGTTCCATAAGGAATATCTGGCGGTCGTCCATGGCCGGCCCGAGCCGGAGCGGGGGAGGATGGAGGACTACCTGGTCCGGGACAGCCGGAGCCACCGAACCGTGATCGCGGCGGGGCCGGGGCCGGACGCGAGGCCGGCGGCGCTCAACTATGAAATGCTCTCCGCCGCCGGGGAGCTGAGTCTGGTGCGGATCGAGCTGCTCACAGGCCGGACCCATCAGATACGCTGTCAGTTCGCCGACCGGGGCATGCCGTTGTTCGGGGACGGGAAATACGGCCTGCCGGGGGATGGATACGATATTGCATTGTGGTCGCATAAACTGCGCTTTATCCACCCGGAGTCAGGTGAGGAGATGACCTTCATACAACTGCCGCCGGATATTTATCCATTCAGCCTGTTCAACACCGGAAAAACCGTGGATGAATAACCGGGACGAACCGCTTTTCAAAAGGGAAATATACGGTATAACTTACTTCAGCTGGCCGGGACTGACGCCGAAGCACTCCTTGAACGCCCGGAAAAAGGTGGAGTATTCCTCGAAGCCGCTGTCCGAGGCGGCCTTGTTCACGCTCACCCCGTTGCGGATCAGGTGGGCGGCGTACAGCAGCCGCCTCTGGCGCACATAGGCGTGGACGGTGGTGCCGGTCTGGGCCTTGAACAGGCGCATGAAGTGATACTTGCTCAGATACACCCGCTCTGCCAGGGCCTCCACCGTGAGAGGCCCTGACAGATTTTCGTTTATATACGACAGCGTTGACGCGATCTTTCCGTCGTAGGGGGAGGGGCCGGCGTCCTCCTGGGTCACGGCGGGGGACAGCCGGTTCACCGCGATGAGCAGCTGCACCACCAATGTGTCCCGCAGGGCCTTGGCCCCGAAGCGCCCGTCGGCCATGGCGTCCTCCAGGCCGGCGAGGAGCCGGCGCAGCCCCTCGATCTGCTCCGGGCCGGGCTTGAGCAGGTACTGGCCCTGTTTGTCCGCCGCGTCGAAGCACTCCATCAGCCCGGCGCCGGGCATGGCACGCTCGGCGAACTGCCGGTCCAGGTACAGGATCACCCGCTCATAGGGCTTGGAGATGTCTATGAGGGCCTTGTGGATGATGTGGTGGCTCACCAGCAGGATGTCCCAGGGCGCCAGGGAGTAGGTCCGCCGCTCCACCAGATAGTCCACGCGCCCGTCCAGGAGGATCACCATCTTGTCGAAGGTGTGGAAGTGGAAATCCCGCTCCTGTCCGGCGGTGTCCCGCAGATGGAACAGCCGGTAATCCTCCTTCAGATATCCTTCCTGGCTGTAGCTGGCGGCCATAATGCGCCTCCTTTTTCCGAGATGGTAACATAATACAGCATTTTTTTCAAACTTTCAAGCATCCTCTGCAATAGTATTTGCAAATAAGGGCCACTATAATGTGAAAGACTTGAGCGGCAGTGGCCGGCGGCCCGGAAGGGGAGTTCCGGGAGGGCAGGCGTGGCCGGCGGGCCGGGACGGCTGTCCCGGGCAAGGAGATCTTTTTTCTGGAGGTTTGCAAATGGACAAGAAAGCGATCGTAAAGAATTACCGGTTCATGGGCCTGATGCTGGGCGCCATGATCGCGGGCGCCATCGTGGGCTGGGTCTGGCCGGTGACGGACGCCTCCGGCGGCGCTACGGTGCTCAAGCCCCTTGGCACGGTGTTCATCAACATGATGTTCTGCATCGTGGTGCCGCTGGTGTTCGCGTCCATCGCCGGCGCGGTGGCCAATATGCGCAGCCGCAAGCGGGCGGGGAAGATCATGGGCGTGACCGTGGGCACCTTTGTGGTGACCGGCGCCATCGCCGCGGTGATCATGTTCCTGCTGGTGAAGGTGTTCCCGCCGGTGCTGCAGCCCTGGGCGGAGATCCCTGAGGAGGAGATGGGCGAGTACGCCAGCTTCTCCACCATGATCGTCAACTTCTTCACGGCGGAGGACTTCGTGGGCCTGCTCAGCCGCCGGGCCATGCTGCCGCTGATCGTGTTCTCCATCCTGTTCGGCTTTGCCGTGAACCTCAACGGCGGCAAGGACAGCGTCGTGGGCAAGTTTCTGGAGGATCTGACCAACGTGATGCTGAAGTTCGTCAAGATCGTCACCTATTACGCCCCCATCGCCTTCTTCGCCATCTTCGCGGACCTGGTGGCCTCTTACGGCCCCCAGATCACCGCCAGCTATGGCCGGGCGCTGATCCTGTATTACCCCCTGTGCTTCATCTACATCTTCACGGCCTGGCCCCTGTTCGCTTGGTTCGGCGGCGGCAAGGGCGCGGTGAAGACCATGTTCCGCCATATCACCAAGCCCGCGGTGGTGTCCCTGGGCACCTGCTCCAGCGTAGCCACCATCCCCACCAACATGGAGGAGGCGGCGGACACCGGCATCTCCAAGGACGTGTCCGACATGGTGCTGCCTCTGGGCGCCACCATGCACATGGACGGCTCCTGCTTCTCCTGCGTGCTGAAGATCGCCTTCGTGCTGGGCGTGTTCGGCCAGGACCTGGGCTTCAAGATGCTGATCCCCGTGGTGCTGGTGGCCGTGCTGTCCTCCGTGGGCATGAGCGGCGTGCCCGGCGGCGGGTACATCGGCGAGTACATCATCTGCTCCATCTTCTTCCCGGAGCAGATGAGCATGGCCTTCCCCATCCTGGTGGCCATCGGCAACCTGGTGGACCCCCCGGCGACCATGATCAACGCCGCCGGCGACTACGTGGTCAGCTACATCGTCAGCCGTTTCGTGGACGGCAAGGACTGGCTGCAGAAGCAGTTCGCCTCCGGCAAGGCCGCCTGAGCACATATACCGTCTGATCTTGACCGGCCGCACCACATCTTGTGGTGCGGCCGGCGCTGCTGTCCGGGGCGGGGGAGGGGCGCTTCAAAAAAATTTTTTCTCCTCCGCCGGGCCTCTATACTCATTAAAAACGAGGGAAAAAGCCGCAGACCCGGGATTTTCAAGGGGTTGCGGGCTGTTCCGAGAAAATCAAAATGTTGACGCGGAAGCTATTGACAGGCACAAGATGTTGTGCTAGTATAGCATCCAGCAGCGTTATGTAACCGCCCGTCGAACGGGCGTGTGGGATATAGAGCGCGAGAGGAGAAAGCAGCCATGAAGATCATCAAGAGGAACGGTTCGGAGGTCACCTTCGACATCACCAAGATCATCAACGCCATCACCAAGGCCAACAACGTGGTGGACGAAGATCTGCGCATGACCAACACCCAGATCCACCGCATCGCGGACTCGGTGGAGAAGGGCTGTGTCGAGCTGGGGCGCTCCCCCTCCGTGGAGGAGATCCAGGACATGGTGGAGGAGCAGATCATGGCCCACGGGGCCTACGAGGTGGCCAAGCGGTACATCACCTACCGCTACACCCGCAGCCTGGTCCGGCAGGCCAACACCACCGACGACCGCATCCTGGCCCTCATCGAGTGCAACAACGAGGAGGCCAAGCAGGAGAACTCCAACAAAAACCCTGTGGTCAACTCCACCCAGCGGGATTACATGGCCGGCGAGGTCAGCCGGGACATCACCAACCGCCTGCTGCTGCCCCAGGACATCGTCGAGGCCCATGAGGAGGGCATCATCCACTTCCACGACAGCGACTACTATGCCCAGCACATGCACAACTGCGACCTGGTGAACCTGGAGGACATGCTCCAGAACGGCACCGTCATCACCGACACCCTCATCGAGCGGCCCCACTCCTTCGCCACCGCCTGCAACATCGCCACCCAGATCGTGGCCCAGGTGGCCTCCAACCAGTACGGCGGCCAGTCCATCTCCCTGGCCCACCTGGCCCCCTTCGTGCAGGTCAGCCGGGACAAGATCCGCGCCATCGTCCGGGACGAGATCAGCACTCTGGGCGTCATCCCCACCAAGGAGCAGGTGGACGAGATCGTGGAAAAGCGCCTGCGGGACGAGATCCGCCGGGGCGTGCAGACCATCCAGTACCAGGTGGTGACCCTTCTGACCACCAACGGACAGGCCCCCTTCGTCACCGTGTTCATGTACCTGAACGAGGCCAAGAACGAGCAGGAGAAGAAGGACCTGGCGGTCATCATCGAGGAGGTGCTCCTGCAGCGCTATGAGGGCGTGAAGAACGAGCAGGGCATCTGGGTCACCCCCGCCTTCCCCAAGCTGATCTACGTGCTGGAGGAGGACAACGTGGAGGAGGGGACCCCCTACTGGTACCTGACCCAGCTGGCGGCCAAGTGCACCGCCAAGCGGATGGTGCCCGACTACATCTCCGAGAAGAAGATGCTGGAGCTGAAGGGCGACGTGTACACCTGCATGGGCTGCCGCAGCTTCCTGACCCCCGACCGGTTCACCGACGCGGGCGTGGGCAACATCGCCAACGCCGGCAACTACGAGCCGGGCAAGCACAAGTATTACGGCCGGTTCAACCAGGGCGTGGTCACCATCAACCTGCCGGACGTGGCCCTGTCCTCCGGCGGGAGCGAGGAGAAGTTCTGGAAGATCTTCGACGAGCGGCTGGAGCTGTGCCACCGGGCGCTGCGGTGCCGCCACGAGCGGCTGAAGGGCACGCTGTCCGACGCGGCCCCCATCCTGTGGCAGTACGGCGCCCTGGCCCGGCTGAAGAAGGGCGAACCCATCGACAAGCTGCTCTACGGCGGGTACTCCACCATCTCCCTGGGCTACGCGGGGCTGTATGAGTGCGTCAAGTACATGACCGGCAAGAGCCACACCGACCCCTCCGCCACCCCCTTCGCCCTGGCGATCATGCAGAAGATGAACGACAAGTGCAAGGAGTGGAAGACCGCCGAGAACATCGACTACTCCCTGTACGGCACGCCCCTGGAGAGCACCACCTACAAGTTCGCCAAGTGCCTGCAGAAGCGCTTCGGCGTCATCGAGGGCATCACCGACAAGGGCTATATCACCAACTCCTACCACGTGCACGTCACCGAGCAGATTGACGCGTTCACCAAGCTGAAGTTCGAGGCCCAGTTCCAGCACCTGTCCCCCGGCGGCGCCATCAGCTACGTGGAGGTGCCGGACATGCAGAACAACCTGGAGGCCGTGCTGCAGGTGATGCGGTTCATCTATGACAACATCATCTATGCCGAGCTGAACACCAAGAGCGACTACTGCCAGGTGTGCGGCTGGGACGGGGAGATCGAGATCGCCGAGGACGACGGCAAGCTGATCTGGCGCTGCCCCCGGTGCGGCAACACCGACCAGAGCAAGATGAACGTGGCCCGGCGGACCTGCGGCTACATCGGCACCCAGTTCTGGAACCAGGGCCGCACCCAGGAGATCAAGGATCGGGTCCTGCACCTGTAAGAGTCTTAACGGATGTATTACGGCGAGATAAAAAACTGCGACATAGCCAACGGCATCGGCGTGCGGGTGACACTGTTCGTGTCCGGCTGCACCAACCGGTGCCCCGGCTGTTTCCAGCCGGAGACGTGGGCGTTCGACTACGGCCAGCCCTTCACCGCCGAAACGGAGGAGCAGCTTCTGCAGATGCTGGCCCCGTCCTATATCAACGGCCTGACCCTGCTGGGAGGCGACCCTTTCGAGCCGGAGAACCAGCGCTCGCTGGTGCCGTTCCTGCGGCGGGTACGGGCGGCCTATCCGGACAAGACCGTGTGGGCCTTCACCGGCTTTGTGTACGAGGACCTGCTGCGGGAGGGGAGCCACCCCCGCTGCGAGGCCACGGACGAGATGCTGGCCATGGTCGACGTGCTGGTGGATGGACCCTTCGTGGAGCGGCTGCACCAGGTGGGCCTGCGGTTCCGGGGTTCCACCAACCAGCGGCTGATCGACATGAACGCCACCCGCGGCGCGGACCGCGTCGTCCTGTGGGACGATCACACCGGACCGGCTTCCCGATGACGGGAGGCCGGTCTTATCACAGCACATAACAGGAGGACCGATGGAGAACTATCTGGACAAGGAAGAAACGTTATACACGAGCAAGCTGGACTACGCCGGGCGGCTGAAGCTGGCGGGGCTGTTCGACCTTTTTATGGACCTGGCGGCGGAGCAGGCCGAGCGCATGGGCGTGGGCTACGACGACATGATGGCCCACAGGGCCTTCTGGCTGGCCATCCGGACCCGGGTGCGGATATACGAAAATCCCGGCTACGGCGACGCGGTCACGGTGCGGACCTGGCCGGGGACGGCGGGGAACGTGAAGTTCGACCGGTTCTACACCCTGAAGCGGGACGGGGAGGTCCTGGCGGAGGGACGCACCGAGTGGGCGGCCCAGAACGTGGACACCGGCCGGCTGATGCGCCCCGGGGAGTTCGGCTATCCCACGGACCTGCGGCCCCTGCCGGAGCGGGTGTGCGACGGCCCCTTCACCCGGTTCCGGGAAAAGCCGGAGCAGGGCGCTCTCTGCGCCCGCTATACCGTGGGGTCCCGGGACATCGACACGGGCCGGCACATGAACAACGTGGCCTATGTGCGCATGCTCATGGGGACCTTCTCTGTTGCGGAGCTGGAGGCCATGGACGTGGCCGAGGCGGAGATCGCCTACAGCGCCGCCTGCCGGGAGGGGGAGGAGCTGAGCGTCTACCGCCGGCGGGACGAGGAGGGCTGGCATCTGCTGGTGTGCAAGCCCGACGGCACCACCGCCGTGCAGATGGCTTTGCGGATGAGATGAACGGACGGAGCGGGTCCCGGCAGGGGACCCGCTCCGCTTCTCTATTTTATTTTCCGCAGGCGCCGTAGTTTGCCAGCACCCGGGCGCTGGGGTCGTTCACGTCGCAGCCGGCCCAGCTCTTGTTGGGCATCCAGAAATCCGCCACCATCTCCGCCTGGCCGGGGTAGTATTTCTCGAATATCTCCCGGTACAGCAGGCTCTCCTTGGTGAAGGGCCGGGCGAACGAATATTTCTGCCGCGCCGCCTCGAAGGCCGCGTCGGTGTACAGGCTCTCGGCGTATTCCTTCAGGTCGTCCACCATGGAGTGGCCCACCGCGTCGGAGAAGGCCGCCTTCTGCCGCCACAGGATGGAGTCGGGCAGCAGGTGGTCCTTTTCAAAGGCGTGGCGCAAAAGATACTTGCCCATGCCGTAGCGGTTCACCTTCAGCTTCGGGTCCACCTGCATCACATACCGCACGAACTCCAGGTCTCCGAAGGGCACCCGGGCCTCCAGGGAGTTGACGGAGATGCACCGGTCCGCCCGGAGCACGTCGTACATGTGAAGCTCGTCCACCCGCTTTTTCGCCTCTGCCTGGAATGCCTCCGGGGAGGGGGCGAAGTCGGTGTATTTATAGCCGAACAGCTCGTCGGATATCTCGCCGGTCATGAGCACCCGCACGTCCGTACGCTCATGGATGGCCTTGCAGCACAGATACATCCCCATGCTGGCCCGGATGGTGGTGATGTCATAGGTGCCCAGCAGGGCGATGACATCCTCCAGGCTGGCGAGCACCTCCTCCCGGGTCATGGTCACCTCCGTGTGATCCGCTCCCAGGTAGTCCGCCGCCTGCCGGGCGTACTTCAGGTCGATGGGGTCCGTGTCCATGCCGATGGCGAAGGAGCGGATGTGTTTGCCCAGTATCCGGGCGGAGATGGCACACACCAGGCTGGAGTCCAGCCCGCCGGACAGGAGAAAGCCCAAAGGCGCGTCCGCGTCCAGGCGCTTGTCCACGGCCAATATCAGCTTCTCCCGGATGTTTTTGCACACCGTTTCCACGTCGTCCGGCAGATACTCATCCACGCCGGTCAGGTCGGCGTAGCGGACGAACTTCCCGTCGGCCCAGTAGTGACCGGGAGGGAAGGGGAACACCCTCTCGCACAGACCCACCAGGTTCTTCGCCTCGCTGGCGAAGACCATGCTGCCGTCGGCGAGCTGGCCGTAGTACAGCGGCCGTATCCCGATGGGGTCCCGGGCGGCGATGAGCCGGTCCGCCTTGCTGTCGTATATCAGCATGGCGAACTCCGCGTCCAGCATTTTGAACATGTCCAGACCGTATTTCCGGTACAGGGGCAGGATGATCTCGCAGTCCGAATCACTGATGAATGCGTATTCCTTTGCCAGCTCCGCCTTCAGGGGCCGGAACAGGTACAGCTCCCCGTTGCACACCGCCATGTCCCCGTCCAGATGGAACGGCTGCATCCCCTCCGGGTGCAGGCCCATGATGGCCAGCCGGTGGAAGCACAGCCATCCGTCCCCGGCCGGTTCGATCCGGCTCATGTCCGGCCCTCGGGACTTGGTCCGGGAAAAATAGGGCTGCAGCTGCTCCTTGGTGAGTGTCCTCTTGGTGAATCCCATGATCGCGCACATTTGCTCTTTCTCCTTGCCTTGCATGAAAACGAGCAAAGACGCTCTGCGGTGCAGAACGTCTTTGCTCTGGGAAGGATTATAAGCGCGTCTTCTGGATTTGTCAAGAAATATTTATTTTTCGGGCTTCTGCGCTTCCATCTGGAGGAGGGCGGCGTACTTGCGGCAGTTGTCCCGGAAGGCCTGGCCGTAGGCCCGGTCGCCGGAGTGGTGCAGCTGGTGCAGGTACAGGTGCTCGTGGCCGGAGATGGACTGGTCGTCCCGGCCCAGCATGTACACCGCCAGGTCCGAGCACTGGTCGGACACCCGCTCCAGGTTCAGGAGGATGTTCTCGTACTGGATGCCGATGTACACGTCGCACACGCCCCGGGTCATCCGGTCCACGTGGCGGGTCTTCATCACCTCCACGATGTCGTCGATGACCTCCTCCAGCGGCTCTATGGTCCTGGCCCGGGCCAGGTCGTCGGATTTGAACACGTCCACCGTCAGCACCAGGATGTCCCGCACCGCGTCCAGGGTGCCCTGCAGGTCCTCCCGGGCGGCGGGGGAGAGGTCCTTGTCAGAGTCCTTGAGCCGCTGCTGGTCGTGGAGGATGTTCTGGGCCAGGTCACCGATGCGCTCGAAGCAGGTCAGGGCCTTGATCTGGAAGCTCTGAACCTGGTTGTCCACGGAGCGGGTGACGTAGGGGGACAGGCCCACGATATACTGGTTGGCCGCGTCAGCCATCCGGTCCAGCAGGGCCTCCCGCTGGGCGATGCGGTCGGAGCGCTTGGGGTCGAAGTCGAAAAGCTGCTGCACCGCGGCGTCGTAGTTGTGCAGGGCCACGTCCGCCATGTGGCCGATCAGGTGGGCGGACTGATCCAGAGCCAGGGCCGGGTTGGTGACCAGGTGGCTGTCCAGCTCCCGCAGGTTCGTCAGGATGTCCTCGTCCTCCGCGTCCAGAGGCTTGTCGGGGATCAGCTTTTCCGCGATCCGGGCGAACACGCCGCTCATGGGCAGCAGCAGCACCGCCGGTACCAGCCGGAACAGGCCGTGGACGTTGGCAACGCCGCCGGAGTCCAGGGAGGTGTACCACAGCCCGTCGGTGAGCACCCCCGCCGCCCGCAGCACCGTGATGACCAAGGCGATGAGGGCCGCGGCGCAGATGTTGTAGAGCACGTGGACGGTGACGGTGCGGATCTGCTCGGACTTGGCGCCGATGCGGCAGACCAGATAGGTGGTCAGGCAGTCGCCGATGTTCACGCCGATGATGACGGCGAACACCCCGCAGAAGCGCACGCCCACGGAGCTGGCCAGCGACTGGAGGATGCCCACGACCGCCGAGGAGCTTTGGATGATGCCGGTGACCAGCACGCCGGACAAAAAGCCCAGCAGGTAGTTGCCCTCGAAGGCGGTGAGCAGGTCGCTCAGCCCCTGGCCGAAGGAGCTGACCGCGTCGGACATGGCGATCAGGCCCATGAACAGCACGCCGAAGCCCATGGCGATGGTGCCCGTGTTCTCGGCGGCGCCCTTGTGCACGAACATCAGCAGCACGATGCCGATGATAAGGGCGATGGGCGCCAGGTTCTCCGCGTTGAAGAGGTACAGGATGCTGGTGGCGCCCGCCTTCACGTCCATGAGGCGGATGATCTGGGCGGTGATGGCGGTGCCCACATTGGCGCCCAGCACGATGCCGATGGACTGGCGGAAGGTGAGGAACCCCGCGCCCACCAGGCCCACCGTCAGCACGATGGTGGCGGTGGAGCTTTGGATCATGCAGGTGACCAGCATGCCCAGCAGAAAGCCCAGGGCCGGCTTGCCCGTCACCTTGGACAGGGCTGCCTTCATGGCCCCGCCGGAGCTGCTCTTCAGCCCGTCGCCCATCACCCGCATGCCGTACAGGAACATGCTCAGCCCGCCCAGCATGGCGATGATCTTATAAAAAACCTCCATGAGTTTCTCCCCTGCGAACGATGTGAAATAAGGCCCAAACTTACCTAAGTTTATCTTATATCACAACTGGACGGCATACAAGTTAAAATTCCGTATCAATTCCCGGCGGGGGTGCGTACACACTGGTCATAATAGATAAAAATTACCATTTTTATGGCAGAAAAATGTCTTTCCCACAAAGACGGGAAGAATTGACTTTCCTTTTGCCCCTTTGCTATAATGTGGACATATCCTGAGTGCGGACAATCGATGAAGTGAGTTGGCAACTGACGGAACGCGAGGCACGCGGGGGAGCCAATTTCATTGTTCCTGCGCGGGGCGGAGCCGATCTCTGCCGCCGCGGCCGACCGTCTGGGCAGTTCTATTTCTGGGAAAATAGGACTGTCCACATTACTTTAAGGGAGTGCTCAAATGAAGAAAGTAGCCATCATCAT
The DNA here is from genome assembly GCA_947627735.1 of uncultured Oscillospiraceae bacterium. Lineage (GTDB taxonomy): Bacteria > Bacillota > Clostridia > Oscillospirales > Oscillospiraceae > CAJOIG01. Next base: position 58,406 of record CANQXG010000001.1, on the reverse strand, counting down.
GGGCAGCGACAGCGACCTGCCCGTTGTGGAGAAGGCCGCCGCGAAGCTGGAGGAGTTCGCCGTGCCCTACGAGGTGCACGTGCTGTCCGCCCACCGGACGCCGGACGAGGCCCGGCAGTTCGCCCTGGGCGCACGGGAGGCCGGCTTCGGCGTGCTCATAGCCGCCGCCGGCATGGCGGCACACCTGGCCGGCACCCTGGCGGCGAACACCACCCTGCCGGTGATCGGCATCCCCCTCAAATCCAAAGCGCTGGACGGCGTTGACGCCCTTCTGTCCACGGTGCAGATGCCCTCGGGCATCCCTGTCGCCGCCGTGGGCATCGACGGGGCCGTCAACGCCGCGCTGCTTTCCGTGCAGATCCTGGCCCTGTCGGACGAGGTCCTGGCGGAGAAGCTGGACGCGGCCCGCGCCGCCGGTCGGGAGAGCGTCCTGGCGAAGAACGCGGCCGTGGAGGCCCGGTTCAACAAACACTGAAACAACCATCTTTATGGGAGGTAATACCATGCAGAAGAAAGAGCAGCTTTATGAGGGCAAGGCCAAGAAGGTCTACGCCACCGACGATCCGGACCTGGTCATCGTCTCCTACAAGGACGACGCCACCGCCTTCAACGGCCTGAAAAAGGGCCAGATCGCCGGCAAGGGCGCCATCAACAACCGGGTCACCAACTACCTGATGGGCCTGCTGGAGAAAGAGGGCGTGCCCACCCACTTCGTGGAGGAGCTGAACGACCGGGAAACGGTGGTGAGAAAGGTTTCCATCGTGCCCCTGGAGGTCATCATCCGCAACATCTCCGCCGGCAGCTTTGCCAAGCGCTACGGCGTGGAGGAGGGCATCGTGTTCGCCGCGCCCACCTTCGAGACCTCCTATAAAAACGACGCGCTGGGCGACCCGCTCATCAACGACTATCACGCCCTGGCCCTGGGCCTGTGCACCAAAGAGGAGCTGGACACCATCAAGGCCATGGCCTTCAAGGTCAACGATGTGCTGAAGGCCTTTTTCAAGGCGGTGAACGTGGACCTGGTGGACTTCAAGCTGGAGTTCGGCAAGACCTCCGACGGCAGGCTGGTCCTGGCCGACGAGATCAGCCCCGACACCTGCCGGTTCTGGGACAGCACCACCCACGAGAAGCTGGACAAGGACCGCTTCCGCCGGGACCTGGGCGGGGTGGAGGACGCCTACGCCGAGATGATGAAGCGCATTTTGGGATAAGGGAACTCAATGGGAAAGATTCACGAAGAATGCGGCGTGTTCGGCATATTTGCCCCTGAGCGCACGCCCCTGGCGCCCATGGCCTATTACGGCCTGTATGCCCTGCAGCACCGGGGCCAGGAGAGCTGCGGCATCGTCATCAACGACGACGGCCTGTTCAGCTTCTATAAGGACCTGGGCCTGGTGAGCGAAGTGTTCTCCGGACCGGTGCTGGAGCACCTGCCGGAGGGGAACATGGCCGTGGGCCACGTCCGCTACGGCACCACCGGCTGCAATGGCCGGGAGAACTGCCAGCCCATGGTGGTCAACCACATCAAGGGCCGTATGGCCCTGGCCCACAACGGCAACCTGGTCAACTCCGCGGAGCTGCGCAAGGCCCTGGAGCTGCAGGGGTCCATCTTCCACACCTCCAGCGACACCGAGGTCATCTCCTACGTCATCACCAAGGAGCGGCTCACCGCCCCTTCCATCGAGCAGGCGGTCAACCAGGCCATGTTCCTGATCAAGGGCGCCTACTCCATGGTGGTGATGAGTCCGTCCAAGCTGCTGGCGGTCCGGGATGAGAACGGCTTCCGTCCCCTGTGCTACGGCCAGAGGGAGGACGGGGCCTATGTGGTGGCGTCGGAGACATGCGCCCTGGAGGCGGTGAACGCCCGCTTCATCCGGGATCTGGAACCCGGGGAGATCGTGGTGTTCTCCAAGGACGGGGTGCAGAGCATCCGGGACCACTGCGGCAAGGCGGAGAAGAAACTGTGCATCTTCGAGCACATCTACTTCGCCCGGCCCGACTCCGTCATCGACGGTGTCAGCGTCCACGAGGCCCGCGTCCGGGCCGGCGAGCGGCTGGCCATCCGCCATCCGGTGGAGGCGGACGTGGTGGTGGGCGTGCCCGACTCGGGGTTGGACGCGGCCCTGGGCTATGCCCGCCGCTCCGGCATCCCCTATGGGGTGGGCTTTATCAAGAACAAGTATATAGGCCGGACTTTCATCGCCCCGGGGCAGAGCACCCGGGAGGACCTGGTGCGCATCAAGCTCAACCCCGTGGCCAGCGTGGTCCGGGGCAAGCGGGTGGTGGTGGTGGACGACTCCATCGTCCGGGGCACCACCAGCGCCCGGTTCGTGCGTCTGCTGCGGGAGGCGGGCGCGGCGGAGGTCCACATGCGCATCTCCGCGCCGCCGTTTTTGAACCCCTGCTATTACGGCACGGACATCGACTCGCGGGAGAACCTGATCGCCTGCCGCCACACGGTGGAGGAGACATGCGCCATCATCGGCGCGGACACCCTGGGATACCTGCCGGCGGAGGACCTGCCCTGGCTGCTGGGCGGGGAGGCGTGCACGGGCTACTGCGACGCCTGCTTCACCAACAACTATCCCACCGCCATCCCGTCGGTGTCGTCCAAGAGCCGGTTCGAGTACAAGATCAGCGAGGGGAGAGGCCGGGATGAATAAGGACAGCTATTCCGCCAGCTACGCCGCCGCCGGCGTGGACATCACCGCCGGGTACGAGTCCGTGGAGCGGATGAAAAAGCACATCGCCCGCACCCGCATCCCCGGGGTGCTGGGGGACATCGGCGGGTTCGGCGGGCTGTTTGAGCCGGACCTGGGGGGCATGGAGCACCCGGTGCTCATCTCCGGCACCGACGGCGTGGGCACGAAGCTGAAGCTGGCCCAGTATATGGACAAGCACGACACCGTGGGCATCGACTGCGTGGCCATGTGCGTCAACGACGTGGTCTGCGCCGGGGCAAAGCCGCTGATCTTCCTGGACTATATCGCCTGCGGAAAAAACGTGCCCGAGCGCATCGCCGCCATCGTGGCGGGGGTGGCGGAGGGCTGCGTCCGGGCCGGATGCGCCCTGGTGGGCGGGGAGACCGCCGAGCACCCCGGTGTCATGGACTCGGACGACTACGACCTGGCGGGCTTCACCGTGGGCGTGGTGGACAAGAGCAAGATCCTGGACAACGCTGCCACCCAGCCCGGGGACGTGCTGCTGGCCCTGCCCTCCAGCGGGGTGCACTCCAACGGCTTCTCCCTGGTGCGGAAGGTGTTCGGCCTGGACGAGCGGCCCCGGGTCCTGGGAGAGTACCGGGAGGAGCTGGGCATGACCCTGGGCGAGGCCCTGCTGGCGCCCACGCGCATCTATGTCAAGCCCGTGCTGGCCCTGATGGAGGCCGTGACCGTGAAGGGCGTCAGCCACATCACCGGCGGCGGGTTTTATGAGAACATCCCCCGGAGCATCCCGGAGGGGCTGGCCGCCGCCATCGAGAAGAAGGCGGTGCGCACGCCCGCCATATTCGGCCTCATCCAAAAGGAGGGGAACATCCCGGAGCGGGACATGTTCAACACCTTCAACATGGGCGTGGGCATGACCGTTACCGTGGCCGCCGAAGACGGGGAGAAGGCCCTGGCGGTGCTGCGGGCCGGCGGGGAGGAGGCCTATGAGCTGGGCCGGATCGTGGCCGGCGAGGACGGAGAGAGGGTGCAGCTTCTATGACGAGAACGCGCATCGCCGTGTTCGTCTCCGGCGGCGGCACCAATCTGCAGGCCCTGCTGGACGCCCAGGCGGCGGGAAAGCTGCCCCATGGCCAGATCGTGCTGGTGGTGTCCAGCCAGCCGGACGCCTACGCCCTGACCCGGGCGGAAAAGGCCGGCGTGCCGTCGGTGGTCTGCTCCAAGAAGGAGCTGGGCGGCCAGGCGGCTTTCGAGGCGGCCATCCTGGAGGCGCTCGACCGGGCCGGCGCGGAGATGATCGTGCTGGCGGGGTTTATGAGCATCCTGAGCAAGGACTTCACCGACCGGTTCCCGGAGCGCATTTTGAACGTCCACCCGGCGCTGGTCCCGTCCTTCTGCGGCAAGGGCTATTACGGCCTGAAGGTCCACGAGGAGGCCCTGAAGCGGGGCGTGAAGGTCACCGGCGCCACGGTGCATTTTGTCAACGAGATCCCCGACGGGGGGCGGATCATCGCCCAGAAACCCGTGCTGGTGGCCGACGGAGACACGCCGCAGACACTGCAGCGGCGGGTCATGGAACAGGCGGAGTGGATCATCCTGCCCCAGGCGGCAGAGATGGTCGCCGCCCAGATCGCAGAAAGGAAAGAACATGCCGACTGATCTGAAAGCCTATTTGAGCGAGAGGACCTATCCCGGCCGGGGCATCGCCCTGGGCCGGAGCGCCGATGATAAAAAGGCGGTGATCGTCTATTTCATCATGGGCCGCAGCGTCAACAGCCGCAACCGGGTGTTCGTCGCCACCGACGACGGCATCCGCACCCAGGCCCACGACCCGGCCAAGATGTCCGACCCCAGCCTGATCATCTATCACCCGGTGCGGGTGGTGGGGAGGGACACCGTGGTCACCAACGGCGACCAGACCGACACTATCCGGGACGCGCTGCTGGCAGGGCAGACCTTTGCCGCCGCCCTGCGCACCCGCACCTTTGAGCCGGACGGACCCAACTGGACCCCCCGCATCTCCGGGCTGGCGGCTCCGGACGGCAGCTATAAGCTGTCCATCCTCAAAAGCCTGGACGGAGACCCGGCCTGCTGCTGCCGGTATTTTTACGAGTACGACAAGCCTCAGGCGGGCCTGGCCCACATCATCCACACCTATGCCGCGGACGGCGAGCCGCTGCCCTCCTACGTGGGGGAGCCGGCGCCCGTGACCTTTGACGCCCCCGACGCCAGGACCCTGGCGGACCAGGTCTGGGCGGGGCTGAACGAGGACAACAAGGTGTCCCTGTACGTGTCCTATATCGACCTGGCGACGGGGGAGCGGGACACGGTGATCGTCAACAAGCACACTGACTGAGAGGGAGAGAGTATGAACCAACTGGAACTGAAATACGGCTGCAACCCTAACCAGAAGCCCTCCTGCATCTTTATGTCCGACGGCAGCGACCTGCCCATAGAGGTGCTCAACGGCAAGCCGGGCTACATCAACCTGCTGGACGCGTTCAACTCCTGGCAGCTGGTGAAGGAACTCTCCGAGGCCACGGGCCTGCCCGCCGCCGCCAGCTTCAAGCACGTCTCCCCAGCGGGAGCCGCCGTGGGAAAGCCCCTGTCCGAAACGGACAGGAAGATCTATTTCGTGGACCCCGACGCGGAGCTGAGTCCCATCGCCTGCGCCTATATCCGGGCCAGGGGCGCGGACCGGATGAGTTCCTACGGCGACTGGGCGGCGCTGTCCGAGGTATGCGACGAGGCCACGGCCCGGTACCTGAAGGCGGAGGTGTCCGACGGCGTCATCGCCCCGGGCTACACCGACGGGGCATTGGCCATCCTCAAGACGAAGAAAAAGGGCAATTATAACGTGGTCAGGATCGACCCCGCCTACGTCCCCGCCCCGGTAGAGCGCAAGGACGTGTTCGGCGTCACCTTCCAGCAGGGGCGGAACGACTACAAGGTCACGGCGGACGTGTTTTCCAACATCGTGACCAAGAACAAGACCCTGCCCCCCGAGGCGGTCATCGACATGACCGTGGCCCTCATCACTTTGAAGTACACCCAGTCCAACTCCGTCTGCTATGTGAAGGACGGACAGGCCATCGGCGTGGGCGCCGGCCAGCAGAGCCGTATCCACTGCACACGCCTGGCCGGCAACAAGGCGGACAACTGGTACCTGCGCCAGCACGAAAAGGTGCTCTCCCTGCCCTTCAGGGCGGATATCCGCCGGCCGGACCGGGACAACGCCATCGACGTGTACATCTCCGACGAGTGGGAGGATGTGCTTGCCGACGGGGCGTGGCAGAACGTGTTCACCAGCCGGCCCGAGCCGCTGACCGCCGCGGAAAAAAAGGCGTGGCTGGCCACCCAGTCCGGCGTCACCGTGGGCAGCGACGCCTTCTTCCCCTTCGGGGACAACGTGGAGCGCGCCCGCAAGTCCGGCGTGGCCTATATCGCCGAGCCGGGCGGCAGCATCCGGGACGACAACGTGATCGAGACCGCGGACAAGTACGGCATCGTCATGGCCTTCACAGGCATGCGGCTGTTCCACCACTGACCGTGTTCGGGCAGGAGAAAAAGCGTCGGCGCCGGCTGGAGGCGGCCTTCGGAAAGAGGCCGGACGTGTACTTTACCGGCGGGGACATGGAGCGCATCCGGGCCTGGTCGGACTACCGCCGGGAGCGGGAGGACGGTTACAGCGTGGATGATGTCACCTGGCACGACCTGGATATGGACCGGGTGTTCCGGCGCATCGATCCGGGCCTGTCCACGCCGGGGGAGCAGGTGCTTTACGACACCCTGCGCCACCCCGCCCTGACCGGGGAGGAATACGGCCGCCGGGCCAGGCTCATCGCGTTCATGGAGGCCCGGCCGGAAAAGCGGCTGGAGGTCCAGGCCATTTTGGACAAACTGGGCCGGACCCGGCGGTCGGACCTCTGCACGGCGTTCGCGCCGGATGCCGGGGGACGGAGCCTGTTTGGCCTCTATGTGACCCTGTCGGTAGCGTTCGTGGCCAGCCTTGTGCTGGGAGTGCTGGGCGTCGTTCCGATCATGGCGGCGATATTGCTCATGTCCTTCAATATGGCGCTCCGGGAGTTCATGCTGCGGCGGGTGCGTCGGGAGTTTGACACCCTCAACTACTCGGTGGCGGAGGTGTTCGCCCTGCGGCGGGTCCAAAAGCTGGGCGCGCCGGACCTGGACCGGGAACTGGCGGGGGCCTACGAGGCGTTGAAAAAGCTGCGGTTCGTGCTGCGTACCGGCGGCATTTCTGGCATGGATACCGGCAACGTGGGGGACCTGCTGGCCTCGCTGCTCTTGCTGGACCTTATCACCTATGAATATCTGAAGAACAAGCTGTGGGCCAACCAAAAGGACCTGATGGCCGTCATCGAGGGCCTGGGACGGCTGGATACGGCCATCGCGGCGGCCTCCTGGCGCAAGAGCATGGAGGTGTACGCCGTGCCGGACATCGCCTTTGACGGCTCGGCCCAGCTGCACATCCGGGGCATGGTCCACCCGCTGCTGGACGCCGCTGTGCCCAACGATCTGGACCTGGGCGGCCCCATGCTGCTCACCGGCTCCAATGCCTCCGGCAAAAGCACCTATCTGCGTACCGCGCTTTTGAACGTCCTGCTGGCCCAGAGCCTGTGTACGGCGGCGGCGGAGAGTTACCAAGGCGGCGTGTTTACCCTCTATTCGTCCATGGCCCTGGAGGACGATCTGCTGGCGGGGGAGAGTTATTACGTCACGGAGATCAAGTCCATCCGCCGCATCCTGACGGCGGCGGAGAGGGAACGGCCCGTCCTATGCGTGGTGGACGAGGTCCTGCGGGGCACCAACACCGCCGAGCGCATCGCGGCGTCAAGCGCCATTTTGGAGACGCTCTTTGACGCGGGGGTCCTGTGCCTGGCGGCCACCCACGATCTGGAGTTGTGCGCCCTGCTGGCGGGGAAGTGCCGGATGTGCCACTTTGCGGAGACGGTGGGCGAGGATTCGATGCAGTTCGACTACCGGCTCCGGGAGGGACCGGCCCGGTCCCGGAACGCCATCCGGCTGTTGGGGCTGATGGGCTTTGACGCCGCGCTCGTGGCCAAGGCGGAGCGCCGGGCGAAGAAATATCTGGAAACAGGCGCGTGGGAATAAGATTTGGAGGCAGGAGAAGAAACCTATGAAACTCATGGTCATCGGCAGCGGCGGCCGGGAACACGCCGTCATCCGCAAGCTGAAAGAAAACCCCGCCGTGGAGACGGTCTACGCCCTGCCCGGCAACGGGGGCATCGCCGCGGACGCGGTGTGCGTGGACGTGGGCGCGAAGGACATTGACGGCGCGGTGCGCTTTGCAAAGGAAAACGCCATCGACTTCGCCGTGGTCACCCCGGACGACCCCCTGGCCCTGGGGATGGTGGACGCCCTGGAGGCGGCGGGGGTGCCATGCTTCGGGCCGGATAAGAAGGCCGCCGTCATCGAGGGCAGCAAGGTGTTCGCCAAGGAGCTGATGAAAAAGTACGCCATCCCCACCGCCCGCTACGAGGTGTTCGACGACGCGGCGGCGGCGCTTGGATATGTGCGGACCGCCCCGCTGCCCACGGTGGTGAAGGCCGACGGCCTGGCCCTGGGAAAGGGCGTGCTGATCGCCCAGACCCACGCCGAGGCCGAGGAGGCCGTGAAGTCCATCATGGAGGACAAAAAATTCGGCGCCAGCGGCGACCGGATCGTGGTGGAGGAGTTTTTGACCGGCCCGGAGGTGTCCGTGCTGGCCTTCACCGACGGGAAAACGGTCAAACCCATGGTGTCCTCCATGGACCACAAGCGGGCACACGACGGCGACGAGGGCCTCAACACCGGCGGCATGGGCACCGTGGCCCCCAACCCCTATTACACCGACGAGATCGCAGACGTGTGCATGCAGACCATCTTCCAGCCCACCATCGCCGCCATGGCGGCGGAGGGCCGGCCCTTCAAAGGCTGCCTCTACTTTGGGCTGATGCTCACCCCCGACGGGCCGAAGGTGATCGAGTACAACTGCCGCTTCGGCGACCCGGAAACCCAGGTGGTGCTGCCGCTGATGGAGTCGGACCTGCTGACCGTGATGATGGCCTGCCGCAACGGGACGCTGGATAAGACCGAGGTGCGCTTTTCCGAAAAGCACGCCTGCTGCGTCATCCTGGCCAGCGACGGATACCCGGAGCACTATGAAAAGGGCTATGAGATCACCTATGACGCGGGGCTGACCGCCCAGGTGTACGTGGCCGGGGCGAAGCTGACGGACGGAAAGCTGCTGACCAGCGGCGGTCGGGTGCTGGGCGTCACCGCCGTGGCGGAGAGCCTGCCCGCGGCCATCGCCGCGGCCTATGCCGACGCGGAGAAGGTCCACTTCGGCAACGCCTATTATCGCCGTGACATCGGAGCCAGGGCCATGAAGGCGCTGGCGGACTGAGAGAGGATATATGGTCTATCGGATATATGTAGAAAAAAAGCCGGGCGTGTCCCCGGAGAGCGCCGGCCTGCTGGCCGATCTGCGGGACTTCCTGGGGGTGAAGGCCCTGGAGGAAGTGCGCATTCTGAACCGGTACGATGTGGACCACATCGACCGGGAGGTCTTTGAGCGGGCAAAAAGCGTGGTGTTTTCCGAGCCTCAGGTGGACCGGACCTACGACGAGATGTTCCCCGCCCCGGAGGGGCAGTGGACGGTGCTGGCCGTGGAGGCCCTGCCGGGGCAGTTCGACCAGCGGGCCGACTCCGCCGCCCAGTGCATCCAGCTCATGGCCGGGGCGGAGAGGCCGCTGGTGTCCTACGCCAAGGTGTATCTGCTGCGGGGCGCGCTGACGGCTGAGGATGTGGAGCGCATCGCCGGCTACGTCATCAACCCGGTGGAGAGCCGCCGGGCCTCCATGGACAAGCCCCGGACCCTGGAGCGGACCTACGCCGTGCCGGACCACGTCCGGACGGTGGAGGGCTTCACCGCCATGGACGAGCCGGCCCTGGCGGCCCTGCTGGACGAGCTGGGCCTGGCCATGGACCTGGACGACCTGAAGTTCCTGCAGGATTATTTTAAGGGCGAGGAGCACCGGGACCCCACCATCACCGAGGTGCGGGTGGTGGACACCTACTGGTCCGACCACTGCCGCCACACCACCTTCTCCACCCACATCGACGACGTGGACATCGCCGACTGTGCGGTGCGATCGTCCTATGAGCGGTATCTGGCGGCCCGGGAGGAAGTCTACGGGCCCGAGAAGGCCGCCGCGCGGCCGCAGACCCTGATGGACATCGCCACCTTGGGCACCAAGGTGCTGAAAAAGCGGGGCCTGCTTCCCGAGCTGGACGAGAGCGAGGAGATCAACGCCTGCTCCATCCATGTGCCCGCCCAGGTGGACGGCCAGACGCAGGACTGGCTTTTGATGTTCAAAAACGAGACCCACAACCACCCCACGGAGATCGAACCCTTCGGCGGCGCGGCCACCTGCATCGGCGGCTGCATCCGGGACCCCCTGTCGGGCCGGGCCTACGTGCACCAGGCCATGCGGGTCACCGGCGGCGGCGACCCCCGGGCGGCGCTGGATAGGACCCTGCCCGGAAAGCTGCCCCAGAGGAAGTTGGCCCAGACCGCCGCGGCGGGCTATTCCTCCTACGGCAACCAGATCGGCCTGGCCACCGGCCATGTGGCGGAGATGTACCACGAGGGGTATGTGGCCAAGCGGCTGGAGTGCGGCGTGGTGGTGGCGGCGGCCCCGGCGGAGAACGTGCGCCGGGAGGAGCCTGTGCCCGGGGACGTGGTGATCCTGCTGGGCGGCCGCACCGGCCGGGACGGCATCGGCGGCGCCACCGGCTCGTCCAAGAGCCACAACACCAAATCCCTGCAGACCATGGCCTCCGAGGTGCAAAAGGGCAACGCCCCCGAGGAGCGGAAGATCCAGCGGCTCTTCCGGGACGGGGACGTCACCAGGATGATAAAGCGCTGCAACGACTTCGGCGCCGGCGGCGTCAGCGTGGCCATCGGCGAGCTGGCGGACGGCCTGGCCATCGATCTGGACGCGGTGCGCAAGAAATACGAGGGCCTGGACGGCACGGAGCTGGCCATATCCGAGAGCCAGGAGCGCATGGCCGTGGTGGTGGCCCGCTCCGACGCGGAGGCGTTCATCGCCGCCGCCCAGGCGGAGAACCTGGAGGCCTATCAGGTGGCCGTGGTCACGGAAAGCCCCCGGATGGTGATGACCTGGAAGGGGAGGACCATCGCCGACCTGAGCCGGGCATTCCTCAACACCAACGGCGCGGTGAAGCACGCCGCGGTGCGTGTGCCCGCGACCGACCGGGCCGCGCTGGGCCAGGCCCGGTTCAGCTCCCTGCGGGATATGGCCGGCAGTCTGAAATGCGGCTCCCGGCGGGGCTTGACCGAGCGGTTCGACGGCTCCATCGGCGCGGGCAGCGTGCTCATGCCCTTCGGCGGCCGGACCCAGACCACTCCGGCCCAGGCCATGGCGGCGCTGCTGCCGGTGCTGCCGGGGCAGCACACGGATCAGGCCAGCGTCATGGCCTGGGGCTGCGACCCGGACTGGATGAGCGCCGACCCCTACGAGGGGGCCTGCCACGCGGTGGTCACCTCGGTGGCCAAGATCGTGGCCGCCGGCGCGGACTATAAAGACGCGTACCTGACCTTCCAGGAGTTTTTCGAGAAGCTGCGGGACGATCCGGAGCGCTGGGGCAAGCCCTTCCAGGCTCTGCTGGGGGCACTGGACGCCCAGCTGGAGCTGGGGGCCGCCGCCATCGGCGGCAAGGACTCCATGTCCGGCTCGTTCATGGACAAGGACGTTCCCCCCACGCTGATCTCCTTCGCCATCGCCCCCGTAAAAGCGGGGGAGGTGCTGTCCCCCGAGTTCAAGGAAGCCGGACATCCGGTGTACCTGTTCGCGGGCAATCCCACTGCGGAGAGCCGGAAAGCCGCCTGGGAGACCTTCCACGGCCTGTGCCGGGCCGGCAAGGTCAAGGCCGCGTGGGCGGTGGAGAACGGCGTGGCCGAGGCCGTGATGAAGATGAGCTTCGGCAACCGCGTGGGCTTTGCCATGGACGGGAACGCAGAGTTTGACTGGTATGCCCCCTGGCCCCATGCCATCGTGGCGGAGCTGTCGGAAGAAGTGGACTGCGGCTGCGCCATGAAGATCGGCGTTACCAGTGCCGAGCCGGTCATCGCCCTGGGTGGCGACGCCGCGCCCATCGACGAGCTGCTGGCCCTGAACGAGGCCGTGCTGGAGGACGTATATCCCACCCGTACCGGTGAGACCGGCGCCGTGGAGGCGTTTTCCTATGCCGCCAAGGAGCGCACCGCGCCGGCGGTGAGGCACGCCAGGCCCCGGGTCCTGATCCCCGTGTTCCCGGGCACCAACTGCGAGTATGACACCGCCAGGGCCGTGACCGAGGCCGGCGGCGAGGCGGAGATCCTGGTGGTGCGCAACCTGACCGCGGCGGACACCGCCCGGAGCATCGAGCAGGCCGCCGGGGCCATCGCCCGCGCCCAGATGATCGTGCTCCCCGGCGGCTTCTCCGGCGGCGACGAGCCGGAGGGCAGCGCCAAGTTCATCGCCGCCTTCTTCCGGGGCGGCCCGGTGCGGGAGCAGGTGACGAGGCTTTTGGAGCAGCGGGACGGGCTGATGCTGGGCATCTGCAACGGCTTCCAGGCGCTTATCAAGCTGGGCCTGGTGCCTTTCGGAAAGATCATGGACACCGACGAAAACTGCCCCACATTGAGCTACAACACCATCGGCCGCCACCAGTCCAGGATCGTGCGCACCCGGGTGGCCTCCAACAAGTCCCCCTGGCTGGCCGCCACGGAGCCGGGGCAGGTGTACTGCGTGCCCATCTCCCACGGCGAGGGCCGGTTTTTGGCCTCGGAGGAAACGGTGCGCGCCCTGGCAGAAAACGGACAGATCGCCACCCAGTACGTGGATCTGGCCGGCGTGCCCTCCATGGACACTGCCCACAACCCCAACGGCTCCGTCTATGCCATCGAGGGCATCACCAGTCCCGATGGGCGAGTGCTGGGGAAGATGGGCCACTCCGAGCGGGTGGGCCAGCACCTTTACAAGAACGTTCCCGGAGCGTACGACATGGGTCTGTTCCGCTCCGCGGTGGAGTATTTCCGCGCGAATTGAAAGGAGAAGCATATGGCGTACTACTACAATGAGCCGTCCCATACCTTCAGCGAGTACCTGCTGATCCCCGGCTACACCTCGGAGAGCTGCGTGCCGGACAACATCAGCCTGAAAACGCCCCTGGTGCGCTACCGCCGGGGGGAGAAGCCGGCCATCAGCCTGAGCATCCCCATGGTGTCGGCCATCATGCAGTCGGTGTCCAACGATACCCTGGCCATCGCCCTGGCCCGGGAGGGGGGCCTGAGCTTTATCTACGGCTCCCAGTCTATCGAGGATGAGGCGGCCATGGTCGCCCGGGTGAAGAACTACAAGTCCGGCTTCGTGGTCAGCGCCTCCAACGTCACCCCCGACGCCACGCTGGGGGACATCCTGCGGCTGAAGGCGAAAAACGGCTTCTCCACCGTGGCCGTCACCGACGACGGCACCGCCAACGGAAAGCTGCTGGGCATCGTCACCAGCCGGGACTACCGGGTCAGCCGCATGGAGACCACGGAGATCGTCCGGGACTTCATGACCCCCCGGGAGAAGCTGGTCACCGCCCCCGAGGGCACCAGCCTGAAGGAGGCCAACGACATCATCTGGGACCACAAGCTCAACGCCCTGCCCATCTTGTCCGATGACGGGCGGCTGCAGTATTTCGTGTTCCGCAAGGACTACGACAGCCACAAGGAGAACCCCGACGAGCTGCTGGACGCCGGAAAGCGGCTGATGGTGGGCGCGGGCATCAACTCCCGGGACTATGCCCAGCGGGTGCCGGCGCTGATCGAGGCCGGCGCGGACGCGCTGTGCATCGACTCGTCCGAGGGCCACTCCGTGTGGCAGAAGCGGACCATCGCCTGGATCCGGGAGCACTACGGCGACAGCGTCAAGGTGGGCGCGGGCAACGTGGTGGACGAGGCCGGGTTCCGCTTTTTGGCGGCGGCGGGGGCCGACTTTGTGAAGGTGGGCATCGGCGGCGGCTCCATCTGCATCACCCGGGAGACCAAGGGCATCGGCAGGGGCCAGGCCACGGCGCTGATCGAGGTGGCCAAGGCCCGGGACGAGTATTACGCCGAGACGGGCATCTACGTGCCCATCTGCTCCGACGGCGGCATCGTATACGACCACCACATCACCCTGGCGCTGGCCATGGGCGCGGACTTCGTCATGCTGGGCCGGTACTTCGCCCGCTTCGACGAAAGCCCCACCCCCAAGCTGAACATCAACGGCACCATCGTCAAGGAATACTGGGGCGAGGGTTCCAACCGGGCCAGGAACTGGCAGCGCTATGACCTGGGCGGGGCGGAGGGCCTCAGCTTCGAGGAGGGCGTGGACAGCTACGTCACCTACGCCGGCGGCCTGCATGAGAACGTCCAGAAGACCCTTTACAAGGTCAAGTCCACCATGTGCAACTGCGGCGTGACCACCATCCCCGAGCTGCAGCGGGACGCCAAGCTCACCCTGGTGAGCGCCACCAGCATCGTGGAGGGCGGCTATCACGACGTGACGCTGCGCACCACCAGCTCTATCAAGTGAGGAGGACACCTCTATGACCGATATCGAGATCGCCCAGGCCTGTCAGATGCAGCCCATCGCCGCCATCGCCGACAAGGCCGGCGTGGACGAAAAATATCTGGAGCCTTACGGCAAGTACAAGGCAAAAGTGGATTACGCCCTGCTGGACGATGATTCCCGCCCGGACGGGAAGCTGATCCTGGTCACCGCCATCACCCCCACCCCCGCGGGGGAGGGCAAGACCACCACCAGCATCGGCCTGGCCGACGGCCTGCGCCGGATCGGCAAAAACGCGGTCCTGGCCCTGCGGGAGCCGTCCCTGGGTCCCGTGTTCGGCATCAAGGGCGGCGCCGCCGGCGGCGGATACGCCCAGGTGGTGCCCATGGAGGACATCAACCTCCACTTCACCGGGGACTTCCACGCCATCGGCGCGGCCAATAACCTGCTGGCCGCCATGCTGGACAACCACATCTATCAGGGCAACGCCCTGCACATCGACCCCAAGACCGTCACCTGGAAGCGCTGCGTGGATATGAACGACCGGCAGCTGCGCCACGTCATCGACGGCATCGGCGGCCGGGTCAACGGCGTGCCCCGGGAGGACGGCTACGACATCACCGTGGCCACGGAGATCATGGCGGTGTTCTGCCTGGCCAGTTCCATCCATGACCTGAAGGAGCGGCTGGGCCGCATCGTGGTGGCCTATACCTACGACGGCGCGCCGGTGACGGCCAGGGACCTGAAGGCCGTGGGGGCCATGGCGGCCCTTTTGAAGGACGCGCTCAAGCCCAACCTGGTCCAGACCCTGGAGGGCACCCCCGCCTTCGTCCACGGCGGACCCTTCGCCAACATCGCCCACGGGTGCAACAGCGTTCTGGCCACCCGCATGGCCATGCGCCTGGGGGATTACGCCGTCACCGAGGCCGGCTTCGGCGCGGACCTGGGGGCGGAGAAATTCCTGGACATCAAGTGCCGCTACGCCGGGCTGACCCCGTCGGCGGTGGTGGTGGTGGCCACCATCCGGGCGCTGAAGATGCACGGCGGCCTTGCCAAGACCGAGCTGGGCCACGAGGACCTGGCGGCCCTGGAAAAGGGCATGCCGAACCTTCTGCGGCACGTCGGCAATATCAAAAACGTCTACGGCCTGCCCTGCGTGGTGGCGGTGAACCGCTTCCCCACGGACACGGACGCGGAGGTAGAGCAGGTCATCGCCAGCTGTGCCAAGCTGGGTGTGAAGGCGGTGCTGGGCGAGTTCTGGGCCAAGGGCGGCGCCGGCGCCATGGACCTGGCCGCCGAGGTGGTCCGGGTGTGTGGCGAGGAAAAGCCGGACTTCCGCTTCAGCTATGAGCTGGACATGCCCCTGGACAAGAAGATCGAGGCGGTGGTGCAGAAGGTCTACGGCGGCAAGGCCGTCAACATCCTGCCGGCGGCCCAGAAGCAGGTCGCCCGGCTCACCGACCTGGGCTTCGGCGGCCTGCCCGTGTGCATCGCCAAGACCCAGTACAGCTTCTCCGACGATCCGGCCCTGCTGGGCGCGCCGGAGGGCTTCACCGTCACGGTGAAGGAGGTCAAGGTCTCCGCCGGCGCGGGCTTTGCCGTGGTGCTCACCGGCGACATCATGACCATGCCGGGCCTGCCGAAGGTGCCGGCGGCCGAGAAGATCGACGTGGACGACAAGGGCGTCATCTCCGGCCTGTTCTGAGATACAGCTTCCCAAAGAAAGCCTCCCGGACGGGAGGCTTTCTTGCAACCGGGGCGGCGTTATGATATACTCGCTTGGAGAGGTGTGGCGAAATGGAGAAAAAGGGAAAACTGATCGTCATCGAGGGGCTGGACGGCAGCGGCAAGGCCACCCAGGCGAAGGCGCTCTACCAGGCATTGGCTGACCGGGGCGAGATGGTGCGGGCGGTGTCCTTCCCAGACTATGCCAGCGACTCCTCCGCGCTGGTGAAGATGTACCTGCGGGGGGATTTCGGGGCCGAGCCGGGGGATGTGAACGCCTACGCGGCCTCCGCCTTTTACGCTGTGGACCGCTACGCCAGCTTCAAGCGGGACTGGGAGGACTTCTACCGCGCCGGGGGCACCGTCGTGGCCGACAGGTACACCACCTCCAACGCGGTACACCAGTGCTCCAAGCTGCCGGAGGAGCAGTGGGACAGGTTTTTGCGGTGGCTTTTCCACTTTGAATACGATCTGCTGGCCATCCCCGCGCCGGACAGGGTGATCTATCTGCGCACCAGCGCCGAGACCACCCACGACCTGCTGCTGAAGCGCTACGGCGGGGACGTAAGCCGGGAGGATATCCACGAGGCGGACGCGGCCTATATGGCCCGCAGCCGGACGGCGGCGGAGTACTGCGCCCGGCATTTGGGCTGGACGGCGGTGGAGTGCCTGCGCCAGGGGGCCATGCGTCCGGTGGAGGACATCCATGCCGAGATCATGGGGCTGCTTTGAATGACAAATAAACGGAAAAGGCCGCCGGCGATCCCGGCGGCCTTCACCTGTGCCCGCCGCCCGGCATAGGATGAGTCGGGTGATGATCTTTGCGCGACGCAGAAAAACTGATCGACATAGCCCTGGTGGAGGTGGGGTACCGGGAGAAGGCCTCCAACGCCTCCCTGGATGACCCGGCGGCCAACGCCGGCAGCGCCAACTGGACGAAATACGCCCGGGACCTGGCCGCGGCGGGGTATTATAACGGCAACAAAAACGGCTTCGAGTGGTGCGACGTGTTCGCGGACTGGTGCTTTTACCGCGCCTTCGGCCCGGATGCCCAGCGCATCCAGTGCCAGAGCGGCCCTTTGGGGGCGGCGGTGCCCTTCTCCGCGGGGTACTATCAGGCCCAGGGGCGGTATGACCGCAGCCCGAGGGCGGGGGACCAGGTTTTCTTCCAGGAAAATGGTGCGCTGGTCCACACCGGCATCGTCACGCAGGTGCTGGCGGACGCCGTGGTCACCGTGGAGGGCAACGCCGGCGACCGGGTGGAGAAGCGCACCCACCGGCTGGACGATCCCTATGTGGCGGGCTTCGGCCATCCGTTGTTCGACGGGGAGGCGGGCAGCGCTGCCGCCGGCGGGTTTCCCGCCGCCCAGGTGGGTCCGGCGGTGAGCGTGCAGGCGAATCTGCTCTTTCAGGGCCACAGCGGACCCCAGGTGCGCACGCTGCAGCGGCTGCTGGCCGGGGCGGGCTTCACCGGCGGGGAGGGGCAGCGCCTGGAGGCGGACGGCGTCTTTGGCCCCGCTACCGCCAGGGCGGTGCTCCAGGCCCAAAAGGCGCTGTTTCCCGATGAGCCGGACCAGTGGGACGGCCAGGTGGGCCGCCGCACCTGGTCGGCGCTGCTGCAGGCGGAATAAAAATGCTCTTACGCGGATACCGATTATCTGCATGAACGGGACCGACGGATCACCGCCGGTCCCGTTTTGTATCCTCTGTGTGTATTTCCTGTGTGTCCATGGAGCCTCTATGAATATAAAATATATCCATTCTTTCATGAGGAGGGCGACATGCATGAGTAGAGAGATGGATATCCGGAGCGTTGAGGCATTTGCTACGTACCTTCGCGGTGACGAGCGGGCGGAGGGCACCGTCGAGGCGTATCTGCGGAGCGTCCGCGGGTTCGCCGCATGGCTGGACGGGCGGGAGGTCACTAAGGACCTGGCGGTGGCATGGAAGGAACAGCTTATGGCCCGGGGATATGCCCCGGCGACGGTGAACGCCAAGCTGGCGGCGGTGAATGCGTTTTTCAAGTTCTGTGGCTGGGAGGACTGCCGCGTCAAGGCCCTGCGGCTCCAGCGCCGGGCCTTCCGGGACCCGGGCCGGGAGCTGACCAAGGCGGAGTATGAAAAGCTGGTGGCCGCCGCGAAGGACGGCGGAAAATCGCGTCTGGCCCTGCTCATGGAGACCATCTGCGGCACCGGCATCCGGGTGTCGGAAGTGCGGTACATAACGGTGGAAGCAGCCCAAATGGGCAGGGCGGAGATCGCCCTGAAGGGGAAAATACGGACCATCATGCTGCCGGGGAAGCTGTGCCGGAAGCTTTTGAAATACGCCAGGAAAAACAAAATCGCCTCCGGCGAGATCTTTCTCACCAGAAGCGGAAAGAGCCTGAGCCGGCGGCAGATATGGGCGGAGATGAAGGCGGTATGTACACTGGCGGGGGTGGAAACGGGGAAGGTGTTTCCCCACAACCTGCGGCACCTGTTCGCCACGGTGTTCTACCGGGCCTGCCGGGACATCGTGAAGCTGGCGGACGTGCTGGGCCACTCCAGCATAAACACGACGCGGATATACCTCATCACCACCGGCATGGAGCACGCCCGGACCCTGGACCGGCTGGGGCTGGTCAGTTAGCGATGCAAACAAAATAAAGCGTCTGTCTATCATGAGCAGATATCTCATGGAGATCAGAGCAAAAAACCGCCCCGCAAGACTTCTTGCGGGGCGGCAGATCGGGCCTTAAGAGCGCACTGAAGCGGGCCGTTGAAAGCGATTTTGTCAACGGCCCTGTGTTCATGCCCGTATTTTCCAAATCAGACAATCAGGCGCTGTTATTGCGCTGTTTTCCACTTGTCAATGATATAGAAATGTGTTATTATTTCTAATGTTGTGTACAGTATTTTTGGACAGACGCTTTATTTTGACTATTCCGCCTGCGGAGAAAGGAGTTCGGCCCATGCAGGAGCTTGCGCGGCAGCCCTCCCCGCGCCGGGCGGCGCGGCCCGTCCAGGACGAGGGCGTCCGGATGGGGGAAGAGGACATCGGACGCTTCATCGCCGCGCTGGGCGAGCGGAGCCAGCCGGGCACCGCGATGCGGTATGACCGGACACTGCGGATGCTCCATGAGTGGCTTCCGGAGGACAAGCGCATCCGCCGGGGGACCGTGGACCTGTGGCTGGAAGAGCTGGCGGGCGAGGGGTATTCCCCCAACACGCTGAACTACTTCGGCGCCGTATGCGACCGCTGGCTGCAGTATATGGGCGCGGAGCAGTACCGGCGGAGCGGGCGGTATGCGCCGGGCAAGACGAGCCTGCCCGCCGTGACCCGGGAGGAGTATCACCGCCTGCTGGCCGCGGCGAAAGCGCTGCGGAAGGAGCGGTCCTATCTGCTCATCAAGCTGTTCGCCGTGACGGGCATCCCGGTGCGGGACCTGGGCCTTCTCACCGTGGATTCGGTGCGCGCGGGGGAGGTCATATGCTGGACCAGGGCGGTCCGTCTGCCGCCGTGCCTGTGCCGGGAACTGCTGAGCTATGCCGCCTTCCACGGCCGGACGGGGATGATCTTTGGCACCCGGGCCGGCACGGCGCCCCAGGAAGCGGGCGTTGCCAAGTGCCTGCGGGAAGTGAGCCTGGCGGCGGGTCTGACGGGCGGCAAGGGTACGCCCCGGAGCCTGCAGAAGCTATATCAAAACACGCTGGCGGAGCTGCGGGACGAGGAGGCCATGGACGCGCTGCTTGAACGGGAACAGGCCCTCTGCGGCTGGGACGTGTGACGCCATGGCGGGGACGGAAGAGCTTACCCGGGCGGAGTATCTCCATCTGCTGGACACGGCCAGGGTTTTGGGCCGGGAGCCGGCTTACCTGCTGGTGAAGGTGTTTGCCCTGACGGGCATCTCCGTGTCCGAACTGCCGGTGCTGACGGTGGAGGCCGTCCGGGCGGGCCGAGTAAGAGATGTTCCGCTGCCCGAGGGCCTTAAAAGTGAGCTGCTGGCCTATGCCGCCCGGAAGAACATCCTGTCCGGGCCGGTATTTGCCACCCGCAGCGGCCGGCCTCTGGACGTGCAGCGGGTGTCCGCGATCCTGCGCGGCCTGGGCGCGGCGGCGGGCCTGGGCGAGGGCATGTGCCGGCCCAAGGCCCTGCAGCGGCTGTATCTGGCGGCGCGGGCGGAGGCCGAGGCCATGGCCGCCGGCGAGGCGGAGCAGCTCATGAACGAACTGGCGGACCGGGAGGTGTAAAAAGGATGCGGGAGATATTTCCCGTCCGGGAGCGTGCGGCGCGGGGCCGCGCCGGTGCGGCGGCGGAGGCCGGCTTTCAGATGGGGCGGTCGGATATCGAGGACTTTGTCGGGCGGCTGAAGGCGGACCTCAGCCCCAGTACGGTCGCCCGCTACCGCAGGGCGCTGCTGGCCTTTTACGACGCCCTGCCGGCGGACAAGCGGGTCCGGGAGGATACGCTGGCCAACTGGGTGGAGAGCCTGACAGACACCTATTCCGCCGCCCATGTGAACATGCTCACCAGTGCTTGCAACGCCTTTTTGCGCTACAGGGGCTACGAGAGCTATCAGCTCACCAGCTATATCGGGAAACAGGAGCCGTCCCCGGCGGCGCTCACCCGGGAGGAATACCTGCACCTGCTGACGACGGCGCGGGCGATGGGAAAGCCCCTGGCCTATCTGGCCATGCGGGCCTTCGCCTGCACGGACATGGAGATGGCGGACTTCCTGGCCCTGACGGTGGAGGCGGTGCGGGACGGGACCACCGCTGTCCGCCTGCCGGACAGCCTGCGGGAGGAGCTTTTGGACTATGCCCTGCACAATGGCGTCCGCGGCGGGCGGATATTCGTGGGCAGGGGCGGGGAGCCGCTGCGGGCGGAGACCGTGCGGCTGCACATCAAGGCGGTGAGCAAGGCGACAGGGTTCGGGGCCGGCAAGGCCTGTGTCCGCACGCTAAGGAAGCTGTACGAGCAGACCCGGGTTGAGATAACAGCGCAGACTGTGGAGCGGCTGATGATAGAACGAGCAGAGCAGGAGCAGACGGAGCATGGGTGGGAGAGCTGAGCATTGTCCGACATAAAGCTGTTCATCTGCTGCCATGAGCGGCAGGCGGTGCCGGCGCACCCGCTGCTGCGGCCCCTGCAGGTGGGCGCGGCGCTGGCGGGAGAGCGGTTCCCCGGCTTTGCCCATGACGACGAGGGGGAGAACATCTCCGATAAAAACCGCTCCTACTGCGAACTCACCGGCCAATACTGGGCTTGGAAGAACGTCCGGGCGGACCGGTACGGCTTTTTCCACTACCGGCGGTATCTTTACCCGGACACGGACGCCAAGCGGCCCTACATCATCCGGCGGGATCCGGATCTGGAGGCGCTGGGCTATGACCGCTTTGCGGCGCTGATCGGGCGATACGACATGATCCTACCCATGGGGGAGGATATGCGTGTGCCCGTGCGGGACCATTACGCCCGGCATCATCGGGCCGCAGACCTGGCCCTGGCGGAGGAACTGGTCCGCCAGACGCATCCGGAGATGGCGGCGGCCCTGGACACATATCTGGGCGGCACGGTGCAGTTCTTCGGCAACATCTTCATCATGGGCCGGGACGTGTTTCAGGACTACTGCGCCTGGCTGTTCCCGCTGCTGGCGGCCTTTGACGGCGAGGTATCGGACCCGGGACCCCGGGTGGATGGGTACCTGGCGGAGCGGCTGCTGGGGGTGTACGCCACATACCGGCGGCATGAGCTGCGGACACTGGAGCTGCCCCGGGCGCATTTCTATGCCGGCGGGGCGTATTACAAGCGCCGGGCGCTGAACGTGCTACTGCCCCCGGGGACGAAGCGCCGGGCAGCAGTAAAGGGCGTTATCGGGAGGACATGATGGGAACGGTATTGTCGCGCATCATCCTTCCCGGCCCGGACAGGACGGACCGGTCCGCGCTCTACTACCACGCAGACGACGCAGCCACCTGTGACCGGGATGGAATGACAATCCCCGCGGGAGGCGTCGTGACCTTCGACAGCTACTTCAACGGCTTTTTCTATCCCAAGTACCTGCGGTACACCCATGTGACCGGCGTATCCCTCCGGGCGGAGGTAGAGGGCGAAGTCCTGCTCTCGGTGCGTCTGTTCACGCAGGACGGGGAGAGGACGCTGCTTGAAAAGCGCGTGTCCGGCGAGGTTCATCTGCCCGCCATAGACCTGGCGCCGCTGCCGGCGGAGGGGATGCTGTACCTGACGGTGCAGGCGGCGGACGGGACTGTCCGGTTTCTCCGGGGCCAATGGGAGTCTGACCTGCCGCCTGTGAATGGTGTGAAGGTGGCGGCAGTGATGTGCACCTACCGCCGGGAGGACTATGTGGCCCGGAACCTGGCCCAGCTGCGCCAGACGGTGTGGGGGGATGAAAACTGCCCCATCCGGGAGGCGCTGGACCTGTTCGTGGTGGACAACGGCCGGACGCTGACGCTGGCGGAGGATGACCATGTGAAGCTGTTCCCCAACCGGAACTGCGGCGGCAGCGGGGGTTTTACCCGGGGCCTCATGGAGGCATATCGCCGGCGGGACACATACACCCACGTCCTGTTCATGGACGACGACATCTCCTTTGAAACGGAGGCGCTGGTAAAGACGGTGCAGCTGCTGCGGTATGCCAAGCCGTCGGACAGGCCCCTGTGCGTCGGCGGGCAGATGCTCCTGGAGGATGCGCCCACGGTGCAGTATGAGGCGGGAGCGCTGTTTCAAAAGGGCCGCTTAAGGCCGATGGGACAGGGCCTGGAACTGACGGGTCCGGCAGCTCTTTTGGCGAATGAGAGAGAGCGCCGCGTGCAGTATAACGCTTGGTGGTATTGCTGTATCCCTCTGGGAGCGGTCGATATGATCGGGCTGCCGCTGCCGCTGTTCATCAAAATAGACGATGTGGAGTACGGCCTGCGGATGGATGCTGCCTTTTTGCTGATGAACGGCATCGGCGTGTGGCATCGGCGGTTCGACGAGAAGTACAGCGTCCATCTGGAGTATTACATCAAGCGCAACGAGCTGGTGACTAGTGCACTCCACGGCAGCGGCGCGGGCGTATGGCCCGGTTTGATGAAGCTGATCCGGGGGGCGGGGAAAGCGGTGCTGCTGGGGGACACACGGGCGATAGGTTTTTTGCTGCGGGCGTACCGGGACTTTCTGCGTGGGCCGGATCTCTTCCTGGAAACAGACGGCGAGGCGCTGAATGAGGCGCTTCTGGCGGAGATGAAAAAGCCGGGCAAGAGCCGCCTGGCCAGCATCCTGACGGACCCGATCCGGCTGCTGCCGGTGATGGGGGCGTTCGTCCGGGGCTATAAAAAGGTGCGGGCGGCGTATCAGGCCCAGCTGGGAGAGCTGACGAGTTTGGAGTTCTGGGAGAGGTATCTGGGGATATGAAGCTCTACGTATGCTCCACCTATTACCACGCCCTGATCGCCTGCGTGAAGCAGCTGGTGGACCGGCAGGAGGCGGATATCCTCATCACTGGGTACATCCCGGAGGGGGCGGCGCTGGCCCGCAGGATCGAGGAAAGCGGGCTGTTTCGCCGGACGGTGTACATAGGCGGCGTGGAGGAGTATGTCTTTTCCAATGCGATAGACCACGCCCTGTTCTACCACCGGAAAAGCGCGGCGGCCATCGAGAAAAGCTTCCCGGCGGGATTCCGGTTTGAGGACTACGACGAGGTGAACATCTTCCACGACGGGACCTGGATGGCCCATTACATGAAGGACCGGCGGCTGCCCTACCGGATCGTGGAGGACGGGCTGGACAGCTACAAGATCCTCACCACCGGACCCTTTGCCCATATGCTGCCTCAGAAGGGCCTGAAGGCGCTGATAAAGCGGCTGTTCCACATCGGGTATCTGTACTTCGGGGAGGACGGGCTGGTCCGGGAGATCGAGGTCAACGACCTGGACGGCGTGGAGCTGCCCCGGGAGCGGCTGGTGGAGGTGCCGCGAAAGCCCCTGTTCGACGCGTTGAGGCCGGAGGACAAACAGCTCCTTTTGGATGTGTTCGGCAGGCCGGAGGTGCCGCCGGTCCAGGGAAAGACGGCGCTGGTGCTGACACAGCCATTCGTGGAAGACGGGCTGATGGACACCGAGGAGGAGCAGCTGGCCGTCTACCGGGATATCGTGAGGGCGCTGAGAGCGCGGGGATATGCGGTGATGCTCAAGCCCCATCCCCGGGACGCGGCGGACTATTCCGGCATGGGGGTAGTCGTCCTTGACCGGACTATCCCGGCGGAGATGTTCCGTCTGGCCGGGGTCAGCTTTGACTGTGTCACGGCGATCGCGTCCACGGCCCTGTTTGACGTGCCGGCCCGGGAATGGTTCCGATGGCAGGACGGAGAGATGAGAAGGGCGCAACAGAATGCCCTATGACAAGTTATATAAGACCGGAGGAAGATAGATCAAATGAAAACGACCTACACTAAACCGTTCATCATCGCCGAGGCGGGGTGCAATCACAAGGGCGAGATGTCCATCGCCCGGGACCTGATCGCCACGGCGGCGCTGTATTGCAAGGCGGACGCCATCAAGTTTCAGAAGCGCTGCAACCGGGAGCTGCTGACCCCGGAGCAGTATAACGCGCCCCATCCCAATCCCGCCAATTCCTACGGAAAGACCTACGGGGAGCACCGGGAATTCCTGGAGTTCACGGCGGAGCAGCACCGGCAGCTGAAGGCCTGGTGCGAGCAGTTCGGTATCGTCTATTCCACCTCTGTGTGGGACATGACCTCCGCCAAGGAGATCGCCGCCATCGAGCCGCAGTTCATCAAGATCCCCTCCGCCAGCAACAACAACTTCGCCATGCTCCAGTGGCTGTGCGACAACTACGGCGGCGAGGTCCAGCTCTCCTTCGGTATGACCACCCACGAGGAGGAGGAGAAGATCGTGGACCTATTCGTCAAAAGCGGGCGGAACAAGGACCTGGTGATCTTCGACTGCACCTCCGGGTACCCGGTGCCTTACGGGGACGTGTGCCTGCTGGAGCTGACGAGGCTTAAAAAGACCTTCGGCAGCACGGTGAAGAAGATCGGATTCTCCGGCCACCATCTGGGCACGGCGGTGGATATCGCCGCCTATACGCTGGGGGCGGAGGTCATAGAGCGCCACTATACGCTGGACAAGACCTGGAAGGGGACGGACCACGCAGCCTCCCTGGAGCCGGACGAGTTCAGAAAGCTGGTAAAAGACCTGCACGACGTGCAGCAGGCGCTGACCTATAAGGACAGCGAGATCCTGCCCATCGAGCAGGTGCAGCGGGACAAGCTAAAATATCGGGGCCGGTGAGCATGGACTTTTCCAGGGTCAGGCTCCTCATCTACGACTGTGATGGGGTGCTCACGGACAACCGGGTCATCGTGTCGGAGACGGGCGAGGAGTCGGCCGTCTTCCATCGCGGTGACGGCACGGGCGTGCGGCTGCTCCGGGAGGCCGGCATCCGCCAGGTTATCATCTCCACGGAGGTCAATCCCATCGTGGAGCAGCGGGCGCGGAAGCTGAAGATCGGCGTTCTCCACGCCGTGGAGGATAAACGGCAGGCCGTCCTGGATTACTGCGGGGAAAACGGCTTCTCGCCCCAGGAGGCGATGTTCATCGGCAACGACGTCAACGATCTGGCGGCGATGCAGGCGGTGGGCGCCTGCGGCTGCCCGCGGGACGCGGAGCCGGAGGTGCTGGCCATAAGCGGCTGGGTATCCGAGAAAGACGGCGGCTGCGGTGTGATCCGCCAGCTGTGCCGGGAAATTCTGAACAGTCGGGAGGACAGCGGGAAATGAAGCCTATCCAAAAGGGCCTGATCTATGCCATCGTGCCGGCCCGGTCCGGGTCCACGGGCGTGAAGAACAAGAATATCAAGCCCCTGGCGGGACACCCGCTCATGGCGTACAGCATCGCGGCAGGCAAGCTGACGCCGGAGGTGCGGCGGGTCATCGTGTCCACCGACTCGGAGCAGTACGCCCAGATCGCCAGGTCCTACGGGGCGGACGTGCCCTTCCTGCGCCCGGCGGAGATAGCGGGGAACATGGCGACGGATGTGGAGTTCATGCTCCACGCCATCCACTGGCTGGACGAGCACGAGGATGTGCTGCCGGAGTATTGGGTCCATCTGCGGCCCACCACGCCGCTGCGGGAGATATCGGTGATCCGCAGCGCCATCGGGCAGATGACCGCCGACAGCACGGCGGATTCCCTGCGCTCGGCCCACAGAACGGACCTGTGCCCGTTCAAGTGGTTCTGGCGCTCGGAGGACGGCTATTATCAGGCGTTCAACGGCATCTCCCTGGACCGGGCCAACGGCCCGCGACAGGGGTTCCCGGCCATGTATATCCCGGACGGGTATGTGGATGTGCTGCGAACGGAATACATCGTTGAGCACCATCTGCTGCACGGGGAGAGGATGATCGGATTCGAGGTCCCGGAGACCGTCGACATAGACAGCATCCGGGAGTTTGAGGAAACGACGGAGGCGGTGTCGCTGTTCGATAACGAGATCATGGCGTATCTGCGCCGGTGCGAGGCGGAGAAGGAGCAGCCATGAAAATACTGATGATCGGCCTGGGGAGCATCGGCCAGCGGCATCTGCGCAATCTGCGGGCGTATCTGGGCGATGAGGCGGAGTTTCTGGCCTACCGCGTCCGGGGCCTGCAGCGGACGTTCTCCGACACGATGCAGATCCGGGAGGGGGTCCGGCTGGAGGACGCATTTGCCATCCGCAGCTTCTCCGACCTGGACGAGGCCCTGGCCCAGAGGCCGGACGTCGCCTATGTGACGAACATCACCAGCCAGCACATCCCCTGTGCCCTGAAGGCCGTCCGGGCGGGCTGCGACGTGTTCCTGGAAAAGCCCATATCCTATGACATGGCGGGCGTGGACGAGCTGATCCAGGCGGCGAAGGACGGCGGCCGCATCGTGTTCGTGGGGTTCCAGAACCGGTTCCACCCCTGCCTGCGGCGGCTGCGGGAGCTGGTGCGGTCCCGGGAATTTGGTCCCATCATATCCGTGCGCTCGGAGATCGGCGAGCGGCTGACCACCATGCACACCTATGAGAACTACGCCGACACATACATGGCCCGGAAGGACCAGGGCGGCGGCGTTATCATGAACCAGCAGATCCACGAGCTGGACTACCTGCAGTGGATATTTGGCGCGCCGAAGGCGGTCACGGCCTTCTGCGGGACCAACAGCTGCCTTGCGCTCAGCGTGGAGGACTACTGCGAGGCCATCTATTGGATGGACGGACCCCTGGGGGCCTTCCCGGTGAGCGCTCACGCGGACTTCTTCCAATATCCGCCCCGGCGGTGCTGCCGGGTGATATGGGAGAACGGCTGGGCGGAGGCGGACCTGCTGGGGGCGAGCGTGACGGTGGCCCGGGGCGATCAGGTAACGCGGGAGGAGTTTTCGGATTTCCAGCGCAACCAGATGTTCGTGGACGAGATGAAGGCGTTCCTCGCGGCGGTGAAGAGCCGCCGGCAGGATATGCTGACATTGGAGGAGGGCGCCGTGAGCCTGCGCATGGCCTGCGCCGCCAAAAAAGCGTCGGAGGAACACAGATCGGTGGACCTTCCGTTTTAGGCAAAAAGAAAACGTCTGCAAAAGATTACATTTGAGATCAAAAGGAGAAAAAACAATGTTAGACATCAACTTCTATATGGCTTTCCATGGGTTGGTCGAAGAGTTGGAGAGAGAGAGAGAGAGAGAGAGAGAGAGAGAGAGAGAGAGAGAAGGGCCGGCCGCGGAGCTGATGGAGCGGCTGGAGTCGATCCGCAGCAAGGACCCGGTCGTCTATAACATCGAAACGACGAACCGCTGCAACATGCGGTGCAAAATGTGCCCCCGGACCACCATGATGACCCGCAAAAACGAGGACATCAGCCGGGAGACATTTTTGAATGTCGTCGATCAGATCCGTCCCCATACGGCGGAGGAATGGGCGCGCTGGAAGACCTTCTGCGAGAAGACTTACGGCATTTTTGAGGATGAGATGAGCGAAAATCACTTCTTCCTCTACGTTATCCCCAAGGTCATCCAGCTCCACGGCTATGGCGACCCGCTGCTGGACGTACATATGGGGGAGTATGTAAAGATCCTGCATGACAGGGGGTTTTATTCCTATTTCAGCTGCAATCCGGCAAACATCGATCTGAACAGGACATACGAGATGCTGGATAACGGGCTGGACTATATAAAATACTCGATTGAGAGCGTTGACGACGAGGAGCACAAAAAAATTCGCGGTCAGGCGTCCAATTTCAGCCGGAGCTACGAAAAGATAAAGACGGTTTTGGATTATAAAAAGCGGCATGATTCAGCTACGACAGTGGTTATCACGATGCTTGATCTGAACCGGACGCATCAGAAAGAGGACTTCGACAAATTGCTGGACGCCTTTAAGGACCTGGATGTCTATATTTATCTCAAGAGTGAGGACTGCCAGTGGTACAGAAAGGATTTCCACGGGACAAAGTCTATCCACTGGTCTGAGATATGCAAGCATCCTTGGATGACCATGACGGTCAAGTCCAACGGTGAAGCCACCATGTGCATGGAGGACTTCAATAACGAGATCATTCTGGGCGACACAAATAAGCAGTCGCTGCGGGATATATGGAACGGCGAGGCATATCGGGCGTTCCGTTATCAGCATCTGTTCGCGAGAGATAGGATCAAATGTGTGGATCAGTGCGATATGAAGCTGATGGGTGATTGTTATAAAGTCTTCTGACCGCTGAATCGTTTCTGCGCCTCGAACAAGCATAAAGGTCAGCCGAAGGCCCTGCCGGTCCGGCTGCCGAAATACAACAGAGGTGCAGAAATGAAAGACGATCCGACCCATACGAGAGAGAGAGAGAGAGAGAGAGAGAGCCGGCCGCGGCGCGGCGGAGCGGCTGTTTTCGATCAGAGATAAGGTCTTTATAGTCACCGGCGGCGGAGGACTGCTGGGGAAGAAGCACGCCGAGGCGATCCTGTCCGGCGACGGCGTGGCCGTGCTGCTTGACATATTCCCGGGCGGCATGGAGCGGACGAAGGCCGACCTGGAAAAGGCATATCCCGGCGCGCGCATAGAAACGTTCGTGACGGATATCACCAGCCGGGACGCCCTGTGTCAGGTCCGGGACGCGCTGCTTTCAAAGTACGGGCACATCGACGGCCTCATCAACAACGCCGCCAACAACCCAAAGGTGGAGGGCGGGTCCAAGAACCTGGGGGCTATCCAGTTCCACAACTTCCCCGTGGAGATGTGGAACGAGGACATCGCCGTGGGCCTGACGGGTTCGCTCCTGTGCGCCCAGGTGTTCGGCCAGGTGATGGCGGAGCAGGGAAAGGGCGTCATCATCAACATCTCCTCCGATTACGGTATCATCGCGCCCAACCAGAGCATCTACCGCAAGGAGGGGGTCCCGGAGGACCAGCAGATCGTCAAGCCGGTGTCCTATTCCGTGGTGAAACACGGCATCATGGGGCTGACGAAGTATCTGGCGGTCTACTGGGCGAAGAAGGGCGTTCGGGTCAACACCCTGTGCCCGGCCAGCCTGGAGAACGGCCAGGACCCGGCGTTCGTGCAGAAGATATCACAGCTCATCCCCATGGGGCGGATGTCCCGACCGGACGAGTATGTGGGGACGGTGCTGTATATGCTCTCCGACGCCAGCTCCTACATGACCGGCGCGACGGTGGTGCTGGACGGCGGAAGAACGATTTGGTAAGCAAAGGACAAAACAACACATGAAAAAACACGTCATCAGCGCGGATAGGAGCCTGTTCCAGTCGCTGGACCATATGAATGAAAACCACGTCAAGTTCCTGGTGGCACTGGCCGGGGACGGGACCGTGGCGGGAACATTGACGGACGGGGACATCCGGCGGGCCGTGCTGCGTGGCGTGGGCATGGACGAACCCATCGAGTCGGTGATATGCAGGGATTTCACCTATGTGCGGGACGGGGAGGACCTGTCCGGGATATTGGACCGGTTCCAGTCGCCTCGGATCGAGTTTCTGCCGGTCCTGGACGAGGCTGGCAGGCTCCGCAATATCATCACCCGCCGGGGGCTGAACGTGCTGCTGCTGAAAAACCAGCGGTTCCAGATCGGCTATGATTTCGACAGCATCGATGAAGCCGAGCTGGAGCACGAGATATTTGCCCGGCCCTGGGGATGGTACAAGACCACGGTCCTGAACGACTTGTTCCAGTCGAAGGTGGTGTACATCATGCCGGGCCAGGCACTGAGCCTGCAGAGCCATGAGCGGCGGGAGGAGTACTGGATCATCGTCAACGGGACAGGCTGGGTACAGCTGGACGAGTCCGTACATACGGTCGCGCCTGGGCAGAGCATTTTTATCCCCCGAGGCTGCAGGCACCGGCTCACCAATATCTCGGAAACAGATATGCTGATTTTCACGGAGGTCCAGCTGGGTGAGTATTTCGGCGAGGACGACGTGAAGCGGTATGCGGACAAGTATGGCAGGGGGTGACGGAATTGCCCGATAGTTTCATCAGCAAGATAAAGGATCTGTTAAAGCATGTATTCCCGCCGCCGACAAAGAGCTTTATGCGCGAGATCGACATGCTCAACAGCAGGTTGTCAGAGATAGATCGCGCCATTGCAAACAAGGCGGGAAGCATACATGACGATATAGCCCTTTTAAGGCAGGAACAGGCAAAGATCAAAAAGTCTGTTGATGATTTGAGGGGCGATCTACAGCGGATTGAACGAATCCAAAAGGACTGCGTCGCGAAAATCGACCGGGAAGCGGCAGATAATAAAAGGAAACTGCAGAAGCTTGCGTATAGAGAAAACAGGCTCCTGCAGGACAAGCGTTTCATCGAGCAGTCGGTATTTGGCCAGGTGCCAAATTATATTGAAGTAGGGCTGGAGCTGACGAACTATTGCGGATATAACTGCGTGTTCTGTCCCCGGGAGCAGATGACCAGGCCGAAGGGCGTTATGAGCGAGGAAGATATCCGGCTCGTGGCCTCCCGGCTGGGCGTTCAGGCGAGCAAAAAAATGGTCGTGTGGACAGATGGGATGGGCGAGGTGCTGCTGCTGGACGATTTCTTTGACAAGATTCGCCAGATCAGACAGTGTATGCCGAACTGCATGCCGATAGTGGTTTCAACGCTGGGATATGAAAAGGATGACGCCTTCTGGGATGAGTTCCTTCGCGTGGGCATAAAACGCATACAGGTGAGCATCTACGGGTACGACGACGAAACGTATAAATTGCTGCATGGCGCCGACCGCCTGCAGCTCGTGCGCAAAAACCTCGATACGCTGATCGAGAAAAATGAGGCATTGGGCGGACCGATAGAGATAGTGGTAGGTGTCGAGGACTTTGGGCAGGCGTTTTTTGAACAGCGCGGGCTGGACTACGCGAGGCAGACGGAATTAAGAGAACGATTCGAGGGCGGGCTGAAAGATCATCCCTCGGTGCGAGTGATCCGGAGGACGCTCCACAACCGAGGGCAGGCGTTTCACTTTGCCGCGCCGAATGAGGGCGTCAAAAAGTGCTTTATCGACCCATACCCCATGCGGGAGAACAAGCTATATGTCACCTGGGATCTGAATGTGATCCCGTGCCCCATGGTCTTCAATAACGAGATCGTACTGGGCAACCTGAGAGAACAGAGTTTGGAAGAAATATATACAAGCAAGACATATCTTGATTTTATCCGGCATCTGCGAACAAACCAGCTGCAGGACTATCCGTCCTGCCGGAACTGCAGTGAGTGATAGGTGGACATGGGCGATGGAAAAATATGATTATTTGATCGTGGGAGCGGGCCTGTTCGGCGCCGTGTTTGCCCATGAGGCCACAATACGCGGAAAGCGCTGTCTGGTCATCGACCGGCGGAGCCATATCGGCGGCAACTGCTATACGGAACAGATCGAAGGGATACAGGTCCACACCTATGGGGCCCATATTTTCCATACGTCAAATAAAGAGGTATGGGACTATATCCGGCAGTTCGCGCAGTTCAACCACTTCATCAACTCTCCGATAGCGAATTACCACGGGGAGCTATACAACATACCGTTCAACATGAACACCTTCAGCCGGATGTGGAACATCAGTACGCCGCAGCAGGCGAAGGCGATCATTGAAGCGCAGCGGCAGGAGTTGAAGGCGCCGCCCCGGAATTTGGAGGAACATGCGATACAGCTGGTCGGCAGAGATATATATGAAAAGCTGGTGAAAGGCTACACGGAGAAACAGTGGGGCAGGCCGTGCAGCGAGCTGCCGGAATTTATCATCCGCCGGCTGCCGGTGCGTTTTACATATGACAACAACTACTTCAATGACCCCTATCAGGGCATTCCGGTCGGTGGATATACGCAGATATTTGAAAAGCTCCTGTCCGGCAGTGAGGTCATCCTTGGCGCGGACTACAACGAGAACCGTTCGGAGTTTGAAAACATCGCTGAAACGACCGTCTACACCGGCACGATCGACTCCTATTTCGACTATTGCTATGGTCCGCTTGAATACCGCACTCTCCGCTTTGAAACGGAGGTAAGGGATACAGACAATTATCAGGGCGTGGCCGTGATGAATTACACCGACAGAGAAACGCCGTTCACACGGATCATCGAGCATAAGCACTTTGAATTTGGCACGCAGCCGCGGACGGTCATCTCCCACGAGTATCCAATGACGTGGACGCCGGGCAGTGAGCCGTATTATCCGATCAACGATGATAAGAACCAGCAGAAATATGAACGCTATAAAGCCTTGGCGATGGATCAGCCCAATATCTTTTTTGGCGGCAGGCTGGGCGAGTACAGATATTACGATATGCATGAGGTCATAGCATCGGCGCTCGCGTTGAGCAGAAGAATATAACAAAGACAGAAGGAGCAAACACCGGAACATGATATTGCAGAAAATTTTATTGCCGCGCATAGAAACATGCACGATCAATGACTTGTACTTTCGCTGTTCAAATAAGAACGCTTACGATATTACCGAGCAGCGCCTGACATTGAACGAAGGCGACGCGGTAACATTTGACACGCTTTTTGGCTCGTTTTCTATTGGAAAGTGGAAAAAATATACATGTATTGATGATCTGAGTGTTGAATTGGATGCATGCGGTGATTTTACGGTAACACTGATGCACGCTGAAAAGATCAATAATACGGTCCGCACGAAGATGCTCCAAGCAAGATCATTTCATCTGCGCGAACGGGAGAACATATCGCTTTCTTTCCCGATGGACTGTTCCGCCGGCTTGTATTATTTTGCGGTACAGGCAAAGAAGAAGGAAACGTTTATATATGGCGGAAACTATTATACGACTTTGGCTGAGGCCAAACAGAATGATGTCAGGATAGGCATTGCGATCTGCACATATAAAAGGGAAAAATACCTTAAGAAAAACCTGGATTCTCTCAACAGGGAAGTGATAGACGACCCGGGTGCTCCGACATGCGGGAATATGGATGTTTTCGTTTCCGACAACGGCTGCACGCTGGACGCATCTGAACTGTCGAACGAGCATGTTCACATATTTAAGAATATGAACGTCGGGGGCACAGGCGGCTTTACCAGGTCGCTGATCGAGATCCTGCACTATGGACCGACGAAATTCACCCACGTTCTGTTTACAGATGATGATATCGTCTTTGAGCCGGACATTTTCTCCCGGACGTACGCATTTCTATGCTGCCTGAAGTCCAAATACAGACATTGTTCCGTGGGCGGGGCGACGATGCGCCTGGAAGATATGAAGATACAGCACACACGAGGGGATTGCTGGAACGGCGGCTTCGGGAAACAGACCCATGTTAAGGACAAATATGATCTGACGCGCTTGAACGACCTGCTGAGCAACGAGATCGAGGAGAGGGTCCAGTATTCCCCATGGACGTTTTGCTGTGTTCCGCTTTCGGTCGTCCGGAGAATTGGTTTACCGCTTCCTATCTTTATCCACCGGGACGACGTCGAGTATGGCCTGAGAAGTGGCGCGCCGGTCATTTTTATCCACGGCGTAGGTGTCTGGCACTCATTTGGCGCCTCCTATCCAGGTGCCTATCACTACTATGACATGCGCAACGCCCTGATCGCCAATGCCATCCACTATACCGGCAGCGAGATAGGAGAAAAGCGCCTTATCCGGTATATCCGGAACAGAGCTGTCCAGTCGGTGCTCCGCTTCCGCTATGGCGAGGTGGAACAAATGCTGCGGGGCGTTGAAGATTTTTGCCGGGGTGTGGATTGGCTGAAGGAACAGGACCCGATCGAGCTGCACAAAGAGGTGTCCGGGCTGGGATATCGACCGGTCAAGGTTGACGAGCTGCCCCAACAGATCAACTACCCGCAATTCCTTGCAAGTTTCAAATTCAACGAAAGCAAGTGGAGGAAAATACGGAGGAAGATCACCCTAAACGGGTGGCTGACCAAGTCCAGGCGTATTGTCACAGTTTCGCTGCTGTCCTGCAGACCGATCAACTTTTATAAGGTAAAACAGGCGATCCAGTATAACCAAACCAATGACACCGGGATCGTGACGGAGAAAAGCTACATTGAACTGTTCCGTACCATCGATCACTACTTCAGGGTCCGCAGGCTCATCTACAAGCGTCTTGGTGAAGTGAGCGCCGAATACAGGTCCCGGTACACGGAATTGATAACAGAAGATTATTGGCGCGGGTATCTCCATCTGGAGCCGCTGCCAGCGGGAAGTGCCGCTCTCGTCGCCCCAAAGGGCAAGCTGTCGGTCGCGCCGCCGCCCCCCAAAGCGCAGTGGTTAAAAAAACATTTCCCCAGGATATGGAGCCGCACATATAAAATTTTCAATCCGCCCCCTTTCTCGTTCCGGGCGTCATGGGACACACATCTGAAGATCGCCGCATGCAGAGTCCTGAGCTGGCTGCATCTGAGCGGATTGGACCCCAGAATGACGGCGATCCGGCAGGCACGCGGCAGACATGCCGGCGAGCGATGCTTTGTGATCGGACTGGGGCCGAGTTTGAGGGTCGAGGACCTGGAGCGGCTAAAAAATGAGTATACATTTGCCTCCAACAGCGTTTTTCTGTTATTTGACAAGACAGATTGGAGGCCGACGTACTATACGTGTATCGACGCAAAGGGGCATGAGCGATTCATCAACAGTATGAAGCAGGGGGTCGTTTCAGAAGGGGAGATCCCGCAAAGAGAAGCCTATCTCTCGTCCAGACTTAAACTCAGTAAATTAACGGGCAAAGAGAGATTCCTGCATATCCATTTTGGCAATCACACACGGAATCGAATGCTGACGAAGCATATGAAGAGATGCGGCGATATATCGATCGCATTATATGACCTGTTTACTGTCACAAATGCGGCGATCGAGATAGCTATGTATATGGGATTCACAGAGATATACCTTTTGGGCGTCGATTGTGACTATTCCGGTTCAAACGGAAAGATCCATGTTGTTGAAACTGATATCGACGAGATGCAGCGGCATACGCCCGGACGACAGAGACTTCAGGATCACAGCACCCGTCTTATGCAGAATGGCTACGAATATATGGCGAAAGTCGCCGGAGAGAACGGGGTCAAGATCTTTAACGCCACAAGGGGCGGAGCGCTTGAGGTGTTCCCGCGGGTGGATTTTGACTCTATCGATTTGAAATGATTACGGTATGTTATGGCCGGATGTCCCGGTGGCAGCGTCGCGGGATCAAGTGAAACAGGGGGAGAAAAATGATAGAGAGGCTGGAAAATACCTGCGGGCGTCTGGCGGATCGGTATGACCGCAGCTCCCGCCGCAGGAGGATATGGCTGCTGATCGCGGCGTATGCGGCGCTGTTTATAGTGGCGGCCGCGCTGGCATACAGTCCGCTTATAGTCGGGCATAAATCGTTTATAGAAACGGGCGACGGAAGATCGCAGCATTTTCCCTTCATGCTGTATCTGGGGAGGAGTGTGCGGCGTGTTGTCCTGAGCCTGCTGAAAGGGGACTTTTCTTTTCCTCTTTTCGGACTGAGCCTCGGTTTGGGGAATGACGTGATCGGTGTTCTGAATCCCCATGGCTATACCGATCCGCTCATGCTCATCGCGGCGCTGGTCCCCACCAGATACGGTGAATATACCTATACGTTCCTCATTTTCCTGCGGCTGTACCTCGCCGGACTGAGCTTTCTCTACCTCTGCCATACGTTCAGGTGCAAGGATTGGGCGGCCCTGATCGGCAGCGTGATCTACTGCTTTTGCGGATACGCGATGTATTCGAGCACGTTTCATCCCTATTTCGTCACGCCCATGATAACGCTCCCGCTCCTGGTCGTGGGCATGGAAAAGGTCCTGCGGCGGGAGAGACCGTACGTGCTCATCTTCGCGACCTTCTACGCCGGGCTGTGCAGCTTTTACCATTTTTACATGATGACGATCCTGGTGGGGATATACGCACTCATCCGGCTTTTCGACATCTATAGAACGAAAAAGCTGAAAGAACTCGTTCTTGCCGCCTGGCGTGCCGCGTGGGGATACGGTATTGGCCTTGGCATGGCGGCGGTCGTGTTTCTGCCGGCTGCCACGAATTTCCTGCAGTCGGCGAGGTCCGGCGAGCGCAATCGGATACCGATACTGTACAGTGCCCGAGAAATATTGAATCGGATATTCAACATGATCAGAGTACAGATGGCGGCGCCGGTCGTCTTGGGGCTTGCCGCGATCAGTTTGTTCGCTGTAGTGCTCCTTCTGTGCTCCCGGCGGAAAAGGACGCTGAAGGCCCTGACCGTCGTTTTGTTCGCCGTGTTCCTGACGCCGATCGGGAACACCTTTATGAACGGCTTTCAGTATCCCAGTGAGCGCTGGGTCTTTGGTCTGGCCCTGCTGCTCTCCTTTGTCGTGGTATACGAGCTGCCGGAACTCATGGACATGTCCGTTAAGCAAAGGACCATATGTGTATGCCTGGCATGCATTTATATGGCGGCGGTGCTCTTTGTGAAGCAGATCCGGACGCTTCCCTATATCCTGTCCGCCGTCGCGTTTCTCGTGATGACGCTTCTTGTCCTGATCGGGGATGTGGCGCCCCGGCCTGCCGGGCGGCAGGCCGGGAAGCGGACCGGGCAGACGCTGCGGATCGCTGTGTGCACCGTGCTCGTCGTTGCCAATGTTGCTGCGAACGGGATCTATTATCTCGCGGCGGATCAGGGGAACTATACCAAGAATCATGCGGTGTCCGGCACGGAGATATCCCGTGTTACGGGGGAGACCCGGCAGCTTGAGCGGGAGCTGGAGCCGTATTTGCTGGACGATCCGAGCGGCAGGGGAGATGGTTCGATATTTTTCAGAAATGCGTCCTCTGTATGGATGATCCCGGGAATGCTGGAGTACAACTCTCTGATGCTGGGCGATGTGTCGGATTTCTGGCAGGCGATAGAGCATACCGAGTGGTGTCCCTTCTATTTCAGCATTTCAGACACGAGCCAGCAGACCATCGCCGGGACCCTTCTGTCGGAAAAGTATCAGGTGGAACCCGCAAACAGGGCCGCCTATGCGGCCTATGGATACAGGCTGATCGAGGAAACGGCAAAGGGCAACCTCATCTTTGAGAACGAGTACGCCCTTCCCTGGGGATATACCTATGACAACGCCATCTCGTATGAACAGCTGGACGGTCTGAATGGGATCCAAAAGCAGCAGGCCATGCTCCAGGCGATCGCGCTGGAGGAGGGAGCGTCCTGGGAGGATGGGTGCGAGATCGAGTTTGCGGAAACGGAACTGCCTTACGAGGTGGAGTGTGAAGGTTGTTCATGGGAGGACGGTCAGCTCAAGGTTGACGGTGCAGGCTCCAAGATCATTCTGCATTTTGATATGCCCGAAAGCGTGGAGGGTTATGTCCGTCTGATCGGTTATGACACAGTAAACAAAGAGATCACTATACAAATGGATTGCGGCCCCATATCCAGGACGCTGAAGGCGACCATGAAATCTAGTTCTCACTATATCGGACGGGAAGATTACCTCTTTAATCTGAGCTACAGCGACCAGAAACGCGACTCTTTGTCGATCACCTTCCCCGATAAAGGCACGTTTCGGTTGGAGGACATCGAACTGTATGCCC
This sequence comes from uncultured Oscillospiraceae bacterium, assembly GCA_947627735.1. GTDB lineage: Bacteria > Bacillota > Clostridia > Oscillospirales > Oscillospiraceae > CAJOIG01. Next base: position 20,332 of record CANQXG010000001.1, on the reverse strand, counting down.
TGCCGATGGATGATTACCCGGAGCAGGTGGAGGCCCTGCGGGCGGAGCCTATGGAGAATATCCACTGGGGGACCGACAGCCTGACCGGCACGGTGGACCTGTCCAAGGACAAGATCCTGTGCGTCAGCGTGCCCTACAGCAAGGGCTGGACCGCCACGGTGGACGGAGAGAAAGCGGAGATACTGAAAGGCAACTACATGTTCATGTGCCTGCCCCTGACGGCGGGCCACCATGACATCGAGTTCCACTACTGTTCGCCGGGCATCAGGCTGGGCGCCGTGATGACGGTGTGCTGTACCGGGATCGTGGCTTACATGCTGCTCTGGGACAGAAAAAAACGAAGGGCCGCCGTGAATGGTAGTTCGGAGGAGAAATAAGATGACGGATCGCTGTTTTAATACCTATGACCGGCTGACGGAACGCTGGGATTTAAGTTCGCGCCGCAGGCGGACATGGATATGGTACGGGATGTACACCGTGCTTTTCCTGCTGCTCTCGGTATGCATATTCAGTCCCTTTTGGGCCGAGGCGCGAACGATTATGAAAGCCGGTGACGCGCGGGACCAGCATTACAGATTCCTGATCTATACCGCCAGGGCAGTGCGGCGGGTGATCCTCAATGCGCTGCACGGGAAGTTCGGGGTGCCGATGTTCGATCTGAGCATGGGCATGGGAAGTGATGTGATCGGGACGCTGAACCCGCACGGAGATACGGACCCGATCTCCCTTCTCGCCGCGCTGGTCCTGACGAAATACGGGGAGTTCGCCTACACTTTCATTGATTTTTTCAGACTGTACCTTGCCGGATTGAGCTTCCTATATCTTTGTGACTATTTTAACAAGCGGGGGGGGGTCAGTCTTGCGGGCAGTATGATCTACTGCTTCAGCGGGATCGCACTGTATGCCGTTTCCACGCATCCGTATTTTGTCAGTCCGATGATCGTCCTGCCGCTGATGGTCGTGGGCGTGGAAAAGGTCCTGCGGAAGGAGAGGCCGTATACGCTCATATTTGCCACATTTTATGGCGGGCTGTGCAGCTACTACTTCCTGTACGAGATAACGATCATGATCGGCGTTTATGGGCTGGTCAGAGCGTACTGCATGTTCCGGGAGAGCGGCGGACGCGGACTTGTTAAAACGGTCCTCCGTGCCGTCGGGGGCTATGCCCTTGGCCTCGGGCTGGCGGCTGTCGTGTTTGTCCCCGCGGCGGCGGTATTTCTGGACGCCGGGAGATATGGTCATGTCGCGGGATTTCAGTGGCTGTATGCGGCCAGTATTTATTGGAACAGGATCATCCAACTGATCGTGCCGGCGGCAAGTGACACCATGCTCTCAGTTGCGGCAGTCTGCCTGTTCGCGCTGGTCGGATTGATGCTGTCCAAGGGAAAGAGAGCGCTGAAGCTGCTGCTGATCGTGGGGCTGCTGTTCTATATCCTGCCCGCCGGAAGCATGATGATGAACGGCTTTCAATACCCGTCATCCCGATGGACATTTGGCCTGATATTGCTGATCGCATATATCACGGTGGAGATGCTTCCCCAGTTGATGAAGTTTTCCGGGCGGCAGCGGACGATGTGTATCGCGGTCACCGGATGCTACATGGCCGCGCTGCTGTTCATAAATCTGTTCTATTTGAAGAAAGCAAAACCGCCGGCTTACATATATGTGGGAGCGATCTTTTTGGCCGCGACGCTGGCCGCGCTGGCGATCGTGAGCGGTCCGGAACTCAACATGCCCGGTACTAAGCGGTCAAAAAACAGGCTCTATGCGAAACGGGAGAGGATGTACGCCGATATCCGCGTGGCCGTCATCGTATTGCTGATCGCGGCAAATATGGCCACGATCGGACTTTATAAGTTTTTACCGAACATGGTCGGGTGGGCCACCTTTACCTTTGATGCCGGTTATGAAAATGCCTATTTGCAGAACGTAGCGGAGAGAGAGCTGGAACCCTATTTGCTGGACGAGCCGCAGGGAAGGACAGACAGCACTTCTTATGTTCCGCTTACAGCCGGCGTATGGCAGATCCCCACGATGCTGGATTATAGTTCGCTGCTGCCGTCAGCGGTCGCCGATTTCTGGACTGGTCTGGAGCAGTGGAGCTGTGGAGTATATTTTAAGATACTCAATACAGGCCAATCGACCAGCGTTGGGACATTGCTATCGGAAAAGTATCATTTTGAAAAAGAGAATAATACAGCCTATGTCCCCTATGGATATAGCTTGATAGAAACAACGGACAACGGAAATTGCATTTACGAGAATGATTATGCTCTCCCCTGGGGATATACCTATGATTCCACGATATCCTATGAAGAGCTGAACGCCATGAACGGCCTTCAGAAACGGGAGGCCATGCTCCAGACAGTGGCCCTGGAGGAGCCGACGGACCTGAGAGCGGGCAGCGTGGCGTTTGACGAAAAGCCTGTCCCCTTTGAGATCACTTACGACGGCTGCGCATGGGAGGACGGACAGCTGCGGGCCGATAGGGACAACAGCAGGCTCGTGCTCTCGTTCTCGATGCCTGGCGGTGTGGAGGGATATGTGCGGCTGAAAGGACTTGTCACGGATTCATTGGCTTCTGTGAGCGTGCTGTGTGGAGGCGTTTCCCGTACTTTTACGCTCTGTACTTCTAACAGCGCCTATTACGAGGGCCAGGAGGATTACCTGATAAATCTGGGCTACAGCGACCAGGAGCGCACGTCGCTGACGATCACACTCGCCAACAGAGGGACTTCCCAGCTGGATGACATCGAACTGTATGCCCTGCCCATGGACAGCTATCCCGAGCAGGTGGAGGCCCTGCGGGCGGAGCCGCTGGAGAACATCCACTGGGGCGCCAACAGCCTGACCGGTACGGTGGACCTGTCCAAGGACAAGATCCTGTGCGTCAGCGTGCCCTACAGCAAGGGCTGGACCGCCACGGTGGACGGGGAGAAAGCGGAGATACTGAAAGGCAACTACATGTTCATGTGCCTGCCCCTGACGGCGGGCCACCACGACATCGAGTTCCACTACTGTTCGCCGGGCATCAGGCTGGGCGCCGTGATGACGGTGTGCAGCGCCGGGATCGTGATCTGGATGCTGGTGCGGGACAGAAAGAAAAAAAGGGGACAGATGGAGGCGTGCTGACGTGGGACTGACTGTTACGATCCTGGCCTATCACGAGGCGGAAAACCTGAAATGGCTGCTGCCGGATCTGAAAGAGGTCATCGACCCGCTGGTCATCGACCGGGTGGAATATCTGATCGTGGACTCCGCGGAGCCTACGGATGACACGCCGGAGGTGTGCCGGGCGTTCGGCGCTAAGTATGTGAACCAGGAGGAGCCGGGATACGGCGGCGCCTACAGGACCGCCATCCGTTATGCCGGCGAGGAGCTGTTCCTGATCCTGGACGCGGACGGGTCCCAGGACTATACCCAGATACCGAAGATGTATGAGGCGATGACGCCCGACACGGACGTGGTCATCGGCTCGCGGTACATACCGGGCGGGTCCACGGATGACGCCAAAAGCTCCCAGATCATGTCCAGGGTCCTCAACTTCTGCTTCCGGATCGGCATCGGCGTCAACGTCCATGACTTTTCCGACAGTCTGCGCCTGTGCCGGACAGCGGACCTGCGGCAGCTCCATCTCACCAGCGAGAACTTTGATATCTCGGAAGAACTCATCCTGAAGCTGAAGCTCATGAAGGGCGGCGCCATCACCATCAGAGAGGTGCCCATCTCATTCAAAAAGCGCATCATGGGCCAGTCCAAGCGGTCGCTGATGAAATTTATCGTCTGCTTCGGGCGGATGCTGGTGTACTCCTTCCTCCTGCGCATTCTGGCGGGGAAGAAGTATGACCCGCAAAAGCATGACGCCCGTGCCCAGCAGCTCGTGGACCTTCTGCTGTACTGCGTGGTGGGCGCGCTCACAACGGCCATCAACCTGCTGGTCTACTTCCTGCTGGATGGCGTCATGTATTATCTGGCGGCGAACGTCGTCGCGTGGGTGATCGCGCTGCTGTTCTCATTCGTTGCCAACAAGGCTGTCGTATTCAACAGCTGGAACTGGAAGGGGGAGGCCCTTCGGAAGGAATTTGCCGGGTTTGTCGGGTCCCGTGTGGCCACCGGCGTGCTGGACATGCTGATGCTGTGGTTCATGGTGGACGTGATGGCCATTCAAGGGCCGTTCCCAAAGATACTGGACGCGGTGGTCGTGATCGTTCTGAACTATGTGCTGAGCAAGGTCGTGTTCAGAAACAAGACGCAGCAGCGGCCAAAGGATGACCTGGCCGCGGGAAAGGAGGATGTGTGAAGTGGTATTTCGATCCGTCAGTATCATATTGCCAACACTGAAGGAGACGGACTCCTTCGTGCAGGCGGTGAAAATGATCTTGGGGATGAACGATCCGAAGGATATCGCGGAATTTATAGCGGTGGTATGCGACAGGACCAATCCCGACAGCTTCAAAAGCATAGAAGAAGGACAAAAGCTGGCGGAGGCGGCGGGCGTGCCGCTGTCGATGCTGTACCAGACGCGGCCTTTCTTCGGCGGGGCCATCCGGGACGGTTTTGACGCGGCCAAGGGGTCCCATGTGTGCATGGTGACGCCGGACCTGGACACGGCGCCGGACAAGCTGCCGGAGATGATCGCCATGGCAAAGAAGTACCCCGGCGATATCGTCATCGGCTCCCGCTGGAAGAAGGGCGGCGGCTTTGAGAACTATGACCCCGTGAAAAAGGTTTGGAACTGGTTCTCTCAGAAGTTTCTGGATGTGCTCTATCTGACTGCACTATCTGATTTTACATGGGGCAACCAGCTGACGCCGACGATCCTGGCCCAGGCGATCGACTATGAGGAAGTGAAGCACCCCATCAACATCGAGCGCGTGGTCATCCCCCTGCGGCTGGGCGTGAGATTCCACGAGGTACCGGCCATCTGCCATATGCCGGACGAAGAAACGGTGAACCCGCTCATGGCAAATTTTGCTTACCTGCGGCCTGCATTCCGGTGGAGATTCGCGAAGAAAGAGGACATGGTAAAGCCGGGAACGGACTGGAGGACCCTTATGGGTGAGCTGAGAGGCGAGGGGTGAATATGGAGAAGAACGCGAAGATCTATGTGGCGGGGCACACGGGCCTGTTTGGCTCGGCCATCGTCCGGACCCTGAAAAGAGCGGGATATACGGATATCCTGACGCGCACCCATGCTGAGCTGGACCTGACCGACGGCGCGGCGGCGATGGCGTTTTTTGAAAAGGAGAGGCCGGAGTACGTGTTCGTGGCCGCGGCGCTGGTGGGCGGCATCCAGGCGAACGATACATATATGGCGGACTTCGCCATGGAAAATCTCCTCATCACCTGTAATGTGCTGCGCGCGGCCCATGAGATAGGTGTGAAGAAGCTTTTGTATCTCGGCTCGTCCTGCATCTATCCGCGGGAGTCGGCGCAGCCGGTGAAAGAGGAGTACCTTTTGACCGGTCTGCCGGAGCCTACGAACGAGGGATACGCCATCGCGAAGATCGCCGGCGTACGTATGTGCGACTACTACAAGCGGCAGTACGGCGACAACTTCATCAGCTGCATCCCCGCCAACGTATATGGGGAGAACGATGACCTGGACCCCCGCAACAGCCATGTGATCCCCGCGCTGATCCGGCGGTTCCATGAGGCAAAAACGGAAAACCGTCCCTATGTGGAGATCTGGGGCACCGGCAGTGCCGAGCGGGAGTTCATGTACATCGACGATGGGGCGGATGCCTGCCTCTATGTGATGGAGAGGTATGAGGGACCCGGTACGATCAACATCGGTATGGGAAAGACCACATCCATCCGGGAGCTGGCAGAAAAGATCCGCCAGGTGGTGGGCTATGAGGGAGAGATACGCTATGACACCTCCAAGCCGGACGGGATGCCCCGCCGCCTGCTGGACAGCACGAATATCACGGAGCTTGGCTGGAAGCCCCGTATCTCTCTGGAGGATGGATTGGAAAAGACATATGCATGGTTTCTTAGAGGAAGAGAGGAGAGAAAAGAATGAAAGCGCTCGTTACGGGCCTGCACGGATTCACGGGCCGGTATTTGGAACAGGAACTTGTAAAAAATGGTTATGAAGTGTATGGATTAACGGTCGAGAGAGAGAGAGAGAGAGAGAGAGAGAGAGAGAGGCCGCGGGGCGGACCTGTGTGATTATGGCGCCGTCCTGTCGGCGGTAAAGGCGACAGCGCCCGACGCGGTATTCCATTTGGCGGCGCAGTCGCTGGCCTCCGCGTCGTGGGAACGACCGCAGGAAACGCTGGCGGTCAATGTGATGGGCACGGCAAATCTGCTGGAGGCCGTGCGGACAGCGGCGCCGACCGCCCGGGTCCTGCTTGTGGGGTCGTCAGACCAATATGGAGTCACCACGGCGGACATCAGCTCGATAACAGAGGATACGCCTCTTCAGCCGAGAACGCCGTATGGAGTATCGAAATGCGCCCAGGAGAGTCTGGGAATGGTATACGCGAGGACTTACGGCCTGGCTGTCTGTATGACACGGACGTTTTCCTTCGGCGGAGCCGGACAGAGAAAAGGGTTCGTTCTGTCTGACTTTGCGTCCGGCATTGCCGCTGTGGAAGAGGGCCTTGCAGCGGAGCTGTGTGTAGGTAACCTGGATTCCGAGCGGGATTTCACGCACATAAAAGATGTCGCGCGGGCATATCGCCTCATCTGTGAAAAAGGCGTGCCGGGAGAGGTCTATAACGTCGGCTCCGGGGAGCTGCACAGCATCCGGGCGGTGCTGAACGGCCTTCTGGCGCTGTCGGAGAAGGAGATACCCGTCAGACAGCCGACTGGGAAAAAGCGCCCGACGGATGTGCACGGCGCGCCGTGCTGCCATGACAAGCTGACGGCACAGACAGGCTGGCAGCCGGAGATACCATTTGAAACGATCCTGAGAGATGAACTGGAGGACTGGAGGGTCCGCACCCATGCCGACATTTCTAAGGGGCGGGGCATTCAGTAACGTATTTTTGTCATTGTAAAGGAGGACGATCATGCTGAACATACCCCTGATGGACAACAACATCATACCGGAGGACATCGACGCGGTGGTGGATTTCCTGCGCACGTCGGACCGGCTGACCAACGGACCGAAGGTAGTGGAATTTGAGCAGGCTTGGAGCCAGTGGCTGGGCGTGAAGCACAGCCTGTTCGTCGGCTCCGGCGCCTCCGCCAACTACATAACCATGGCGGCGCTCCGGGACCTGTACGGACCGGGAGAGGTCATCGTGCCGCCCATCACCTGGAGCAGCGATATCTCCTCCGTGTTCGCCGCCGGGCTGACGCCGGTGTTCGTGGACGTGGACATGAGCACCCTCGCCATGAACGCGGACGAGGTCATCGCCCGCCTGAATGAGAATACCCGGGCGGTGTTCCTGACCCACGTGCTGGGCTTCAACGGCCTTTCTCAGCGGCTGCTGGATGCGCTGAAGGCGCGGAACATCCCCCTCATCGAGGACGTGTGCGAGTCCCACGGCACCAGCATGAACGGCAAAAAGTGCGGCACCTTCGGGCTTGCCTCCAACTTCTCGTTCTATTACGCCCACCATATGAGCACCATCGAGGGCGGCGTGGTCTGCACGGATGACGACCGGTTTTACCAGCAGTGCCGCCTGTACCGGAGCCACGGCATGGTGCGGGAGCTGACGGACGAGGAGCTGAAGCGGTCCTACGCGGAGAAGTATCCCGATCTGAGGCCGGAATTTCTGTTCGCGGTGCCCGGATACAACATGCGCAGTACGGAGCTGAACGCGGTGATGGGCCTGAGCCAGCTGAAGCGGCTGGACGCCAACAACGTCAAGCGGGTGGAGAACTGGAAGCTGTTCCTGGACCATCTGGACCCGGAGAAGTATTTCACGGACTTTGCCCTGGAGGGCAACGTGAACTACGCCTTCGTGGTCATGCTGCGCCAGCCCAGCAAGGAGAAGTTCGAGGCGCTGACGGAGCTTCTGCGCGCGGAAAACGTGGAGTTCCGGCGGGGCACTGCCGGCGGTGGGAACATGGCCCGGCAGCCCTTTGTGCGGGACCGCCTGCCCGGCTTTGACCCGGCGACGCTGAAAAACGCGGATATCATCCACTTCTACGGCCTGTATACGGGCAACTATCCCACGCTGGCAAAGGAAAAGATACTGAAGCTGTGCGAAAAGCTCAACAGCCTGTGAACGGAAACGGGAGAGATCATGACGGATAACGGCGAAAAAGATATGAAGGTCCTTGTGACGGGCGGAGGGGGCTTCGTCGGCACGAACGTGATAAGGCGTCTTGTGTCGGAGGGCCTCTCCGTGACGGGGACATACCACAAGGGTCTGCCTCGGTTCCCAGTGGACGGCGCGGCCTATGTGCAGGCAGACCTGACGCAGAAGGAGGACTGCCGCCGCGTCATGGAGGGCATGGACGCGGTGATCCTGACGGCGGCCTTCGTGGCGGGGGCGCAGGGCATGCTGGCCCGGCCCATGGGCCTCGTCACGGATACGGTCATCATGGATCTGCGCATCCTGGAGGCGGCCTATGAAAGCGGCGTAAAGAAGTGCGTCTATATCAGCAGCGGCATGGTCTATCCCTTTTCCAAAGAGCCGCTGACGGAGGATCAGGGATACATCGGCGACCCCTTTGAGAAGTATTTTACAGGCGGCTGGAGCCGCCGGTTCATCGAGGTGGTCTGCCGGATGTACGCGGAAAAGCTGAAGGCCATGGATATCACGGTGCTGCGGATAGATAACCTCTATGGCCCATGCGACAAGTTCGAGCGGGCCAAGTCCCACGTGATGGCGTCCCTGATCCGCAAGGCGGTGGAGCGCATGGACCCCTTTGAGGTATGGGGCGACGGGAAGGACTACAAGGATTTTATCTATATTGAGGACCTGGCGGAGGGCATCGTGCTGGCGCTGAAAAAGGCGGGCGGGTACAACGTATACAATCTGGCCACCGGACGGAACGTGACGATCAACGACGCGCTGAAGATCATCCTGAAATGTGCGGATTACGAGGACGCTAGGATCGTCTACAACGCGGACATGCCCACGATGATCCCCTATAAGGTCTTGTCTGTGGAAAAGGCCCGCAGAGAACTGGGTTTCGAGGCAAAGACATCCCTGGAGGAAGGGATACGGAAAACCATGGCGTGGTATCGGGCGCATCCCGCTGCCGACTGAAAGAGAGGTTGACTGGATATGACAACAAGAGCATTGATAACGGGCGTCACCGGGATGGTGGGGTCCCATCTGGCGGACTTTCTGCTGGAAAATACGGACTGGGACGTGTACGGCGCCTGCCGGTGGCGTAGCCCTTTGGACAACGTGTCCCATCTGCTGGACCGGGCGAACAGGAAAGACCGGGTGTTTTTCGAGTACGCGGACCTGAACGACGCCGTGTCCCTGGTGAAGATCGTGGAGAAGGTCAGGCCGGACTATATCTTCCATCTGGCGGCCCAGAGCTATCCGCAGACCAGCTTCGATTCGCCCATCGACACCTTGGGCACCAATATCCTGGGCACCAGCCGCCTGCTGGAGGCGGTGCGGATAGCGGGGCTGGACCCGGTCATCCACGTGTGCGCCTCCTCGGAGGTGTTCGGCAAGATCCCCCCGGAGAAGAAACCGGCCACGGGCATCCATGAGGAGTGCCCCTTCCATCCGGCCAGCCCCTATGCCATCTCCAAGGTGGGGACGGACCTGCTGGGCCGGTATTACGCCGAGGCCTACGGCATGAAGGTGATGACCACCCGCATGTTCACCCACACCGGCCCCCGGCGGGGGGATGTGTTTCACGAGAGCACCTTCGCCAAGCAGATCGCCATGATCGAGGAGGGGATGATAGAGCCGGTGGTGAAGGTGGGCAACCTGAAGAGCCTGCGGACCTACGCCGACGTGCGGGACGCGGTGCGGGCCTATTACATGCTGGTGACGGTGGACCCCATCCCCGGGGAGTATTACAACATCGGCGGCAGCTATACCTGCACAGTGGGAGATACCCTCAACACCCTTCTGTCCTTCTCCCCGAAGAAGGACATCATCCGGGTGGAGGTGGACCCGGAGCGGCTGCGGCCCATCGACGCGGACCTGCAGGTGCCGGACTGCCGGAAGTTCAAGGCACACTCCGGCTGGGAGCCGGAGATCCCCTATGAGAAGACCATGCACGATCTGTTGGACTATTGGCGTGAGCGCGTGCGGCGGGGGGAGCAGTTCCTGACCCGGTGAGGCCATCGAACAGAAGAGATAGAGAGGAAAAGATATGATTATCACCCAAGCGCCGTTTCGCATCTCCTTTTTTGGCGGCGGCACGGATTTTCCGGGGTTTTATGAGAAATACGGCGGGCAGGTCCTGTCCACCAGCATAGACAAATATTGCTATCTGACTGTGCGGCATCTCCCTCCGTTTTTCGAGTATAGCAACAGCATCGCCTATTCCCAGATCGAGCGGGTGAAACATGTGAGCGAGATCGAGCATCCGGCGGTGCGGGAGGCGATGAAGTATCTGGACATGCACGAGCTGTCCATCGTGTACGATGCCGATCTGCCTGCCCGGACGGGCCTTGGTACGAGCAGCTCTTTCGCGGTGGCGATGCTTCTGGCCTTCCATTCTTTGAAAGGGAAATACGCGGACAAAAAGCGTCTTGCGGACGAGGCCATCTATCTGGAGCGGGTGCTGTGCAACGAAAAGGGCGGTGTTCAGGACCAGATCGCGGCGGCCTTTGGCGGACTTAACAAGATCGTGTTCAGCTCCGCCGGGTATGAGGTGCAGCCGGTGGTGGTGAGCGACAAGAACAAGACCACGCTGGAAGATGACCTGATGCTGTTCTTTACGGGCATCTCCCGGTACTCCTTCACCATCCAGGAGGAGCAGGAGAAGAATCTTAAGATCAAAAACCAGCAGCTGCTGCGGATGAAGGACTTGGTGGACGAGGCGGAGATGGCGCTGGTGCAGGGCCGGGTGGACGACTTCGGCCGGCTGCTGGACGTGGAATGGAAACTGAAGCGGGAGATCAACGGCAAGGTGTCCAATCCGGTCATCGATGAGTATTACAGCCGGGCCATGGAGGCCGGCGCGCTGGGCGGGAAGCTGCTGGGCGCCGGCGGCGGAGGATTTCTGCTGCTGCATGTGCCTAAGGACAAGCAGCCGGAGGTCCGGCAGGCGCTGTCCAATTTGCTGGAGATCCCGTTCCGGTTCGAGAACGGCGGGGCCAAGGTGCTGTATTATCGACCGGAAACATATGTTCCGAAGGAAGAGAGAACGAGCCTATGAAGCAGAGCACGGAGTACATATTTCAAAAATATCGGGACAAGCACGCCTTCGTAGAGGCCTTGGGACCGGAACTGTGCGAAACGGTGGAGCTGCTGACGGCATCCTACCGGAGCGGCGGGAAGCTGCTCGTGTGCGGCAACGGCGGCAGCAGCGCCGACGCGGACCACATCGTGGGGGAACTCATGAAGGCCTTTCGCATCCGTCGGCCCCTGGATGCCAAGACCGGTCAAAGACTGAAGGAGAACGGGTCATCTCAGCTAGCTGAGATGCTGGAAGGTTCCCTTCCAGCAATAAACCTTAGCGCACACACGGCCCTTGTCACGGCCCAGTCCAACGACGTGGGGGCGGACTATATCTACGCCCAGCAGGTCATCGGCTACGGCAGGCCGGGGGACGTGCTGCTGGGCATCAGCACGTCGGGCAACTCCCGGAACATCCTGTACGCCGCTGAGGCGGCCCGGGCCATGGGCATGAAGACCGTGGCCCTGACCGGCAGGGACGGCGGGAAGATGAAGGAGTGCTTCGATCTTCTTCTGCGTGCCCCGGCGGACAACACCGAGGATGTCCAGGATATCCACTCCACGCTGTACCATATCCTTTGCGCGGCGCTGGAAAATGAGTTTTGGGGTGAGTGAATGACAGCCGTCATCATGGCCGGGGGCAAAGGCACCCGGGTGGCCTCCGTCAACAGCCAGATACCGAAGCCGCTGCTGCCGGTGGCCGGAAAACCGGTGCTGCTCCATGAGATCGAGTGCCTTCGGCGGCAGGACATCACCGACATCATCCTGGTGGTGGGGCATCTGGGGGAGCAGATCGTGAACTATTTCGGGGATGGACGGGACTTCGGCGTCCATATCGAATACTTCAGGGAGGAAACGCCCCTGGGTACCGCCGGAGCGCTGTATCACCTCAAGGCCCGGCTCCGGGACGATTTCCTGCTGCTCAACGGGGACCTTATCTTCGGCGTGGATTTTGCCCGGCTCATGGCCTTCCATAAGGCGCATGAGGCGATGGTGACGCTGCTGGTCCATCCCAACGACCATCCCTATGACAGCGGCCTCGTCATCGCGGATAACAATGGGCGCGTGCGGGGCTGGCTCACGAAGGAAGATGAGCGGACCTGGTATAAAAACTGCGTCAACGCGGGGCTGCACGTACTGTCGCCCCGGCTGCTGGAAAAGCTGCAAACGCCGCGAAAGACCGACCTGGACCGGGAACTCATCCGGCCCCTCATCCCCACGGGCGAGGTATACGCCTACCGGTCGCCGGAGTATGTGAAGGACATGGGCACGCCGGAGCGGATCGCGGCGGTGGAGCGGGATATCCGGAGCGGACTGGTGCAGAGGAAAAACCTCCGGGAAAAGCAGCGGGCCGTCTTTCTGGACCGGGACGGGACCATCAACAAATACGTGGGTTTTCTGCGGGATATCGGCGAGATGGAGCTGCTGCCCGGCGCGGCGGAGGCGATCCAGATGATCGACCGCAGCGGTTATCTGGCCATCGTCGTGACCAATCAGCCGGTCATCGCCCGGGGGGAGGTCACCTGGGATGAGCTGGACGATATACACCGAAAGCTGGAGACGCTTTTGGGCCGGGAGGGGGCCTATGTGGACGACATCTTCGTCTGCCCCCATCACCCGGACAGGGGCTTTGCAGGAGAAAGGCCGGAGTACAAGATCGACTGTGACTGCCGGAAACCAAAGCCAGGACTGCTGCTCCAGGCGGCGGAGAAGTACAACATTGATCTGGCAGAGAGCTGGATGGTGGGAGATTCGGACAGCGACATTCAGGCCGGCGAGGCCGCCGGCTGCCGGACGGTGAAACTTGGCGGGGGAATGACGCTGCTGGACGCGGTGAAGGTCATTCTGGCGCGGTAGGGTTCCTTCAGGAGAAGATCTATGTTCAAAAAATTGATCCAGCACCGCTTCCTGTTCGAGGAGCTGGTGAAGCGGGACTTCAAAAAGAAATATAAACGGACCGTGCTGGGCATGGCCTGGAGCATCCTGTCGCCCCTGCTGCAGCTGGCGGTCATGACATTGGTGTTCACCAAGTTCTTTGGCCGCAATACGCCCCACTACATGATCTACATCTTTTGCGGCAACCTGGTGTTCAGCTTTTTCTCCGACGCTACCAAGGGCGGCATGAGCACCATCATGGGCAACGCGGGGATCTTCACCAAGGTCAATGTGCCGAAGTACCTCTTCCTGCTTTCCCGTAACATTCAGGCGCTCATCAACTTCTGCCTGATCCTGGTGGTGTTCTTCATCTTCGTGGCCTTTGACGGCCTGCCGTTCACATGGAGGTTCCTGTGCCTTCTGTATCCTATCTGCTGCCTCATTCTTTTCAACATCGGCGTCGGCATGATCCTCTCGGCGCTGTTCGTTTTCTTCCGGGATATCCAGTATTTATACGATGTGTTCACCATGCTGCTGATGTACCTGTCCGCCATCTTCTACACCATCGACCGGTACAGCTATAATGTGCAGTGCGCGTTTTTGCTCAACCCGATGTATCTGTTCATCCGGTACTTCCGCAAGATCGTCATCGAGGCCACGGTACCGACCATATGGTTCCACCTGCTCATGGCGGCGGACGTGGTCATCGCGCTGGGCGCCGGATGCTTCATGTATAAGAAGTACAACACAAAATTCCTGTACTATGTGTGAGGCCGGCGTATGAGCATATTGGAAGTGAACAATGTTTCCATCCGGTACCTGACCGGGGATTTCAAAGAGATCGGCTTAAAAGAATATGTCATGCGCAAGCTCACCCGCAACTACCACGTCAACGAGTTCTGGGCGGACCGGCGCGTGAGCTTCACCCTGGAAAAAGGCGAGATGCTGGGCATCATCGGCTCCAACGGCGCGGGCAAGTCCACGCTTTTGAAGGCCGTGGCCGGGATCATGGAACCCACCGAGGGCTGGGTGACGCGCCAGGGGAACGTGGCGGCGCTGCTGGAGCTGGCTTCCGGCTTTGACGGGGAACTTACCGTAAAAGAAAACGCGTATCTTCGCGGGGCCATGCTGGGGTATACCCGGAAGTTCATGGACGAAACATATGACGAGATCATTGCTTTTGCGGAGCTGCAGGACTTCCAGGACCGGCCCTTCAAGCAGCTGTCCTCTGGTATGAAGAGCCGCCTGGCCTTCGCCATCGCCAGCATGGTCCAGCCGGACATCCTCATATTGGACGAGGTGCTCTCCGTAGGCGACGGCGCGTTCCGAAAAAAGAGCGAAGCGAAGATGAAGGAGATCATCGCCGGCGGCGCGGCGACCATCCTGGTGTCCCACTCTCTGGGCCAGGTAGAGGAGCTGTGTACGAAGGTGCTGTGGCTGGAGCATGGGGAGCAGATCGCCTGCGGGGACACGGCCATCCTCTGCGGCCTTTATCAGCAATACCTGGACAAGACCATCACCCTGGACCGGGCCAAGGCCATCTGGGCCAGCCTCAGCGGGCATTACGATTACCTCATCGTGGGCAGCGGCCTCTACGGCTGCACCTTCGCCCGGGAGATGGCGGACCGGGGCAAAAAGTGCCTGGTGATAGACGAACGCCCCCAGCTGGGCGGCAATGTGGCCTGCGAGGACATGGACGGCGTCACCGTCCACAAGTATGGGGCGCACATCTTCCACACGGACAGCGAAGAGGTGTGGAATTATGTTAACCGATTCGTTTCCTTCGTTCCCTATGACGGAGGCTATGGAGAGGCCCACCAGGGCATCCCCAAGGGCGGATATAACGGCCTCGTGGAGGGGCTGCTGAAAGGCGTCCCGGCGGTGACGGGCGTGAGCTGGCAGATGCTGAGGTCGGCGTTCCCGGATATCGCGGACAGGGTGCTGTACACCGGCGCCATAGACGGATTCTTCGAGTACAGCGAGGGGCATCTGGAATATGACGGCCTAAAAATAGAGCTGGAGGAGCTGGAACAGGAGTATTATCAGGAGGGGGCCGTTGCCGCCCCGAAGGAGGACGACGAGGAGCACACAGGCTGCACCCGCGTGGTCGAATACAAGCACTTCTTGGATGAAAAGAGCAAGAAAACGGTCGTAGCCTTTGAATACCCCCAGGAGTGGCTGCCGGGGCGGATGATGTGCCGGCCTGTGCGGAATGAGAAGAACATGGCGCTGTACGGGAAATACCTGACCCTGGCGGCGGAACGGCCGGAGGTGATCTTCGGCGGACGGCTGGGGGAGTATCGATACTACGACATGGACGACGCCATCGCCGCGGCGCTGGACCGGGCGGCACAGGAGATATAGAGAGGCGAAGGCGTAAAAGGCATATCCCGGTCGGCGGCCTGTGCCCGCGATCTGCGCCTGATGTAAATTCCCCGGCTTGAAGCCGGGGAATTTACATGTTATACTCGTGACAGGAAAGAAAAGGGCCGATCGGGATTTGAGGGGAAAAGATCTTGATGAAACGCTTTTGTTTTTGGATCGCGGTTTTATTGTCTGCGCTCGCCCTATGTGGCTGCCAAAACAAAGAAGACCCGGATCATTATGACGTCGCTTATAACGGAAAGACATACACCGTGGATCAGGAACAGGGAACGATCACCTGCGACGGGGTCGTCTACCGGTTTGAGGTTTCCGGCAGTGGCGGAAGCTCCGTTGATCTGGATATCACGTACCCGGACGGTTCCAGGTACTATTGGACGAAGGACGGAAGCTTTGGCCACGGCGGATGGAGCGACGACTATGACCCGGAGGCTGCGGGCTATGTGCCGGGAGATGTGCTGTGGGATGTGTTATCTCTGGAGTCGGCCGGGCAGGAGCGTTCCGGCCCCAGTCCCGTGCTGGCAGTCCTTCTGCTGGCATTGGGCACGTTCCCGGCCATCTCGCCCCGGAAGGCGTGGATGCTGGGATATGGCTGGCATTTCAAAAATGCCGAACCCTCGGAACTGGCTTTGACCGTGAATCGGGCCGTGGGCGTTTTGCTGATCTTCGCCGGCATCATCTGCCTGGTGGCAGCGCTTTAACTTCCCGTTTGGCAGGCGGAAAACTGTATACAAACGATCATAGCGGCAGGGCGTGCCCCCGCCGCGGTTATAACTTTTGGTGTGGACCCGTGAACCAAAGGAGACTTCTCCCGCAGGTAGGCATGGGGTAGAATAAACTCACAGATCATAGAAGGAGGAATGTCATGCTCTGGAGAATGATGCCTGTGCTGGCCGCCGCGATGGTTATCGGCGGGAGCGCGTATATCGTCGTCCGCACCCATCGGTTCGGCTTCCTGCGGGCGTTGGCACAGCGGCACAAACTTCTCTCCTGGCTGCTGGCGCTGATCCCCATGGGGCTGGTGGGCCTGTTTGGACTGGCGTTCAACCTCACCGCCATGGCCGTGGTGTTCCTCCATCTGCTGCTGGCGTGGCTTGTCTGCGACGGCGTGTGGCTGCTCGTAAAGCCCCATCTGAAGAAGCCCGTCCGGCACTATTGGGCCGGGACGGCGGCGCTGGCGCTCACAGTGCTGTACCTGGGGGCGGGCTGGTTTTTCGCACACCATGTATATGAAACGGACCGGACCTTCACCACGGACAAGGACCTGGGTGGGGAGAGCATCCGCATCGCGGCGCTGTCGGACAGCCATTTGGGCATTACATTGGACGGCGAGGGGTTCGCCGCACTGATGGACCGGGTGCAGGAGAAGTCGCCGGACGCGGTGGTGATCGTGGGAGACTTCGTGGATGACGACACCGACCGGGCGGATATGCTCCGGGCCTGTGAAGCCCTGGGAGAGCTGGACACGACCTACGGCGTGTACTTTGTCTACGGCAACCACGACGACGGGTATTTTGATTACCGCAACTTTTCGTCGGCGGAGCTGCGGCAGGCGCTGGCGGAAAACGGCGTCACCGTGCTGGAGGACGAGGCGGCGCCGCTGGGGGACAGCTTCACCATCGTAGGGCGGAAGGACCGGTCCCGTTTCGGCCGGGAGGACGCCGCGGATTTGACGGCGGTGCTCGACCCGTCCAGATATATCGTCATGCTGGATCACCAGCCCAACGACTATGATGCCGAGGCCGCTGCCGGGGCCGACCTGGTCATCAGCGGCCACACCCACGGCGGGCACATCTTCCCGGCGGGGCAGATCGGCCTGGCCTTGGGTATCAACGACAGCGTTTACGGCGTCCAGCGCCGGGGCAGCACGGACTTTCTCGTCACCTCCGGCGTGTCCGGCTGGGCCATCCCCTTCAAGACCGGGTGCATCTCGGAATTTGTGGTCATCGACATCGAATAGAGCGTGATAGGGCTGTGTTTGAACGGCCAAAGACCAAAGAGGAGATCGAGAGAGTACGAGATAGAACGCCAGAGGGCGCACGACTACTTCGCCGCCGTGATTCAGGCGTTCAAGGACCGAAAGGAGGGGCGCGAGATCAAAGAAAAGTTTTGATACCCGCGCCCTGTCTTTTCAAGTGTTCGATTGTTGCTTCCCGGTCTGGATCATCTGGGCCAGTTTGTCCCTGTCCCATAGCCAGACGCCGGTAGCTTTGGCGGCTTCCACGGCTCCCTTCGTGAAGCGGCTGTACGGGAATTGCTCAAATCCCCAAAATGTAGAACCCGTTATATTCTTTGGCGTCATACAGCCAGTTGGCCAGGACTTCATACTCCAGAGGTTTCTCGTTGCGGATCTTTCCAATGATGGGGTCGATCGATTCCGGCGCATAATAATTGATGCCGCATATATCGACTACGCCGCTTTTCAGGTCGTTATAGGTCCCACAGTCGAAGATCCGGCTGTACTCCCGGTAAAATGTATCATCGTCATCTGCATACAGGGAGTCGTTCTGCCAATGATGTATTGCGTCTATCGCAACGATATCTTTGAGCGAAGCTCCGGCGGGAAGCCTGCAGAACTGTATTTCTATAAACGCAGAGCCGCCGTATTCTTTTCGCTTTTCCTGAGAGTCAAAAACATGGAATAACATGATGTTCTCTCCCACAAACGCCGATCTACCGTGCAGTCCTCTGTCATAATTATATCATGATCCAGTTGAAAAAGAAGAAGACCTCTGAGGTTTTCAGAGGTCTTTTCCCATTGTGGTCGGAGTGAGGTGACTTGAACACCCGGCCTCTTGGTCCCGAACCAAGCGCGCTACCAACTGCGCTACACCCCGATACCTTATTCCCCCGCTTGGGGTCCCCACGCGGCACGCCTGTCGCGTGGGGAAGAGGGGGAAGTTTTTTGGCCTTGACATTTTGGCCCCCCAAAAGGCACGCTTGCCTTTTGGGGAAGAGGAGAAAGTTTTCCGACCGATGGAGAAGACCCGCTTGCGGGACTTCGACATCTTCGGGAAACTTTCGACGTTGTGGAGCAGGTGAAGGGAATCGAACCCTCGTATTCAGCTTGGGAAGCTGATGTTCTGCCATTGAACTACACCTGCACGGCTTAAAGATTATAGCACCCTCCCTGGAAGATTGCAAGCATAAAATTCCGCGCCGGGCATAGCTTGTACCGGGAGGGGATGACATGACCGATCGGAGGGCGCTGGCCGCGGCGGCGCTGTTTCTGGCGCTGGTGGCGGCGCGGATATTCCTGCCCCAGGCGGGGGAGGAAGCGGCGGCATGGCTGCAGCAGGCGGTGAGCAGGGACACCCTGGCCCTGCCGGAGGGGGCGGCGGCATGGCTGGACTGGCCCTGAGCGTCAGCCCGGGGTTCGTGCTGCTGGCGGCGGCGGTATACTTCCTGGGCGGGGCGGGCGCGCTGGCGGCCATGGGGGCGGCGGCGCTGGCCCATGAGCTGGGCCATCTGGCGGCCATGTTCCTGGCGGATGCCCATGTGCGGGGGGTGCACCTGACGGCGGCGGGACCGGTGATCGACTACAGCGGCGCCCTGTCGGCCCGGGAGGAGATGGGCATCGTGGCGGCGGGGCCGGTGGCGGGGCTGCTGTTCGCGGCGCTGTGCTTCGTCACGGACGTGCCCTTTTTGATCTACACCGGCGCCATCGCCCTGCTGGCGGCGCTTTTTAACCTCCTGCCGGCGCTGCCCATGGACGGCGGGCGGCTGGCCCAGTACGCCCTGGAAACGGTGATGAGCAGCCGCGCGGCGGACGCGGTGCTGCGTATCCTGGGCACGGCATGCGCCCTAGGCGTGCTGGCCACGGGGATATACATCCGCTCCGCCGCGGCGGCAGCGGCGGGGATATGGATGGGGCTGCTTGCCAATTTTCCCGATCTGCGCTGATGAGCGCTTGCGCGGCGGGCCGGGACGTGGTACAATGCCGCCATGGAAATGAACGAGAAGATCGACGCCCTGCTCCGGCAGGTACAGCGTCCCGCCCGATACGTGGGCGGAGAGTACAATCAGGTGGTGAAGGACGTCCGGGACGTGGACGTGCGCTTCGCCTTTTGCTTCCCGGACACCTATGAGATCGGCATGTCCAACCTGGGCGTGAAGATCCTGTACGGGATCATCAACGACATGCCCGGGGTGTGGTGTGAGCGGGTGTTCGCCCCCTGGGGGGACATGGCCCAGGCCATGGGCCGGGAGCACATCCCCCTGTGGGCGCTGGAGAGCGGCGACAACCTGGACAAGTTCGACATCATCGCCTTCTCCCTGGGCTACGAGATGGCCTACACCACGGTGCTGGACATGCTGGCCATGGGTGGCATCCCCCTGCGCGCCAAGGATCGGCCCGGCCTGGAGCACATGGTCATGGCCGGGGGCGGGTGCATCTGCAACATCGAACCTATGGCGGATTTCATCGACCTGTGCTTTTTGGGCGAGGGCGAGGACGTGGACCGGGAGGTCATCGAGCTTTACCGCCAGGCCAAACGGGAGGGCTGGACGAAGGAGGCCTTCCTGCGCCGGGCGGCGGGGATAGAGGGGGTGTATGTGCCCAGCCTCTATGACGTGGCCTACAACGCCGACGGCACCGTGGCATCCATCACGCCGAAGGACGGCGCGCCGGCGAAGGTGTGCAAGCGCATCGTGGAGGACTTCGACGCCGCCTATTTCCCCACCCGGCCCATCGTGCCCTCCACGGAGGTGGTCCACGACCGGGTGAGCCTGGAGGTGTTCCGGGGCTGCATCCGGGGCTGCCGGTTCTGCCAGGCGGGCCACACCAACCGGCC